>JBGAPH010000009.1:51822-159477 GCA_044221365.1 Pirellulales bacterium
GGCCAGCCGCATCGATGAGTCGGACGTGGTTCAAGAGGCCCTTGCCCAGGCCAGCCGGCAAATTGCAGAGTATGCTCGCACGCAGCCGGTGCCATTCTACCCCTGGCTGCGCGCCATCGCCTGGAACCGGCTGCTCGACCTCCATCGCCGGCATATCTTGGCCGAGCGCCGTAGCGTGCGCCGCGAACATGGTTGGGCGCCGGGGCTGCCGGACGAGTCGCTTCATCAGTTGGCCGATCATTTGGCCACGAGCGGCACGCAGCCCAGCGGCCGTCTCCAGCGCCTCGAGCAGAATGCCCAGGTGCGGGCCGCGCTCGCGCAACTCTCGGAAACCGATCGCGAGGTGCTGACCTTGCGTTATCTCGAGCAACTCTCCTCGAGCGAGGCCGCCGCAGTGCTCGAGATTTCGAGTGAGGCTCTGCTGAAGCGCCAAGTTCGGGCGCTCAAGCGGCTGCGGACGCTGCTCGATCATCCGGATGCTTCCGACCACGACGGGCCAACGGGCGCCCGGTAAGAGTCGACGTTACTGAGTGCGCGCATGAATAAGGCCGTGGCCAAGGAGCCAGCCGATCGCTACGCGACGGCCCACGAGTTGGGCGAAGACCTGGGGCGGTTCTTGGAGCACAAACCGATAGATGTCCTTGCTGTGGCCTTGGAACGATAGAGTGGGCCGCGGGGAGGCCAGATCCTGAACCACGGTCAGCCCCTCCCAGGAGTTCGCGACCAGTCGATCGCTCGCGGGAATGAAGGTCAACCAGGTCGGGCGGCTGCCCAAGCGAATGAAATCGCGTTGCGTGCGCGACCACGCGCCGCCCTCGAGGGTCCAGAGGTCGGCCGCGCCGTCGTACCACCGCGCGTCGCCGGCCACGGCCAGGCGGCGGCTATCGGCGGCGAACAGCACGAAATTGACCTGCCATGGCGGCGGATCGAGCGCCAGTTCGATCCTTCTGGGAGGCTGTTGGCTCAGATCCCAGCTGAGCAGCAAGCCGCCCGCGCCGACTTGCTCGGGCGCGTCGCGACCGCCGGCCGCTAACCAACGCCCATCAGGCGAGAATGCTAGGCACATCAGGCATTGCCGCGGGTCATCCGCCAGGCTCACGATACTGCCCCTCGCGCCGTGGTCCTGGCCTGCGCCCCTGTGTGCCTTGGCCAGAGTACCCTGGCATCGTGAACGGACTAATGGCGCCCGGCGGACCGGGAAAGACGAAGTCACAAAAAGTGGACTACGCCGGCAACTGGGGCTCCGTGTGGGCTGGTGGGGTTGCAGCGGGCCCTGCCACGCTCGAAGAGGGAGATGCGCTTGCCAACTTCGACGATCGTTACACCCGCAAGACGAATACCGGCGTCGTCTACATGCTCAGCCAGGTTCGCATCGCCGACGTCACCGATGGAACGACGAACACCTATCTGATCGGCGAGAAGAACGTCAACCCCGACGATTACGAAACCGGATTGGCGCTGGAGGATGAAGGGTTGCCCTTCATTGGGCTGATCGGCACCTGCGATGCCGCCGACCCTCCCATGCGTGACACGCCCGGCTTCACGGGGATTGGCACCTACGGCAGCGCCCATGCGTCGTTCTGGCAGATGACGATGTGCGACGGCTCGGTGCGGCGGTTGCCCTACGAGATCGATCCGGCGGTCCATCGCCGCTTGGCGAATGTCGAGGATGGTGAGGTGGTGGGCGAGACGGGCCTGCGATAGCAGGACCGTCGGAAGACATCGTGAACGCCGGCGGTTCACGACGCCGCCTCTTCTCGCGGAACCACCCACACCGTCGGGCCGTCCTCCTCCTGCGCGTGCGGCCCGACGAGCGCCGGGAATCGCGCATCCGGCAGGAACTGCACGTCGAAGATCTCGTCGACGCCGGAAAGGAACTGGAAGGCCGCCGCCTGGCTGCCCGTGGTCAGGTTGACGACTGCCACGCCACACACCAACTCGTCGCGCCGCTCGGCGATCGGCACGCCGCCAAAGGTGGCCGTTTCGCGAATCTTCGAGAGTCCGACGAACGCGGCCCCGCCCACCAGGGCCAGGCCCCGCGTGTAGCCCGGCAACACGCACACGGGCTCGATCGGGCCCCGCGCCAGATCGACCAGCCCCAGCGAACCCTGGCCTGACTCGAGCAGCCAAACCTTGTTTGCGTGAACCCGCGGACTGTGCGGCATGCATAGGCCCCGCGCCACGACCTCGCTGGCCGGCACGTCGATCAGGCAGCCGCCCGTCGCTTTGCCGGCCCGCCAGCCCTCGGCAGTGTCGGTCTCGCCGAAGGCCGTGACGAAACGAACCTGGCCGTGCGCCGCCGCCAGACCGTTCAGGTGACAGCGGTCTTCCGCCGCCAGCCGCGATACGAATGGCGGCCGCCAGCGGGGCACGAAGCTGTGCCGGTCGTCGAGCGCGCAGAGGCAAGAGAACAGCGTGTTGGCGATCCACAACTCGTCCGTGGCGCCGGCGGGCAGCCAGGCCAGCTCATGGCCATCAATGGGCCCGGTCACCTGACAACTGCGGGTGATCCAACACTGGTCATGGCGGCCAGCCGGTTCGAGTTGCGGGCCGATGCCTGAGGCGCGGCGCAGAAACCAGAACCGCCCGCGGCTGCCCACGGCCAGTCGGTCGTCGCTCACAGCGATGCCCATCGCCTGCTCGAAGTTGGTGAGCCCCACGGCCACCTGCCCGGCGTGCAGGCCGATGACCACGAGCTTGCCTGCCTGATAGGTCGAGACGAGCAAACACCCGCCGAGGCGAGCGAGCGCCTCGGCGAAGCCCTCCGAGGCGCGATAGCGCACCTCGCGCAGCGGAGCAGCGGCTGCAGAAGAGGTCGCTGCGGGCTCATCGTCGAAGGGAGTCATGGGGAGCGAGCGTGGGGCTCGCCTCTCTCGTGTCGTGCGCACTGCTGTGGGGCGGCGAGGCAGATAGTTCGCAGCCTAACTGACTGGGCCTTGGCCAGGGTTACCAGCCAGGCGGACGGAAGAAAATCACGGGCTGTCCGAAGGACGGTCGAGGTTGCGTAATCCATCGCAGCGGGGCATGGCGGCTACTTGAACCACTCCCCAGAGGGAGTATAGTCAGCGCGCCGGCCCGAGCGTTCAACGCGGTTGGGCGCCCGCTCGGTGAACCGTGCCCGATTCGGATCAACATGCGGACAGCTCTCCGGGGGCACTTAGCGCTGGTCGATGGACCGCGATTCTACCCAAACCCCGCCCGTTTGTGGCTTTGCCCGACAAACCGACGCCCCAGATTGGGCTCCGGCCGCCCGCGCGGCACTCTTCGCAAATCCATGGATCAAGCCGCAAACACTCGAGGCATTCGCGCGGCGCTCTTGGGCCTCGCAGTCAATTCCGCCTTGGTGGCGGCCAAGCTGATCGGTGGCATCGTCGGCAACTCGTATGCGCTCATCGCGGATGCCATCGAGTCCACTCTCGATATCTTCTCTTCGATCGTCGTGTGGCGGGGCCTAAGGATTACGGCTAGGCCGCCGGATCAGTCGCACCCCTACGGCTATGGCAGGGCAGAAACGCTGGCTGCGGCGATGGTGTCTCTCATGCTGCTGGGCGCCGCCCTCGGCATTGCGGTCGCGGCCGTGGGCGAGATTATTACCCCGCACCATGCCCCTGAGCCGTTCACCCTGGCGGTCCTGGTCGGCGTCATTGTCGTCAAGGAGACGCTGTTTCGGACCGTGCTGACCGTAGGCATCGACACGGGTAGCAAGGCGGTCAAAGCCGATGCCTGGCACCACCGGAGCGATGCCATTACTTCGGCCGCCGCTTTCGTGGGCATTGCGATCGCACTCTGGGGCGGCGTTGGCTGGGAATCGGCGGATGACTGGGCGGCTCTCCTGGCCGCGACAGTTATCGCCTTCAACGGCTGG
This sequence comes from Pirellulales bacterium, assembly GCA_044221365.1. Lineage (GTDB taxonomy): Bacteria > Planctomycetota > Planctomycetia > Pirellulales > JBGAPH01 > JBGAPH01. The sequence continues at coordinate 55,688 of JBGAPH010000009.1, forward strand.
CGGATGCTGATGCCGGCCCTCAACGACCTCATGGACCGGATGCCAGACCAGCTCGTCATTTCCCAGATCAAAGCTGCGGCCCTTTCTGTCCGTGGCGTCGACGCCATCGAAAAACTCCGTGTCCGCACGTTCGGAACCGGCTATTTCGTGGACGTGCATGTGCAGGCTGATCCCGAACTGTCGCTCCGTGAAGCGCACAATCTCAGCGGGCGAGTGAAAGCCAGCATTCGAGCAGCCGTCCCGGCGGTGTTCGACACTTCGATTCACATGGAGCCGTTTGGCAGCGGAAGAATGTAGACAACTCGGTGCAGGCGCTGATCCGGGCTTCCGGATCGGCCTTGAGTGTGCCAAGCAAGCGAAATAGATTTTATTGGCGCCCGGCTGGAAGTTAGTGCCGGTCGTTCACGATGATCCGCTCGACGCGCCCAGCGGCCAGCAGCGCACCCATCGCCTGGTCGAAGTTTGGCATCTCGTTCATCTGCCGCTCGTTGAAGCAGTACCAATCCCGTTGCCGGGTCAGGTAGGCCACGGTTCGGCCCTTGGTGTCGACGTCGCTCATGGTGGCGAGCGTGGTCGGGCGGGGCCCCGTTCGCTAGATTGCGGTGGTCTGAGGGCTGCTTCTGTCCGTGACGTAACAGTCAGGGCAGAGGATTACGCGAGGGATTCGATTCGCGGGGGCGGCAATCGCTTCCGCCAATTCGAAGTTGCGTACTACTTCCTCAGGCACTTCGAATCGCTGACCGCATTGAGGGCATTGGGTCAGGCTCATGATCGGATGCTAACCAGGGCCTGAGCGCGCAGCCATAGAGACTCATGACGGGCTCACCCCCCCATCAGCGTGCGGAGCGAGACCGAGCGGACGGGTCGAGGGAGAGGAGCCAGGCGAGGGAGATGAACCATGCCGGACATCGTACCAGGCGGCGCGCGGGAAGAGTGCAAATGAGTTCCACTCCCAGGCTGGGGAAGGCGGCGGCAAAGCGGCAGCGATCCCGCGGGCTGATTTACAGCGATCCGCAGAACGGTTAAAGTGCCGTCGCGAACTAGCTCCTGCTTCAACGATGAGACAACCATGAATAGGGCTCGCCTGCCTTCGGCGCTGTGCCTTTGTGTCCTTTGCTTCCTGACGGCCAAAGAGGCTTGTGCCGCTGCGCTCGCATCGGGCGCAGTGCTCGTAACGTCGCTTTGGGAAACCGACCCGATCGCAGGCGCGCCGGTCGATGTTCGCATTCAGCCATTCAGTTCTCCCGGCTCGCTAAGTGGCAGGCTCATTTCCGAAGTGCTCTCCGGTGATCCTTCCAACGCGCTTGGAGGGCTGACGTTCGTCTACACGCTCGTGAATGACGGAGCTTCCGGGCCCCATTCCATCGGCCGGCTGTCCGTCGACGATTTTGCAGGGTGGCAGGTGGATGCCAGCTACCAAACGACGAGCGTTGGAATTGCTCCGGGCTCTATCGATCGCCAGCCGTCAGGCGACGTCGTAGGCTTCAACTTTTTGCCCACGGCCTCCGATCCGCTGACAGGCTTTTTAGCGCCCGGCGATACGAGTCGCAAGCTCGTGCTGCAAACGAACGCTCTGGCCTACACGAGCGTCTTGGCCTCAATCATCAATGGCGGGGTTACGCAGGCTGCCAGCTTCGGCCCCGCCCCCGTTCCTGAGCCATCCACCTTCCTGCTCGCCGCTCTGGCCGGAATCGGGCTGCTGGCGTTCCGGCAAAATCGTGTTAGGTCCGATCGTTATCAAGGGTAGAGCCATCTCGAAGGCATTCGAGGTGGCCAGTTTACCGGCTTAGGAATGAGGGAGGGCCGGTGAAAACCTCTCGGAACGCCCGTCCGGCAGCTCTGGCGAGACGGCCGGGCCCGGGTCTGTTTTGCACGCATGTGTTCCGCAGCCCTGTCCTCGCGCGATCCTATCGCCGACTTCCTCGCAGCGCGAGTCTGCACGGCGAGCAAGGTGGCGCCGCCGAATCATCCCACCAGCACCGGTCGTGCCCTCAACAACGACGGGACGTCCCGATCATGCCGAAGACGGATCGTGCGGTGCGGGAGTTTCGGAAGCCGGTGGTGATCTCGGGGAGCTGCCCTAACGCTGGAGGCCGCTTCTCGCTCCCCGCGCGCCGCTATCCGACCTGATACGTCTCCACGCGAAACGCCTCGAGCCGATTCACTCCGAACGTCGTGGTCAGGGCGACGTCGGCGGCGTCGCGGCCGCGGGCCATGAGGACGCGGCCAATCCGCGGCACGCTGTGCCGCGCATCGAACGAGTACCATTGGCCCCCCAGAAACGCCTCAAACCAGGCGCTGAAGTCCATCGGGTTCGGATCGGCGGGTACGCCGATGTCGCCCAGGTAGCCAGTGCAGTAGCGAGCCGGAATGTTGATGCCGCGGCAGAACGTCACGGCCAGATGAGTAAAGTCGCGGCAAACTCCCACCCGTTCGCGGTAGATTTCGAGCGCGGTCCGCGTGGCGCGGGCTTGCGAGTAGTCGAAGCGAATGTGCTGGTTTACGAACTGGCAGATCGCTTGCACGCGGGGCCAGCCCGGCGTGACACCGCCAAAGAGAGCGCAGGCCAGCTCCTTGAGCTCGCTGTCGACCTCGCAGTAGCGGCTGGGGAGCAGAAACGGCAGCACGTCATCGGGCAGGTGCTGCACATTCAGTTGCGGCGCATCGGCTACCTGCAGGTCGGGCAAGCCGCAATCCTCGACGGTAGCCTGGTTCCGCAGAGTCGCCCGGCCCGCCGGCACGAAAGCGCGGCTACAGGAGTTGCCGAACCCGTCAGTGAACTGACGCAGCGGGACCGCCGGCTGCACTTCGAGCCGTTCCGGATCGCGAATGGTGGGCAGGCGTGTCGGGTGCAGCGAAAGCAACATCAGCATCGCCGTCGGCTCTGGAAACTCAAAGGAGATTTCGAAGCCGACGCGGATGAGCATAGTTGGGTTCCGAAACACACGTGAACCGCGCCTGGTTCTGGCGAAAGCCGGACGCCTATTGGGGATCGCCGATTTGTGAACGGGGCGCCGCCGGCCGACCGGCTTTCCGAATCGCCCGTAGTTCTCGACACTCCGCGGCGATCTTTTCTTTGTCGGGCAGGGCTACGGACCAACGCAGCGGATCGCGCGAATCGTCGATCGCCGGCAGGCTCGCAAGCGGGCCAGCGGAGACGACAGCACAAGCGACGCACGGCAGATAGACTCGGGCGCCGCACGTCCGACAAACCGAAGCAAAAAGCTGATCTGGATGGTTGATGTGGCACCAGGTGAGTGAGGGGCCCGGTTAGGCAGTTCCGGCAAGAGGGCAGTTCATGCTAACACAATTTCGATCAGCAAGCTTAGCGCGAAGCGCCCTTTGAGGCATTGACCACTAGGGAAGCGCGCTGCAAAGTCCGAGCCACCTTTCGGAACAGCCTCACCAGGGGCTCTTTTTTCGTCCGGATCACCCCAATCCAAGATTATGGAATCCATATCGCCGGGCGATTCGGCGTTCTTCATGGCGGCGTGTTCTATCGCGGGGCCGACCAGCCCGCTAGCATGGCGGGTATGAAGCGGATCGTGCGCGACTCGTTGTTGTTGGTGCTGTTGCTAGTGGCTCTCCTCGTTGTGGGAGCAGTGGGCGTCTATCTCGAGATCAACAGCCGGCGAGCAGTGGTGGGAGCACATTAACCGGCTTCAGCGGCGACCTACCAGTAAATCGACACTCCCACGCAACTTGTGAATCGCGCTGCAGCGGGCGGCCAGATGGGTCGGACGGTGGAGCGTTAGCCTGCGGAGCGATGCAGTATGGCCGGGTTAGGGGTATCCACGCGCAGTGATCCCGGTTAGGTTGCGCCCTAGTCACTACCACTGACTGATCGCAGGGCTGGCCAGGTTCAGAGGGAAACGGCCAGTCCTGCCTTCTCTTGCTTCCGCCACGACGATGGCTGCGAAGCACTCGGGTAAGGTCCTTCTCTCGAGGAGAATGAGCGTGCAAAACACGTTGCGTGTGCTGCTGCACCTAGTTCCGAGCATGTTGGCTTGTCTTGGGGCGGTTTTGGTGACCAACGAAATCGCTTGGGTGGGCCTGCTGTTCCTCGCTTTTATGCTCTTCGTAGCTGGTTTGGCGATGACCATGGCAACGGCGCCCACTAGCCGCAAACGGGACATCTACTGACATCGACCAAATGAGGCGCGCTTGGCGGTTCAGCGTTGAGGCCTCTCCGCGGACCGCCGCACGAATCGACGGCCTCGCCGGGTTGGCTACACTGACCGGCGAGGCCTCTTCGTTGGATGTTTGCTCCGGAAAAACGCTGCGTTGTCGTCCGATCGGGCGCGATCGGCGTGCATGTCGTGTGCCCCCTTGCAAACGACGCGAATTGCGTGATTCGCGACTATCTTGACCTCGGGAGATCGGCTAGGGTGAACTGCGTCAAGGATGTCTCGGGTCTCTTATCCGTCGACTGCACTCCGCAGTCCTCGCCTAACCCATCTGGCCATCCGCAACGGGAGACTTGCCCGTGCAATCTGGATTGCCTCGCATCCTGATCGTCGACGACTTCGTTCCGACCGGGAAGACTCTGGAGATTCTGCTGCGCTCGAAGGGTTACGATTGCCGGCGGTGCGTCGACGGCGCCGCCGCTATGCTGCTGCTCGACACCTTCGACCCCTCCGCGGTGATCCTCGATATCGGCAGGCCAACGATGAACGGCTACGACCTGGCCCAGGCCATCCGAGCACGGGTTAACGGCGGAAAGTATGTGCTGATTGCGCTTTCAGGCTACGGCCGCGACTCGGACCGAAGGCTAGCCAACATGGCGGGAATGGACGCCTTCTACGTTAAGCCGGCCGAGCTGAATCAGCTGCTGGCCGGCATCGATTACCTGTCCGCAGCCAAAGACGCCACGGGCATGCCGATCGGCCAGAGTTGAGTTGCAGGCGCGCGTACGCGCCCACGTCGGAGGCTTTACGATGACGGCTGTGTCCATTGCGCGGCGACTGCTGCTGCGCCCCGCAGACATGCTGGCCTCGCGCGACGACTTCGAGGTCGTGGGCGCTTTCAATCCTGGCGCGGTCCGCACGGCGGAAGAGGTGGTGCTGCTCGTGCGCGTCGCCGAGCGGCCCCGCGAACAGCGGCCAGGCCAGCTTGGCCTGCCGCGCTGGGACGAAATCAAGGGGCTCACCGTCGATTGGCTGACGGGCGACGACTGGACGGCCGTCGACCCGCGCGTGGTTCGACGCAAGTCCGATGGCCTGCTGCGGCTCACTTTTGCCTCGCACCTGCGCGTGGTCCGTTGCGGCGAGGGACGTGCGGTTCGCGAGGTGAGCGATGTCGTGTTCACGCCCCAGCGGGAGCTCGAAGAGTACGGCGTGGAGGATGCCCGCATCACTCCGATCGGCGACCAGTACTACTTCACCTATGTCGCGGTCTCTCGTCACGGGCCGGCCACGGCGCTGGCCTCGACACGAGATTTCCGCTCGTTCGCGCGGCACGGAATCGTGTTCTGCCCCGAGAACAAGGACGTCGTGCTGTTCCCGGAAAAGATCGACGGCGCGTTCGCGGCGCTCCATCGGCCGGTCTGTGGTTCTCTCTTCACGCGGCCCGAGATGTGGGCCGCCCGTTCGCCCGACCTCGTGCATTGGGGCGAACACCGGCCGCTGACCCTGCCGAAACACGCTTGGGCGGCCGGACGCGTGGGGGCCGGAACGCCGCCGCTTCTGTCGCCAGAGGGTTGGTTGGCGATCTACCACGGCAATCGGCCCGGCGCCCGCTCAGGCGAGGTGGGGTCGTACTGCGCGGGCGCACTCTTGCTCGCTCGCGACGATCCCAGCCGCGTACTGCGGCGCACCGGGGAACCGTTCTTCGTACCGGAGGCCGACTTCGAAGTCGCCGGCTTTGTGCCCCAGGTGGTGTTTCCGACCGGCGTCGTGCCGGCGGGAGATCGACTCCTGGTGTACTACGGCGCGGCCGACGAATGCACGGCGGTGGCCGAAATCGCGCTGGACCAGTTGCTCGGCGCGCTGGTCCCCGGTTAGGGACGGGTCATGGCGTTGAGCACATCGTCGAGTGCAACGGTGGCGAACGTGCTGGCGTAGTCGGCCATCGCATAGGGGATGATCAATTCCCGGCCGTGCAGCACGGCGCCGCAGCTATAGACCACATTCGGCACGTAGCCTTCACGCTCGTTGGCGTTGGGCTCGAGCAGCGGCGTTTCCAAACGTCCGATCACGCGGGCCGGGTTGTCGAGATCGAGCAAGAAGGCCGCTAACGAGTACTTGCGCATCGGCCCCACGCCGTGCGTGAGCACCAGCCAGCCGGCCTCGGTCTCGATCGGGGAGCCGCAGTTGCCCAACTGCACGAACTCCCAGGGATAGGTCGGTTTGGCGATCAGCTCCTTGCTGTACCAGAAGTGCGGCATATCGGAGTACATCAGGAAGATGTTCTCGTTATCCTGCCGCGACAGCATGGCGTATTGGCTGTCGATCTTGCGCGGAAAGAGCGCGAAGCCCTTGTTGCGCACTTCAGGCCCGTTGAGCGTGCTGACGCTGAAGTCGAAGAAATCTTGCGTTTCGATGATCTGTGGCAGCACCACGCGGCCGTCGAAGGCCGTGTAGGTGGCATAGTAGCTGATCGCTCCGTCGTCATGCGTGAATTGCACGAACCGCGCGTCTTCGATCCCGTTGGTCTCCGACGGGGACGAGGGAAAGATGATCCGCTCGGAGATGTTGAGATCCGCGGCAAAGCGGATCATGTAGTTCGCCTTCGCGAGCGAGAGAATCGATTGGGACACCGGCTCGAACTCGCCCTGCCGTTCGCGGTGGTGCCGCAGGACGTTGCGGAGCGTGGACGACAGTTCAGCCAGCGTAAACCGCTCGGCGAGCGCCGCCATGACCAAGCCGGTCAAGACACCGTTGATGCCGAGTTCGGTCAGCTTGCGGTGGAACAGCGCCTTCTCATAGAGCGCGTTGGGCACAAGGTCGGGGGCCGCCACGAACCGAGTGGGCTCGTCCATGCGAATCTGATTGCCAGCGTCGATCACGCCGGAGCGGAACGTGATCGAAGAGATGTGCCCTTCGCCCGTCGCCCGCAAACTGAGGATGAACCGCCGCGAACCGGCGGCCAGCCGCGTTTGATCCGGATGCCAAACCATGCACGGGTTGAACAGCGCGGCCGACTCGAGCGCGTATTCCTGCGAGAAATACGCGCCGATCAGCAGCCGCCGGTTTTCGCTCACGGGCAGGTCCGTGAGCAAGCGCGGCCGCAACTGGTCGAACCGATGGAAGAGAAAGTCGCGGGTGCGTTGGTGCCGCTCGCGAAATTCCACCATCACCTTGTCCAGCAGCCGATCGACCTCTTCTTCGGCCAAGGAGCTGACGCGGGCAATGATTTTCTCGATGCGCAGCTCACCCGTCGGCTCGAACGGCCGCATGACCACCCGCGAGTTGGTGGGCTTGAGGATGATTCCCGTGCGTTTTACGTTCATCAGGCAACTTCGAGACTCGCAGGTAGCGGATTCAAAGGCAAGGCACGCGTCCAGAGGCTACCGCGGCTGCCGGAATACCACCAGAGAGCTTTCGAGGAGACTCATTTCGGCCAGGGAATGCAAAAACGCAAGGGTCGACTCGGCGCCCTGGTTGCGGTTGACACGGTCTTCCTGGAGCCCGTCGCAACAACCGCCGGTGGCCGGGTCGTACAGTTCCTGCCCCAGATCGTTGCGGCCCAGGTACCACTCGAACGCGGAGCGGGCCTCCGTCATCCAAAAGGCATCTTGAGTGACCTGAAACGCTTCGAGGCAGGCCGACACGGTGGCGCAAGCCTCGACGGGCTGCTGATCGAACCGCGCTGGTTCCTGACCTTTCCGAAAGAAGCCGTGGCAGCCGATCGCGCGAAAATGTCCCTGTGGCGCGCTCTGCACCGACACCAGCCACCCTAACGCCGCCAGGCCGACTTCGGTCGCCCGGGCATTGCCTCCGCTCTCCCCTGCCGCTACCAGCGCCTGCGGCAGTCGCGCATTGTCGTACGACAACACCTCCTCGAACCAGGGCCAATCGGGCGTCGCCGTGCGATCGTGCAGTTCGAGCAGGCGGTCGACCAAAACCTCGCGCGCTTGCTCCGCGCGGCGGTCGCCCGCGAACCTGCGTAGATACCCCTGAATGCCCAGTAATCCGAAGGCCCATGAGCGGGGCGATGTCGTCTCCAGAATGGCAGGCAGGGCCAATTCGAAATGCGAGGCCGCCCACAGCGGCAGATCGCCCCGCGTCGAGCGGCCGACGCAAACGCCCAAAGCCCACAGCGCCCGTCCGTGGGAGTCGTCGGAGCCGATCTCGTCGAGCCAACGCCGGTCGAACCCCAAAAAATTGTGGAAACGGCCGCGTTCGACATTGAACGCGGATTGTAAAAAGGCGGCGTAGGTCGACGCGATCTGCTGCACCCGCGACTTCTCTTTTCCCAGTTCCTCGAGCAACACTGCGAGCAGCAAGGCGCGGGCATTGTCGTCGGTGCAGTAGCCTTCGAAGTAGTTGGGAATCGTAAACGTGGCGTGCTGAAAGATTCCCGTGGCGTCGGTCAACTGCATCAGATGATCGAGCCGCCACACGGGCAACTCCGCTTGCTGCTCGGCGAGGGTGCGCACGGCCAGGGGCTTGAAGGGGCGTTCCTGGCGGCCCCGTCGCGTGGTTTGAAACGCGTCGACATAACGCAGCGCCGAATGCTGCCAGGTCATTTCGCGCCCCAAGCGATACGCCTCGATGCGCATCGCGTTGCGCCGCGGCTCGTCGGCCAGGAGCCCGCAAACCGCCTGCGCGAGCGCGGGCGCGTCGGCGAACGGCACCAGCACCCCTCGGTCATGGGCCAGCAACTCCTCGGCATGCCAGTAGGGCGTCGACACGATCGCCGTGCCGCAGCCAAACGAATAGGCCAGCGTGCCCGAGGTGATTTGCGCTGCATTCAGATAGGGCGTGACATATACGTCGGCCGCGTGAATGAATTCGGTGAGCTGCTCGAGCTCCACGAAGCGGTTGTAGAAGATCACATGCTGTTTGATTCCCAGGTCACGCGCCAGTCGCTCGAGGCTCAGGCGATACCGCTCGCCGTGGTTCCGCACGAGTTCGGGATGCGTGGCGCCGAGGACGATATAGACGAAGTTGGGAAACTCCGCCAGGATCGCCGGCATCGCGCGCAGCATGTACTCGATGCCCTTGTTGGGCGAAAGGAGCCCAAAAGTCAGCCCGACGAGCCGGCCCTCGACGCCGAACCGATCCTTGTAGGCGCTGGGATCGACGAACGGCGTATCAGGAATGCCATGAGGAATCAGGTCGATCTTGGCGGCGGAAACGCCATAGATGTCCTGCAAGAACAGCTTGGCCCGCTCCGTCATCACCACCACGCGGGCCGACAACTCCGCAAGCTGCACGAGCACGCGCCGCTGATCGCGGTCGGGTTCACGCAGGATGGTGTGCAAGGTCGTGACCACCGGCATCCGCAACTCGCGCACCAGCGCCAGAATATGGCTGCCGGCCAAGCCGCCGTAGATGCCGTACTCGTGTTGCAGGCACACTACGTCGGTATTGGCGACATTGAGAAAGTCAGCCGCGCGGCGATAGCTTTCGAGGTCCTGTTCAGCGATTTCGAACCGAACTTCTGGCGGATAGTCGTAGCCCTCCGGTCGATCATTGACCGGGACGACGCAGCATTCGGCCTCCCGACAGCAAGCGCGGACCGACGAGTAGACGTCATGCGTGAAGGTCGCGATCCCGCATTTTCTCGGCAGGTAGTCGCCCACGACGGCGATTTTCTGAATTTCGAAAGGCATGGCATAGACCCAGTAGTCCGATCGACAATGAGTTCTGACGGATCGCCAGAACTGCATTCTGAAGACTGCGCAGCGAGGTCGTCAGAGCTGGCCGGTCTAGTTCGCGGTTCTTGCGCGAATCCCTCGAACTATCTCATCCAAAAAAACGGCCGGCGATCTTGGCTTTGGACGGTGATTGTGCGCCCAGGTGCCTCAGTCCCTCTTTTCGTTGGAGTGTCGTCCGACTCTTCGGTTTGCCCGGATCCCGAGGCAGGCGCCAGCAATCACTTCCTTATCAGCCAAGGCTGAGTACCACCGTAACGGATCGCAAGCATCGTCGACTTTAGGCAGTTCTGCCCGCGGCGCGGCGACATCGCAGGCAATACACGGTAGGAAGACTTTGGCTCTGCATGACGGGCAGTCGCTGGCAAAGAACTGAATTGAACGGTCCATGTTGCACCAACGAACGTGAGCCGGGCGGCCCGGTTCCGACAAGGGAGAAGCTGCATCCTACCACAAACAGATTCTCCAGGCGGGACGGGGGTGCCTTGGCGGCATTGACCCTCAGTCGAACCGCGTTACCTTTATCTGGCTGGATGGCCGAGCCACTTTTCGGGACCGCCTCACTCCGAGGCCTTTCTTCACTCTCTGTCCCGACCATCCCCCATCCAAGGCATTGGATCATGGGCTGGGACGAATTGGTTGGTGGCTTTCTTGAATCTGTCTCGCTTCCGCGGCCGCACAAGCATCTGGTCGCGATCATCGCGGTCGACGAAGCTTCCAAACACCAGCACATGTGGTCCGTCGACGAAGCGCGTGATGGAGAGAGCGTTGGCGTGGGATTCTTTGTCCGTAAAGGAGACACGAAGTCCGTCGCCGCGATCTCAACTGGCATTTGTTCGATCTGCGGGGATGAAGCACTATTAATCGAGCCGCATGAGCTTGGACAGCGCCTTCCTGAATGGCGCATTGGCACGTCGCACCCTTGAACCGGCCTGTTGGATCGATGCTGCCAGTGCCGGCCTTCTGCTCGTTCGCCCGGGTTCTCTTGCGCTCGCTACACAATGCTAGGCGTAACACGAGGGTCCGTCAGTCCCGTCCAGTGACCGGAAAGGACTATCATTTTCCTGCGACCGATGGTTATAATGGGGCCGGCAAGGAAGAAACGACCAAGCCTCTTCGACGCCTTTCGTCGAGATCAAATCCTCCCAAGCTCTTCGTCTCTCGAGCTTCCGCGGGTCTCTTCTCACCAATTGCGGTGGACCTGCTTGCTTGCTCTCTCTTGGCTCGGCTCGCTGCCGACTTGGTTGCATATTCCATGCAACCGGCAGTTTTAAGCGCCCTCACTTTTACGGAGCGGCAAGCCATGCCTCAGGGAACGATTAAGAAACTGGTTGCGGACCGCGGTTTCGGCTTCATCCAAGGCGAACGCGGCGAAATCTTCTTTCATTGCTCCTCACTGCAGGGAGTGCCTTTCGACGACCTGCACGAAGGGCAGAACGTATCTTACGAGACCGGCCAGGGCGCCAAGGGACCGCGCGCCGAAGATGTGCGTCCGGCCTAGCCCGGTTTCTTAGACAGTCGCTCACCCAGCGACCCGCGAGCCGGGCGATCTGCCCGCCTTCGAGCCGCGCTACCGCGTTGTCCCGAGCGATGCCGCCCGTGCCGACGCCAGGAAGATTTCATGCTGCGCAAAGACAAGGTTCCCGATTCGAAGATCACCCAGCAAGTGAACCAAAAGCTGTCCGGAGGCGGAATTCGCCCCCCATCGCGCGTAACGGTCACTTCGTCCAACGGCGACGTGACGCTGAGCGGAAACATCCAGTACGAGCATCAGCGCCAAGCGGCGATGCAAGCTACCCGCGGCATCGATGGCATTCGCCGCGTGATCGACCGGCTGCTCGTGCTGCCGGCGGTGCGCCGTGCTCACTGAGACGCCGTTGAGTCTCGAAACGCTGAGGGAGTTCGCCGTCGTGCAGCCGTTTCGCGTCTGGGTACGCGCGTTGGGAAACTCGTCGAGATTCTGCGTCGAGGGCGCCGGCAATGCGCGCTGGCTCCGCGACCGTATCAAGGACGCGCTGGCGTTCGAAATGCAGGCCCCGGTGTTCGTCGACGAAGCCAATGGCGTCAGCAGTTTCGATCTGCCCTATGGTCTGTACTCGTCGCGCGCCGTGCTCGAGCGGTTGGTCGACCAAATCCCCGACGTCCTGCTGATGGCGGAACCCGACGAATGAATGCGATCTCCCGCCTACTCACCGCGGCACTGCATGGATTGGCCTACCCAGTGTTGATCGTCTTCGTGTTGTGCCGCGAGGCGTGGCTCGCTACGACCCGCAAGCTGAGGCTCTAACGATGAACTACCGAAAGCCGATTCCTCTTGCTGGCGAAGCCCAGCGCCCGGTTTGTCCCGTCTGCGGAAAAACGGTGTACTCCCGCGGGGACATTCACCCGCAGTGCGGCGTCACCCGCGCCGACGCCGAACTCAAGGCCGCGCAGCGGGCCGCCGCCTCGGCCGTGCCCGATTCTACAGCCGGTACAGGTGTCGCCGTTCGTCCCATGTTGGGGCGAGGCCGGATTCAGAAGCCCTCGAGGTAGTGAATGGACCGGGACATCGATTACGCCGCGGTCGCCGTTCACGGCGCAATCGTCGAGAAGTTCGCCCGTCAGACCAATCTAGCCGGCCTCGAGGTTATTGCCGGAGAGCGCACCATCGAGTTGCGGCATGCGGGCCGCGCCGCCGTCGTGGCGGAGCCGATTATGGCGGCGGTGTTGTTGCGGAGCGGAAAGTAGGGCGCCACGCGACTCGATCCGGTCTGAACCGCTGAAGATTCGCCGGGACGAACGGGATCGTTGGCCACGATCAGGTAACGCTCTGGCCGGTGAACGGTTGCCTCGGGCCGGCCTTGCATTCCGCTGCGAACGAAGCTCGCCGCGCTAAGTTGGCGTGGTTGCCACGGCGGGCTATGATGGAACAGCCCAAACATTTCCCCAGGTGACGATCCCTTACGAACGGAGCCAATTCAGTGGCCGATCTTATGCTCATGCTCCGGGCTGCGGAGGACATCCATCGCAGGTCACAGTCGGAAGACGTTCGTAAGCTGGCGGAGATCGTCGCCGACCTCTGCCGCCAGCTCGATGGGGCTGAACGCGACGCGAGGCGCGTCCGAACCGCCACCGACCAATCGCGGGACAGCTAGAGTTAGAATAGATTCAGACCCAAACCTGAACTCTCACAGGGGCTGAACGATGGGGCGCACGCGCGGGCCAAGCCGTAACCATGCCATTCTGAACCGCCGGCAGCGGGCGGCGGACCTGTACCTGCGGGCCACACGATGGCCCAGATCAGTGTGCAGCTTAACGTGGCCGTGCTTCGCCGAAGAGCAGCCGCACCCGGTCGAGGTTGCAGAGCTTCTTCTGGCGCAGCGACAAGCGCAGCTCTTTTCTGCCTGACGGGCGCTGTTGGCGTCGTTCTCGGCGGAGTCCAGGCCGTAGCGGTGGGCCAGCCACCGGGCCCCAGGGCGGGCGCCGGTGAGCCGTTGAAGTTGAACCATCGCCCGCACGACGGGGGGCAGCCAAGGCATCGTGAGCGCGATCGTGGCGTCGCTGACAGCCCGCACGGGCGGGTTATCGCTGGCGGTAGTCTTGCCACGGCGCAGCCCACGAACCGACCGCAGCCGCTCGGGGACGCGACCAGGCACCAGCTCGTGCTCCACGCCCCAGGCGAACAGCCGCTTAATGCGGCCTACGTGATCGTTGACTTGCTTGCGGGCATACCGCTCCGAGTCGACGAACGCGCCCCGCACGGTGAGTAGGCGCCGGGGACGGAACTTGCTGGCGGGCATTCTGGCATAGAGCTTGAGCAGCGGGCGGATGGCCGTGTTGATCATGGCATTCTCGCCGGTCAGCGTCACGCCGTCGGGCTTCACGTAGTAAGTGCGGCCCCAGGCGATGTACCGGTCGACCAGCTCAACGATGGTGAGCGACACGGGCTCGGCGGCCTGGGCAGCAGCCTTGGCGCGGCGCAGCTCACGGCGACTAGGAACATGGGGACGGCGGCCCCGGGCTTGCCCATTCCGCGATCAGGCGCGCATAGGCTTCTCGGCTATCGGGTGAGCCATAAGGGCCGGGGAGATAGTGCCGCTTGCCGTCGAGGCGGACACAGGCAGTGCCACGGGGAGCGTAGCGGCAATAGGCGGGCGGGCGGCTAGTGAGCTTCGGCATCGCAGACCTCCAGGGGTTGCCAGACCACAGAGGCGGCTTTGTAGCCGTTTGCGCCTCTGTAGCCGCTTGGCTTTCCTTTAGGCCCGCACTGCCGACCGTCGGCAGGTACGCGTATCTGCATTCGGGCTAACCTGTTTCGACAGTGGGCGATGAGGGACTCGAACCCCCGACATCCACGGTGTAAACGTGGCGCTCTAACCAACTGAGCTAATCGCCCGGAGTAGCCGCCATTGTGGCTCATTTGGGGCGAGGCGCGAAGGGTCGCGCAGGTTCGCTTCGAGCACGGCCGGGCGCGCTGCCGCCGGAGCTAGTCTGCGCCTGCGAGGCCTTTCAGCTCGCCAACGGCCTGGGCGAGTTGGTCCCAGAGCCCAGCGGGCACGCGTCCGTGCAATGCGGTGAGCACTGCCTGATGGTACCAGAGCGTTCCCTCGCGTCCGCCGCGGAAGTCGCGCCAAACGGAGTCGCCGTGGCTGCGGAGCGCGGCAGTCAGATCGCGGAGGTTGTGCAGCTTGTCGGCCGCCGAGATGAGCCGCACCTCGGCGGGCTCGTGAGCAAGCCGCCCGACGTAGGCCTCTTTCCGCGCCCGCCAAGGGGGTTTAGGGTGCTGGTCGGTGTCGGTGCAGCCGTCGACGATCACCGCCACGCGGTCGCCGAACTGCCGGGCGATCTCGGCCCTCGTGGGGGGGCCCCCCTGGTCCTCAACCGCGTCGTGCAAGAGCGCGGCGATCGCGGTCTCCTCATCGGCGCCGTGCTCGAGCGCGATGGCCGTCACCGCCAGCAAATGGGCCAGGTACGGAGCGCCGCTCGATTTGCGCCGCTGATCGGCGTGCAACCGCGTGACGAAAACCAGGGCTTGCTCGAATCGTTCAGTGAGCATGGGGAACACGATTATCGCGGAACATGAGCGACCGCCGCACGGGATTCAGCCAACATATCGCATGCGTCTTTCGGCTGCTGAGCGGCCTCTCATCAAAATTGCCCATCCTGCGTAGTCTCACAATCGCCTGGGCCGCAAAGTTTCGCCAACACTTGCAATCTGCACAGCCGATAAATTCTACGACCTGCGCAATCGGTACGGGGCCACGTTCGTCTTCTCTGGAGCTAGCAGCGATGATCAGCGGCGCTCGCGCATGCATTGGCGCCGGCGCCGCGCTGTTGGCGTTTGCGGGGCCGCTCCTTGCACAGGCGCCTACCTCGCCCGCGCAAATTCAAATACCCATTGCGACACCCGTTGCCCCGGCGGACATCCTCGCTGGCGCGCCGAACTTCACCGCGTTGCCAGCCGCGCCGCCGCCGAATCCGTCGCTCGCCATTCAGAGCGCCCCCACGCTCGGACCGCTCGAGCCTGCCGTCGGTGAAGACTCGCCCCTCAAGGCCGAGGTCGCCCGGCTCGTGCGCGAGGCCCTCGCCGAGCAGCAAAAAAACGCCAGCCTCGTGGAGCCGCTGCCGCCCGTGGCAGAGCCCAAGGCCGCGGCCGCCTCCGCGCTCGTGCCCGAGCCCTACGTCGTCGGCAGCGACACGGCGCTCAAGGCCGTGTGGAATCACGGCTGGGAAGTGCAATCCGCCAACAAAGACTTCCGCGTTCATGTCGGCGGGCGCACGCACTTCGATGGCGGCTGGTTCTCGGCCGACGATGCCGTACAGTTTGGACCGCGCGGCATCGGCGCGCTCGACGACTCGGTGAACATGCGCCGCGGGCGCTTACGCGTCGACGGCACGATGTATGAGGTGATCGATTGGGCGGCCGAATACGACTTCGTCAGCCATCTGGTGGGCGCCGCCAACCCCTCGGTGCCGGCGCCTGCGCCCACCGACCTATGGGTGACGTTCACGCACCTGCCGTGGGTGGGCAACTTTCGCGTCGGCAACCAGAAAGACCCCATCGAACTCGAGCACCTCACCAGCAGCCGCTGGCTCGATTTCATGGAGCGGTCGCCGATGTTCGACGCCTTCTACGGCCGCTTCACGAATGGCTTCGTCCCCGGGTTGCAGCTTTTCAACTGCACCGAGAACGAGCGGGCCACCTGGGCCGTAGGCGTGTTCAAGAACACCACAAACCCGTTCGGCTTCGGCGTGGGGGACGGCGACTACATGATCGAGGGGCGTGGCACCGTGCTCCCCATCTACGATGCCGATGGCCGCTACCTTTGGCACCTGGGGCTTTCCGGCAGCCACCGCGATTTGCTCGACGGCCAAACGCGGTTCGTCGCCCGCGGCTCGGTGCGCAACGGGCCGCCGGGCCCCTTCAACGCGGTGTTCGCCGACACCGGCTTCATCAAGGCGGAGAGCACCAACATCGTCAACGCCGAGAACCTGGTGATCTGGGGCCCGTGGACGGTGCAGGCCGAGTACTCCGCCGTCTGGGTGACCGACGCCGCCTATCCGGCCAGCGGAGCGGGCACGCCGCTGGGCACCGTGTTTTTCCAAGGCACGTACGTCGAGGCCCTCTACTTTCTCACCGGCGAGAACCGCCCCTACAACCGCAAGACAGGCGTCGTCGACCGCATTATCCCCTACGAGAACTTCGCCTTCGTGAAGGGGACCAAGGGGCCGCTCTTCAGCCGCGGCGCGTGGCAAGTGGGCGCCCGCTACGCCATGCTCGACCTGAACAACGCGGGCATCGTCGGCGGCCTGCTGCACGATTACACGTTGGGGCTCAATTGGCTGCTCAACCCCAACATGAAGTTCCAGTGGAACTACGTGTTCACCCATCGCGACGTCGGCAACCTCGGTAGCTCGGGCGACGTGCATGCCTTTGGCATGCGGATGGCGATGGATTTCTAAAGTCGCGAACGCCCAAGGTTGGGCTGCCGGCCGCGAGCGGTCTATCATGGACACCAGGGCCGGCGTGTGCCCCGGGCGTTTCGCCGCGCCAAACCGCGATCTTGGAAGCAGGGCCGCCGAGAGCATGAACCTTCGCGCGCAACCATCGCTGGCTCAGATCGCGCTGGGGTTGCAGTTCGCCGTCGGGCCGCTGATCGTTTACTTCGGCAGCGCCACGAGCCGCTGGGAGGCGGCGCTCGACGTGGGATTGCTGTTGGGGCAGGTGAACCTGGGGGCGATCCTCTTTGCTTGGAGCGGCCGATCGCTGAGCGTGCGGATTTCGGCGACGTTGTTCTGGCTGGCCTACGTGTGGTGCTGGCTGATGGCCCATCTGCGAAATAACCGTGTGCTGGGCGGGGGACCTGAGATCGTGCCCTGGGCGTTGCTGATGGGCCTGCAGGGCTTGGCCCTGATTCTTTGGCTGCGTTGCGGTTGGCGGCGAGGCGCGTGCCTGGCAAGAACCGGATTGGCAACGACTCCGGGCGCTGCCGAGCAACAGTTCGGGATCCGTCAATTGTTTTGTTGGACGGCCGCTGTGGCAGCACTCTTGGGCCTGGCTCGGTTTCTGAGGCTTGCGCCGAGTTCGCTTTGGATCGAGGCCGAGCTGGATACGCAAGTAAGAACGTTGGTTTTGATCGTTCTGATGGCCACCAGCCAATCGTTGGGCGGCCTGTGGGCGTGCTGGGCGGTCTTTGGGCGTCTGCCATTCCGGGTTCGTGCCCCCGGAGCGCTCGCGTTCACCGTGCTCACGACGTGGCTCGAGACGGTGATCTACCAGCGGTTGCACCCTCTTGCGGACTTTCCGGCGCCTTGGTGGCTCGTCCACAACCTGGCCAACTTCGGCCTCGTCGCGGCGACGCTCGCCATCTTGCGCTGGTGCGGATACGAATTGACCGCGCAGACCACTCCGTCGCGGGCCGCCGACAGCGAGCGGCCGACCATCGCAACGTAGGCAACCTGAGCAGCTCGGCCGACGTCCACGCCTGCGGAATTCGGATGGGTAGGGATTACTGCCACTCACCCGCCCGGCATCACCACCAGCTTCCGAAACTCCACCACCCCGTGATCTCCCTGCAGCATGATCGGCCCCGGGATTCCTTCGTCGCTGTCCAGCGCGCCGCCGGTGGGGCCGGGGATGATTTGGCGGTCGATCACTTGTTCGCCGTTGAGGCTCACGCTGATCCGCCGCCCCACCAGCGTGATCTCGGCCGTTTGCCATTCGCCGGCCGGGCGCGCGGCGTTGATCCGCGGCGTAAGGAAGCCGTAGACGCCGCCGAACAGGTGGCTGTCGGCCTCGCGACCTGCGTTGTCTTCGATCTGCACCTCGTAGCGCCCCCGCAGGTAGATGCCCGAGTTGCTGCCCGGCGGGTAGCGGAACTCGGCCACCAGCTTGAAGTCGTCGAACTTCCGCTCGCTCACCAGGTCGTTGCCCGGCTCGGCGTTGACGAGCACGCCGCCGACGACCTTCCAGCCGTTCGGCTTGCCGGGCGTGCGGGCCTTCCAGCCGCCCAGATCGCGGCCGTTGAAGAGCTCGATGGGGGCGCCCCAAGCGACCGGCGGCTTGCGGTCGAGCGCGGGCGCGCGGCGGGCGGTCCAGGCGAGCCGTTCGCCCTGATCGCCGGTGACTTCGCCTGCCAGTGTTTCGCCGTTGAGCCGGCCGCGGATCGTGACGTCGGTCTCGCGCTTCTCCCACTGCGGCGGCACGACGATGACGAACGACTTGCCGTCTCCCTCGATCTGCACCTCGGCGATCGGCCGGGCACTGCCGAACTGACCGACGTAGCTCCCCACCAGCGTGCTCGTGCCTGACTTGTGGATCTCGAGCCACGAGGGATACTCGCCCGCCGGGCCCTTCACGACCAAGTCCCAGCGGCCCTGTAAGGCCGGGTCGGCCGCCGGCGGGGGCGCGACCTTCTGCGCGCAGCACACGGAAACGAGCGCGAGCGCAAGCAGCAAGCCTGGCAAGAACGGGCTCGGCGCGGAGAGACGAAAACGTGGCGACGGCATGGGGACCTCCAGGTGGGCGGGGCGGCGGGAAGTCCCCCGATTCTACGGTCCGCGCGAGGGCATTTCGAGAGCCGGGGAGAGACGCGATCGTTCGCGAAGAAGCGGGCTGTTTCGCCCCCAGGTCCGAGGCGAGATGCAGAGGGTCGGGTCGCCAAAAGATAAGGCCCGCGCTGCCGCGGGCCTGAATCCTTCGATTGAACGATGTTGGGCGGTGTAGGCTGCGAATCCCTACTGCCCCACCGCACCTGCCGTCGGACGCTGCGCCACCTGGTTGCGGGCGGCTTGCACGGCTGTGTCGAAGGCGGTGTCGGTGGCAGGAGCCGCGGCCCCATCCGCCACGGGGCGGGCGACCGTGCGGACCTCGAGGTCGGGGCTTACGCCCACCTTGCTGATCCGCTGACCGCTGGGGGAGTAGAACATGGCGGTGGTCAGCCGCACGCCGGCGCCGGCCTGGTTGAGGGGAAAGATCCCCTGCACCGAGCCTTTGCCGTAGCTCTTCGTGCCGACGATCGTGCCGCGGCGATGGTCGCGAATGGCGCCGGCGAAGATTTCGCTCGCGCTTGCGCTCTCGCCGTCGATCAACACCACCAGCGGCACACGCCAGGTGCCCGGTTTGTGGGCCGCATAGTTGAAGTCTTCCTGCCGGTTTCGGCCGCGGGTGGAGACGATCGTGCCCCGTTCGACGAACTTATCGACCAACTCGACGGCCGCGGTCAGCAGGCCGCCGGGATTGCCACGGAGATCGAGCACCAGGCTCCGCATCCCGTCGCGGTGGAGCTTCCAGAGAGCGGCGTCGACATCGCGGGTGGTCGTCTTCTGGAAGCAGTTGATGCGGATGTAGGCCACGCCGGCGGCCGGATCGGCGATCTTCACTTCGTCGACGCTCGGAATGTCGACGTGCTCGCGGCGAACGCTCACGAGCCGCGCCGCGGTTTGCCCCGCCGAGAGAATCGAGACCGACACCGAGCTCCCCTCGGGGCCTTGCAGTAGGTCGGCGGCGCCATCGGTCGAAAGGTCGGCCGTGGTGCGGCCGTCGACCGCCATGATCCGGTCTCCCCCTTGCAGCCCCGCCCGCTGGGCCGGGCTGCCGGTAATCACCTTGACGATCAGCAGCTCGCCGGCGTTGCTCTTGAGCTCGATGCCTAGGCCGACGAAGTTGCCTTCGATCTGCGAGTAGACTTCGTCGAGCTGGTCGCGGGTGAGGAACGAGGAATAGTCGTCGAGCCCGCCGGCGGCGGCGGCCACGTATTCGAGAATCACGGCCGACGGCGGCAGGCCGATTTGCTTTTGGGCAAAGCGGGCCACTTGGGCCACGGTGTCGCGGGCGGCGTAGCGATCTTGGATCAAGCGGCCCGAGAGAAAGCTATCGAGCTCGGTCAGGAAGGATTGCACGCGGGCAGGCGACAGGGCGGGGTAACGCTCGAGCACGCTTGGCTCGGCCAGCGCCACCCGCAGGCTTTGCGTGCCCCGCGCGATCAGCCGCGACCAGCCGGGCAGCTCCACATAGTGGGCGTCGATCTTGAGCAGCACCTCGGCGTAGAGGTCGAGGGCCGCCTGCTCGGTCATCGTGCCGACGGTCTGCTTGAAGCTCCGGTCGGCGTAGCGGCGGTCGACGTCGAGGTGGATTTTGGCGGTGTCGAAGCGGCGCTCGAGCAGCGACTCGCCGGGGTGCGAGCGGAGGGCCTCTTCGTAGTGAGCCAGGGCTTCGCCCCAGCGCTTTTGACCCTCCAGGTCTTGGCCACGACGCAACACGTCGTCGACCGAGGCGGTGGACGCCGCCGGGAGAGAAACTTCTTCGGCGGCCCTCAGCGTGGGGGACAGACCCCACAGCCCCAAGACCGCCGCCAGACCAAACCACGAGGCGAAACGCAACCCGGGCAAAGACCTACGCAGCATAACGCTTCCGCTAAGCACGAGGGGAGTCGTACGGGCGCGGGCACGTCCACGTGCACGAGCCGCTCTTGAAAGACCAATCCGTCGGCCACGTGCATCCGTACGCGTGTGCTAGGTGAGGCGGGAGCCGGAAATGGGCACAGGGCCTCCGGCCAAGTTCAATATAGGCCACAGCTCGAACAGCGTCAAAAACTTGAAGCGCGCGGGGCCCCCTTTTCTTTGGAAAAACCGGCCGAAATGGACCGCCGCCGCGCCAGGACAACGATAAGTGCTGGCACGCCGCCTAGGGCCCCCGCGCGGATTGCGCGAAAGCGCCCCACGATAGGGAAGTTGCGGCCGTTTGGGGGCGAGCGGGGACAGTTGGGAGGGGCGGGCGAGGGCCGAGGCCGGTTAGGGCGACCCGCCTAAAGGCCGCCGGCACTGCCGCCTTGCCCCGGCGGTCAGGAATGCTGCCGCGAACGCGGCTGATGGGCAGGCGACCTACCTCCTCTGCTAAACTGGCCGCTGAACTCACGTGGGTCGACGCGGAGATTCCTGAATGCCCCGTACCGTGCTTCCCCTCTCTGCCCTAATCGGCCTGATGGTAGCGGCGTGGCCGGCGCAAGGGCAGTCGCGGCGAACCACGGTCATCCTGGAAGTGCTGCTGCCGGAAGCCGCTCGGCTGTTCATTGAAGGAAAGGAGTTTGGAGCAACCGCCGGGATTCGACGGTTCGAGTCGCCGCCGTTGCGTCCGGGAAAATACACGTACACCGTGACCGCGATCCTCCCCGGTCCCAAGGGCCCAGAGAAGATCACGCGGAAAATTGACGTCCGTCCCGGTGACTTTGAAGCGGTTGATTTTCGGCCGCAGGGCGCAGGCAAGCGCGTTCCTGACGTCCTCTATGAGCCGACGCCACAGAAGGTGGTCGACGCCCTGCTGAACCTGGCGCAGATCCGGGCAGGCGATGTCCTCTGGGATCTTGGTTGTGGCGACGGCAGAATCCCGGTAACCGCTGCGCGTCGGTTCGGCATCCAGACGCGGGGCTTCGAGATTGATCCGATGTGCCTGAAAAAGGCGAGGGCCAACGTCGCGCAGAACGGCGTCGGCAAACTGGTCGCGATCGAGGACCGCGACATCTTCACGCTCGACTTGAGCCAGGGACCAACGGTCGTGAGCCTTTATCTTCTGCCCAGCTTGAACCTTCGCCTACTGCCGCAGTTGCAGAAGCTGCCGGCGGACGCCCGCGTTCTTTCGGTCGGGCATCGGCTCGGCGACATCCCGCCCGACCAACAGATTTGGGTGGAGGAGGAGGACTTCTTCGTCTATCTATGGCGCGTCGAGACGCTGCGCAAAGCCACCTCCGCGGACGCCGCTCGCTAAGGTGACCGACCCCAGAGGGTCTGGCGGTGGGGGACACGAACGCCGCGACCACCGCATTTCGTTAACAACTCGACAGCCTCCGCTCGCCCGCTGCTCGAAACAGGCTT
Organism: Pirellulales bacterium; assembly: GCA_044221365.1. Lineage (GTDB taxonomy): Bacteria > Planctomycetota > Planctomycetia > Pirellulales > JBGAPH01 > JBGAPH01. The sequence goes on from JBGAPH010000009.1 coordinate 77,856, forward strand.
GCCTGTTGCCGTTTTTTGGAGGTATTGCAGTTCTTAGAATGGACCTTCCGGCGTCGCTTCTATCGCCGGATCAGAAACGAACAGAGTTCAGGCGAGGTGGGAAATGCGTAACCCTTGTTTCCTCAATCGGTTCGAGGGTCTGGAATCACGACACGCTCTGGACGGCGATCCCGTTCTGCTGGCCGACCTAGCTCCGGGCCCGGCGAGCTCTGACCCTGCCGAGTTCTTGGGCGCAAGTGGACATGTCTTTTTCGTTGCCAAGCAGGACGGCGGCGGTACAGGCCTCTGGAGAAGCGATGGTGCGGGAGCAGCAACGCCGTTGGCCGGCCTCACTCTCGGGAACGGCGCTTCAATCGCGGAAATGGGTGGAAACGTCTATGCCACTGCCTTCGACGCCAGTCGTCCGGGTGAACTCGTGCGTGTCGATGGCGCCACGAGCGCGATCACCACCCTCTATGATTCGCCGACGAATTCTCGGATTCGTGAACTCCGTGCGCTCTCGGACCGCGTGTTCTTCACCGCCGACAATGGATTGTGGGTGTCGGACGGTACGGTCGGGGGGACGCACCGCGTGACGGCCGTCTCCAACGTGACGAGCTATCTGGGAACCACCGAAGCGAGCCTGTACTTCATCAAGAACTCATCGCAACTGTGGCGCACCGACGGCACCGACGCCGGCACGATGCTCGTGACCAAAGTCGACACCCTTGGGCCATCGGATGCGACGGCCTTTCGGTCGAGCGGAGACACCGCCTACTTCGCCCGCACGGTGAATGGCGGCGGGGCCATCTGGCGCACCGATGGCACGCCGGATGGCACTACCAAGTTTAGCGACCGGGCGTTCGATACGGTCGAAGGCCTCGCCACGGTCAACGGCGCTCTCTTCTTCGCGACCAGCCCTGCCCAAGATACCTGGGAATTGCGCCGCCTTGGTCCAGCTGACCAGGCTTCGACCCTTGTCAAGGAGTTCGTGGGCGTTGACTGGCCTACGCACTTCACCTCGTTCGAAGGCAAATTGTATTTCGAAAATCGTCGGCTCAGCGCCAGCGACCTGTGGGTGAGCGACGGCACGGCCGAGGGAACGCAACCGCTCGTCAGCGCCGCGGACGCCGGATCACCGCAACTGATTGACCAGACGTTCGCGGCCGGCGACCGGCTCTACGTGATCGATCACGGCGGCAGGGGGAGCGACCAAGGGTACAGGCTGTGGGAGAGCGACGGCACTGCGGCGGGCACTCGGCGGATTCAGAACTTCGGGGTGGAGATGCCATCGCAACTGGCGGCGATCGGCAACTCGCTGTACTTTGCCCTGCATTCTGAGAGCCAGGGGACCGAGCCCTGGATTCTGCAATCAACGCCGAGCTTGCCAACCGACCTGAACGGCGACGGACACATCGACCTTGCAGACTTTGGCATCTTGAAGGAGCACTTCGGAACGTCGAGCGCGCTGGGCGACATCGACCGAAACGGCAAGGTCGACCTGGGCGACTTCGGTCTGCTCAAACAGGCTTTCGCCGCACCTGGAGCGGCCGCGCTTTCGGACGCGGCGCTGCGGGCCGCTGCGGTTGACTGGGCAATGAAATCCTGTGTGACTGGTGATCTCGATTAGCGGTCTGTGCGCCACGTTCGTTATGCCGGTGGCCCGCGCTGGCTGCTCCGTGGGTCATCTTCGCAGTTCGGCCAGTCAGCAGACCCCGCACAACATGTTGACCTCGATTCCAGAGCGGTGACGCCCGCTGTAGCAACAACAACGGCCTTGTGCGGGCTGCCGATGTTGGGTCGCCGAGCCCGTGGCGCCTGCCGCCCAGGGGGGCTAGTGGCAGATTTCGGGGACGCGGCCGAGCGGCAGCACGTATTCAGCAGCAACTGTGCGGACCTTGGAAACGCCGTCTTCGTTGAACTCCCCGTACCAGACAGCCAAGTGGTCCTCGACCTCACAGCCCTCTGGCACGCGAACCACCACGCACGATTGCACGCCGACCATGCCAAAGCCTCCGAACTCGAATGGCATTAAGTCTCCCCCAAGAGATGATCAAACGAAGTCTCGTCAATGGCCGCGATCAGCCAAACCCTATGGCCTACTAATCGACGCTTGGCTTCCTGTAGGCAGTGCCGCGCCCGGGCGCCAAGTCGCGGATTTGCCCGAGAACAGATCCGTCGCTTCGAATCGGCGGAAGCACTCGATCGTCAAGCCTGGTCCGAGCCGGTCGAAGCCGGTCCGCAGGACCGCGCACGCCTCGGAACGGTCTTCGATGCTCCGGAGCAAACCGTCCGTGTCCCGAGGAGACAAGCTGAGAAAGCGAATCATATTGGCCCGAACGACGAGACGCGCAGTCCGCGGCGACATGCGCCTGACGCCGGCCGCAAAGACCGCCAACTCGTCGTCGACGCGCCAAAAGACAATCTGTGCATCCGGATTGTCATGCACGATCGCGGCAAAGGCCGCCAGCACGCGCGCCTCCGGTCGGTCGCTATAGGCCGCCACCGCCGCAGCCGTGACCAGCAGCAGGAGGGCGCGGAGCGAAAATGAGCGGAAGGAAGACGCGCGGGACATAGGCTCTAGGGCGGCTGCGGTTGCGCGGGCTGCGTTTCTCCCAAGTCGGCCCTGAGTCTTCTCAGTTCCTCGAACCGCTGCTCGGACTGATCGTGCCAATGAGCGGCAGATCGACGCGCCTTCTGCAATTCACTACGCAGCGAGTGGACCTGAAACGACCGCCACAGGAACAGCCCGGCCAAAGCAGCAAATACGATTGCATACACCACGTCACGCGGGGAACGACCGAGGCTCATCGCCCGATCTTACCACGTCGGGAAGGAGCCGCCGCGCGCGGCGAGGCCGCATTCGAGGACCGTTCGAGCGTCTCCCGAGCATCCAGTCGCCATCGGCGCCCTCAACCGTCGCTGGCATTTCGTGCCCAAATGGCTAGAATCGTTTCCGTCGCTCTCATGAGCGACGCGTTGCGTCCGTAGCTCAATGGATAGAGCATCGGTCTTCGGAACCGAGGGTTGGGGGTTCGAGTCCCTCCGGGCGCGCTGGGCGCTGGCGGTGCTTGGGCTGGGTCAGGCATATCTCCGTCGCATGTTGCGGGCTTCGTGGCCCTCATGGGCGGCAGCCTTGCCGCCGCAGCATCTATTCCTGGCGGTGCCGAGCCGCCGCGGATCGAGTAGAATGCGGCCCGAATCATGGCTGCTCGCCGGTTGGGCCCCGGCTCTCGACTCGGCGAATCTCGCGTGGCGCCCTCAGGTAGCACAGTGTTCTCTCGGACTGCCGTCAACTTCCTGCTCGACGCCGCCCTGTTGGCGGTGTTCGTGTTCCTCATGGCCGCGTCGGCGATCGTGCGGTTCGTGTTTCCGCCCGGCACGACGGCCGCTGGCTGGCAACTCTGGGGACTCGGTTACGACGAGTGGAGCGCGATTCAGTTCGCACTCGTGGCGCTGCTCGCCCTAGGCGTGCTGGTGCATGTGATGCTGCACTGGAGTTGGGTCTGCGGCGTCGTCGCCAACCGCGTCGCCAAGCGCAAAGGCAAGGTCGATGACGGCCTGCAAACGATCTACGGCGTGGGGCTGCTCATCGTGATCTGCAACGTCGTGGGGCTGCTGCTCGCCGCGGCCGCCCTTTCGGTGCGTGAGCCCTCAACAGACCGCCGGGCACAAACCGAGCCGCTTCAGCGTCCGGCGGCCGCGCAAGCCGGGCACACGCCCTCTCCCGCCGGCGCCGCCAGGGCATAGACGCCGCGCGAAATCGCCACGATGCCGGAGAGCAGCAGGCAGATGGCGGCGAACCGCAGCAGCCGCCGGCGGCTGCCGAGGGAAACCAGCGTTCCGCCGAGGCCCGCGGCCATCATCAGCGGGGCGGTGCCGGCGCCGAAGGCCGCCATCGTGGCCATTCCGCCGCCGACGCTGCCGCGGCTGCCGGCCAGCGCCAGCAGCCCGTAGACGAGTCCGCAGGGCAAGAGCCCCGTCCCGAGTCCGGCGACGAACACGCCGGGCAACCCGCCGCGCAGCAACCCGCCGAACGAACCGGCCGCTGCGCACCCCATGGTCGAAACGCCTCGCGCCGCGCGAGACGGCAGCCAACCGGCCGAATGGCAGCCCTGAAGCGCGAGCGCGATGCCCGCCGCGATGCCCAGCCAAGCCAAGGCATCGATTCCGCCGGCCAGCTTGGCGGCCACGCTGCGGCCGAGGCCGCCCGCCAGCGCGCCGAGGAACGAATAGGTAAACACGCGGCCCAAGGTGTAAACGGCTTGCCGCGCGAACCCGGAGCCAAGCTTCGTCGCGCCGCTCCCCACGGTGAGCGCGAAGGCGCCGCACATCCCCAGGCAATGCGCCGAGCCGAGCAAGCCCGCGGCGAAGACGAGCGGTAGGTCGATCATGCGCAGGCGGCCTCCTGCTCGCGGGCTGCCGTCGGTTGCAAGGCTTCGCTCGGAAGGACCACGGGCTGGTCGGTCGAACGATCTTCGCTCGGTTGTCCCAGACTGGTTTTCAACCTCCAAGCGGAGTTCACCACGATCAGGCTGCTGCCCAGCATGAGCACGGCCGCCACAATTGGGTTGAGGCGGCCACTGGCGGCCGCGGCGATGCCCAGCGCGTTGTAGCCGAAAGTCCACGCCAGGTTCTGGCGCAGCACGCGCACCGTCTGCCGCGCCCACTCCACGGACCAGGCGACCTGCGTCAGATCGTCCCCCAACAGGCAGACCTCGGCCGCATGCCGCGCGAGATCGGCGCCGCACCCGAGGGCCATGCCCACGTCGGCGGCGGCCAAGGCGGGAGCGTCGTTGACGCCGTCGCCGACCATCAGCACGGGACCGTGCGCTTGGCGCAGGTCCGCCACGAGCCGCAGCTTATCTTCCGGCAACAGGCCTGCCTCCACGTGTACGCCGAGCCGCTGGCCGAGCGCCGCGCCACGGCGTGGGTGATCGCCCGTGAGCACCACCACCTGCAGACCGAGTGCCGCAAGCGCGGCGGTGGCTTCGTCGGCGGCCGGACGCAACTCCTCGCGAATAACGAACACGCCGCGCACGGCCCCTTCCCAGCCGACGCATACGACGCTGCGGCCCGCTTGCTCCGCGGCGGAGAGCGCCGCAGCGAGCGACGAATCGAGTTCGAGGCCGCGTTCGTCCATCAGGCGAGGGCTGCCGAGCCACGCGTCGCCGGCGAAACCTGGCGGCCTGCCGCCCACGCCCCGTCCCGGCGCGACAACGACTTGCTCGGCCAACTCGAGTTCAATCGCGGGCTCGAGGAATCGCTCGAGCGCCGTGGAAAGTGCGTGCGTCGACGCTCGGCACAAACTGGCGGCCACGCGCTGCACTTGCTGTTCCTCGCCGAGCCGCGTCCGCATCTGCTCGACCGTCGGCTCGCCCGTCGTCAGCGTGCCGGTCTTGTCGAGGCAGACGACTTGGACAGTTGCCAAACGCTCGAGGGCAGCGCTGTGCCGAAACACGACGCCGCGCCTGGCAGCTTCGCTGAGCGCGATCCACATGGTGAGCGGCGTGGCAAGGCCCAGGGCGCAAGGGCACGCCACGACGAGCACCGACAACGCCGCCAACAGTCCCTGCTCCCAACCATGTACGCGCGCGTGCCAGGCCAGCGCCGCCAGGCTCACCACGGCCACGGTGGGAACGAAGCCTGCGGCCAGGCGATCGGCCAAGATCTGGTAGCGACCTCGGCTCGTCGCCGCCTCGCGCACGGTTTGCTCCAGCCGCGCCAGCGCGCCCGTCCGCGGCGCGGCGTCAACGCGCAGACAAAGGTCGCCATCGAGATTGAGCGCGCCGCCGAACAGGCGGTCGCCTGTCTGCACGAGCCGCGGTTCGCTTTCCCCGGTGAGCAGCCGCTCGTCGCAGAGAGCCGCGCCCTGCTCGAGCGTAGCGTCGGCCGGGATTCGCTCGCCCGGCAACACCCGCACCAGGTCGCCCGCCTCTACGTCTGCGAGTTGCCGCCACTGCTGAGTTCCGCCGGGCAGCACCAGCCGCACGCGTTCTGGCAAGAGCGCCGACAGGCCGGTGAGCGCATCGGCGGTGCGGAGCTTGTTGCCGGCCTCGAGCCAGCGGCCCAGCGTGACCGCGAGCAACACGACGCAGCCGACCTCGAAGTACACCTGCCCGGAGCCACGAAACGTGGAGACGGCGGAATAGAGGAACGCCGCTCCTACCCCGAGCGCGAGCAGCACGTCGGTCGAGAGCCGTCCTCGGCGCAGGCTCAACCAACCACTCTCAGCCACAGGGAGGCCCAGGAGCAGCACGACCGGCACAGAGAAGACGAGCGCCAGATAGCGGAAGAGATCGCGCCAGAGAGCCGCGCCGGCGGCCGCCTCGGCGGCGTAGACCTCGGTCGTCCACAGCTCCATGCTGAAGACGAACACGTTCATCGTAAAGAAGGCCGCCAGGCCAAAGCGCACCAGCCCCCAGCTCACCTGCCCCTGCTCGCCCCCCGAGCCAGCCAGCGACGCGGCGAAGCGGCACCCCCAACAACAATAGGCCGGTTCTGCGGAGGCTTCAGGCGGCGCAGCGAGCGGGAGCCCGCAGTAGTGACAAGCGGCCGGCGGGCCACACGCCTTGGTCATGGCTGCACGAACAGCTCCACGCGCAGCGCGGGGAACAGATAAGCAATCGTGTAGTAGGCGGCGAAGATCCAGAAGCCGATCCAGATCAGCCGCACGTACCAGGGGATTTCGTTGCCGACGTAGCGATGGTTCCGGCCTTCGGACTCGGCGGAGCCGGGCTCGACAGGGCTCATAGACGGGGCTCCAGGGAGTTAGGGCGTTGCGCGGCGCTGATTACGCGCTTGTTGCTCGAGCGCGTCCAGCATGTGCTCGTTCTCGAGCATGGTGTATTTGGGCAGCTCGATGTCGTGGAACATGCCGCCGCAGGCCGCCCACAGGAACAAGAACAAGAACCCGGTGCTCGCGAGCAGGTAGTTGAGGATCGGGGCGATGGCGAAGGCGCCGTCGACCTCGCCGCGGTAGATGGCGATGAACTCGACGAACTTGCTGCCGAAGCCATACAGGCTGGGAATCAGGATCACGGCCGCGAAGATCGCGGTCACCCAGCGTCCTGCCCGCGGGTTGCGTGCGGCGGCGCTCATGGGTTCTCCTCCGCCAGTTCGAGGTCTTCTTCGTAGTAGGGGTAAGTGTCGTGCCAGGAGCCGAGCCACTGCACGTAGGTGATGATGGCCAAGCCGCGGCGGTTGGGCCGCCCCGGCGTCGGTTCGCCGGGTCGGACTAGCTCCGCGGGCGCTGGCGGCGCCGCTTTCTTGGTCGCGTCCCCCTCGGCATCGGTCGCCGCGTCTTGCTTCACGGGCGCTGCGTCGGCCGCCGTCGCCGGCTCGAAGAACCACGGGTATTCCGGCATCGGCGAGCCAGTCGACACCAGCTTGGGGCGGAAGAAATGCACCGCGTGCCAATCGTTCGAGCGGCGGCCCCCTTCGCGGCTCAGGTCGGGGCCCACGCGCCGCGTGCCGAACATCACGGGGCGCTGCAGCGCGTTTTGAAACTCGGGCGTCTCGGCCACTGGGCCCCAGCGGCGCGACTCGTTCGACACGGGCCGCACGAACTGGCTGTGGCAGTGCCAGCAGCCCTCGCCCACGTAAATGCTCCGGCCGAGTTCGAGCGCCTCGGCGCACTTCTCGGCGGTCGGCTCGCCAAAGTGCCGCTTGAACTCTTCGGGGTAGCGCCGGCTAAGGTCCTCGAACTGGTGCAGCACATTCGGATTGACCACCTCGAGCGCCGTTTGCTCTGGCAACTTGCGGTAGATCAGCACCGGCACCACGGCGTTCGAGAGGAAGGCGAACAGGAAGAAACCCAGGCCTGCGATCAGCAGCACCCCGGTTTTGGATTCGAACATGGCAAAGCCCGTGAAGGACGAAGGATTCGGAAGGTGCGTTCAGCTAATGTCGGCTCGCGAGCGAGTGGTTCGCCGCGTCACACTAGCCCGCAGCGCGAGCAAGGGACTTCGACGCGGTTGGGCGCGGCAACCGTTGATGCTGCCCCGCCTGCGAAAGCTTCTGCGGTGAATTGCGAGGGTCAACGTCGCTCTCCCTTGCTTGCGCGGGCTAGTGTGTGATCGGGCCGCTGCCGACTTCCGGCGAGGGAGTGGTATAGGTTTTGAAGATGTTCCAGGCGAAACAGCTCATGCCGGCCGTGATCGCTAGGCCGGCGAAGACGCGGACGATCCAGAATGGTTGGGAGCCCGACACCGAGTCGTCCCAAGGCGCGAGCGATGCCCACCAGTAGCCTTGGAACACGCCCAGCAAGATCAGGTCGCTGGCCATCACGAACATCCCCACGGTCGACAGCCAGTAGTGCCATTCGCAGAGCCGCTGGCTGTACCAGGGGCGGCCGATCAGCCGCGGGAACAGATAGGTCATGATGCCCATGATCCACATGCTGAACACGCCGAACATCACGAGATGGGCGTGCCCCACCACCCAGTCGGTGAAGTGAATGAGGGCCTGAAACGTCAGCGTCACTTGCAAAGCGCACTGCAGGCAGGTGAGGAAGTAGAACACCATGCCGGTGTAGAACCAGCGGATCGGCAGGTTGGTGACGATCGCGCGGCCCGAGCCCCAGATCGTGCCGAAGAAGTTGATGATCACCGTCGTGACCACCAGCTCCACGGCGATCGTGGCGATCACCGCCCCGTACTGCAAGAACATCGGGATCGGCGTGTAGAGAAAGTGGTGGATGCCGTTCAGAGGATAGAAGAAGGCCAAGCCCCAGAAACCGACGAGCGAGAGGCCGTGACTCCAGATCGGCTTCTGCAGCAGGATGGGCACGAAGTAATACATCAGACCCCAACCCAGCGGCGTGACGAACAGGCCCACCAGGTCGTGGATGAACAGCCCTGCGATCGCGCCGCCGCTGGTGCCAGGCACCACGTACTGCGGCAGGAAGTTGCCCATGGCGTAGGTGAGCACCGTCCACACGAAGGCGGCCATGAAGTACCACAGCGTCACGTAGAGCGGCCCCCGCGCCTTCGCGATCGGGATCATGAAGTTCCAGGCGACCAGGATCAGCCCCACCACCGCCAGCGGGTCGATCCAAACGGGCGTCTCGCCCCATTCGATGCCTTGCGCCTGGCCGATCAGAATGCCGACGGCCGTGGCGAGCACGACGAACTGCCAGGCCGCGAAGATGAACCAAGACAGCCAGCGGCTCTGCACCGGGTGCAGCGTCAGCCGCGGCACCGCCCAGTGCAGGGCGCCCAAGAAGCCATTGGCCAGAAAGCCATAAGCGATGGCGTTGGTGTGCAGCATTCGCCAGCGCCCCGGCGACAGGTATTCGCTCCCCTGCAGCGGATTCCAATGCACGAGCTGCAGCGCCATGAGCAGTCCTGCCAGCAGCGACACACCCATGAAGGTGAGCGCCGCCAGGAAATGCCAGGCCACCAGCCGCTCGTCGACGAGCGGGCGATCGGCGGGCAGAGTCAAATCGGAACCGGCGGCCGCAGTCATGAGTTCTCCGAAAGCTGGCGGTAGGGAACAAAGGCGCCCAGCGGATAAACCAAGGCCATCGTCCAGCCGAACACCAGGTGCGTGAGCGCCGCCACCCAGGGCGGAATCTGCTGCACGATCCAGTTGCCGCCGAACAGCAGCGGCTGCAGCCAGGACAAGATGCCGTAGAAGTTGACCAGCCACACGACGATGGCCAGCGCGCTGACGAGCGCCATCCGCTTGGCCAAAGTTGCGTGTGGCGTCCAGCGCGTCAGGGCCAGGTGAAACGGAATGCCCAAGAGCATGCCGGTGGCCAGATACAGGCAGCAGCCCACCGCCAGTGCGAGCGGGCTGTCGAAGCTCGGGTCGAGCGCCCGCTCGCCGAGCGGGAACGTGAGATACACCTGGATCAGCCGCAGGGGATTCTGCCCGACCAGGAGCGAGCCGATGACATTGAACAGCAAGCTCGCCATGGCGCCAAAGATGCCGAGCGCGAAGCCGGCCGTGGCATAGTAGGCGGTGTAGTAGCCGCGGGGCGGCCACTGCGCGGGCCCCTCCGCCGTGGCCAACTCGGCCTCGAGCCGCGCGACTCGATCTTGCAGCGTCGCCAATTCGGATCGCAGCTCGTCGGTGGGTTCAGCCATCGTTGCGACAGGGGATTCGGGTGCGAAAGGTCGTGGGAGCGATGCAACTACTTGGCAGCCGGCGGCGCTGAAGGCTCCGCCTCGCCGGCGGCCGGCTCAGCTTTGGCGGCTGGCGCCTCGGGGGCAGACGTCGCTGCGGCAGGAGGCTGCGCAGAGGCCGGCGCCGGCTTGTTCGCGTCTTGTTTTCGCTTACGGTCCGACACGCTGCGGGCATAGTGCGCCAGATGCCAGATCAGCTCCGGCTCGGCAGCCAGCGCCTCTTTGAAGGCCGGCATCGGCGTGCCGTTGATGCCGGAGGAGATCCGCCGGTAGAGGTCGATCGAGCGCCGGCCGCCATGGAACATTCCGGTGGTCAGGTCGGCGGCCTTGGTCGGATGCCCCCAGGCGTCGGTGCCGACGTTTTCTTGGGTCTGGCCGCGGCCGTCCTCGCCATGGCACTTGGAGCAACCCTTGGTGAGAAAGGCCTGACGGCCCAGCTCGATCGAGGCGTCGTCGTACGGGGGCTCGGGCGTCGCCGGTTGCACGAAGGAACCGCCGGCGGTTTTCCAATCATCGGCGATCTGTTCGGCGGCCTCGGCCGGATACTCGGGGGCAATCTCCTCTTCGTTGAGCGCCTCGCCGACCATCGCCCGCTCGAGCTCGCCGCGATGGGTGAGGGCGAGCACGTAGTCGACGACCGCCTCGAGGTCCTCGGGCGACAGCAGCTTGAAAGCCGGCATCGACGTGCCTTTGGCGCCGTAGCGGATCGTGCGGATCAGGTCGGCGCGGCGGGGCTTGCTGCCGTAGGGGGTCGACGTGAACTTGAAGACGCCGGCGCGATAGTCGCGCGGCCGGGGGTTGAGGAACGCAGCGGCCGGGCCATTGCCGTCGCCGCTCGTGCCGTGGCAGGGCTGGCAGTAGTGCGTGTAAACGCGAAAGCCGCGCTCGAGGCGCGGGCCGTTGCCGGCGCCCAACAGCCGCACATGGGCTGGTTGCCCGCCGTATTGTTCGAGGGCGAGCGAGATCTGCTGCACGAGGGGCGGGTCGAGCTCGCGAGTCTGCGAACTCAGCTCAAACGTGGCCGTCGGCCGCGAACAACCAACAAGCGCGACCAACCCCAGCCACCACCAAGCGCCAAGCCGCATGGGCAACAAAGCCTTTCCACGTCTCGCAGGTCGAATGCGACTCGCGGAACGACTGCCGCGAGGTTGCGACGGGCATTTGCATTCGACGTGCCACGAGCGTGCGGGAAGCGCGCGGTGAACGCTATCTTTCAGCGGCCGAAGAATTTAGGAATTTCAGCGCGCGAGTTGCGGGCCAGATCGTGTCGGGCGACTTCGCTCAGTTTGCGGGTGCGAAGCCGCGCGCTTCCGTGCTTCTCTCGGTCGCGCTGCCGCGTTTGCGGTGGATGGCTTCCGTCTGTCGGTCTTGGCCCCGCACGGCGCCCTTTCAATCCCGCTTCGGCCCAAGCTTCCGCCTGGTCTCGAAGCAGAAGATCGACGCCAGCGGCTGCTTGAAGTCGCTGAGCCCGGAGACCACGGTGTCGGCTTCTTCCTCGGTCTTGAAGGGGAATACCGGATAAGACCAAGCTGTAGTCCGCATCGACCCAAAACGACGGATCGCCGTGGATCTCCACGCCGAAGAACTTTGCCGGATTCATCGTGGGTCCCCTTACCGCCATGTGCGCCCTGCACGGCTTTTGTTTTCCACCTCGGCTCCTGGCGCATTGCCTTTTTCGCCAGCAGATGTCGGCCGGCGCCAGCGACCGAACTGTATAGTGAGGGAAGCGGCGGCCTCGTGTCCGTCCCCAACGTGTGATGGTCCCCGTTCGACACGCCGGAGAATCACTACCGGAGGCGCCTGCGATCGGAGGAACATCGATGTTTGGCTATTCAGCCTGGCTGTCGGCGATCATTCTCATGGGGCCGCCATCCGCGCTAGCTGCACTCGTTAGCGTGGTGCTCGCAAAGCGGCTGCAATGGTCCTTCTTTTGGGTCTTTCCTTTCTATCTCGTCCTCCTCTTGCTGTTCCTGGTGGGCTGGGTTTGTGCTCTAGATTTTGTGATTCGATTCAAGACGCCCCCCAATGACCAGGGCGGTGCAGAAAACAAAAACAAGACGGACGCGACATAGGCCGAAGCCTAGGCCAGCCGCCCGCTGCCGGCGTCGCGCAAAATACTCAACGCCGTCTCCACCTCGTCCTCGCCCACGCATAGCCCCGGGCAAAAGCGAATCGCCGACTTCCCGCAGCCTAGGAGCAGCAGCCCCCGCTCGAAGCAGGCCTGGATGAGCGCGCCGCGGCGCGGGGGGCTCAAAGCGCCCTGGTCGTCGAGCACGTCGATCGCCTGCATGAGGCCCAGGCCACGGGGGTTCGCCAGCCACGGAATCTCGCGGGCAAGCTCGGTCAGTCCCGCGGCAAGTTGTTGTCCGCGGGCGGCCGCGTTCGCCTGATATTCGGTTTCGACGAGCCGCAGCGTGGCCAGGGCCGCGCGGCAGGCCACCGGGTTGCCGCCGAACGTCGACGCGTGGGCCCCCGGCGGCCAGCTCATCACCTCGGCCCGCGACACAATCGCCCCCAGCGGCAGGCCGCTCGCCAGCCCCTTGGCAAGGCACACAATGTCGGGCGCGACGCCAAAGTGGTCGCAGGCCAGGAACTTGCCGGTGCGGCCGATGCCGGACTGCACCTCGTCGGCCACCAGCAAAATGCCATGCCGGTCGCATACCTCGCGGAGCATCGGCAGGAAGCCTGCCGACGGCACGCGGTAGCCACCCTCGCCTTGCAGCGGCTCGACGAAGATGGCCGCCACCTCGTCGGCCGGCGCCGTGCTCGCGAACAACTCCTCGAGCGCCGCACGCGGGCAATCGTAGGGCAGATGGTGCACCCCTGCCAGCATGGGGCCGAACCCGCGGCGATGCACCGCCTTCGAGGCGCCGATCGAGAGCGAGCCCACCGTGCGGCCATGAAACGCGCCGCCAAAGGCGATCACCCGCTGCCGCCCCGTGTGATAGCGCGCCAGCTTGAGCGCCGCCTCGTTCGACTCGGTGCCGCTGTTGGTGAAGAACACCCGCTTCGGCCAATCGCCGGGCATGCGGGCGGCCAGCTTCTCGGCCAGCTCGATCTCCGGCGCGTAGTAGAAGTCGGTGCCCGACATGTGGATCAGCTTGGCCGCTTGATCGGCGATGGCGGCGACGACCTCCGGGTGGCAATGCCCCGTGGCGGTGACGGCGATGCCGGCCGTGAAGTCGAGGAATAGATTGCCGTCGACGTCTTCGATCGTGCAGCCGAAGCCACGCGCAGCGACGAGCGGATAATCGCGCGTATAAGAAGGCGAAAGCACCTGATCGTCGCGCGCAATCCAAGCCGCAGCCTTAGGCCCCGGCAACCGCGTAACCAACCGCGGCGCCCGCACAGTAAGCTCAGTGGCCATCGGTGAACTCCTTCTTAACCACGGAGGCACGGAGAAGGAGAGGAGACTTTTTTCACCGCAGAGGACGCGAAGGACGCAGAGGAAATTGCGAAGAAGCTTGTTCCTATCCCTCTGCGTCCTCTGTGTCCTCTGCGGTTCAATTCATCGCCCCCTTGGGCTCTCTCCGTGTCTCCGTGTCTCCGTGGTAAACGATTCCGGTTAGTCAGTGTCCGCGCTCATGCCTTGGGCCATGACGATGCGGCGGTCGTGGTTGACGGTGAAGGCCGTGGGGTGCGTGACCGCCTCGACCAGGGCCGCCGCCGAGGGCTGGCCGTTGCCGCTGCGCTTCACGCCGCCGAAGGGCAGATGCACTTCCGCCCCGATGCAGGGGAGGTTCACGTAGCCCATGCCGTAGTCGCACTCATCGCGAAACACCCGCCAGCGGCGGTAGTCGTCGGTGATTACCGCCATCGACAGCCCGTAACGCGTGTCGTTGTAGATCTCGATCGCTTGCTCGTCGGTGTCGAACGGGATGATCGCCAGGTGGGGTCCAAACACCTCTTCGCGAATCGTCCGCAGGCCGGGGCGATGCTCTTGCCGATAGATGAAGGGCCCCAGAAAATGGCCGCCACTGGCCTCGGGGCGGCCGGCGTCGAGCAGAATCTGCGCCCCCTCTTGCCGGGCCAGGTCGTTGTAGTACGACACCTTGTCCACGCTGCCGGCGTTGATCAGCGGCCCCGCGAACGACGCCCCGTCGAACGGGTCGCCAAACTGCAGCTTGTGGGCAGCGGCCACGAGCCGCTCGCTGAAGCGGTCGATCAGGCTGCGATGCACGATCGCCCGCCCCGCCGACACGCAGCGCTGCCCTGTTGTTTTGAACGCGCTCAGGAGGGCGGCGTTGACCGCCAGATCGAGCTGCGCATCTTCGCAGACGATCACGGCGCTCTTCGAGCCCATCTCGCAGGCGCAAGTTTTGTGGTCGCTCTCAGCGGCCAGCCGGCGGATGTGCGAGCCGACGTCGTAGCTGCCGGTGAAGCACACCACGTCGACCGCGTCGTGGCGGGCCAAGGCGTCGCCTGCCTCTTCGCCGACGCCGTGCACCAGGTTGATCACGCCCGCGGGAAAGCCGGCCTCGACGAACAGCTTGGCCAGCCGCGCGCCGATCTCGGGCGTCTCTTCCGAAGGCTTGAAGACCGTGGTGTTGCCTTCGAGCAAGCTCGGCCCCAGCATCCACAGCGGCACGGCGAAGGGAAAGTTCCAGGGGGTGATCACCGCCACGACCCCGCGCGGCTTGCGGCGCACGTACAGATCCTTGGCGTCGATCTCCGACGCGACGACCTGCCCGGTCGGCTGCCGCGCCGTGCCGCACACGTACTGCACCATGTGCAGCCCCTCGACGACCTCGGCGCGGGCTTCGTTCAGGATCTTACCGCTCTCGTGCGCGAGCACGTGGGCCAGCTCTTCGAGATCGCGCTTGATGAGCGTCGCCAGGTTGTCGAACAGGTCGCCGCGCTTGATGCGGCTGGTGCGCCGCCATGCGGGAAAGGCCTCGCGCGCGGCACGAACTGCCGCGTCGACATCGGCCGCCGTGCCGCGCGGGTAGACGCCCAGCAGCTCGTCGATCCGTGCTGGATTGCGATTTTCGAACGTGTGGCCGCCGCCGGGAAGCTCGCGCCCGGCAATCAAATGGCGTCCCGTCCAGGTAGGCGAAGCGATTGCGGACATGGCGAGCTCCTCATGCTCCAAGCAACGTCGGCGGAGAACACCCAAAACGAGCGTTCCCACGCACAAGAATCCATGCAGCGGCGGTTGCCCCAGGGCAACGCGCCGAACCAGGCGGGCAGCAGACGGCTAGACGAGAGCGGGACTTGCGCCTGGGTTCGCGCAGCCCGCCTCTTCAAAGATACGCCGGCCGGGGAAGCGGGCAAGTCGGGATTGCGCGGGCCGTGCCGGGCAGGCCATGCCCGCTGCGGACAGTCCGAAGGGCCCCGAGGCTGCGCTCAGTCCTTGCCGCCAGAAACTCCGCGCGAGTACGCTCGAAACGCGTCTTCGAACTCAGCGGGCGGGCGGCTGTTGCGTGATTCGCGCAGTCCGCGTTCGGTGTCGCCGGCTGCGCTCGAGCCGACCTTGGCGCCGGCGGGACGCAAGCCCAGGCTGCGGAGCGCCGCGTCGAGTTCGCGGCGGGCCTGGGGCGCAGGCGTGTCGGCGGTTCGCGCGGAGCGCTTCATCTCTTCCCAGCGGCGGACGAACTTGGCTAGGTCCTCTTTCGACCAGCCGAGCTTGCGGAGCAACTCGGCGTCGGGTTTTCCTTTGTTGAGGTCGTTGCGAAGCCGCTCGAGAACCAGGTCAGTGGCTTTGTCGGCGTACTCCAGGTTGGCGTCGTCTCCGCCGGGTTCTCGGCCGGCGTCGCGCGGGCCTGCGGGGCGCGGGGCAGGACGCTGCGTGTTCAGCTCGCCTTGCGTGCCGGTGTTGGGCTGGCCTGGCCGGCCTTGTCCCGGCTGTGTTTTGCCCTGGCCCGGTTGCTGCTCGGACTGCTGGTTGTTCGGCGGCGATTGGCCGGGCTGCTGACCGCGATTGCCGGGCGCCGACTTCGAGCCATTGCCGCGCTTGCCGTCTTTGCTCGCTTCGCCGGTGGGCGCGGTCGCCTCGTCCTGCTGGCCGGGGCCTTCCCCCGTTTCGCCGGGGCCTTGCTCCTGCGAGCGGCCGCCGCCTTCGTTGTCAGGCGTGTTCTCGCCGGCTGAGCCCTTGCCCTGGTTGTCGGCCGATTGGCCGCCGCCGGTGTTGCCGCCGCCAGACTGTTGGCCGGTGTCGCCGTCCCCTTGGGTGTCGGACTGCTTGTTGCTGTCGCTCGCGCCGCGGGGGCTGTCTCCCTCCTTGGGCTTTTGCTTAGCGCCCTCACGCTGCTGCTTGGGCTTCGGTTCGTTTTGACCCTGAGGCTGCGGCGTGCCGCCTTTGCCTTGGTCGGGGCGCCCCGCGCCCGGTTGTCCGTTTTCGCCGGTGGCCGGTTCCGCCGAGTCGTCTCCCTGCTGACCTCCGGCATCGGAATCTTGCTGGTTCTGGGGGCGCTCGTTGGCCTGGCCACGCTGCTTTTGCTGGCCTTGGTCCTTGGGAGCGCCGCCGTTTTGTTGGCCGGTAGTGTCGGGGGAGTTGTTGCCCTTGCCTTGTTGGGCGTTTGGCTGGGGCTGGCCGGCGTCGCCGGGCTGCGATTTGCCGGCGCCTTGCTCGCCACCGCCAGATTGTCTTCCGGCCTGGCCTTGCTTGCCCGCCTCGCCCTGCTTCCCACCGGCCGGTTGCGGCGTTTGGCCCCCCTGCTGATCGCTCGGCGTTTGCCCCTCGCCCCCCTGGGCGTCTTCGCCCGCAGCGTCCTTGCCCGCCTCGTTCCCGGCGCCCTTGGCGCCCTCGTTGGCGGTTCGCTCTTGGGAGCGCTGCTGGCCCTGTTCGTGACCGGCTTCGCCCTGGCCGGCGCCTTGCTTACCAGACTCGTCTGGTTGCGGCTGGCTGCGCGAGTTCTTGCTGCCGGCTTGCTTCTCGCCCGCCGCCTTGCCCGACTCTCCGCCGGCTTGACCCTCGGATTGATCCTGGCCCTCGTCGGCGCCCGCTTCGCCGCCCTGATTCTTGACGCCTTGCTGCTGACGCGACCCAGGGCGTGACATGGGCTGCTGCTTTTCGCCCGCGCCGGGAGCGCCCTTGCCCTGTTGATCGGCATTGCCTTCGCCTTCGGCCTGCTGGCCTTGGTCGCCTGCTTGCTCCGCCGCTTGTTTGCCCTGGCCGCGTTCGCCGCGCTGCGACTGCTTCTGGCCGTCGGCCTGCTTGCCCTGCTGCTGGTCCCCTTGTTCCCCCTCCTTTTGCTTCAGGTGGTCGAGGATCTTCTCGTAGGCGTCGCCGTCGTTGGTGACCGGTTCATTGGCTGAATCCTTGCCGCTCTCGCCCCCTTGCTTTGATCCCGCGCCGCCGGATTGCTTGCCTTGGCGGCCTTTGCCGCTTTGACCCCCTTGGTTCGCTTCGCCCCCTTGGCCGTTCTCTTCACCCTGCGAATCGCCCGACTCGCCGCCGGACGACTTACTCGACTGGTCTCCCTTGGCGCCCTGTTGGCCGCCTTGGCCCTGCTCTCCCCCCTCGGCCTGCTGTTGGTCGTTGCCCGACTGACCGTCGTTCCCCTGGCCCTGTTGGCCGCCGCCGCCCGATTGTTTGCCGCCTGATTGTCCACCCTCGCCGCCGCCTTGGCCTCCTTCGCCCGACTGCTGGTCTTGCTGCTGCCCGTCGTCGGTCTTTTCTTGCTGGCCCTGCTCTTGAGGATCGCGTTGTTTCGAGGGCTGCTGACGAGTCTTCTGGTCGTTCTGCTGGCCCTCGCCCTGGTCGTTGTCTTGCTCGCTGCTGCGCTCTCCCTGCCGCTGGCGATTGGGCTGCCGCGGCTCATCGGCGGCCTTGCCTTCGTCCGGCGGCGACTCTTCCCCGGCGTCGCCCGCTTCGCGCGGCTGCCGCTCGGCCCGAGGGTCTGGCGCTACGACGTGGATCAAGAGCTCGGTGCTGCGCCCCGTGCCTGGCTTGGGGAGGCGATTGTCTTCGGCGCGGACCTGGACCACGACGTCGTCGCCGGCCGCGAGTTTGTAACGCGTCGGCGCGAACGTGAACTTGTGACCGAACTGCCCTGTGCGGACTTCGTCGAGCAGTTTCTGTTCGAACAGCGGCTGGTCGCTTTTCGTGCCGGTGAGCACGACACTGCGCAGTGCGAAGTCGGGGTCGATCGCTGAGGTCTCGAGCACGATCGCGGCGTTTTCCGGCACGTCGACCTCGGCCCCCAAAGGCTGCAGGAGCCGAGCCTCGGGGGGGAGGTCGGGCGTCACAGCCAGGCTGTAGCGAATGGGTTGCCGGGTAGAGTGACCGGCCGTGTTCGTGAACCGCAACTCGTAGTTGCTCAGGTACGGCCGTGGGCCGTGCTCCGGGGGAATCACGAGCGGCAGCGCCAGTTCCGCGGAGCGTCCCTCGAATTTGAGCGGCTGATCGAACTTTCCGTCGCTCTTGAGGTCCATGTGGGCGCTCTTAATGTCGCCATTGGTCGTGGCGCGAATGACGACCTTGGTTCCATCGAGCGCCTCGATGTCTCCCTGCTTCTCCACACGGTGCGTGGCCAGTCCCGTATAGGCCGGGTAGTGGTATTCGATCGAGTCGACGGTGATCGTCGGCGTGGCCAACACCTTCACGCGATACTTGGGCGAGAGGGCGTCTCCCACTTGTACGTGATAGAGCAAATCTTGCTGCAGGCCGGCGTCGGTCTCCGGCAGGTTGCCGGAAAAGTGAAAGGCGCCCTCGGCGCGGTGCAGCGGAATCGGCTGGTCGACGCGCGTGCCGTCGGCCGTGGTGTAGAAGAGAGTGGCCGCGTCGGCGTTGCCTTCGGCCTCTACCTTCACGTCAACCTGTTGGCCGTGGAACGCCTCGACATCCCCCGGCACGACCGACAACAACGTGACCCGTGCCGGCGGCGGGATGTCGGCCCAAGGCAGGAACACGCGGGCCACGGTGCGCAGTGGGTCTTTGGGCGAAGCAACGGTGTAGAACGCCGCCAACAGCACAATGGCCAGCAGCACGTAGCCCAGCCGCACCACGCTGCCGCGGTCGACGCTTTGTTCCGGCGGCGCATGGGCCAAGCCTGCCGCGGCCTGCCGCTCCACCGCCTCGAAGACGGCCGTCGGCACGGGAGCGGCGGCGTCGCGGAGCAGCAGGAAATTCACGACGCTGTTCTTGAGCGTCGGCTTGCCGCGCTCGATTGCAGCGGCGGCATACAGCGGATTGATTCGCCGCAGCAGAAGCGGCGCTACGCGCGTACCGAGGAACCACAGGCTGCCTCCGATCGCCGCCAGCCAGAAGGTGAATCGACCCCAGCCCGGCAGCGGCCAGATCCAGGCGTCGACGAGCGCAGCGGCCAACAGGAACAACACCGACGCCGACAGCCACACCAGCACGCCGCTCGCCAGGTCGACGAACTTCACCTGCCCGCGGGTCTGCTGAATCCGGCGGTCGATGAACTGCTCGAATTCCACATATTGCCCGCGATCCTCGGGAGCGGGCGCGGGGCCAGGCCGGACGGCGGAACTGCTCATGCCAATGCTACTTGGGGCTAGGTGGCCAAATCCGATCGGCCGGCCAACCGGAGAACGCCGGTTGATGGACTCCGTCCATTATAGACGCCGGACCGGGCAAATTCGGCTCCCGGGCCGCGAGATTCTGATGGGGTCGACGATCAGGACGCGTGCGGACGGACCCTACGCGGTTGCCCGTACGGCCCGCCCCGCGGGGGGCCGGGCGATCGGTTGTCGCACGAACAGCACCCGCGCCGCTTCGACGAGCATCAGCGCCGCCAGCGCCACGAGCACCACGGCGATCCAGGCCACCAGATCGGTCGACAGGCCCGCCTTGAAGCGGGCACGAATGATGTCGACAAGCGCCCAGGCGCTCATCGCGTACATGAAGACCATGGGCACGCCGGTGACCAGCCAAACCCACCAGGCGCCGCGGGTGCGCCACAGCCACACGGTGACGCCCAGCAGCGTGAGTGCGGCCAGCAGCTGGTTGCTCGCGCCGAACAGGCTCCAAAATGCCTGCCACACCGGGATCGGCTTGCCCGCGGCATCGGTCATCGACTGCATCACAAAGAACAGCGGCACGCCGGCCGTGAGCGTCGTGCCCAGCCAGCGGCCGCGGGCGTCCTGCCAGCCGGTGAGCTCCTGGATGATGAAGCGGCCCAGCCGCGTGCAAACATCGAGCGTGTCGTAGACAAACGTGGTGAAGGCCATTAAGGCGAACGACACGCCCAACGCCGGCGGCACGCCCAGGGTGTTCAAGAAGTTGCCGATGCCGCGGGCGTAGATGAAGTTCGGCTGCACCTTGTCGCCGATCGTTTCGCGCGTGACCGCCATTACGCAGCAGAGCGACACGATGGCCACCATGGCCTCGAGCAACATCGTGCCGTAGCCAATGGGGCGGGCATCGGTTTCACGACGAAGTTGCTTGGAGGTCGTACCGCTGGCGATCAGCGAGTGGAAGCCCGAGCAGGCGCCGCAGGCGATGGTGATGAACAGCATGGGAAACAGCGTGGCGCCGCTGGCGGAGGTCCAGCCCAAAAACTTGGGGTACTTAATCCCCTCGCTCGGCTCGAACAGTCCACCGAGCACGAGCCCCAGCATCCCGCCGGCCAGGGCGATATAGAGGAAATAGCCCCCCAAATGCCCGCGCGGCTGGAGCAGCAGCCAGACGGGAATGGCCCCTGCCACCAGGCAGTAGCCGAGCAGCAGCACGTCCCAGGTCTTGCGGGCGGTGGCCTGGGCCGCCTCGGGCGTCAGGTCGGGATTCGCGCCCTGCCACATCGCGGCGAAATCGAGCCCCCAGCCAGGCTGCTGGCCGATCCAAATCGCCAGCCCCACGAGCGGCAGAAAGATGACGGTCGCCCAGCCGACCGAAAGCTTGGTGTATCGCAACAGCAGCCCCATGATGATCGGCAGCACCAGGTACAGGAGCGAACTGGTGGCAATGCCGGCCCCGGTCACCTTCTGGCCATTCTCGAGCTCCTGCAATCCCACGAAGGAGCCGGCCGTGATGTCGGTGAAGGCTACGATGATATAGACGAGCGCCAGCCACACGAACGACAGGAACAGCAGGTAGGACCGCTGGGTCATGTGGTCGCGGACCACCTCGGCAATCGAGCGGGCCTTATGGCGCACGCTGGCCACCAGGGCCGTCATGTCGTGAACGCCGCCGATGAAGATCGAGCCGACCAGAATCCAGATCAGAGCCGGCAACCAGCCGAACATCACGCCGGCGGTGATCGGCCCCACGATGGGCCCCGCCGCGGCGATGGCCGAGAAGTGCTGGCTCATCAAGAACTTGGTCTCGGTCGGCACATAGTCGACGTCGTCACGCAGCTCGTAGGCCGGCGTTTCGACGTTCGGGTCGATCTGCAGCAACTTCGCCAGCAGCCGCCCATAGGTGGCGTAGGCCACACTCAGCACCACCGCCGACACGACCACGATCAAGAGCAGCGTCACTGCTTAAGCTCCCAACGACCAATGACTTAGGGGACGATTGTCAGAGTAGCCGAATCCGCGCCAACGGGCAAGAAAAGGTTGGTCATGCGATCAGCGAATGCTGCGGCAGATTTTTGCTACTGGCCGGGGGGATTGGCGTCGAACAGTTCGGCTCGAGGCGCTTTGAGGAACTCGAGCAAATCGGCCAACCCTTCGGCCGGAATCTGCTGTTCGAAGCCTTCCGGCATCAGCGAGCGGCCGGTGGCTCGAAGGGTGTCGATTTGGGATCGAGGGACTACGTCTTCCAAGCCTTCGGCGCGCCGCAGCGTCGCCGCGTCGCTGGTCTCGCGGGCCAGCAGGCCCAGCAACACCTGGCCATCGCTCGTGACGAGCATGTAGGCTTGTTGGTCGCCCGCAATCTGGCGGCTCGGAGCCAAGATGTCTTCGAGCAGCGCGGCCTTGGGGCGGCTGGCGATGCCGGAGAGGTCGGGGCCTACGCGCTGCCCCCGGCCGGCGACCTGATGGCAGGTCAGGCAGTGCTTGGCGAAGACGGCCGCCCCGCGGCGTGCGTCGCCCAACTGATTCAAAACGGTTTGATGCTGATCGAGCACCTGCTGGCGATCCGTACCCGGCGCCGCGGCGAGCAGCTTCTCGATGCGGTCGTGAAGCGCCGGGTCGTCGGCGCGTCGCAATACGTCGCGCGCCGCAGGGTCGAGTTCCGCCAGCGGCAGCGCTCCCTCTTCGAGGGCGGCGACCAGCACCGGCAGGCCGGCCGGTTTACGCAAGGCCGCGAGCACGATCTCGCGCCGCGTCGGCAGCGTGCAGCGCTCGTAGCGATCGAGCATTTCCGTGAGCTCGGCGGCAATCGCCCTCTGGCCCAGGGCGCGGACGGCCGCTTGCTGCACCGCCTCCGGTTGGTCGGCGGGCAGGCAGGCAATCAAGAGGGGGCCTGCGGCCGCGGCCGGATCGTGGGCGAGCACCGCGACGGCGAGCGCGCGATGCCCGACATCCGGCGCGCTGGCAGCCGCTGCTCTCGCGGCCGCGAAACTTGCTTGGAGCGACTCGCTCAGGGAGGCCAACTCCGCCGGCGATTCGGCGAGCCAAGCGCGTAGCGGCCGTCCGCGCCGCTCGAGCCCTTCGCCAAGCCCCGCGAGCGCAGCCAGAGCAGACTTGCTGCCCGCATTTCCGCTGGACAATTTCGTGAGACACAAGATGGCCCGGGCGTCGTCGCCGGTTTGGCCGATCCGCGTGGCCAAATCGGCGAGCAAGACCTGGTCACCGTCGCCCGTGGGGTTAGCGATCAACTGATCCACGAGTTCCAGACTCTTTGAACCTGCTGCGGCCACGAGCGCCAAGCGCATCCAGCGGTCCCCGGCGTCGCTCGCAGCCAGCTTTGCCAAGAGAGGCAGTCGTACTTCAGGCGCCAGCGACGCCGCGGTCTGAGCCAGCTCGAAGCGCACCGTTGGATCGGGGTCTTTAGCGAGGTGGGCAAGCGCGCCTTGGACTTCAGCATCGTGAGGGCGGCCGCGAGCCAGCCGAACCGCATGGCGACGAACTCGGGCCGCGGGGTCGTTGAGTGCCCCGACGAGCTGCGCGTCGCCGAGCGACTGCATCGCCGCTAAGGCGTAGAGCGCGTGCAGCCGGGCGAGCGCTCGCGGCGAGCTCTTCATCGTTTGCAGCAGCAGATCGACCGCCGTCGGGTCGCGCCATTCGACGAGCAGCCGCTGCGCCATCTCTCGCCACCAACCGCCGGAGTGTTCCAGGAGCGCGACGAGCGCCGATGTGTTTGCCTGGGCCGGCCAGACTTTGATCGTGCGCGGCTGCGCCTGCTTTGGCCGAATCCGCCAAATCCGGCCATGCTGCGCCCCTTCGCGCCAATTGGCCGAGTCGCGCAAACTCTCCGGCACATAGAGCGGGTGCTCCACCCAGCGGCGATAGAAATCGACGACATACAGGCAACCATCGGGGCCTGTGGTCAGGTTCACGGGGTGGAACCAGGCGTCGGTCGACGCCAGGAACTCGGCCTCGCGCTCGGTGCGGTCGGCCACGTAGGTGACGCCTTGCGGCACGAGCCGCCGACGATGCACGAGGCTCAGGAGGGGCTCGCACACGAAGGCGTTCCCTCGATAGTCGTCGCCGAGCAAGTCGTCGCGATAGATCGCCGGCCCACAGCTGGCATTGAACCGGTCGACCGGCTCGCGGTTGAACGTCTCGGGGCGGGCGGCGGCCGGATAGAGCAGCCCCCATTCGCCCCCTTCGGCAAGCGAGTCGTTTAGTTCGCCCGCCGATTCGTGGCCCAAATCGTCGACGATCGCGTCGCGCACCACGTGCCGCAGCGGGTTCGTGTTCCAAGAAGGAAAGCGCTCGCCCCAGTCGTTCCAGGCGAGGCCGAACTGGCTGCCCCCCACGATCGCTTCGAACTTGTTCTCGGCCGGGTGGAAGCGAAAGTCGCGCTGGCGAATCGAAATCGCTTGGCCTTCCGGCTGGTCGGGCGCCCGCACGCTGCCATCGCTGCGGCCGTTGGCGCCGTAGACCCAACCGTCGAGCTCCCAAGCGAGGCCGTTGGCGCGAAGCTGCTGATTGCCTTCGCCGAAGCCGGTCCAGAGCTTGGCGCCCTCCTCGGCTTGGCCATCGCCGTCGGCGTCGCGCAGGAACCACAGGTCCGGTGCGGCCGTGACGAGGAGCCCGTCGCGATAAGGGAGCAGACCGTTGGGGAACGGCAGGCCGGTCGCAAAAACCGTTGACTGTTCGTAGCGGCCGTCGCCGTCAGAGTCCACGAGCCGGGTGATTTGCCCCGTCCCCGGACCGAGCGGGTAGTCGCGCATCTCCGCCACGTACATCCGCCCGGCGGCGTCCCAGGCGATCGCCACCGGACTCACCACGTCGGGCTCGGTCGCCACCAGCTCGATCACGAGGTTCGGATCGGCCAACTGCATCGTCGCCAGGCTCGCGGCGGGGGAGCGCGGACCGTCGGCCGCCGCGGCGGAAGCGGC
Organism: Pirellulales bacterium; assembly: GCA_044221365.1. Taxonomy (GTDB): domain Bacteria; phylum Planctomycetota; class Planctomycetia; order Pirellulales; family JBGAPH01; genus JBGAPH01. The sequence goes on from JBGAPH010000009.1 coordinate 102,322, forward strand.
CAGCGCGGCGCCGATCAAGCAAGCGGCAAGCCAAACCAAGTTTCGCGAGGGCATAGTGCGTACTCAAAGGCAGGCCCCCGACTGACGGTAACTGAGCGGCAAGATCGGAACAAGCGCGGGTCTCTCGATCCGAACCGATGCCACCTGGAACACGGGCCTGCCGATACGCCACAATGGCGTTGTTCCGCTCCCCGCGACCTCGATCTTCCGCTCATGCTCCGACTGCTCCTCCACACTCTCACGCATCATTGGCGGCTCAACCTGGCTGTGGCCCTCGGCGTGCTGGCCGGCACGGCCGTGCTCACCGGGGCCCTGGTCGTGGGCGATTCGGTCCGCGGCAGCTTGCGCAGCCTGGCGCTCGACCGGTTGGGGCGGATCGATCATGCGCTCGTGGCGCCGCGGTTGTTTCGCTCCGAGTTGGCCCGCGAGCTTTCGGCCGAGCCGAAGTTCGCCGAGGCGTTCGAGCCCGCCGTGCCGGCGATCCTGCTTCGCGGCACCGTCGAGCTGCCCGGCGCGAAGCAGGCGGCGCGGGCGAACGACGTGACCGTGCTCGGCGCCGACCCGCGATTCTGGAGTTTTGGCGACATCAAAGTTGCGCCGCCGGGGAGCGACGACCTCGTGCTCAACGAGCCGCTCGCCCGCGAGCTGGGAGCGAACGTCGGCGACGATGTGCTGCTCCGTGTGCCGGTGGTCAACGAGATTCCAGCCGATAGCCCGCTAGGGAAGAAAACCGAGACGGTGCAGAGCCGGCGGCTGCGCGTGAGCGCGATCGTGCCGGCCGAGGGGCTGGGCCGCTTCGGTCTTCGCCCCACGCAGCAGCTCCCCAACAACGCCTTCGCGGCGCTGCCTACGCTCGAGCGAATCATCGGCCAGGCCGGCAAGGTGAACGCGCTCTTCCTGGCGGAAAAGGCGTTTGACGAACATAAAGCAAACGAGCTCGACCCCGCCGACCTGCTGCGACCCACGCTGGCCGACTACGGCCTCACGATCACCAAAATGCCCAGCGGTTACTTCACCCTCGCGAGCGAGCGGATGCTGCTCGAGCCCGAGGTGGTGTCTGCGGCGCTGGTCGACTGGAAGCCGCTGAACCCGCAGCCGGCGATCACGTATCTCGCCAACTCGATCGAGTCGGGCGACAAATCGATTCCCTACTCCACGGTCGCCGGGCTCACGCTCGCCGCGGAGGCGCCGTTCGGGCCCTTCAAAACGCCTGAAGGGCAAACGATCGAGCCCCTGGCCGACGACGAGATCGTGCTCAACGAGTGGGCCGCCAAAGATCTGGGCGCTTCGCCCGGCGACACGATTCGGCTGCGCTACTTCGCCCCCGAGAGCACGCACGGCGAAGCCAAGGAGCACGAGCCGCCAGCCGAGTTTCGCCTGAAAGCGATCGCCGCGATGGAGGGCCCGGCGGTCGACCGCAGCCTCACGCCGGAGCTCAAGGGAGTGACCGACCAGGAGTCGATCGACAACTGGGATCCGCCCTTTCCGTTCGATTCGAAGCGGGTGCGCGACCAGGACGAGGCCTACTGGGATGAATACCGCGCTACGCCCAAGGCCTTCGTCTCGCTGGCGGCTGCCCGCAGGCTCTGGGGGAGCCGGTTTGGCGACACGACGTCGATCCGCGTAGCCGCGGCCGACGGGGTCACTGCCGAAACTCTGGCCGCGAGCCTGAAGCTCGCCCCCGCAGACCTCGGCCTGGTCCTTCAGCCAGTGAAGCGGCAAGCCCTGCTGGCCGCAGCTGGCACCACGCCGTTCAACGCCCTGTTCCTCGGCTTCAGCATGTTCTTGATCGCGGCCGCGGTGATGCTCGTGGCGCTCCTGTTCCGCCTCGGCGTCGAACGGCGGGCGGCCGAGATGGGACTGTTGCTCGCAGTCGGCTTGCGCGAACGCTCCGTGCGGCGGTTGCTGTTGGCCGAGGGGTTGGTGGTCGCCGCGCTCGGCGGCCTGGCCGGCGCGGCCCTGGGCATCGGCTATGCCTGGCTGATGCTCGCTGGCTTGCGCACCTGGTGGCTGGCGGCGATTCGAACGCCGTTCCTGCAACTCTACGTGACGCCGATGAGCCTCGTCGTTGGCTTGTTCGCCGGTGTCCTCGTGTCTCTCCTGGCGATTTACCTCACTGCGCGGCGGATGGCACGGTTGCCGGCGCGGTCGCTGCTGGCCGGTCAAACGATGGCCGGCGCTTCGTGGCAGCCGCGGCCTGCGGGGCGCTGGATGATTGCGGCCGCCGTGATGTTGCTCTTGGCCCTCGGACTCGGCATCGCCGCCTCACGCCTCGGGGCCGAGGCGCAGGCGGGCGCGTTCTTTGGCGCGGGCGTGTTCACGCTGGCGGCTTTGCTCGCCGCGCTGTGGGCGCAGCTTCGCGCCGGGCGGCTCGGTGCAATTCGCGCCGGCTCAGGCGCTCCCTTGCTCGTGCTCGCGCTGCGCAACGCGGGGCGCAATCCACTCCGCAGCACGCTCACGATCGGGCTCGTCGCCGCCGCCACGTTTCTCATCGTGGCGATCAGCGCCTTCCAGCTCGATCCCTCGGCGGCCGGCGCGGGCGGGTTTGCCCTTGTGGCTCAGAGCGATCAACCGATCTACGGCAACCTAAACACCGCCGAGGGACGCGAGCAACTCGGCTTCTTTGGCGAAGAGGCGGCCACGCTCGCGGCGGCGAAGACGATCGCCTTTCGCGTTCGCGCTGGCGACGATGCAAGCTGCTTGAATCTTTATCAGCCGCGCGAGCCGCGGATGCTGGGCGTGCCGACCGAGTTGGCGGAGCTGACGGACCGATCGCCCGCGCACGCGTTCGCCTGGATGGCCACAGCGGCCACGAGCGACGAGGAGCGCCGCAACCCCTGGCGGCTGCTCGAGCGCGAGCTGCCGGCGGCCGAAGGCGTGCCCGTCGTGCCGGCGATCCTCGATATGGCCACGGCCATGTACAGCTTGCACCTGTGGAACGGCGTCGGCGAGACGTTCGACGTCACCGATGCGCGCGGCGACAAGCTGCGGCTGCAGGTGGTGGGCCTGCTGCAGAACAGCATCTTTCAAGGAGACGTGCTGCTCGGCGAGCGGCAGCTCCTGAAGCACTTTCCTGAAGTCAGCGGCCAGCGGTTCTTCTTGATCGACGCGCCGGCCGATCGGCAGGCCGCGGTCAGCGCCGCGCTCGAAAACACATTGGGCGACTACGGGCTCGACGTGCAAGCCTCGGCCGATCGGCTGGCGGGCTTTCTTGCGGTGCAGAACACCTACCTGCAAACGTTTCAAAGCCTGGGCGCTCTGGGGCTGCTGCTCGGCACGCTGGGGCTGGCGACCGTGCAATTGCGGAGCGTCTTCGAGCGGCGCGGCGAACTCGCGCTTTTGCAGGCAACCGGCTTCCGCCGCAGCCGCCTGGCGGCCATGGTGTTGCTCGAGAACGCGCTGCTGCTCGCGCTGGGGCTAGGCGCGGGCGTGCTCGCGGCGCTGGTGGCCGTGGCGCCGCACCTGTTGGCGGGAGGGGCGGCGATCCCCTGGCTCTGGCTGGCGACCACGCTCCTGCTTGTGCTGGCGGCTGGGCTGACCGCCGGCGCGTTGGCCGTTCGCTCGACGCTGCAGGCGGCGCTCGTGCCGGCCTTGCGCGGAGAGTGAAATCACGCCGCGCCACACTAGGCGCGCAGCGCAAGCAAGGGACGCGAGCGATCGTTTGGCGCGCCGGCCAAAAATGCTGCCCGGCCCGTGTAGGGGTCCGCAAGGCTCGACCAGGGAGGGATCGGGCAGCCCGAACTTCCAAGGGTGACAAGCCCTTAGTAGCGTGGCAGCGAAGGGTCGATCGCCACGGCCCATTCGTCGATGCCGCCTGCCAGGCTTTGCGCCTTGCCAAATCCTTGGTCGCGGAGCCACTGGGCGACGCGGAGGCTGCGCCCGCCATGGTGGCAATGCACGACGATTGGCTGGCCGCGGTGGGGCTCGAGTTCCGCCAGCCGGCCGCCCAACTCGCTCATCGGGAGCAGCTTGGCTTGCGTCAGATGCACGATCTCGTGCTCGTGCGGTTCGCGACAGTCGACGACCAGCAAATCGTCGCCGGCGTCGAGCTTCCGCTTGAGCGAGTGACAGTCGATTTCCAAGGGTGGGTTTGAGCTCACGAGCAGTCCTGCCGGCCAAAGAAACCAGGGAACACGAGGCGAAGCGGGCTGCGATTGTAACAAATCGCGGCGAGCAGGGGCGCAAGAAGAAACCCCTGTCGGCCGTGGGGGCCGACAGGGGTGAAAGATTGCTGAAATGCAGGCTGCGAATCTAGCGGCGATAGCCGCCGTAGCCGCCGCCGCCTCCGCCGCCGTAGCCGCCCCGTCCGCGTCCGCCGCCACCGCCGCCTCCGGCGGGCCGGGGCGAGCGCTCGCGAGCCTCATTGACGGTCAAGTCTCGGCCATCGATGCTCTGCCCGTTGAGGGCTTCGATCGCGGCCGCGCAATCCTGGTCCGATTCCATCTCCACGAAGCCGAAGCCGCGCGAGCGGCCCGTTTCGCGGTCGGAAACGACTTCGGCGCTGCGCACCGAGCCATGCTCGGCGAACATGGCCTTCAACGAGTCCGACGTGGTGGACCAAGGCAGATTGCCTACGTAAATGCGCTTACCCATCCAAACGATCCTTGGAACGCTGACATGTTGGGACGACGTGGGAGCAGGACGGCCGCCGGCGGCGCGTGTCCCGAAGTGCAGCCGGCGGTCGAAAAAGCGGCGGTAGTTTAGCGGCCCTCGCTACCCCCCGCAACACCGAGGCCAAGGAAAAAACTCCGGCTCCGGCGGCGAGTTTCCAGCGAGCGTTAGTTGGCCGGCGCGTCGGGCGTCGGCAGGGAGTCGTCGAGATCGGGCGCGTCGGCGCTCGGTGCATCCGCATCGCTGGGAGCAGGCGGGGCTGCTTCAGTCTGTGGCTGCACGTCGTTCGGCGACGGCGCCGCGGCGTCCGGCGCCGTCGTCGGTCCTGGCGTCGTCGGCGGCCCCTCTGCGCGGACCGGCCGGTCGCCGTGGTTGGCGGCGTCGTAATCGTGGACGAAGCGGCCGATCTGGTAATCGAACACGTCTTGAATGCGCCCCGAAAGCAACTCGCCCAGCGCGTTGCCGAACTTCACGCCGGAACGCCAGGTCACCGCTTGCACCACCAGGTCGCGATTGCGCTCGAGGGCCACCTTCTCCCAGAGCACCGTCTCGATGCTGTATTGGTAAAGGGCCAGCGTTTCATGCCGCAGCAGGCAGAACTGCACTTCGAGGATCGGCGTGCCGGGGGTCGAGGCCAGTTCCTCGCGCGAGAGCACGCGGATGCCGGCCTCCTTCAGGCGGTCTTCGATCGTCTGGCGGAGGAACTTGGGCGAGACGTCGGCAGAGGCCCCGGCCGGAGCGATTTCGGTCAAATGGACATAGACCCCCGGCAAGCCCACCAGGGCCGATTTGACCACGGGCTTCACCTCGGGGGGCTGCGCGGCCCCCGTCGTTGCAACCGTCAACACCCCACCCACGGCGGCCAGCCACGCGAGCGAACGCAGATTCATCGTGTTTTCCCCGAAAAAAGCGGTCCGCCCGCTCGTCTTGCCCCTGGGCAAGCCGCGGCGGCCGAGCACTACCGGCATCTCGCCGAAGTATGGCTTTTTTCTGACCGCCGGGAGGGGAGCCGGCGTGGGGAACGGCCGAGCAGCGCGCGACCGATGGCTAGCGCAGCTCTTCGGCCGCCGCCGTGACCACGCCCTGATCTGGGGCGTCGATCCGGTAGAGCGCCTGATCGGTGCGGATGAGGAGCGCGCCTCCTACGGCCGCCAGCGAAGCGGCCACGCGCCCCTCGAGCCGGTTCTCGGCCACAATCTGGCCCTTGCCGGCCGGGTCGACCACATAAGTGGTTCCTTCGTCGTTCGTGGCGTAGATGCACCCGGCTGCAAAGAGCGGCGAGGCGAGGAAGTTGCCCCGCAGCCGTTTTCGCCAGAGTTCATGGCCCTCGGCCACACTCAGGCAGACGAGCACTCCTTTGTCGTTGAGCAGAAACATCTGCCGGCCCACGATCAGCGGCGAGGGATTGTGCGGCACGCCCCGCCGGGCCGCCCAGGCGAGGTGGGTATCGGTGACGTCTCCCTGGCCAGCGAGATCGATCGCGTACAGCGACGGCGTTTCGTAGCCCGAGCAAATGAAGACGCGGCCGCCGGCGGCCACGGGGCGCGGCACGGTGGAGTAGCCTTCGAAGCGGAATTTCCAAATCTCCTCGCCGGTGCGCGGGGCATAGGCGATCGCCTGGCCGCCTCCCACCGACACGATTTGGTCCCCGCCGGCGTGCCGCACCGCCAGCGGAGTGCTGTAGGCCGGCAGGCCGACGCGGTCGCGCTGCCAGCGCAGCCGCCCCGTGCGTTTGTCGAGCGCCGCCACGAACTGCCGATCGACGCCGTCGCAGGCGACGATCAACAGGTCGTTCCATACAATCGGGGAAGCCCCAGGCCCGTGGCTCTGGTCGTATTTCAGGCCCTCGTTGCGCCACAGCACCTGGCCATCCGTGTTCAAGCACGCCGTTCCCTGGCTGCCGAAGTGGACGAACACCAAGTCGCCGTCGAGCACCGGAGTGGGCGACGCGTGCGTGTTGTGGGCATTGATCCGCCCTAGATCGGCGCGGCGAAACACTTCGACGTCGCGCTGGATCTCCCCCGTCGCGAAGTCCAGGCAGATCGCCCGCAGGCTGCCTTCCGCCTCGATTGCCGTGGTGAGCCAGACCTGGCGCGCGTAGACGACCGGCGACGACCAGCCTTGGCCGGGAATCGGCGTGCGCCACGTAACGCCCTCCTGCTCGCTCCAAGCGATCGGGGCTTGCTTGGCGGCGCTCACGCCCTGTCCCGTGGGGCCACGAAATTGCGGCCAGTCGTCGGCGCGAACGGGAAAGGCGCTGGCGCATAGCGCCAGCCACGCGATGAACTGCTTAATGTTGAGTCGCATCGATCGATCCCTGATTCCGCGTGTTCGGCCGCCCACCAACTACCAGCCGTTTTGAGGAATCCTTCCCCGGTTGATTTGCGATCCGTAGCTGCCCCCCGGCACGGCGTCGCCTGATTGCCCGGGCCGGCCGAAGATGGCGAGGTTCGGCTGCGCCGCCTGCAATTCGCTCAGCGCCCGATCGGACACCTGCGTCCCGCGTACGTTCAACTCGGCCAAGAGCGGCAGGCTGTGCAGTTGAGCCAGCCCGAGATCGCCGACGTCGGTTTCCGAGAGGTCGAGCGCTTCGAGCCGCACGAGCGTAGCAATGGGCGCGAGCCCGGCGTCGCCGATCTTTGTGCCGCGGAGGCTGAGCACGCGCAAGCCCGTGAGCTGCGTCAGGTGGCGCATGCCCAGGTCCGTGACGTCGCTGCCATCCAGGCGCAACTCTTCGAGCGTCCTCTGTTGCGCCAGCGCTTCGAGCCCTGCGTCGCTGATCGGCAGGTTGGCCAAGTCGAGCGATTCGATGATCGGCAGCCGGGCCAGCGCTTCGAGCCCACGATCGGTGATTTCGGTGTCGCACAGCGACAGGTTGCGCAAGCTGGTCAGGTTTTCGAGCGAGGCCAAGTCGTCGTCGGTGACGCCGGTTTGGTCCAGCCACAGCGATTCGAGCGGCAGCCCGCGGATCGGCCGCAGGCTGCCGGGCTCGAGCGGATTGCTGCTCAGCCGGAGCGCGCGGAGCTTGGTGAGCTTGGCGAGCTGCGCGAGTCCGGGGCCTTCGATGCCGACGCCATAGAGGCCGAGCTCTTCGAGCGCGGTAAGAGCGCCGACGTGGCGCAGCCCCTCGTCGCCGACCTTGGTCCAAGAAACGTTGAGTTGCCGCAACGCTGGCATCGCCTCCAGATGACGCAGCCCGGCCCCGGTGATTCGCGTGTCATGGAGCGCCAGGCCCTCGAGGTCGTTCAAGCCCGCGAGCGCGGCAAGCCCCGCATCGGTGACGCGCGTTTGCTGCAGCTTGAGGGCCCGCAGCGACTTCATGCCGGCGAGCGCCGGCAGACCGCGGTCGGTGACCTGGCTCCGCTCGAGATCGAGCAGACGGACATCGGGCAGCCGAGCAATTGCCGGCAGCGCTTCGTCCCCTCCGCCCCAGCGAACGCAGAACGTGCGCCGGCCTTCCCCGTCGGACAGCTCTTCAACCGCCGCCCCCAGTTCCGCCAGCCGGCGCAGCGCGTCGCGGCGCTGCTGCCAGGCGCCGAGCGGCGTCGCGCTCAGCCACGAGGCGCGTTGGGGCCGTGGCGCGAGCGGCGGCGCGGCGGGCCAGGCCTTAGGCGGGGCGCGCCGCGCGGTCTGGGTCGACGTCGCCCTGGGAGGCACGTTGCGTGCGCCTGCCCGTGGTTCAGCCTGCGGAACTTCGGCTTCGTCGGAGATGAAAGCCTCATCATCGGCCGCTCGCGCTCGTTGCGGGCAAGCCAGCGAGACGGCGAGCGCCCCCCAGAATGTCCACGCCAGACCGCTGCGTCGCCTCATCACCAGGCCGCCGGAAAGAACGCGCAACAGTCGGAGGCGGAATCCTTTCCGCACGCCGTCGCGCCAGAATCGGGCGAGAGTCTAGGGGCCGTGGCCAGGGGCGGTCAAGGCACGTTGGGCGAATTGGGCGATCGACGGCCGACTGCAAGCAGTCTTCCTAGTGCGAGGGATGGCGGATCGTCGCCAAGCGCGGCAAGATGACGGCCTTTGCTTTCCGATCACTCCCACACTGGAAGTCGCCCATGAGCCCGTCGATTCAACCGGTTCCTCCCGGCCTCGAAGGCCTGATTCCGCACCTGGTGTGCGCTCCGTGCTCCGCGGCCATCGAGTTCTACAAGAAGGCTTTTGGGGCCGAGGAGTTGATGCGAATGCTAGCCCCCGACGGCCAGCGGATCATGCACGCGGCCATCCGGATTGGTCAGAGCCACGTCTTTCTGGTCGACGACTTCCCCGAATTCTGCGGCGGCAAATCAGGCACGGCCACGGCGCTCGGGGGAACGCCGGTCACCATTCACCGCTACGTGCCCGATTGCGACGCGGCGGTCAAGCGGGCCGAAGCGGCCGGGGCCACGGTGTTCATGCCGCCCGCGGACATGTTCTGGGGCGATCGCTATGGCGCGGTGAGCGATCCGTTCGGCCATCGCCGGTCCTTCGCCACGCACATCAAGGACCTGACGCCGGAGCAGGTTCGCGAGGGAATGAACGAGGCCTTCGCGCAACCCTAAGGAGCGTGTCGCTTCGGCGCCTCAGTGACAGCTCGTCTCGAGCCGCATCACCGTCCAGATCTTTTTGAGCAGCGCCTCGGCGTCGAATGGCTTGAGCAGGTAGCCGCTCGCGCCCAGGCCGCGCGCTTGGTCCACGATCTGCCGATCGGAGGCCGAACTAAGCACGATCACCGGCACGCGCGCGTTCAGATGGCGGATGCGTTTGAGCAACTCGAGCCCGTTCGACACCGGCATCAGGATGTCGGTGATCACCAGGTCGAACGTGGTCTCGAGAAACCGCGCGTAGGCCTCGGCGCCGTCCTTGGCCACCTCCACGGTGAAGTCCGCGTCGGTCAGCGCATGGGCAACCTTGGTGCGGACGAGAGTCGAATCGTCGACGACGAGCGCTCGGGGCATGTCGGATCTCCTGATCGAAGGTCGTCGGGTTTAGAACAGAACGGCGCCGGGCGACGCGCATTCGCCCCCGGCAAGAACGGAGTCGGCCGGATCGGCCTCGAGCCCCAGCTCGAGGGCCAGCGCGTCGGTGGTGGAGTGAAATTCGATCACGAACGGCTCGACGCCGGCGGGCCACTCCAGGGGCCGCGTGTGGCCGATCACGGCCTTCGGCAGGCCGAACCGCACCCGGTCGCGGTGCAGTAGCCCGGCGGCCCGGCCGGTAACGGTGTTCGTGAGCTCGCGGACCGCGTCAGCCACGTCGTCGTTCAGGTACCGGCAGGGGCGTTCGAGCAGCAGCTCCGTGGCCCGGCAGGCGGTAACCCGCGACAAACTGAGCACCACGCCGCCGCGGACGCGGCCCGTGAGCCGGATGACGCCGGAAACATCGAAGGTGGGAGCAACGCAACACTTGGCGTGCGGCGGCTCCGGCTCGAGATTCCAGTCGAACAGCCGGGCGAAGACATAAACCGTTTGTGCTACAAAGGGTTCGACGAGTCGCTCGTCGAACGAGATGTCCGCGGCGCGCGGAACCACCTGCGGGAACTGCCGCATGGGGTTGAACCTCGGGAAGTTCAAAGACGGACGATATCCGCGAGCGCGCCGAATCCCGCGAATGGGGACACAGCGCGGAAGATGAGCAACGGCATCACCGCTAAGCCGGCGATGCGGGCGGCCGCGTGCCTTGCCGCAAATGAACCTTATCCCAAAACCTGGGGGCGCGCCTGGGTCCTAGGGAAAATCCTTCGCCGACTCGCGAGCCGCCCGTGCCAGAGGGCTACAATCGGCGCTTTCCCGCTTCTCGAGGCTATGAGCAATGCCATGAGCGATGCCTCAGGCTTAGAACGGTTCGTGGCGGCGCAAACAGGCGTCTATGCAACGGCGCTGGCCGAGCTCCGGGCGGGACGCAAGCGAACGCATTGGATGTGGTTCGTCTTCCCCCAACTGGCCGGCCTAGGGTCAAGCGCGACCGCGCAGAAATATGCAATTCGCGACCTCGCCGAGGCCCAGGCCTATCTTCAGCATCCGTTGCTGGGAGCGCGCTTGGGCGAATGCGCCGAGGCGGCGCTGGCGGTGGAGGGGCGGACCGCGCACGACATCTTTGGCTCGCCCGACGATCTCAAGCTGCGTTCGTGCGCCACACTGTTCGCCCAGGTCTCGCCGCCGGGTTCGGCGTTCGAGCAGTTGCTCGAGAAGTACTTTGGCGGGCAGCCCGATCCGCGCACGCTGGAGCTGCTCGAAGCGATGCGGCAAAGCCCCTAAGGACAAGCAGGATCATCCCGCCCCGCCGAGCTCTTCCTGCAGAGCGCACCAGCGGTCCTCGGCCGTGCTGAGTTGCTGCGCGAGCTCCGTCACTTCGTTGTGCAGCCGCAGGGCCTCGGCTGGGTCGGTCGCGATCATGAGCTGCGCGTTGGTTTGCTTCTTTTGCTCGTCGAGACGGGCGATCGTGCGCTCGACGTTCGTCAGCTCCTTGCGCAGCTCGCGCTCGCTGCGCTGCGGGGGGGCGGACGTTTTGGCCGGCTTTCCCTGCCGTGGCGGCGCCTTGCTGAGCTTCGTCGCTTGCTCGCGCTCCCCTTCTTCGATTTCCTTGTTCACCGAGTACAGGTAGGCGTCGTAGTCGCCGCGGTAGTTGGTCACATGGCCGTCGCGGACCTCGACGATGCAGGTGGCCACGCGCTTGAGAAAATGACGATCGTGGCTCGTGAAGACCACGGTCCCTTGGTAGTCGACCAAAGCCTCGGCGAGCGCCTCGATCGTGTCGACGTCCAAGTGGTTGCCCGGCTCGTCGAGCACGAGCACGTTGCACTGGTTCAACAGCAAGCCAGCCATGCACAGGCGTGCCCGCTCGCCGCCGGAGAGGACCGAGATCCGCTTCTTCATTGCGTCGCCGCGGAAGCAGAGCGCGCCGGCTTGGTCGAGAATCTCCTGCGTCTTCTTGCCGGAACTGGCGGCCGACTCGAGATACTCGAGCACCGTCTGCTTTTCCGGCAGGCTGGTGTAAACGTGCTGGGCGTAGATGCCGAGCTGCACGCCGTGCCCCCAGCGGGCCTCGCCGGCCAAGGGCTCGAGCGAATCGACGATCGTGCGCAGGAACGTGGTCTTGCCTTGGCCGTTGTCACCCACGATCGCCGCACGCGAGCCGTGTTCGATTTCGAGGTCGATGTCTTGGGCGATCCGCTTCCCGGCATAGCCCATCGCCAGTCCCCGGCAGCGCAGCGCCGAGCCTTTGCGCGGCTCGACCTGCGGGGCGCGAATCCGCGCGGTCGGCTCGTCGGCAGCAATCTCCACGGTCTGCAGTCGCTCGAGTTGCTTGCTCTTGCTGCGGGCACGCGTGGCGGTGCTGGCGCGGGCCTTGTTCTTGGCGATGAACTCTTCGAGTTGCTTGCGTTTGGCCATCACCGTGGCGTTGGTGCGCTCGTCGTGCTCGCGGCGTTCCTGCTGGAATTCGAGGAAGTCGTCGATCTTGCCGGGGAACATTGTCAGCTTGCCGCGCGATAGATCGAGCGTGTGGCTGCAGGTCGAACGCAAGAAGGCCCGGTCGTGCGAGACGATCAAGCAGGCTTCCTGGTACCCGCGCAGAAAATGCTCGAGCAGAATCTGCGTGCGCAAGTCGAGAAAGTTGGTCGGTTCGTCGAGCAGCAGCAGGTTGGGCTCGTGCAGCAGCAAGGCCGCCAGCTTGACGCGCGTTTGCCAACCGCCTGAGAGCCGGCTGATCGGGCCTTCGAGGTAGTCGTTCTTCACCTCGAACTGGCCGGCGACCTCGCCGCACTTCCAGTCGGGCTGGCCGCTGTCGCGCATCAGGAACTCGAGCGCGGTCTCGCCCGGCTGGAACGGATCGTGCTGCCGCAGGTAGCCCAGCCGCAGCTTGGGATGCCGCATCACCTCGCCGGTGTCGAGTTCTTCTTCGCCGAGAAGCACTTTGAGCAGGGTGCTCTTGCCGGCGCCGTTGCGGCCGACGAAGCCGATCTTGCCGTCGTCGGTGATCGTCGCCTCGGCGCCGTCGAGCAGCACCTGATCGCCGTAGCTCTTGTGGGCATTCTTGATTTGCAGCAGTACGGCCATGCGAAACTGAGTCTCTCTCTGATTCCGAAAGCGATTCTCTAACTATCCCTTTACCCGATAGCCGCGCTCGACGAGCGCAGCACGCACGCGGTCGAGATGCTTGCCTTGGATCTCGAGCGCGTCGTCGGCGAGCGATCCGCCGGCGCCGCAGGTCGATTTGAGCCAAGTCAGCAACTCGGGCAAGTCGTTGCCAATGGCTGGCAACCCGCGCACCACGGTGACGAGTTTGCCTTTGTTCCGTTTCTCCACAGCGAGCCGGGCCGTTTGTTCGCAAGGCGGAATTCGGGGCGGCGGGGCTGGCGGAAGGGGCGGGCACTTGCAATCCGCTTCGAGCGCGCCGCAGCGATCGCACTTGGGCGGAATGTCAAACGGCGTGCCGGCGAACAGGCGAGTCATGGTAGTTTCAAGCGCTTACTAACGACCCCAGGCTCGCAACGATTCTCCCCCCGGCGACTCGCCGGGGGCCAATATTAGCCCCCCGTCAATGACGGGGGGAGTTCCACCGCAACTCCGCCACTCGCGGACCAACGAGTTGTTAACCCTGCTCCAGCAATTCCCAGCGTTCGTAGGCGATTGCCAACTGCTCTTCCAATTCCTTGAGCCGCGCCTGTTCGGCCGCAATCTGCGGCCCCGGCTGCTGGTAGAAGGTCGGCGCGGCCATCGCTTGGTGCAATTCGGCGATCGCGGCCTCGCATTTCTCGATCGTCGCCGGCAGCGAATCGAGTTCTCGCTGCTCCTTGAACGAGAGCTTGCGTTTGACCGCCGTGGCTTGGCTCGCGGGCTGCGGCGCCGGACGCTGGCTCGGCGCTTCGGCGGTGCGTTTGGCAGGCGGCTTGCGCTGCCGGAGCCAATCGTCGTAGCCGCCGACGTACTCCCGAACGCAATCCTCCTCGAACGCGATCGTGCTCGTGACCACGTTGTTCAGAAACGTGCGGTCATGGCTCACGAGCAGCACCGTGCCGGCGAACTCGACCAACCGCTCCTCGAGCATCTCGAGCGTTTCCATATCGAGATCGTTCGTCGGCTCATCGAGCACGATCACGTTGGCCGGCTTGGCGAACAGCTTGGCCAGCAGCAGCCGATTGCGCTCGCCGCCGGAGAGAAACTTAACCGGCAGCCGCACCCGCTCCGGCGTGAACAGAAAGTCGCGCAGGTAGCCGATGACGTGGCGCGTGTTGCCGCCGATGCTCACCGTGTCGTGCCCGTCCGCCACGCAGTCTTGCACCGACGACTCTTCGTCGAGCTGCTCGCGGAGTTGGTCGAAGTAGGCGACCTGCAGGTTCGTGCCCAGCCGCACGGAGCCGGACTGCGGCTGCAGCTCACCGAGCAAGATCCGCAGCAGCGTGGTCTTGCCGGCGCCGTTGGGGCCGATGACCCCCACCTTGTCGCCGCGCATGAGGCTGGTTGAAAAGTTGCGAACGATCGTGCGCTCGCCGTAGGCGAACGAGACCTCCTTGGCGACGGCCACGAGCATGCCGGAGCGTTGCTCCTCTTGGATCGCCAACTGCACCTTGCCGGTCGCCTCGCGGCGCTCGCCGCGGATTTCCCGCAGCCGCTCGAGTGCCCGCACGCGGCCTTCATTGCGCGTGCGGCGGGCCTTGATGCCGGTGCGAATCCACACCTCCTCTTCCGCCAGCTGCTTGTCGAAAAGCGCGTTCTGCTTTTCCTCGGCGGCGAGGTCGGCCTCCTTGCGGACGAGAAATGTCTCGTAGTCGCAAGCCCAGTCGAACAGCCGCCCGCGGTCGATCTCGAGGATGCGCGACGCCAGCTTGCGCAGAAACGTGCGGTCGTGGGTGACGAACATCAAGCTCGCCTTCCAGCGCGACAGAAACGTCTCGAGCCATTCGACGGCCGACAGATCCAAATGGTTCGTCGGCTCGTCGAGCAGCAGCAGATCGGGCTCCGAGACGATGGCCCGCGCCAGCAGCACCCGGCGTTTCATGCCGGAGGAGAGCCGCTCGAAGGGGGCGTCGCCATCAAGCTGCATGTCTTCCAGGATGCGCTCAACGCGTCGCTCGGCCTGCCAGGCGGCGTCATGGTCATCGGCGGCGTGAGGCGCCCCCTGAGCGACGATCGCGCGACAAGGCCCATCCAGATCCTGGGGCACGTCCTGCGGCAACAGGGCCACGCGACTGCCTGGGGCAAAGATGATCTGCCCATTGTCCGGCGCGACCTGGCCGCCGAGCATCCGCAAGAGCGTCGTCTTGCCGGCGCCGTTGCGGCCCAAGAGCCCGATGCGCTCCCCCGGTTCGATCTGGCAGGAGACGCCGTCCAGCAGCGCCGGCCCGCGAAAGGCGATGTGAAGGTCGCGGAGGGTGACAAGCGGCATGAGGAAATCGCTAAGGGCACGCCGAATGGGCGCATTCGCGACTACAATACCTGAGCCTGTATTATGAGCAAAAACGATGTGAGATGGGCAGGGCAAACATGGCGGCGCATACGCGAATTCCCCTAGTTGCTCAGGTTTCCTAGAGGTTTTGCATGGCCCTCATCGACGACAGCACGACGTGCCCGCTCTGTGGCGAACTCTTGGGAGATCGGCCATTCGTGGCGACGCCGGCATTTATCACAAGCAGTTCCGACCCGCTTTGGGACTACTCCGACTCAGCCATGCACTACGACTGCTTCCAAACCTGGGAGCATCGAGTAGCGTTCGTCGACGAGTTCAATTCGTATGCAGCCGCCGCGAGGTTTGGCCCCAGCTGGCGCGACCGAATGCGGCCGGATGGGACGATTGAATCCCTTCCCCTTTGAGCCGGAGGCAATCAAGGCCATCGAAACACACAGCCGATGGAACCCCGGCAGAATCCTCTTCGTTGCTGCGTTCGTAGCGATCTCGCGAAGGTAGGCCGCACTGCCACAACAACTTACGGTCGATCCCGTACCCTTCTCGCCCCCCAGCAGCTAGAATATTTCGTTCCCGGAATCGGAACCCGGGCAGCGACATCGTCCACCCCTCGTAGCCGGCCGCCTTGCGTTGACGCAACTTGGCTGCTGGCCGCGATTTTTGCATTTCCCGAGGACATCCATGGCCAAGAAGCGTTTGATGACCCCCGGTCCGACCCAGGTGCCTGAAGAGGCCCTGCTGGTGTTGGCTCGGCAGGTCACGCACCACCGCACGCCTGAGTTCGTCAAGCTGTTCGCCGAGACCCTGGAAGGGCTGAAATACGTGTTTCAGACCAAGGGCGACGTGATCGTGCTCACGAGCTCCGGCTCGGGGGGCATGGAAGCGGCCATGGTCAACCTGGTCCCCCGCGGCGGCAAGGCGATCGTGCTCGAGGCAGGTCGCTTCGCCCAGCGTTGGAGCGAGATCGGCAAGGCCTTTGGCATCGAGGTTGTTCGCCATCAGGTCGAATGGGGCCAGGCCGTCGAGCCCGACGACGTGGCCAAGCTGCTCGAGCAGCACCCCGACGCCGTGGCCGTGTTCGGCACGCTCATGGAGAGCAGCACCGGCGTGGGGCACGACGTGAAGGCGATCGCGGAGGTCGTCAAGGCGACCAAGGCCCTCTATGTTGTCGACGGCATCAGCGGCGGCGGCGTCATGGAATGCCGGACCGATGAGTGGGGCATCGACGTGCTCGTGGTCGGCTCGCAAAAGGCCCTCATGCTGCCGCCAGGCTTGGCCGTGATCACGCTCAGCGAAGCGGCGGTAAAGCAAATGGAGTCGATCCCGCGGCAGAGCTTCTACTTCGACCTGGTGAACTACCGCAAGAAGGTCAAGGACGGTCCCGACACTCCCTTCACGCCGGCCCACACGCTCATCGCAGCCATGGCCGAAAACCTGAAGTTGATCCGTCAGCAAGGCATCGAGAACATTTGGTCGGCCGCGCGCACGCTCAGCAAGGCCACCCGCGCCGGCATCGAGGCGATCGGCTTCGAGCTGTTCGCCGCTCGCCCGGCCGAAGGCCTGACGGCGGTGAAGATTCCGGCCGACCTCGACGGCTCGGCCTTCCTCAAGAAGCTCGAGAGCCGCTACGGCGTGAAGGTCGCCGGCGGCCAGGCCCACCTCAAGGGCAAGATCTTCCGCATCGCCCACATGGGCATCGTCGACGAGCTCGACATCCTGGCCACGCTCTCGGCGATCGAGCTGGTGCTCGACGAGCTGGGCCGCAGCGTGCAATTCGGGGCCGGCGTGGCTGCCGCCAGCCAGGTGCTGTCGGAGGCGCGGGCGGTGCCGGCGGGGGCGTAGCGCCCCAATCGCCATCAGCCCTTCTGAAGCCAATCCACGGCCGCCCCGCACTTCGCGGGGCGGCCGGTTCTATTTGGACGCGAGGGTTCAGCAACATTGTTCGGGAGCGAGTAGCATCGGCGCGTGAACGGCCCGGGCTCTCGCTTACTCGCCGCCTCACGCCGTTGGTAGACCGAGCGAGTTTGCGTTGATGGCCCGCGAGTAGAAATATGCTTTGGCGCCCTCCGCGGCGACGACATACAGCGCCGTCAAGCCGATCAGCGCCAGCATGAGCGGCGCCGGAAGCGGCACGAAGCCGAACAGGGATTCGAAGGGCAGGTAAGGCAACGCCAGGGTGACGCCGATCACGACGAGGGTGCTCGCCAGCAGCAGGTTTCCCGGACGGCTGCGGAAGAACACCCTGCGGGTCCGCACGACCAACGCGATCACGAGCTCCGTCAGCAATGACTCGATGAACCAACCGGTGCGGAACTCTTCGGGGCTGGCGTGGAACACCCAGAGCAACAGCCCGAACGTGAGAAAGTCGAAGATCGAGCTGACCAACCCGAACAGCACCATGTAGCGGCGAATGAACCCGTTGTCCCAGCGGCGCGGGGCGGCGACCCATTCGGGGTCTACGTTGTCTCCGGCGATCGTCGTGCCGGGAATGTCGGAGAGGAAATTGTTGAGCAGGATCTGCGAGGCGAGCAGCGGCAGGAACGGCAAGAACAGCGAAGCCGCCGCCATGCTGAACATGTTGCCGAAGTTGGCGCTCGTGGTCGTGAGAATGTACTTAAGCGTATTGGCGAACGTTCGCCGGCCTTCGTCGATGCCGTCGCGCAAGATGTCCAGGTCGTGTTCGAGCAGCACCAGGTCGGCCGCGTCTTTCGCCACGTCGACGGCGGTGTTCACCGAAATGCCTACGTCGGCGGCGTGCAAGGCGGGCGCGTCGTTGATGCCGTCGCCCAGGTAGCCCACCACGTGCCCGGTGCGCTGCAGCGCGACGATGATCCGCTCCTTCTGATTGGGATCCACCTCGGCGAAGATGGCCGTCCGCTCGGCGGCGTGCCACAGCGCCTCGTCGCTCATCCCCTGTAGGTCGTTGCCGGTTAAGAGCCCGCCCTCAGGTAAACGAACCGCCTCGGCCACGTGGCGCGCCACCAAGTGGTTGTCGCCCGTGATCACCTTGAGGCGAACGCCGCGCGCGGCAAGATCGATGATCGTTTGCACCGCGTCGCGTTTGGGCGGATCGAAGAACAACAAGAAGCCCACGAACGCGAGGTCTTGCTCATCTGCGCGCGAATACGATCCGGCGCGGGCGTCCGCCGGCTTGACCGCCACGCCCAGCACGCGGAAGCCCTGCTCGCTCCAATGTCGATAACGGGCCAAGAGTTCCGCACGCTGGGCCTCGTCCAAGGGGCTAGCAGCCTCTGCCTGCTGAACCGAGCCGCAGATCTCGAGCACGTTTTCGAGCGCCCCTTTGGTGATCAGCGTGCGGGCGCCGCGGCTGTCGGCGACAACCACGCTCAATCGCTTGCGGATGAAGTCGTAGGGGATCTCGTCGACCTTTTGCTCGCCGCGAATGTCCAGTCCCGCTTTCTCCCCCGAAGCCTGGATCGCCTCGTCCAAGGGATTGCTCAGGCCCGTTTGATGAACTGCGTTGAGGTACGCATAACGCAGCACGAACTCGGCAGGCTGCTCCCCAGCGTCGAGCGCGCTCTCGAGCAGCACGCTCCCTTCGGTGAGCGTGCCCGTCTTGTCGGTGCACAGCACGTCCATGCTGCCGAAGTTTTCGATGGCGTTGAGCCGGCGGACGATGACGCCCCGTTTCGCCATCCGCTGCGCCCCATGCGCCAGGGTGATGCTGATGATGGCTGGCAGGAGTTCGGGCGTCAGCCCCACCGCCAGGGCCAGTGCGAAGAGCAATGAATCCAAGGCCGGCTTGGCGCGGACGATGTTCACCGCCAGCACGACCACCACGATCGCCAGCATGACCCGCGTGAGCAGGTAACCGAACCCCTGCACCCCCCGCTCGAACTCGGTTTCGGGGGGCCGCAAGCGGAGCCGCTCCGCAATCTGGCCGAACACGGTGGTCTTGCCTGTCTTCACGATCAGCATGCGTGCGGTTCCGCTGCGCACGCTGGTGCCCATGAAGACGCAATTGACGCGCTCCGTCAGCGTGGCGTTGGCCGCGGCCCGCGCGGGTTTCTTCTCCACCGGGTAGACTTCGCCCGTGAGCACGGCCTGATTCACGAACAAATCGTTGGCCTCGAGCACGACTCCATCGGCCGGGATCAAACTCCCGGCAGACAACAGCACCAGGTCGCCCGGCACGATTTGTTCGGAGAGCACCACACCCGGTTGGCCGTCGCGGACCACATTCGACCTGAGCGTGAGCGTGGAGCGCAGCTTCTCGATGGCGGTGTTGGCGCGGTATTCCCGCACGAACCCCAGCGTCGTGCTGCCGAGCACGACCGCCAGCACGATCACGGCGTCGGGCCATTCCCCGGCGATCAGCGAGATGATCGCCGCGAAGACCAGGATCAGAACCAGAGGGCTCCTGAACTGATTGAACAGCAATCCCAGCGCTGTGGCCTGGCGTCCCGCCTTCAACGCGTTGGGGCCGTAGTCCGCGAGTCGCCGCTGGGCGTCCTCCGCGCTCAGCCCTTGGGGAGAAGCCTGCAACGCGCGAAAGAGCTGCTCGGGCGGAACGCTCCAATACTCGGCAAGTTCCGGGCGATCGCTTGGCTGGCGATCGTCTTGAGTCCCGCCGGCAAACTGATTGGCCCAGAGCGTCATGTGAAATTCCTTCAGCCTCCGTGCGCCATCCAGGAAGGCCTCACCGCGTGGAAGCGAGACCGGCGGCTTCCCGCCCGCTCGCGGAGATGCGATAGAATCGAGTCGCCACGAAGGCCCCTAGCAGACCATAGGGAATGGTCATGATGGCTTCAACCACGTTGTTGAAGGCCATCCTGAAGCCGTAGTGAGCTGCGTTTCGTCCTGGTTCGTCGGGGCTACGGTAGCGTTCGAGTCGTTCGGCCGTCAGCATCGTGTCTGCGACCCAGCCGCCGATTTCGTGGGTAAATGGAGGTGTGACGGTCCCCGTAAAGGCGACTTTGTCGCGGAGCGCGCCGGCATGCGTCCAAGCGAACAAGGCAAAGCCAATCCAGGCCGCCCTCCGTTCGCCTTGAGTGTAGATGACGCCCAGAATCGACACTAACATGGCCAAGAGCGAGGCAAAGTCCCAGAGCCACGCGACCCACGGGAGCGAGTTGAGCATCGAAAAGACCGCGATCGAAAAGAGTGCGGTCAGCCCAAGCAAGGCGCGCACGGAGAACTTAGGCATCGGGTTCGGTTCGCCTCGAGCGTAGACAAAGCCGCCACCATAGCGGTGGCCTGCCTGAGCGGCAACGGTCGAAGCACGCACCGCCCCGCACCGTACAATGCAAGCCGTCCCTCAAAAAACTGGAGATCAAACATGCGCTACTTCGCTCTAGCCATCGCGGTCGTGCTGGTCGGCGGATACGTGTTCGGGCAGCAGCCGGCCGCGGAACCTAAACCGGAAGCGAAAGAGTCGGAAGAAGAGTTCTTCACCGTTGAGTCGGCGTTCGAGCGTTTGCCCCTCTCGCCGACCGACCCCCTCCAGGCGGCCGCTTCGGCTGTGGCGAAAGCCTTGGCCGAGTCCAAGACGCCCGCGGTCAATCCGGTCGGCCGCTACGTGCCATTCGGCAACGATCGGATGCTCGACACCACCAATGGCACACTCTTCCGGATCGAAGGCAAATCGTGGGTCCCGGCCGTCGAGCTGCAATACCTGAGTTACGAGATTCTGGACGAGGAGAAGTAGAACGCTGGCTGCCGGACGGTTTCCCATGCAAGCCCGGCGCCCGTCAGCGCTGCAGTCGATAACCCAACCGCCGGCAGACCAAGAGCGGAACCGCCAAGACCACGGCTTCCACGACGGGCACGGCCACGATCCATAGTCGTGGAAAGCCGAGCGAGTAACACATCCAGGCCCACAAGAGCGCGGCCGCCGCCGCCATGAGCGCGGCGAGGATCTTTCGTCGGGGCGACGTGCCAACCGTCACCAGCACCACCGCGATCACGGTACAGATTCCTGCGGGAATCTGCGCCCATTCGAGAACGAGCGGCCCGGCGCTGCGAACGAGCGCCAAGGCTATCGCAATCGCGAGAGTAAGGCCAAAGAGCCCTTTCAAGGTCAATTGAGGATTGAGCGGTTCACGTCGAATCTCGCCCGCCCAGTACCGTAGCGGGACCAGCAACGCAGCGACGATCCAGATGGTCGCTACGTAGCGCCATTGCAATTCCCAGTTCACTGCGCCCACCGTTCCGGGCGTGTAAGCGGTGTCAACCCAGAGCACGTTCCCAGCCAACGTGCCGGCGAGCCAGATCAACTGAACGAAGAGGCGAACCGGGAACGAGCAGCCTGCCAGGGCGAGCCAAAGCGCTGGTCCCAAAAGAACTGCGGCGTCTTCGCCGCCGATCGAGAGAGCGTTGGCGATGGGCCCCTTCCAAAAGTGAACCACGGCGGAGGCGAAAACCGAGAGGCCCACAGCGTACGCAACAATCGCGGCAGTAAGACAGACCGCACGAAGGTTCATAGCTGCAAAGTTTTGGGACGCCCTTGGGTTGGACCGACATGCGCGTGCGGCGTTCACTCCGCTACGTAGAATGGCTGACAAACCTTCTCGAGCTCCGCCTCTTGCTCGGGCGAAAGGAACATGATGTCGAGGTACGGTGGCGCGGAGGCCATTGTTCGCAGCATTGCGACCACCGCCTCCGCGATCTCCGGGTTCTCGGGCGCCGCAAGGCAGAGCACGACGCATGGGTCCGCCGCGTCGACGAACTCAACCAAGGGGAGATACGCGCGCTCGACGGCGCCAAACTCAACGAGCGTTGGCCGAACCATCGCCTTGAAGTACTGGATCCCCGAACCGTTGGGCTCGTAGAGAAACTGGACCGTGGAGGCACGCCACCGTGCAAGCTCGCCGGGCCGCCTCACTTGCGGCGGCCCGGCCGGCCTACGTTTGAACCCGGAAAACCACCTGCTGCCCTGCGCTCGGAGGCGGATCCAAGCATGCAACTTCCCGAACAGCCAGCAAACAAGCCTGGCAACCACAGCTTCTCCTCCGCGCCTCCGCGGTTTGTCTCACCGTCGGCACTACTCGTTCACATACGTCTCCAAGAACCGCGCCAGCCGGTGGAAGTCGGAGCCGGCTTGGATGTAGCGGACGATCGTCACCAGCGTTTGCGGGTCGACGAGTTGCTCGAACGGCACGTAGTGCAGCTCGAGCTGCCCCGAGACCGACACCATGACGCCGTTGAGCTGCTGCTCCACGAGCGCCCGATAGGCGCCCACGCCGAGCTGGCTGCCGAGCATCACGTCGAAGGCGTGCGGCCGGGCGCAGCGGCTTTCGTAGCCGAGCTGCAAGCCCGTGACCTTCCGCTTCTTGCCTGTCTGCTTGCCGTACTCGTCCGACACGAGCTTCGAGAACATGCGGCCCAGGTTCACCTGGGCGATCGAAATGTGCCCGTGGTCGTCGCGCGGAATCCCTTCCAGGTACTTGCTGGGCAAGAACTCGGCCAGCCCTTCGGCCATCACGATGACGCCGAATTCCTTCCGCTCCTGGTCCTCGCGGGCACGCATGGTGGCCACGATCCGCTTGACCACCTCTTCGACCTTCATGATCGGCCGCGTGGTCTTGTTCCCCTTGGCGTCGACCGAGGTCTCCTCGTCGCGGTAGCGGCCGGTGATGTCTTCGACGCTGATCACCAGGCTCGCCTCGCCGGCGATCGCCGCGCCGTAGGAGAGCCAGCCGGCGCTGCGGCCCATGGTTTCGGTGAGGAAGTAGGCCCGCGAGGCCTCGGCGTCGGCCAGCAGGTTGCGGATCTCCGAGGCCAGCGTCTCCACGGCCGTGAAGTAGCCGAACGTGAAGTCGATGCCCATGTAGTCGTTGTCGATCGTCTTGGGCAGATGCACGATCGGAATCGGCCGCTGCCCGGCAGGCACGCGGTCTTGCAGCATTTTGAACTTGTTGGCGGTCTTGAGCGTGTCGTCGCCGCCGATCGAGATCAGAGCGTCGACGCCGATCGAGCGCAGCGCCTGGTCCACGGTGCGCAGCGGCTTCGAGCGCTCGGGGTCGTCTAAGTGCGAGGGGTGCGAGATGTTCTTGCCGGGGTTGGTGCGGGCGGTGCCAACCAGAATGCCCTGCGAGTTGCGGGTGCGCTTGAGGGTGCGCTGATCGATGTGAATGTAGTCGCGGCCGAGCTCCATGGGGCGCTCGGCGCTGCACTCCACCAGGCCCGAGTAGCCGTGCATGATGCCGACGACTTCGATGCCGTTGCGGAGGAACGACGAGGCGGCCGTCGAGATCACGGCGTTGGCCGCGGGGGCCGGGCCGCCGGCGAAGAGAATGCCGACGCGGCGAAACGTGGTTTCCGACTTGGGGGGGCGGCTCAGCGTGGAAACGTTGGAACTCAAGATCAAAGCTCTCCTGTCCGCTCATCGCCTACTAGGGACCGTGGGTCGTTCGCCGCCAGGGGCGCTCAATCCGACGAGAGGCGGCGGCCAGTCCTTGACGCCGCGGCGACCGACGTTCTGCGATGAGAATTAGTTCGTGTTGTCGGGAAGCCGGCTATTCTATGCCCGCGGGTGCAAACCCGCTATGGCGGGGTTCTGGCGCTGGCTCGGCCAGTTCGGGCTGTGTCACAAATTGAGAGTTGGGTTTGCCAACAATACCAGCCCGCAGCGGCAAGCAAGGGAGAGGTGAGCGTCCGTTGTCGAGCCGGCGGACCCCTTCGCGGGCCGGGAAACAATTCCAGCCAGCGCGCCAAATTGGGCTTGCGTCCCTTGCTTGCGCTGCGGGTTAGTGTGCGGTCCTTGCTCGACGTCAGCCACCCAACTGGGGCCGCACTGAATCCGGACTTGGAAGCCCCGCGGACGACCGCAATAATGGAGGGCTGGCCGGACCCGCCGCCGGCCCGTGGAGAGGCGAACGCGACCCTTGGAACAGATATGTATAAGACTCTAAGTGCTGATGCCCTTGGCCTTTCTGGCCGTCAGAGCGAGATCATCGAGCTGGCCCTGTCGCACGGCTTCAAGGGGATCGACCTCGATGTAGTCGACTTCGCCCAGCAGGTTGAGCAGCGCGGCGCGGCCCATGCCCGCCGGCTGATCGAGAGCGCCAAGCTCAAGCTGGGCGCCTTCCGGCTGCCGATCGTCTGGGACGGCGACGACGCGGCCTTCCGCGGCGAGCTCGAAAAGCTCGCCAAGCTGGCGGAAACCGCCGCTGCGGCCGGCTGCCAGCGGGCGATCACCACGATCGCGCCGGCGAGCGACGAGCGCCCGTTCCACGACAACTTTCAGTTCCATAGCCGCCGGCTGGGCGAGTTGGCCGAAGCGCTCAAGGCCCACGGCATCCGGCTGGGGATCGACTTCGTCGCCACGGCCGCCGCCCGCAAGGACCATGCCTTCGAGTTTCTGCATACCTTCGACGCGGTGCTGATGCTGCTCGACTTGATTCCGTCGGCGAACGTCGGCCTGGTGGCCAACGGCTGGCAGATTTACGCCTCCGGGGGTGACCCGGCGAAGCTGCGGAAGCTCGGCAAGGAGCGCATTGTCGACGTGCTGCTGGCCGACGCCCCGGCCGACGTAGCCCCGCCGGAGCTCACCGACGAGGCGCGGCTGCTGCCGGGGGAGACGGGCACGCCCGACAACGCCGCGCTGCTCACGCTGCTGGCCGAGATCGGTTACGATGGCCCCGTGGCGGCTTGCCCGCACCGCGCGGCGCTGGCCGACAAAGGGCGCGAGGCCAGCGTGAAGGCAGCCTCCGAGGCGCTCGACAACCTGTGGAAGAGCGCCGGCCTGAGCCCGGCCGGCAAAATGGCGGCGGGGGCGCGCGGGTAGGCCGGGGTTGCCCCCCGTGACTCACGGGGGGCTAATGTTTGGCTAACCGCGGACAGTCGACCGTTAGCCCCCGGCGAGTCGCCGGGGGAGATCCACCGTCATCCTCCGCCAGCGCTAAGCAACCGTTCACGGACGAACTCCGGACCCCCTGTCGTGTTCCACTACGACCGCGGCCTCAAGCTGACGAAGAACGGCCTGGCGATCGACTTCACCCGTCGCCAGCCGCGGGCCTTCATTTCGCACGCCCACAGCGACCACATGGCGCGGCACGAGTACGCGCTCTGCACGCCGGAAACGGCGCGGCTCTATCACCATCGGTTGGGCAAGCGGCCGGTGCGCGAGATGCCGTATCGTGAGACGATCGAGTGGGGGGGCCTGCGGCTTACGGCCTATCCCGCGGGGCACTGCCTGGGCTCCGCGATGCTCTTGGCCGACGACGGGCAAACGCGGCTGCTCTACACGGGCGACTTCAAGCTCGGCCCCAAGCACACCGCCGCCGAGGCCGAACTGCCGCGGGCAGACATCCTGGTGATCGAGAGCACCTACGGCCAGCCGGAGTACCGGCACACGCCGCGCGACGAAGCGATTGCGCAGTTGCTCGAGCTCGTGTACGACACGATCGCCGACGGCGCCACGCCGGTGATCCAGGCCTACGTGCTCGGCAAGGCCCAAGAGGTGACGCGGATCCTCACCTCGGCCGGCATCCCGGTGCTGCAACACCCCGACATCTACGCCGTGAGCCGGATCTACGCAGCCTGCGGCGTCGAACTCGGCGCGATCGGCGTATTCCGCGGCCAGGCCGACATTGGCACGGCCGTGGTGGTGCCGCCGGTGGCGCACGGGGGCACGTGTCTAACGCACCTGCGGCGGCGCTACGTCACGTTTGCCGTCAGCGGCTGGGCCATGCACCGCGCGACGCGCTACCGCCTGGGCGTACACCACGCGATCCCCCTCTCGGACCACGCCGACTACGACGAGCTGTTTCAGGCGGTCGAGCAGGTGCAGCCGAGCGAAGTCTACTGCACCCACGGCCCCGAAAGCTTCGTCGACCGCCTGGCGGCCGCCGGCTGGAACGCGAAGCCGCTGCGGCCTTCGAAGCAGATGCGGTTGTTTTGAGGGAACAGCGGAGCGGCTAGCGAGCGATAGGTCCGCGCGGCACAATCGACGCGGGGCTTGGCGAGGAGCATCGCGGTGGACGATAAGACCAAGCTGCTGATTGAGATTCGAGACCTGTTGCAGTGCCAGCATAACGAGCAGCTCGCTCTGCAAAAGCGCGTCACCGGGCTGAAATACTCGATTGGCTGCCTACTTCTCCTGATGACCATGTGCGCGGTTGTCTTCGGAGCCTACCGGGCCGGTTACGTCGCCGGCCAACGGGACGCTGCAATGCCCGTTCACACCTATTAGGCCTGCCAGCGTGTGGTTCATCCGGAGCGGCGATTGGTCACGCTTGACGGGTGTTCAATCGCCAACGCGTTTCTTCGGCCCGCAGGCTCCGTGACAGATCACCAGCGAGACGAACACCACGTCCTTCGGCACGCCCACTGACCCGCAGTGCGGTCTCCTCCGCGGTGGAGCGACTGTGGCATGCGGAACGGCTGGGCCCGCAAGCCGCGGTCCGCGAACATCGCCAAAATCGTCGGCACACGCTCTAACTTGGGGCGAGCTATCCGTGGCAGCACGATCCGGCGATCGCCAGCTTCTTGGCCGAGGGCGGCACGTCGTTGGCCGGGTTCAGGGCGAAGAACCCCTGCGGCTTGAGCAGGAAGCCGATGTAGGCCGTGGGCATCACCGGGTAGTCCTCGGGCCGCGGAATGTGGGTGTGGCCGAAGGTGTACCAGAACACCACGTCGGTGTTCTCGATTGCCCGGTTCTGTTCGGTCCAGCGGATCAGGCCGTCGCCGCCGTTGCTTTGGTTGGGGTAGTCGCCGGCGCCATACTTTTCATCGTCGGAATACGGCGTCACCCATACGTGGTGGTTCACGAAGCCAGCTCGCTTCCGCCACCAGGCCTCGGGCGAAGCCATCGGCCAAGCGTTGTCTCCCGGCACGAACTTATAGCCCACCGGCTCGCCGACTGCGTTGATCGAGCCGGGGTTGATAATCTTCCAGGTCCGCGAGGTCTCAGGCTTCAGGTTCGCGCGGGCCTCGAGCTCGGTCTTGAGCGTTTGCGCCCGAGCCTGAAACGCATTCTGATAGGGGTTCGCGTCGCTCGGCGCGTCGGGCAGCACGTCGACCTGCTGCACGCTGTTGGGCTGGCCGTCGAGGTCGAAGTCGAGCCGCACGTTGAAGAAATGCTGGTGATTGGGGGCGTACACTTGCGGGGCCACGAGGTTTCCATAGGGCGACTTCTCGCCCGGCGGCAAGGCGCCGAGCGAAAGGATGCCGGTGAGCTTGACCTCGAGTTGGATGTTGCCGTCTTGGTAGAGATACCAGAAGAAGCCGTACTCGTAGTTCTCCACCGTCGACACCGAAGAAACGACAAGCCGGCGCGAGCGGCGGACCTCGGGCTTCTCGAGCCGCCGGTCGGTGTGCTTCCAGAGGATGCCGAAATCCTCTTCATGCATGCACACGGCGTTCTTGATGAGTAGCGGCTCGCCGCGGCTGGTGAGAAGATTGGCGTCGAAGTAGCGAATCAGCCCCAGGCAGTCGCAGCCCAACTTGAGACTGTTCGCGCACATGCCCATGCCGTATTCGCCGACGTCGAAGGCGTTCTTGCGGCGCTGCGTGGGCTTGGGGTCGCCGTAGGGGACGACCATCTCGGTGAGCGACGCCCGGTGCAAAATCTTGCGGCTCTTCGCGCCGTCTTGGTAGCGCAGATCGTGCAGCGTGAGTCCTTCGCGGGCATTGAAGCCGATCACGAAGCTCCAGTTCTGCCAGCGGACGACGTTGCCCTGCACTTCGAAGCTGGGGCCTAGCGGCTGCGCGATCTCGAGCGGCTTGATGTCGCGCCGCTGCGGCTCCACGCGGTCGGCCGCGTAGTTGCATTCTCCCGGCGGCAGCGGCCACTGGCCGTGCTCCTCGATGCGAATCACTTGCATCGTGTTCAGATCGACCACGGGGCGCAGCCCTTCGATGGGTCGAGCGTAGCCATTGTCGGTGGGATCGGTCCGCAGGAAGCACAGTGGCCGCGCCAAACGGCGCGTGCGGTCTTCCTCGGCGCCGTAGTTGCCGGCGCTCCAGATGTCGACCATCACCAGGCTCGTGTCCTTCACGCCATAGTGGCGCTCCAGGGCGGCCGCGAACTCGGGACTCCCGAGCACTGCCTGTTCGCACTCAACCTGCTCGTCGATCGTCATCGTCGGCTGCACGCCTGGCACGTGCCGCCAGGAGAGGAGCTTGCCACCTGTGAGCGAGAGGGCCGCCTCGTAGCAGGAGTTCGTGGCGTTGTCGAACAGCACCGCGAAGGCCTCGCGCGGGGGCGGCGTTTCGCGGCCCAGCAGTTCCTTCTTGGGCTCGCGAAGGCTGACCGACACGAAACGTGTAGTCGGCGTCACTTTGTCGGCCTGCCGAAGCAGGGACACGGCGAGCTGGAGTTCGTCGGCCGAGAGGGGCTCGAGCGGATGACGGGCGGGAGCGGTCATGGCGGGGCCTGGGGTAAGGCGCGGGAACGGAAAGGCGCCGTTGGCGCTTCGCATCTCCGCGGGAGACCAGTGTTGTCCGCCTGACCAACCGGTTATAGCGCGCGATGAACAGGCCGTCCAGCGCCGACCATCCATTAGCCCCCCGTGAGTCACGGGGGGCCCACGGCGGTCTCACCAAGGGTCGAGGGAAATCTCCCCCCGGCGACTCGCCGGGGGCTAAATTTGCCGCTCAGCCCCGCCCGCGCTGACACCGTGGGCAGAAGAACGTTGCGCGCTGAGCCTGCACGATCCGCACGACCGCGCTCTTGCCGCACGAGCGGCACGTTTCGTCGGCCCGGTCGTACACCCGGTGGTGGTTCTGGTAGCCGCCCGCCTTGTTGAGCGCGTTACGGTACGTGCCGTCCGAGAGGGTGGAGCCTTCGTACTTGATCGCGGTTTCGAGCACCTCGCGGAGCGCCGCGTGCAGGCGGCGCCAATCGGCCGGGCGCAGCGCCTGGCAGGCCAGCTCGGGGCTGATCCGGGCGAGGTGCAGCGCCTCGGAGGCGTAGAGGTTGCCTACGCCGGCCAGGGCCCTTTGGTCGAGCAGGGCGACCTTGATCGCGCGGCGGCTGGCGGCCAGCCGCTCGCGCAGTTCGTCCGCCGAAAGCTGCAGGGCGTCGGGGCCAAGCCGGCCGTCGGCGAAACGTTCAGCGAGTTCGGCCGCGGTGAAAAGCTGCACGTTGCCAAGGCCCCGGCGATCCCAATAGAGGAGTTCGCCGACAGGCCCTCGTTCGAGCATCAGCCGAAACCTCAGGTGCTCGGTCGTCGGCGGGGCCGCCAGCAACACCAGACCGGTCATCCGCGGCTCGAAGACGAGCGACAGTTCGCCCGCAAGCCGCACGACCACGCGCTTGCCGATGCGATCGACGCCGGTGACCTCGGCCCCCACGATGCGCTTGCGCATCGCCGGCAGCCGCGGCGTCACGAGAATCGGCTTCCGCGGACAGCGCGGCAACTCGACCCCTGCCACGCGACTGCCCACGATCGGCGCCACGCCGCGGCGCATCGTTTCGACTTCAGGAAGCTCTGGCATGCGGCGGGTGCGGCGAAGAGAGAGGGCTGGCCGAGAACAGTGAGGATTAAAGGCCCCACGGCGTTCTCGAGCAAGCCCCCGATCCTGCGAGCCGCCCCCTTGGCCAACAACCGCACCGGCGAGCGGCCCGGCGTAAGCCGGCCGACGAACACGCGCCGCACAGGCTCCCTCCTCATGTGCAGACCACGTCCCCCTCTCGAAGCGTAGCTTCCCCAGGATTTTGTTTGACGCCTTGCGCCAGCGCGGGGTAGACTTGAAGGCGGAAGTCGAGAAGCGGCCCACGGAACGTCTCTACCCCCAACCTTCGGGAGACGCCAGGCATGAACTTGCAAGACATCCTCCGCCAGAAAGGCGACCTGGTCCACACCATCGCCTCGCGGGCCACGTTGGCCGACGTGGTCCACAAGCTCGTGCAGAACAACTGCGGCTCGCTCGTCGTTTGCGACAGCGATTGCGACCAGGCCAACAGCATGGTCGGCATCATCACCGAGCGCGACATCCTGCGGGCTTGCGCGCAGCACTCTCGGCCCCTCTCCGAGCTGCGCGTGGCCGACCACATGTCGCGGCACCCGGTCATCGGCTCCCCCGACGACTCGCTCGAAGCGGTGATGGGCGTGATGACCGAAAAGCGCATCCGCCACTTGCCGGTGATCGACCGCGACCGTCTGGTCGGCATGATCTCGATCGGCGACATCGTCAAGGCGGAACACAGCCAGTTGACGATGGAAAACCACTACCTGAAGAGCTACTTGCACGGGTAGCTTGGAACCCTCTCCCTGTGGGAGAGGGCAGGGTGAGGGACGGGCGGCTATTTCTCCGCGATCGGGTGAGCCGAATCGCGAACGCTGCCCATGGCGCTGCGGCCGACCGACGACTGGGCTGCCGTCGATCGATCTCTCTCCGTTCGGGATTCTGACGCTTCGGAGCGGCGGCGGAAAAGCCGCGCTCGACGAGACGCGTGTAGACATCGTCCCATTGCGCCTCGAGCGGCCCGGCTTGGGCCGTGAGCGGCGCTCCGACCAGATGGAAGCCCTTGGCCAACAGCGCCTGATCGACGAGCGCATCGCGCCACACCCGATCGGCCCGGACGCCGCGTTCTTTACCCAGCCGTCAAACTCCCGCGCACCGCAAACGCTTCCACAGAATGCCTGCCTAGAACGACAGGCCCAGTCAACAGCGCGCCCGAGGTACGACTGCGCCATCCGTTCCGGCGGGCAGAATCTCGCTACGCGCTCGTAGCCATTCGACCGATGGAATCTTCAGTCGGTCTCCCGCCAAGGCTCCTCCCACGCTGTTTTCCGCCATGTCGATGTCGTCGGTGCGGCGGCCCGCTTGGTCGCTTCTGGCCGTGTTGGCCGCCCTGCTCTGGCTCAGCCTCTGCGCGCCCGGCTGGTGGAACCTGGCCGGCGGAAAACGCGCCCCCGGCCGAGACGCCGGCTTGCCTGCCGCCCGCCCGGTGCGCCTGGCCCGCGCCCCGCGCGTTCCAACCGCGGCGCTCACGGCCACGCTCGTGCCGGTCGAGGCCGATCCGCCGATCCTGGCCGTCGATGCACCCGCGCTGCGCGTCGAGGCTATCGAGGCGGCAGACCCGTTTGCCGCGCCGCTCACAACCGGCGACGTCGGCGTATCCCTTGAAGCGCCGCTG
Organism: Pirellulales bacterium; assembly: GCA_044221365.1. Classification (GTDB taxonomy): domain Bacteria; phylum Planctomycetota; class Planctomycetia; order Pirellulales; family JBGAPH01; genus JBGAPH01. Next base: position 133,358 of record JBGAPH010000009.1, read on the forward strand.
GCCCCGGCAGCGCCGCCGCTGGTCGAACCGGTGGACAGCGCCATCGCGAATACCGAGGATCGGCCCGCCGGTCTCATCCCTCCCCCGCTCGCGCTCCTCGACGATCTCGAAACCTTGATGCAGGAATGCGACGCCCACGAGTGGGCGCTCGCCGCCTGGCAGGAAGCGCGGACGCTAGCCTCGCAGCGAGACGCCGCCCAGGCGGCCGAATCGCTCGAACGGCTGCGCGGCCTGGCCCGGCAGCCGCTCGCGCCACAACTCTCGCAGCACGCCGCCACGCGGCAGCGGCGGGCGCAGTGGGCGCTCGAGCGCCGCCTCGATATTTGGCACGCGGTGCTGCTTGCGCAGCTCGAGGGGAGCGCCCCCGCCGAGCGCGAGCCGGCCCTCGCCGTGGCCCATGGGGTACGCCGCGTCGACGCCCGCTTGGCAGCGAGCCCCAACGGCGCAGGCTGGCAGCGGTACTTCGGCCTCGATGCGCTGCTGGCCTTGGCCACTTCCGAAGGCGCGTCGGCCGACGAAATTCGCCGCGCCACGAACAATCTCCTCGCCCGCTCGCAGAATCCGCGGCTCGACGAGCGGCAGCGACGCTTCTTGAATAGCGATCCCTGGGCGGCGCTCCGCCGCGCTGCCCGCACCTGGGCGGCCGAGCAGTTTTCGCCGCGCGAGCTGCTGGCCGCCATCGAGCGCTACGAGCAAACGGGCGGCGCCGCCGATGCCCGCTTCGTGGCCGAGCAGAGCCGGCGGCTGTTTTGGTCGCGCGATCCCCACTTGCGCCGCCTGGGGGAAAAGCTCGAGCAGCGATTCCGCAACGCCAATCTGCGGATGGTGGTGCAGGCCGACCTGGCCAACCGTTTGCTGCCGCCGCAGCCGGTGACCGAGGCGCCCGTCTACGACACCGTGCTCGGCGTACCGACGCGAGGCACGAGCACCACGGCCACCGAGGTCTCGGTGCGGTTCGTGCCCGACGCCACGCAGATCCACACGGTGTTCGAGATCCAGGGGTTGGTCGACTCCGCCACGCGGTCGACCAGCGGCCCGGCCAGCTTCCGCTCGGCCTCCCATTCCGACTTCCTGGCGAGCAAGCCCGTGTTGCTGGGCCCCTCGGGGCTGCGGTTCGAGCCGAGCCAGGTGACGGTCGACACGAACCTGCGTTTGCTGTCGCTAGACACCGACTACGATGGCGTCCCGCTGGTCGGCTCACTCGTGCGCAACATGGCCGAAAACCAGCACCACGAAAATCAGCCGCAGGCGCGGGCCGAAATCCGCCGCAAGGTGGCCGCCAAGTCGACCCGGCAGATCGACGAGCAAACCGAAGAGCGGCTGGAGAAGTTGGTCGAGCGGGCGCGCAACCGCGTGTGGGACCCGCTGACCGGCCTGGGACTGAAGCCGCGTCCCGTGCAACTGACGAGCGAGACCGAACGCGCCCTGGCCCGCCTGCGCTTGGCCGACGCCGAACAGCTCGCGGCCCACACGCCGCGGCCCCAAGCGCCGGCCGCCAGCCTGGCGAGCGTGCAGGCCCACGAGTCGGCCTTCAACAACGTCTTCGAAAAGCTCGACCTCGCCGGCCGCGAGTTCACCGTTCCGGAGTTGCAGCAGCACCTGGCCGAGCGGCTCAAGCTGCCGGAATGGAAGGCCGCCGAGCCCGAGGAGGAGGTCTGGCTGCAATTCGCCGCGCACGACCCGGTCCGCGTGCGGTTTCAAGATGGGCTCGTCGAAATGCGGCTGAGCTTCGCCGAGTTCATCCGCGGCAACAACCGCTGGCAGAACTTCACCGCACTCGTGCGCTACCGTCCCTCGACCGAAGGGCTGCAGGCCCAACTCGCCCGCGAAGGAATTATCGAGCTGATCGGCCCCGAGCTACGGCATCGCGACCGCGTGCAACTGTATGCGATCTTCAACAAGGTCTTCACGCGCAGCAAGCCGCTCTCGGTGCTCGGCGACCGCCTGGCCGAGGACCCGCGGCTGGCAGGGCTGCAAGTAACGCAGTTCCTGGCCGACGAGGGTTGGCTGGGGCTGGCGATCGGCAAAGCGCAACGGACGGCGCCGAACATAGCGCGCCGCAACGGCGCGGCCGGAAGCGCCCGCTAGAGACGGTGGGCGGACGCTGCCCGTCAAAATCGACCGTCCCGCGATTCGAAATGCGTGGGCTTGCCGAGGAGTCGCCCGCCTTGCCTGAGCCAGTGGGCAACGGCCTCGGTCAATGCGTCGGCCGAGGTCGCTGGCTTTCCTAGTTTAGTGAAGCAACGCGAGGCGTCGCTCAAGAGCGCGTGATCGGTCTCGGCGCCGGAGAACGTGACGCGGCAGCCGAGCAAGTTAGCCAAGCGCTGGCCCGCTTCGCGGACACTCAGCTGCTCGGGCCCGGTGAGGTTGAAGACCCACGGGGGCGTCTCGAGGTGTTCGAGCGCGCGCAACGCCAGATCGCAGGCGTCGCGCTGCCAGATCGTGTTGAAATAGCCCATGCCTAGGTCAACGGGCTGGCCGGCGGAAATCTGCGTCGCCAAATCCACGAGCACGCCGTACCGCAGATCGCAGGCATAATTCAGCCGGCAGATCGCCATGGGAATGCGCCAGGCGCGGCTGAAGTACTCGTACATTCGCTCACGCCCGAGCGCGCTCATTGCGTATTCGCCGACGGGCGCCGGGGCGTCTTCCTCGCGCGAGCCGTGGCCCGTGGCGCTCGTGAGCCCGTAAACGTTGCCCGTCGAGAAAACGAGCAAGCGGCTGCGGCGAAATCGTCGGCAGAGGAGCGCCGGGGCATAGGCGTTCATGGCCCAGGTGGCCGGCTGATCTTCGGCGGTGCCGAACTTGCGGCCCAGCATCACGATCACCGTGCCGGCCTCCGGCAACCGCTCGACGTCGGTCTCATCGAGCAAATCGCAGCGGATCGGTTCGACGCCGAGCGCGGCGACTTCCTCGGCTGAGCAGGAGGAGAACCGCGCGGCGCCGAAGAGCCGTGCCGACGAGCCGGCGGCGTCGAACGCCCGCCGGGCCATGCGGGCGAGCGTAGGCCCCATCTTGCCGGAGACGCCGAGGATCAGCAGATCCCCCTCGAGCCGGCCGAGCGTTTCGATAACCTGGGGCGTAGGTTCGCTGAGCGCCAGGTCGAGCTCGGCTTCGGATGCGAACTGCACGGCAGGGCCTGGGCAACGGAGGGAGCGGAACGCAGGAGTCAGCTACGGCGCGCAGGAACCGCAGCGCTCGCTTCGTCCGGCCTCGCGGCTTGGGAGAAGAGCGCGGCGATCACCTCTTCGAGCGGCGGATCTTCGACGCTCACGTCTTCGATGGCATAAGCGGCGAGGATCGCCGCGAGCACTTCGGCCACCTGGGGGCGATCGACCCGCAGCCGCACCTTGGGGAGCTGCGCGTCGAGCACTTCGCCGTAGCGACTGAAGGCCGCGGTGGGCACGTCGTCGGCTAGCAGCAGGGTGACGATCTTGTGGCTGCCGTACCGTTCGATGATGCCGGCCAGCGAGCCGTCGTAGATCTTGCGGCCGTGGGCAATGATCACGGCCCGCCGGCAGAGGGCCGCCACGTCCTTCATGTAGTGGCTGGTGAGCAGGATCGTGGTGCCGCGGGCCTGCTGATACTGCCTGAGGAAGCCTTGGATGTTGTGCTGGGCGACGACGTCGAGGCCGATGGTCGGCTCGTCGAGGAACAACACCTCGGGGGAATGGAGCAAGGCGGCGATCAGTTCCATCTTCATCCGCTCGCCGAGCGACAGCTCGCGCACCGGGCGGCCCAACAGCGGTCCGACCTCGAGCAGCTCGACCAGCTCATTGCGCGTTTTCTCGAAATCCGCCAGATCGAGCCGATAGATGTGCTGGTGGAGCCGGAACGATTCTTGCGCCGGCAGATCCCACCAGAGCTGGTTCTTCTGCCCCATCACGAGCGCGAAGCGGCGGCGATAGGCGTTCGAGCGCTCCCAGGGAACATAGCCCAAGACGTGGGCCGTGCCGGCCGAGGGCGTGATCACCCCGGAGAGGAGCTTGAGCGTGGTCGTCTTGCCGGCGCCGTTGGGGCCGAGAAAGGCGACGAACTCCCCTTGGTCTACCGAAAGGTCGATGCCTTTGAGGGCTTCGACCTCCTTGTACTCGCGGTTGAAGAGGCCCGAGAACGAGGCCCACAGGCCCTCGCGCTTCTGATACACGCGATACGACTTCGCGAGCCCGCTGACTTCGATGATCGGCATAGTTGGATTGACGGCGGGCGTGTTTTTCACCACGGAGGCACGGAGGCACGGAGAGATTCGAGGGCTAGGGGCCACAAAGAGTTCCAGATTCGGGCTTTGCGGAGCTCCCTGGCTTTGCGATCGTTGCGCCTTCGCGAGAAGACTGTGCTTCACTCTCTTTGTCCTCTCCGTGCCTCCGTGTCTCCGTGGTGCAAATCTATTTCCGGCCCCGCTCCGAAGCCTTCGCGTCGCGTTCGTCGCGGTGTTCGCGGGAGCGGAGGAACAAGCGGATCGGCACTTCGGGAAAAGGCAGCTCGTCGCGGAAGACCCTTAGTAGGTAGCGGCGGTACGACTTCGAGATTGCGTGCGGCTCGTTGCAGAAGAGCACGATCGTCGGCGGCTGCTCGGTCACCTGCGTGGCGTAGTAGACCTTGGGGCGCCGGTTCTGGAAGAGCGGCGGCGGATTCTGTTCGAGCGCCCACTCGACGACCTTGTTCAGGTCGGCGGTCGACACCCGCTCGCGCGCCTGCTTGAACAGCATCTGCGCGTGGTTGATCAGCGCCTTCACGTTCTTGCCGGTTTGCCCGGTGATGAACACGATCGGCACGTGGTCCATCCGGGGCAATTGCTCGCGGATGTGCTCCACCCAGCCTTCGGTCGACACCTTGCCGGCGTGCAGATCCCACTTGTTGATCACGAAGATGCAGGACTTGAACTGCTCTTCGATGTATTCGCAAAGCTGCTTGTCGACTCGGCTGATCATCTCCGAGGAGTCGAAGAACAGCAGCACCACGTCGGCCCGGCGAATGCTTCGCTGAGCGCGGTGCAGGCTGTAGAACTCGAGGTCGCCGGTCAGCTTGGCCGCCCGTTTCACGCCCGGGGTGTCGATCGCGGTGAAGGCCTGCCCGTCGATCTCGAACCGCACGTCGACGCTGTCCCGCGTGGTGCCAGGCACCTCGCTGACGATCATCCGCTCCGACTCGGCCAGCGTGTTGACGAACGTGCTCTTGCCGACGTTCCGCTTGCCCACGATGGCCAGCTTCATCGTCGACTCGGTCGGCGCCTCCACCGACTCCGGCAGGTGTTTGACGATCGCCTCGAGCAGATCTTCGCGCCCGCGGTTTTGCTTGGTGCTGGTGCAGAGCGGTTCGCCCACACCCAGGCGAAAGAACTCGGCGGCCAGCGGCTCGTGGACCGCGGCGTCGGTCTTGTTGGCCACTAGAATTACCGGCACGCCGGCGGGGCGCAGCCGTTCGGCGACTTGGGCGTCGAGCGAGGCCATGCCGGACTTGACGTCGACCACGTGCACCAGCACGTCGGCCGATTCGATGGCCGCTTGAATCTGGGCGTCGATCTGATCGGTCAGGTCGTCGACGTCGACGATCCCGATTCCCCCGGTGTCGATCAGCTCGAAATACCGGTCCCCATGCTCGATCATGTGCGATTGCCGGTCGCGCGTGACCCCCGGATGGTCCTCGACAATGGCCAACCGGCGGCCCGCGAGCCAATTGAACAGGCTCGACTTGCCGACATTGGGGCGGCCGACGATGGCGACTTGGGGCAGGGGCATGGCAAACAGAAAGGATTGGGGAACCGCGGCCCCGCTCCGAGGGCCGAGGAATCACCCATCTTACGCCGGAAGCCGCCCGGCCGACAGCGCGAACGGCTATTCGCCCCGCCGGGCGCTCGGCTAGCATGAGAGGGTTAGACGAACCTTGGAGTACGCTCGGAGACTGAATGTCCTCGGAAAACCCCAGTTTCGGCGGCCTGCGCGTGGCCTCGTTCGAGAGCCGGCGGCGCGACGAGATGGCCCAGATGATCGTCCGCTTCGGCGGCGAGCCGCACGTCAGCCCCTCCCTGCGCGAGGTGCCCCTCGAGCAGAATCCGGCCGCCGTCGATTTTGCCCAGCGGGTAATCACCGGCCAGATCGACGTCGTGATCTTCCTCACCGGCGTCGGCACTCGGCATCTGGTGGCGCAAGTCGAGCGGCACGTCGACCGTGCGCGGTTTCTGACCGCGCTCGACGACATGACCACGGTCGTCCGCGGACCCAAGCCGCTGGCGGTGCTTCGCGAATTGGGGGTCACGCCAAAGCACCGCGTGCCTGAGCCCAACACCTGGCGGGAGCTGCTGGAAACGCTCGACGAGCACGTACCGGTGGCCAACCAGGTCGTCGGCCTGCAGGAGTATGGGCAAACGAACCCCAGCCTGATCGCGGGGCTCGAAGCCCGCGGGGCGACGGTGCTCAACCTCAAGGTCTACTCCTGGGACTTCCCGGTCGACACCCAGCCCCTCTGCGGGAATCTGCAGGCCTTGGCCCGCGGCGAGCGCGACGTGGCCATGTTCACCTCGGCCCATCAGGTGGTGAACGTGCTCAACATGAGCCAGCAGCTCGGCCTGGGAGACGCGGTGCGACGCGAGTTCGACCGGCTCGTCATCGCCTCGATCGGCCCCACTACGAGCGAAGCCCTGCGCGAGCTGGGGCTGCACGTCGATCTCGAGCCCGAGCACCCCAAGATGGGGCACTTGGTGATGGCCGCCGCGGCAGAATCGCCGGCGATCCTGGCCAAAAAACGCCGGCCCGCCGTGCTCGCCTCATCCGCCCAAGCAGCTTCGCCACAAGCTGGCCCGGCCCCCTGGCAAGACTCGCCGTTCCTCAAGGCCTGCCGCCGCGAGCCGACCGACGTGACCCCCGTCTGGCTCATGCGCCAGGCCGGCCGCTACATGCCGGAATACCGCGAAGTGCGGGCGAAGACGACGTTTCTCGAGCTCTGCAAGAACCCGCAGCTTTCGGCCGAGGTGATGATCACCGCCGTCGAAAAGCTGGGGGTCGACGCCGCGATCATCTTCTCCGATCTGCTGCCGATCCTCGAGCCGATGGGCATGGAGCTCGAGTTCGCCCAAGGCGAAGGCCCGGTGATTCACAATCCGGTCCGCGAGTCGGCCGATGTCGACCGCGTGTTCGAGCTGGAGAGCGTGAGCAGCCTCGAATACGTGATGGAAACGGTGCGGCAAACGCGGGCGGGCCTGCCGGGCAAGATCCCGCTGATCGGCTTCGCGGGCGCCCCCTTTACGCTGGCGAGCTACGCCATCGAAGGCGGGAGCAGCCGCAGCTTCCTACACACGAAAACGCTCATGTATCGCGACCAGGGCGCCTGGAACGCCCTGCTGGGGCGGCTCGTGCGGAGCGTGACCAAATACCTGAACGCGCAAATCGCGGCCGGCGCGCAGGCGGTGCAGCTCTTCGATAGCTGGATCGGCTGTTTAGGACCGGAGGACTACCGCCGCTATGTGCTGCCGCACACCCAGACGCTGATCGCCGGCATCACGCCCGGCGCGCCGGTGATCCACTTCGGCACGGGCAACCCGGCGCTTTTGCCGCTCATGGCCGAGGCGGGTGGCCAGGTGATCGGCCTCGACTGGCGCGTGGAACTCGACGCCGGCTGGCAGACGGTGGGGCACGACCGCGCGGTGCAGGGGAACCTCGACCCGACGGTGCTGCTCGCCGACCGGGCCGAAATCCGCCGCCAGGCCGAGCGGATTCTGCACCAGGCCGCGGGACGGCCGGGGCATGTCTTCAACCTCGGGCACGGGGTGCTGCAGCAAACGCCCCCCGACAACGCGCGGGCGCTCGTCGACGCCGTGCACGAACTTAGTCAGCGCCGCCCGTAGCGACGGCCGCAAGCGACTAGCCCTGCCAGTCCGGCGAGCGCCAGGATCACCGAGCTGGGCTCCGGCACGGCGGCGGCCGACTTGCCGAAGGCTTGCTTGAGCAGGCCGAAGTCGCCCAGCGACACCTGGCCGTCGCCGTCGAGGTCTCCGTGGAACCAATCGGCCGAAGTGCTTCCCCAATTCGCCTTGAGCAAGCCAAAGTCGGTCACGTCGACGCGGCCGTCGGCGTTGACGTCGCCCATCAGCGGGGCCGACCAGGGGCTGGTCGCGCCGTCGAATTGCCAGCCCAGCACAAGCTCGCCCATGTCGCCGATTTGCCCAATGCTCACGATCCTTGTGTCCAGGAGCAGCGACTGCCGTGGCTGCAGAGTAACCGGAAAGCTGATCGTGCTGCCCGCGGCGTCCACCGGTCTCAAGAAGGGGGCGCCCCACGCGGCGCGCGGCACCGCAAAGGGCAGATCCTCCGCGGCCCACAGGGGATAGGCGCTGTGGGCGGCCAGGGCGGCAGCCTCCACCGACGGGATGTTCGCCGGCGTCAGATCGGCCACGCCCAAGTCCTCGGGGTCCAGGCCGAGAGCGGCGGCGCCCGTCAGGGTCAGTGTGGTGTCGTCCGAAGTGTTCGTGAAACGATCGGTCCGCTCGATGGTGTGAATGTAGGCGATTGGCCAGGGAAACACCGTGTAGTCGATCAGCGGATCGAGGCTGCGCTTGCTCGACACCAGGCTTTGCGAGAGCCACGGGCTAACGTCGAGCCAGCCCGCCGCAGCCGGGGTCGCGAGCGACAACAAAGCGACCGCCGCGGCCAGAAGCCAGCGGCCATGCTGCCCGGACAGCGCAGAGCGCAAGCGCAAAAAGACGTTCACGCGGAGTTACTCCCAGGGTGCAAAAATCAAAGCGGGTACGGCTCCCACGGCGCCGTAAGGGCGACCGAAGGGGGGTCCGAAACTAATTTTTGCCGTCTTCTGCTCCCCAACTTGGGCGGCGTGCTCGATCGCACGGGCCCGCAGGCGGGAAGGTTCCGCGTCGTCTGCTAGCTTGACAGGCTACTGCAGCAAAACGATATTGTTGAAACAGTTGCGACGCGAAGGCCGACCCCACGGCCATCGCTCCAGTTGCTGCCGGCCGCGGCCGAATCGGGCCGTGCGGGGGCTGGAGCCTGCGTTCATCGGGGTATTTGCGAGGAGTGATTTACGATGACGGTGCACCGGCGGTTGGAGGTCTCGGAAGTCGGCGAGGTTACGGTAGTACGGTTTGTCGACCGCAAAATCCTCGACGAGGCCAACATCCAAAAGCTGGGGGAAGAGTTGTTCCACCTGGTCGAGGCCGAGGGGCGAAAGTCGCTGCTGCTCAACTTCACCTCGGTCGACTTCCTCTCGAGCGCCGCCCTGGGAAAGCTGATCACTCTCGACAAAAAAGTCAAGGCCCACGGCGGCAAGCTCAAGCTTTGCAACATCCGCCCCGAAATCTACGAAGTCTTCGAGATCACCAAGCTCAACAAGGTGTTCGACATCAAAGATGAAGAGGCGCAGGCGCTGGCCGCGTTTTAGGCCTGCGGGCTCGTGCGCCGCGTAGATCGCTGTTGGGGGCTTTCCTTCACCTATTCAGACCGGCCGCTTGCGAACTAGGCGTCATGTCCGAAGAGCGCTGGAACTGGTGGACCGATCAGTGGATTGCCAGCGAGCATTCCGAGGGGCGGCGCGTCCAGGAAGAGGTGCTCGAGCAGCTCGAGCGGCACACCTGGACCGAGCATGAGGTCTTCGGCGTTCGCCTGGCCATGGAAGAAGCCCTGGTCAACGCCATCAAGCACGGCAACCGGCTCGACGCCACCAAGCGGGTTCGGGTCGCCTGCAAGCTCTCTCCCGAGCGCTTTTGGATCGAGATCACCGACGAAGGGCCCGGCTTCAAGCCGGAGGACGTGCCGGACCCGACCGATCCGGACCGCCTCGAGTGCACCAGCGGCCGCGGCCTGATGCTGATGCGGAGCTTCATGACCCTCGTCGAATACAACGAGGCCGGCAACCGGGTGACCATGGAAAAAGCCCGCAAGACCGAGGGCGAGTGACTCCTCCCTCTCCCCGTGGGAGAGGGCCGGGGTGAGGGCCGCCGGAAGCAGCCTCCCACAGCGATCTCGCGAGCCGCCGTTCCATCCAGGCCTCATGCCCTTCCAGCGAACCGCGCGGTAGACTTTGCCCTCTGCTCTGCAGCCGCCTCTCCCCCTCTCTGATCAAAGAGCCACCCGATGAAGACCTTGTTGCTTGGCCTGGCGCTGCAGGCCTTCTGGGCCTCGCCCACCGCCCCCGACGAGGCCGCCCGCGGCGACCAGCCTGCCGCGGCGCCGCGCCTGGCCCAGCTCGGCCTGGGCGCTCCGGCCGTTGAGGAACGCCGCGAGGGGGAGCCCGGCGAAGGCTTTTCCCCCGCCCAGCTCGAGCAGTTGCGGCGCATGGTCGCGCGCCTGATGCAGGCCGAACGCCGCGATCCGCCGCGCGGGCCGGAGCCCCGCCCCGGCGAACACGGCCCCGAGCGCGAGGTCCACTACCACTATCACTACTACCACCGCGGCCAGCACGAAGAACATCACACCGAGCACCACGACAGCCACCGCTCGGTCCACTATCACTACCACTATCACTACAACTAACGGTTGGCCGACTCGTACCCATTGGTCCGCGAGAGCGGGCCCTACGTAGGCGAGAGCGGGCCCTACGTAGGGTCCGCTCTCGCGGACCAATTTCGCCTAACTCCTGTCTCCCCCGCCTCCCCCCCACGCATGCTCAACAAGTACAGCGCCCACATCACCCAGCCCAAGAGCCAAGGCGCGAGCCAGGCCATGCTCATCGGCACCGGCCTTTCGCAGGAAGATCTGCAAAAGGCCCAGGTTGGCATCGCCAGCGTTTGGTACGAAGGCAACACCTGCAACATGCACCTCTTGGACCTGGCCGCCAAGGTCAAGGCCGGCGTGGTTGCCGCAGGGTTGGTGGGCATGCGGTTCAACACCGTGGGCGTGAGCGACGGCATCTCGATGGGAACCGAGGGGATGAGCTTCTCGCTCCCCTCGCGCGATCTGATCGCCGACTCGATGGAAACCGTGATGGGCGGGCAGTGGTACGACGCCCTGATCGCGCTCCCCGGCTGCGACAAGAACATGCCGGGCTGCATCATGGCGATGGGCCGCTTGAATCGCCCGTCGATCATGGTCTACGGCGGCACGATCCGCGCCGGCTGCTCGAAGACGGGCGCCAAGCTCGACATCGTGTCGGCCTTCCAAAGCTACGGCGAATACCTGGCCGGCACGCTCGACGAGGAGGCCCGCCAAGACGTCGTCCGCCACGCCTGCCCTGGCGCCGGCGCCTGCGGCGGCATGTACACGGCCAACACCATGGCGAGCGCCATCGAAGCGCTCGGCATGAGCCTGCCGTACAGCGGTTCGATTCCGGCCGAAGACCCTGACAAGCTCGACGAGTGCTACCGCGCGGGCGCCGCGATCCGCGTGCTGCTCGAGCGCGACATCAAGCCGCGCGACATCATGACCCGCGCCGCCTTCGAGAACGCGATGGTCGTGGTCATGGCGCTCGGCGGTTCGACCAACGCCGTGCTCCACTTGATCGCCATGGCCAAGGCCGTCGGCGTCAAGCTCACGATCGATGACTTCCAGGCGGTGAGCAACCGTGTGCCCTTCATCGCCGACTTGAAGCCGAGCGGCCGCTTCGTGCAGGAAGATCTGCACGCCGTGGGTGGAACGCCGGCTGTGATGAAGTATCTGCTGCAAGAGAAGTTGCTCAAGGGCGACTGCCTGACCTGCACCGGCAAGACGCTGGGCGAGAACCTCAAGGATGTGCCGGGGCTCAAGCCGGGCCAAGAGGTCATCACCACGCTTGCCAAGCCGATCAAGCCGACCGGCCACATTCAGATCCTCAAGGGGAACCTGGCGCCGGAAGGGGCGGTGGCCAAGATCACCGGCAAGGAAGGCAACCGCTTCAGCGGCCCGGCCAAGGTGTATGACTCGGAAGAGGACATGCTCCACGCGCTCGAGCGCAAGGAGATCGCCAAGGGAGACGTGGTGATCATCCGCTACGAAGGCCCCCAAGGCGGCCCCGGCATGCCGGAGATGCTGACGCCAACGTCGGCCATCATGGGCGCCGGCCTCGGCAAAGACGTGGCCCTGCTCACCGACGGCCGCTTCTCCGGCGGCTCCCACGGCTTCATCGTGGGCCACATCACCCCTGAGGCGCAAACCGGCGGCCCCATCGCACTCGTGCAAAACGGCGACCGCATCACGATCGACTCCGACAAGAACCTGATCGAAGTCGAAGTGTCTGCCGCAGACCTGGCCGCCCGCAAAGCCAAGTGGAAGGCGCCGCCGCTGAAGGTGAACTCGGGCGTGCTTTATAAGTACGTGAAGCTGGTGAGCTCGGCGTCGGAAGGGTGCGTGACGGACGGGTAAACCTGCCCCGGCCGTTGCGGCGTTGCAATTCGCAAGATCCATTGCCACCATAGGAGGGGGCTTGGCATCCTTTGATTGCAATCCGCATAGTTGAACCGCCATGGCCAAGAAGGCCGAACTCGAGCTTGCCCACGACGAGTATCAGGCGCTCATTCTCCAGGCACGCCAGGCCAAGGCGGATCGTCAATACGATCGCGCGATCGACTTGGCCATCCAATGCTGGGTCCACGTCGACTCCATGATGCGCTATGCGCAGAAGTACCAGGATCGCGAGTTCGACAGCCTCGAGTGCATCGACCTGGTGCTCGAACTCGCGCCGCCGCTGTTCCACTTCGAGTCGCTCGACAAGCTTGCGGCGTTGCTCAAAGAGCAACGCCGGATCGACAAGCAAGCCAGCGCCGACCTGGCCGCGAAGTTGGCGGAGGCGCGGGCGAGGATGTGGGAGGCGCACAGGGCGTGGAGCCAAGTTGAGCTGCAAGCGGCCTCCCCATGCGCCCCTTCCAGCGTTGCCCTTGCGAGTTTGCCAGGGTTGTGGGAGTCACTCGGGCTGCTCGTATGGAAGCAGGTCGGGAATGACCGCGTCCCTGGCTTGGCGATAGGCCTCGACGAGCAAGCGAAGGGCAAGTGTAGCTCGTGTGGCGCGGTTGCAAAGGCCAAGAAGGCTCGGTTCTTGTCGGCAGGTACTTGCCCCCGATGCAAGTCGGACGGCTTTTTTGTATTTCTTCGCTCGGACCCAGAATCGCGAGAATAAACGGTGGACTACGTCGTACTCGCCATTGTCTCGTTTGCATGCGGCGGCGCTTGTGCGACCCTTTGGCTCCTTTGGAGCAAGACTCGCGAACAGGCTCGCCGAGACGACGCGCACAGCGCACGAATCAGAGAAGAGCTTGAGGCTCTTTCGTTGGAGAGAGGCCGCCTGTTGGACGAGGCGACTCGAATAGCAAACGCTCGAGACGAGTTCGACAAGAAAGTCATTTCCTACGGCGAACTCCAGGGAGAAAACGGACTACTGAGAGGGGACCTCCAGGCTTTGGCGGTGGCCTTTCGCAAACTCCGCCTCGATGTTCAGCAACAGCAGCAAACCCAAGACTCTCTTGACTCGCGTGCGAAGGATCTCGGCGGCCGCTATCTCAAGGAGAGCGTCAAGTGGATTGGCGCCTCGCTCAACGCCAATAACTACGCGGCCTGCAAGCAGCGGCTGCTCGACGTGACCCGCCGCTGTCGCGAGGCCGGATTGCCAGTGAGCGAGTCTGACGAGGCCGCCTACGTCGCGGATCTCAAACACGAGTTTGAGCGGGCGGTGAAGGCCGCTACAGAGCGGGAGGAGCAAGCCCGCATCAAAGCCCAGATTCGAGAGGAACAGCAGCGCGAACGCGAACTGGACCGTGAGCTCAAGCAGGCCGCGCGGGAGCGTGAGGCCGTCGAAAATGCTCTCGCCGAGGCGTTGGCTCGAGCCGCTGGCGAGCACTCCGCGGAAGTCGAGCGGCTCACCGCCCGGCTAGCGGAAGCCGAGGCGAAGTCGCAGCGAGCCATCTCTCAGGCCCAACTCACCAAGGCCGGCTACGTCTACGTGATCTCCAACATCGGCTCCTTTGGCGAAGGCGTGTTCAAGGTCGGCATGACTCGCCGGCTCGAGCCACACGACCGGGTGCGCGAGTTGGGCGACGCCTCGGTGCCATTCCCGTTCGACGTCCACATGATGATCTCCTGCGACGACGCGCCGTCGCTGGAGTTGGCTCTCCATCGCGCCTTGCATCGGCAGCAGATCAACAAAACGAACCCCCGCAAAGAGTTCTTCCGTGCCGACATCGAAGCGATCCGCCAAGTGGTCCTCGCCAACCACGGCGAGGTGGCCTATGTGGCTGATCCTGAGGCTTTGCAATACCGTCAAAGCCTGACCATGTCGGATGAGGACCTGGAGTTCATCGAAGAGGTCTACGCCGAAGCCGACGACGGGGCGAGCCCGTCGGCCGTCGACGAATCTTAGGGCGGCGGCGTCTCTACACCAGCCCGCAGCGCAAGCAAGGGACAGCGGCGCCTGTTGGGCGCGCTGGCCGAAAATGCTGCCAAGCCCGTGCAGGGGTCCGCGACAATTGAGCATGGACGCGTGGCTCTCCCTTGCTTGCGCTGCGGGCTAGTATCAGACGGCGCCCCCGACTGTGACACAACGGCTAACTACCCAAAGTGCTCCTCCGGCCGCTCGGCCGCTGCGAGCTCGGTGATCCCCGGCGCCCGCTTCATCCACGGGCTGCTTTGCCAATTGTCCGCTACCGTCCGCGGCGGCACGATCGGCGGCAGCCGCAGGCGGAAGTAGACCGAGAGCGCCAGCACGAACGGCTCGTAGAGCGCGCGCAGCTCGCCGAGCCGCTGCGCGATTTCGGCGGCCCGCTCCGGCGCCCCCAGGCTTCGCGCCAGCAGTTCCAAGTCGGCAGGCGCTAGTGCTTCGCGCACCTCGGTCGTCGGCGGCAGCCAGAACACCAGGCTCAGGTCGACCGCGGCGTGCCGGGCCATGGCGAACGTGAGCTGCGCGCGGCGGCGGCAGGCCTCGTTGCCCAAGGCCAAGATGATCGCCGACACGTCGAGCATCGTGGTCAGCGCCGCCAGCCAAGACTGGTTGTCGTGCTGCGAGCGGTAGAAGCCGAGCACTGGAAACGAAAGGTGGCTCTCGAGCAAATCGGCCGACCAGATCTCCCACTCGACGAGAAACCGCTCCAGCTCCGCATCGCCCCCCTCTCCACCGAACCGCCGCAGCAGTTCGCCGGCCGTGGGGGGCGAGCCTGCCCGCGCGTCGAGCAGGGCGATCGTTTGCTCGCGCCGTGAGAAGGCCTGATAGAGCACCGGCAGGTAGCCGATGATGATCGCCATGAAGCCGAAGCCCACGCCCGCCTCGAAGACCGAGAGCAGCTTGCCCACCGGAGTCTGCGGCGTGAGATCGCCGTAGCCGAGGGTAAAAAAGGTCTCGCCGCTCAGGTACAAGCAATCGAACCAGGGCGGATCGTTCGGCAGCGTGCGGCGGCTCCAGTGAATCGCTGCAAAACCGGTGATCAGCAGGGCGACCCAAACCGAGAACAGCACCAACAACGACAGCGGCCCATAGACCGCCAGGGCGTTCTCGCGATATCGTCCCGGCGGGAAGCGATTCGCCAAGAGCTGCCAGCCGCCCCAGGTGGTGCGGTAGAAGAGCCGCGTGGGGCGCCAGCGGCGCGTCACGCGGCGGGGGAGCACCGTGGCCTCGAAGGCGTCGGCGAACGTGACCAGGATAAGCAGGCAGCCAACGACGGTCGCGGCGGCGGCGAACATGCAGCGGGCTCGGCAAGATGGGAAAAGGCACTCGCTCTCGCAACACCCTAGCAGCCGCGGCGCAGGGCAGAAAGTGCCGACGCGGCGAATGGCGCATGGCACATCAGCCATCCGGCGGCTGACTGATCTTGCCCTCTCCGCAGGCCGTGCCTACTCTTCGCCACCCCGGGGCCGGCCAAGCTGCGTGCGGGCGCAGCGGCGGGGCCCTGGACGCTGCGCGGTGCGGAGTGTGTCGTCCCCATGCCCCTTTCGCTTCGACATCAGTTGGGCATCGCCCTGGTCGCTGGGTTCGTGTTCTTCACCCACCTGGGCACGCCCGCCCTGTGGGACCGCGATGAACCACGCAACGCCGGCTGCGCCGAGCAGATGTGGCGGCAAGGGGAATGGATCGTCCCCACGTTCAACGGCGAGCTGCGGGCGCACAAGCCGGCGCTGCTCTATTGGTTCATGATGTCGGCCTATAGCGTGTTCGGCCCAGGCGAGTTCGCGGCTCGGTTTTGGTCGGCCGCCTTCGGCGTCGGCACATGCTTGCTGACCTATCAGATCGGCCGCCGGCTCTTTTCCGAGCAAGCCGGTTTTTGGGCGGCGCTGGCGCTGGCGACGAGTCTGAATTTTGGCGTCGTGGCGCGGGCGGCGACGCCTGACTCGGTGTACATCTTTTTCTCCACGGCGGCCTTGGCGGTGTTCGCCTTCGGCGTGGTCACACAGTGCGAAGTGCGCGCGCCGCGGATCTTGGAGGTGAATCGGCGCACGCTGGCGGCGGCCTACGTGCTGATGGGCATCGCCGTGCTCGCCAAGGGGCCGATCGGCGTGCTGCTGCCAGGCTTTGCACAGTTCCTATTCCTGCTTTACGCGCCGCTGCCAAGGATGGATGACGCTGGAGTTCACCGCTCTGGTTGGCAGACGCTCGTCGCCCGCTTGGGCGCTCCGTGGCGGCCAGGCAACGTCGCGGCAGTGCTCTGGTCGCAACAGCCGCTCTTGGCGATCGCCGTCGTCGGCGCGATCGCCCTGCCGTGGTACATCGCTGTCGGCGCGCGCACCGAAGGGAGCTTTCTGGCGACCTTCTTCGGCGAACACAACGTGGGCCGCTTCGTGCGTCCGATGGAAGGGCACAGCGGCCCGATCTTCTACTACCTGATCGCTGTGCTCGTGGGCTTCTTTCCCTGGAGCTGCTTCGCCGGCTCGATGTGCGCCGGCTGGTGGCAGCGGGTGAAGTCTGGCGGCCCGGAGCGCATGGCGGCCATCTTCGTCGCCTGCTGGGCGGGGGCCTATCTCGGCTTCTTCTCGCTCGCCGGCACCAAGCTTCCCAGCTATGTGTTGCCGGCGTACCCGGCGCTGGCGTTAATCGCCGGGGCGTTCCTCAAGGGACTGCTGGCCGGGCGCTTCGATGCCCGCCGCTACTGGGCGCCGGTGTCGTTCGCATGCCTGGCGATCGTGGGGCTGGGCTTGGCGATCGGGGCGGCGATTGCAGTTGCGCGTTATGTGCCAGGCGAGTGGGCGCTCGTTGGCATCGGCCTTGCGCCGCTGGCGGCCGGAGTGGCGAGCCTGTGGCTGTTGCAGCAGAACCGCCTGCCATCGGCGCTCGGCAGCTTTGCCGCGGGGGCGGTGCTGCTGGCCGTTGGCGTACTCGGCTTCGGGGCCGCCCGCGTCGATCAACATCAAGTCAGCCGCCCGTTGATGGCGCAGTTGCGGGCCAAAGGCGCAGCCGGCGCCTCGCTTGGGGCCTTCGGCGCGCTCGAGCCGAGCTGGGTCTACTACTCGGGCCAAGCAATCTCTTGGCTGCAAACCGCCGAGCAGTTGGCGGCCTTCCTGCGCGTCGAAGAAACGCCGTATGTAATCACCACCACGGCCCAACTCGAACTCCTGCCCGGCGGCCTGCCTGCCGGCCTGGCGGTGCTGGCGCGCACGCCGCAGTTCTTGCGGCCGGGGGAACTGGTGATCGTGGGCCGGGCATCGGAGCTCGCCCGCTGGACGGCGCCGACCGAAGTGCTGCAGGCGGAACGGCCGACATCGCGGCGATAGGCGAGTGGCTTGCCACGGTTCGAAATCCGAGCTGCCCGATCCCTACTAGCCCGCAGCGCGAGCAAGGGAGAGACACGCGTCCCTGTTCGAGTCTCGCGGACCGTGGCACGGGCCGGGCAGCATTTTCGGCCAGCGCGCCCAACGATCGCTTTCGTCCCTTGCTTGCGCTGCGGGCTGGTGTAGCGCCCGACCCAGGGCGTGCCCTTCGCTTTCCTTCCGCCTTCGGCCCCGGATATACTAGGCGGGCCCCGCACGCCGGCGCACAACGAGTTGCCCAGAGCGCCTGCACCTGAATTCGGAGAAGCTGGATGGATGCGTTGCACAGCGGCCTCGTCCGCGCCCTGTCGGCCGCGCTGATCTGCGCCGCGGCGGGTTTCGGTTCGTCGGAGGCTGCGGCCCAGGAACGCGCGGGGCGCGGCAGGAACTCGGGCCGGCATGTCGTCGCCGAGTTGCAGGAGCGGTTGGATGCCGGCGAGGCCAAGCTCGAGCGCGGCGAACAGGGCTACCTGCGTTCGCTGCTCCGCGAGCTGGGCGTGCCGGAGTCGTCGCAGATGCTCGTCTACTCGAAGACGAGCCTGCAGCGCGACCACATCACACCCCAGACGCCGCGTGCGATCTATTTTGGCGACGACGTGATGGTGGGCTACATCCCCGACGCGCCGATGATCGAGATCGCCGCCGCCGAAGGCGCCGGCACGGCCTTCTTCACGATCGACCAGGCCGGCGCTGGCGACCGGCCGACGCTCGAGCGCCAGGGGCTGACCTGCGTGGGCTGCCACTCGACCTCGGCCACGCGCGGCGTAACGGGGCTGCTCGTCCGCTCGCTGTCGGTCGACGGTGGTGGCCGGCTGCTGCTCGACCAGCCCACCTATCGCACCGAACACTCGAGCCCACTGGCCGAGCGCTGGGGGGGCTGGTACGTAACGGGCGCGAGCGGCCGGCAGGAGCACTTGGGCAACCGCATCGGCCCCCCGCCAGGCGCCGCGGCGGCTGCGGTAGACGAAACCGACGAGGAGACCGTCGAGCCGGCGGCGCTCGTGCTGAACGAGCATGTGGCCGCGGACCGCTATCCCCATGTTCACAGCGACATCGTGGCCTTGATGGTGTTCGAACACCAGGTGGGCATGTTCAATCGCCTGGCCCGCGCCGGCAGCGGAGGCCGCCGCGGACAGCGCGACCAAGCGGACTCTGCCCGCAAACGCTTCGAGGCGGCCGGCGACGAGGTGGTCAAGCACCTGCTGTTCGCCGACGAAGTACCTCTGGTCGACCGAGTGGAAGGCTCGTCGACCTTCGCACAGGACTTCGCTGCCCGCGGCCCGCGCGATTCCCAGGGGCGGTCGCTGCGCGACTTCGACCTGGCGACGCGGATGTTCCGTTATCCGTGCAGCTACCTGATCTACTCGCGCACCTTCGATGCGCTGCCCGGCGAGATGAAGGAATACATCTATCAGCGGCTCTGGGACAGCCTCGCCGGTCCGCAGGCCGACCAGCTTACGCCCCACCTGAGCGCGGAAGACCGCCAGGCGATCGTCGAGATCTTGCGCGAAACGAAGGACGGGCTGCCGGAGTATTGGAAGAGCGCGGCGAGTGGGTAGACAGGCTGGAAGCCTGTCCCACGACGTACATTTGCTGCCGGGCGCCCCTCATCGTGGCACAGGCTTCCAGCCTGTGCGAATCGCCTTCCCGTCATTTCTGCCCCGCCGCCTCCACCCTCAACCACGTCCGCCCGCGGGCCGGAATCTTCACCGGCACGTGCGCCCGCCGCTGGGCGTCGAGTTCGTAACGCTGGAAAGCGCCGTCTTGTTCGCTGACGAGCGCCGCCCCCTCGAGCCCGGCATAGTAGAGCGGCAACGTCACCGTGCGCTCGACCGGCTCGTCGAGCGGGTTATGAATCATCGCCAGGGCCCGCGTCGGCAGCTTGGGGTTCACCGCGAGCAGGTAGTCGATGTCGCGGCCGTCGGCGCGGCGGACGTGCAGGAGATCCGACTCGAGGATGTCGCGGTGTTGCTTGTACCAGGCCACCCAGCGGGCCACGAGCGCCTTGGTCTCCTCAGTGTCGTAGAGTCGCGGGCCGCGCCAGCAGGCCTGCACGCCTGAGCCCAGCGTGTTGGCCAGGTGGGCTTCGTATTCCGGCAAGTGCTCGGAAAGGGGCTCGAGCGTGGCGGCCGGGCCGCCGCCGTGATACTCCGTGAGCGGCACGAACATCCAGCCGGCCGTTTGCGGCTTGGTCCACGTGCCGTCGAAGATGTTCTGCCGGGCGTGCAAGAGCTGCTGTGCCCGCGGCAGCGACCAGTTGGTCTCGCGATAGCCCATGGCCGTTTTGCTGCCGCCGGCCAGGAAGTAGTAGTCGGGCTGGTTCACGTACACGCCCCGCTCCCGGCACCACGAGTACAAGTCGGCGCTCATCCGCCAATTCACCCACTGCGAATCGTCGAGCCCACGGTGCCCCGGGTGGCTGGTCGAGGCGCATACGTCGCCGGGGTAGGGCCCATCGTGCTCGAGCAGATCGAAGCCGGTCTGTTCGAGGAACGTGCGGAGCTTGCGGGCATACTCCTGGCCCCACTTGCTGCCGAAGCACGGCGCATGCCCAAAGTTGGCGCCGCCGGGCTGCCCCGTTTTCGGATCGATCACGTCGGTCTCGGGGCCGATTTGCCGGCTGCTGAACAGCGAGTAGCCCCCCACCTCGAGGCCGCGGCTGTGGGCATAGTCGACGTCGGCCTCGATCTGGGCGAGATACGCCGGATCGGCGTTCTCCATGTTCAGGCCGCTGCCGAACGTGTAGATGATCATCTCGAAGCCCACTTCGGCGCATTGGTCGACCGCGGCGCGGAACGCCTGTGAGTCGGCCGAGCGGACGTGCATCATCAGCGGGTTTTCGCTGATCCACGGCGCCAAAGCGCGGGTGACGCGGCGGAGCGTCAGCCCTTTGCGCTCTCGCTCGGTCGAATCATGCACCACCAGGTAGCTGCGAAAGCTGGTACAGGATTCGCCGGAAGGGATGTTCAGGCCAGGGCCGATCGGCGGGCGGACCACCAGCACGGCCGGCGTCTTCAGGGCGTAGCTGACCTGCGTGTTGTACGCGGGGTCTTCCTTCCACACGGCCACCTGATTGCCGGTCGTCAGGTCCATGCCTTTGAACATGTAGTCGGAGAGGACATCGAGATCGGGGACGCGCCAGGCGACGCCGGGGCGCTCGTCGACCGCCGACTCGGCCTCGACCACGGCCAGCCGCTCGCTCTCGAAGCGATCGAGCCGCACCGGCTGGCCGCTCGAGTTCGACACGCTGATCCATTTGCCGAGCACCGGCAGGCCGTCGTAGAGCTCGTAGCGGACCGTGACCAATACGCCGGCGGCCCGCGCGTCGTCGCTGCGGTAGATGCAGTCGATCGCAACGCCGGGGAGCGGCCACGGCAAATCGGCCCCGCGGCGCTTGCGTTTCCAAGCAAAGGGCGCCCGCGGCGCGTCGACCTCGATCGCTTCGAGCCGAAAGGCCTGCGGGTCGGGCTCGAGGCGCGCGATGTCGTCCGCGGTGAGAAACGCGCGATCGGCCTGGCCCACGGCGCCCCCGACGCGGAATTCGACGCCATTCAGCGAGACCACGGCCTCGGGTTCGACTGCCCGCAGTAGCGAGGCGCCGGTCATCAGGTTGTCGAACGCTACAGTGACGCCGGGCTTCCGCCGGATCACGCGGCGCACGAGGCCGTTTTCGACGGTGACCTCGTCGTCGGTTTGGGTGACGCGAGCCTTGGCGAAGGAGCTGTCGAGCAGCCAATCGGAGCGGACCGGGCTGACCAGCGGCGCGGGCGGCGCGGCCACGGCGACGTTGGCCAAGAGGATCAGCAGGAACGAACAGGCGGGACGGAGGCGCAACGACGCGCCGCCGCGAGCAAGGCGGGGGATGTTCATGCAGCCGATGGTAGTCGGGCCCGCCGCCGGGGCCAAGGTCCGGCGAGTTAAGCAAGCCGAAGGCTTGCCAGAGAGTAGCCGGGGGCCAGCCGCTTTAGCGGCCGACCCCCGGAAGCATCAGGACAGATCGGTGCATCCAAAAGGATGCGAGCTTACTTCGCGCCGATGCAATACAGCGCCTGCGCCGAGCGCAGATAGAGCCGCCCGTCGCTCACCGCCGGGCTGCCGCTGAAGTCGCTCTCGTCGCTCGCCAGTTCGTTGTGGGCAAGCTGCTCGAACTTGTCGCCCGCCGCGACCACATACACGCCCTTGCGCCGCGTGACGATGTAGAGCTTGCCGTCGGCGGCCACCGGCGAGGCGTAGATCGAGCCGGCGCCGCTCAGGCGGCCCTGGAACAGTTCGTCGCCCGTTTCGGCGTTCACGGCCGACACGATGCCGCGGTCGCTCACGCCGTAGAGCTTGCCCT
Source organism: Pirellulales bacterium (assembly GCA_044221365.1). Taxonomy (GTDB): domain Bacteria; phylum Planctomycetota; class Planctomycetia; order Pirellulales; family JBGAPH01; genus JBGAPH01. The sequence continues at coordinate 155,333 of JBGAPH010000009.1, forward strand.
TGTAGTAAACGGGCGAGGGAATGTTCGTGCCGAACTGCTTCTTCCACACCGTGTGGGTTTTGGTCACGTCGTCGCGGCCGCCCGAGCGAATGGCGACGCCGCCGCCGCTGCGTCCGCCGGCCGAGTAGACGACGTCTCCGGCCGCCACCGTGCTGGTGTTGATCGTGTTGTCTTGGTTCCCTTCGGCGAACCAGCGGAAGTTGCCGTTGGCCGGGTTGAGCGCCCAAATCTCAAAGGGGGCGCCGATCACCAGTTCCTTTTTGCCGCCGGGGGCGTCGAGCAACACGGGCGTGCCCCAGGTGGGGTAAAGGCTGTCGGCCGGCGTGCGCCACACCTCCTTGCCGGTGGCTTTGTCGAAGGCGATCAGCGCTTTGCTTTCGGCCGATGCGCAAACGATGAGCAGATTGTCGTAGAGGAGCGGGCTGGCGGCCGAGCCCCAGCCGTTCATGCCGAGCCCATCGCCGACTTCGGCGTGCCAGAGCTTCTTGCCTTCGAGGTCATAAGCGTAGACGCCGCTCTTGCCGTAGAAGGCGAAGACGTGCTGGCCGTCGGACACCGGCGTGCTCGAGGTGTAACCGTGTTCGCGGAGCATGCCGTCGTAGTAGTCTTCAGGCAGCTTGGCGGGTTCGCCCTGATCCCAGAGGAGCTTGCCGTCCTTGCGGTCGAAGCAGAGCAGATGCCGCACCATCTTGGCGGGATCGCCGTTGTCGGCGACGCCGGTGAAGCAGGTGAGGAACACGCGGTCGCCCACCACGATCGGGCTCGACGAGCCGGGGCCCGGCAACGGCGCCTTCCAGACGATGTTCTCGCTGTCCGACCAGGTGACCGGGAGACCGCTTTCGTCACTGACGGCCGAACCGTTGGGGCCGCGGAAGCGCGACCAATCGGCCGCCTGAGCGGTTCCGCCGACTACAAGGACCAGCACTCCCAGCCAAGCCCCCGAGCAAAGATGGTGCAACCGCACGGCGCGCACTCCTGAGAACAGCGAAGAGGAAGAGAAGTTAATCCAGCCCCCACTCCCCGCCTTTGCAGGCGGAGAGTGGTGCTGGACTCTGGCAAACGAGATGTTAGGGTTTTTGCCCTAACCTAGGTTCAGTCGTCGCGGCGCTGGGGGCGTCCGCCGGCGCCCGGAGGACCACCGGGGCCGCCTGGGCCGCCGAAGCCGCCGCCACCGCCGGGTCCGCCGCGGCGACGCAGTTGGGACACGTCGAATTCGGCGCCGAGCATTTCCTTGAACTGCGATTGCTGATCGCTGCTGAGCACCGCGGCCACGGCGGCGTCACGCGATTTGTTCAGCTCATCCATCTTGGCGCGCATCGCCTCGAAGTCGGGAGGAGGACCGCCAGCCCCGCCGGGGCCGCCCGGCCCGCCAGGTCCCCCGGGCCCGCGACCACCCGGGCCGCGACCGAAACCGCCGGGAAACAGCTCACGCTGCTTGGCCTGGAATTCCTGGATCGTGGCCTTGATCTTGTCCTGCTGCTCCTGGGAGAGGGCGAGCGCCGCGATCACCTCGGCGTCTTGGTAGGCCTGCACCCCGGCAGCCTGCCAGGAGATTTGCCGCAGGCGGTCGACCTGCTCGGGCGTGAGCACTTCGGCCAGCTTGGGCTCGAACTTGGCGTCGATCGTCTTGCCAAGCTCTTGCATCTTTTTGCCGAACACTTCCATCTTGGTCTGGCGCTCGGCCTCCGGCAGTTCGAACACGGCGCGGAAGTCAAACCCCGAGCTCTGCCGTGCCTCGTCGCGGGCTTCGCGCTCCTCTTCCGCCAAGTCGGCCAGTTTGGCCACCTGATCTTCCTTGACGCCCAGGTCCTTCTGCACGGCCTCGTTGGCCGCGAGTGCGACGAGCGATTGCTGGCCCCCCATGCCCATCATGCCAAAGCCGCCGCGGCCTCCCCCACGGCCAAAGCCGCCCCCAGGCCCCCCAGGTCCGCCCGGCCCGCCGCCGGGAGGTTGTGCATTCGCGGCCACGGCCAGGAATCCGGCCATCGCCAGGGCCCCAGCCCCGAGCATCAGGTGTCGCCATCGGCAAGCCATCGTTCAATCTCCGAAAGAAACGGGGTGGAAAGGAGTGTCGCTTGATTCGCTGGTTATCTGCTGGTCGTCAACTAGTCGCGGCGGTCGGGCGGCGGGCCAGGGCGTGGGCCCGGCGGGCCCTTATGCGGTTCCCCGGGAGGGCAATCCTCCAGAGGGCCCCGATCATGCGGACGTGGCATGAGTTCGCCGCGATAGGTCTCTCCGAAGTAGGTCTGCCACGTTTGTTGTTGAGCAGGTGAAAGCAGGGCGAAGACACGATCGAGCGCAGCGACTTCGAGTTCCCGCGGCGGACGCCCCCACTTGCCGCGCGCTTTCGCTAAGTCGCGCATCTCGTCTTCGAGCTCCTGAATTTGCGCAGACTGCTGATCGGTCAACGCAAACAGTGAGCTGACCTCGGGGTCCTTGAACACCATGAGCCCACGCTGCTGATGACCAATCTGCCTCAAGCGCTCTCGCTGGGCCGGACTAAGGATTTGAGCTACATCCGCTTCGTTGCTGCGGGTCATAGCGGCGAGTTGGCTGCGAATCTCGGAGGGCTTGTGTTTGCGATGAATGAGCCCTGGAACACGCTTGAACACGTCAAGAAACAGCGCATCGAGCTTAGTTGCCTGGCCCGGCGTGACTTTGAGGTCGGCTCGTACGCCGCTCTGAGTCGCGCTGCCCCACGGCCCCTCCTTGGGCATGGCCAGCAAGAGCAGTTCGCCGGTGCTCTGCATAACTGCCAGGTCAGCGAGAGTCCCTTGGATGCGCTCTTGCGCGAGCTTGAGGTCCTCCTGCATCTCCGGGTCGTCCCCGGTCTCCTCAATGAAGTCCTGGTAATAGGTCAGGGCTTTCTCGAGCAACCGTTTCTGGAGTCCTTGCTGCCGAGGATCATGATGGAAGGGGCGGTCCGAAAGGTCCTCGTTGCTGATCTCAATCAGCAAATCTACGACCTCGCGCGCCTGCTGCAGCCTCCCTTCGGCCACTTGCTTCTCGCGATCGACCATCCAATTGCTGATCGACAGCCCCACCACCCCCAACAACAGCACCACCACAGTTGACACCACCACCGAAGGATGCCGCCTCAGCCACTTCTGCGCCCGCACCCACGGCGTCGGCCGCCTCGCCAAGATCGGCTGGTCGAGCAGGAATCGCTGCAGGTCGTCGGCCAATTCGCGGGCCGTGGCGTAGCGGTCGAGCGGGTTTTTGGCCAGGGCCTTGAGCAGCACCGTTTCCAGCTCCGCCGGAATCTGGCGGTCAACTACCCGCGGCGCCCGCGGCTCCTGTGTCAACACCTGGTGTAAGAGCCCCGTACGGTGCCGGGCTTCGAACAGTGGGTGGAGCGTGAGCAGTTCGTAGAGCGAAGCTCCCAAGGCATACACGTCGGCCCGCTGGTCGACGAGCACCTTCTGCCCGCCAACCTGCTCGGGGCTGGCGTAGCGGAGCGTGCCCACCAGGTCGCCCGTTTGCGTGAGGCCGAAGTCGGTTTGAAACTGGGCGAGGCCAAAGTCGGTGATCCACAGATGACCGCGGCCGTCGATCAGCAGGTTGCCTGGCTTGATGTCGCGATGGATGACGCCGAACTGATGGGCATAGTCGAGCGCTTCAGCCGCCTGCAGCGCCAGCCGCGCGGCAACGCGGAAGAACTCCTGCTTGCGCGTGCCGCGCTGCATCGACAGGTTCTGCGACCAAGGCCCGCCGGCCGGCAGCGGAGAGCGGGCCGTGGACAGCGACAGTGTGGCCGCGCCCGGCGTGGTGTCGAACTTGAGCGGTGACGACGTGGCGGGCCTGGCGGCGCTGCGCTGGCCGGCGGCCGTGGAATTGTTCGCCGGTTCCTCGGCCAGCCCCGCCTGTTCGCGGAGTTGCCGGATCAATTCGGACAGCGATTGCCCTTCGATGAGCTGCATGGCGTAGAAATGCACGCCGCGCTCGCAGCCCACGGCATACACCGGCACGATGTGGCTGTGGTGCAACTGGGCGGCGGCCTGCGCCTCGTGGCGGAACCGCTGCAGTTGGCGGGGGTCAAAGGCGCCGGCGAACGGCAACACCTTGAGCGCCACACGGCGCCCCAGCGAGAGCTGCCAGGCCTCGTAGACCACCCCCATGCCGCCGCGGCCAATTTCGCGGACGAT
>JBGAPH010000010.1:0-159036 GCA_044221365.1 Pirellulales bacterium
GCTCGACCCCAGCCACCCCTTTGAGCAGACCGATGTTCTTTCTAGCGGTCCTGCGCCGCGCGGCGCTCTTCGGCCGCGCTCGTGCGGACGTAGAGCGGGGCGAGCCGCCAGAGGTCGTCGCGTTCTCCCCTGCGATGCCGCTCGAGCGCCAGCGCGCCAACCGTGGCGGCCCGCAGGTTCCACGTGTCGGCAGTGGTCATTCGGGCAGACGTCGGCCAGGTCAGCCCAGGCTTGGCCAAGATCGGTCCCGTCACCCAACCCGTAACGCTCGCCTGCCACTCAGCCAGGTCAATCGCTGCCACAGGCGCCAGACTGCGCGGCAGGCCGGGTTGGCTGGTATCGAAGACGCCGGCGTAGACCTGCCCCCGGCCGGCATCGATGCCCACGTCGACGCGCGGCGCCGGCGGCGCTTGCGCCGCCAGGGCGTCGAGGCTGCCAATGCCGATCACATCGATTCCCAGGGCGAAGGCCAGCGTCTTCGCGGTCGTCACCCCCACCCGCAGGCTCGTAAACGACCCTGGGCCGACGGAGACCGCTACGAGCCGCAAATCGGCCAGCCGGCGGTCCGCCCCGGCGAGCAAGGCCTGGATTGCCGGCGCCAGGAAGCGGGCACTGCGCTCGCCTGGGGCCAGCACCCGCTCGGCCAGCATGCCCTGGGCGTCGAGCAGGGCCACGGAGGCGGCCGTCTGCGAGGCTTCGAGGGCGAGGGTCAGCGGCACGTCGGGGGGCGGGGAGTTCAAAGGTGCGATCTGCGGTAGAGTTGGGGGCAAAGGGGTTCCGAAAAGTCGGTTGGGCCACGGCCGCGGTGCGCAAAATCCCGGTCCGCTTGACCTTGGGTTCGCAGCGCCCTAGACTGCGCGGTGTCGGCGGCGAGTCTGCAGCAACCCCTTCTTGCCGGCTGCGCCGATTCTGTGGCGCGGATTGAGGTGTTGGGTGTGAAGCGGGCCATCATCAGCGATATTCATAGCAACCTCGAGGCCCTCGAGGCGGTCTTGCAGGATATCCGCGCGCAAGGCATTACCGAAATCTACTGCCTCGGCGACATTATCGGCTACGGGCCGAATCCGCGAGAGTGCATCGATTTGGTCATGCAGTGCAACGTGACCCTGCTGGGCAACCACGACCAGGGCGCGCTGTTCGACCCCGAAGGCTTCAACACCGGCGCCGAGCGGGCCATTTTCTGGACCCGCGAGCAGCTCGAAAGCCCCCGCGGCGACCCCGAGCAGAATGCCCGCCGCTGGGAGTTCCTGGGCGAGTTGCCCCGCAACCGCCGCGAGGAAGGGCTGCTGTTCGTCCACGGCTCGGCCCGCAACCCGCTCAACGAATACGTCTTTCCCGAAGACATCTACAACGACCGCAAGATGCAGAACATCTTCGGTTTGATCGAAAGGCACTGCTTCCAGGGGCATACCCACGTGCCAGGCGTGTTCGTGCAGAGCGGCGCCTTCAGCTTCAACAGCCCCGACGAGATCGACTACCGCTATCGTCTGGGGGATGAGAAGACGATGGTCAACGTCGGCTCGGTGGGCCAGCCGCGCGACGGCGACCGCCGGGCCTGCTACGTGGTGCTCGAGGACGTGGCTGGCTCGAACGGCTCGAAGACGTACGACATCACGTTCCGGCGGGTCGAATACCCCTTCGAGCAGACGATCGAGAAGATCTACAAGATCAGCGATCTCGACAACTTTCTCGGCGACCGGCTCCGCGAGGGCAAATAGGCGGACCTCCGGCCGCGAATACCAATCGGCCCCCGGCCGGCGGCAAACCGCCGCCAGGCCAGGCGGATTGGCCGAACCTGGCCTGCCATTGCGTGTTTGGCGGGCTTCTCGACAATAGGGGCGGGCAGGGCGCCGCGCGCGGCAAGCTTTGCCGCTCCAGCTCCGCAGCCGCGGAGATTATTAGACGAGCTGGGCGCCGCCAACTGCCTGCCCAGCCCCTGCGAAGGACCTGTGATCCGTGGAAAAGCGGCTGATTGCCTTTCTCGTTCTCTCCATGACCATCTTGGTGGGGAATTATTACCTCACCAATTGGCTCAAGCCCCCTGCGCAGAACGTCGCCAAGGTCGCCGCCAAAGACAAAGCCGCCGACAAGGCCGGCCCAGCGAAGGGCAACGAACAGCCGAAGCTCGATGCCCCCGGACCGGACCAGGACGCCGGCAAGGCGCCCGCCGATGCCGCCGCCCCCCAGCCGCCCGCCGATGCGGCGGCGCTGGCTGCCGAGCCTGAGTTTCCCGCCCGTTGGCTCTCGCTCGGCTCGGCCGACCCGGCGAGCCCCTATCGGATGTTGGTCACTTTCAACACCCGCGGCGCCGCGGTCGAGCGCGTCGAGCTAAGCGATCCTCGCTATCGCGCCGAAGACAACCGCAGCGGCTACCTGGGGCACGTGGCCGTGCAGAACGACCGGGCAGGCTGCCTGGTGCAGGTCGTCGGCCCAGGCACCCCCGCGGCGGTGGCGGGGCTGAAGCCGGGGGACCGCATCGAGAGCTTGGACGGCCGGCCGATCGCCGACGCCGTGGCCCTTTCGAGCGCCTTGGCCGACACCAAGCCGCGCGACGTCGTGGAGTTGCAGATTCGCCGCGGGGAAGAGCAGAAGAAGCTCTCGGTCACGCTCGGCCGTCATCCCCTGTCGGTGATTCGCCCCGAGGCCTACGGGCGGCAGCTCGATGTCATCGACAGTTCGGTCCACGATCCGTTCTCGTTCCTGCTCACGCTCGCCCAGGTCGATGCCGAGCGGGCGCCCGACGACAAGGCCGAGATGCCCGGGCTAGATCTGCACACGCGGGCGTGGGAAGTGGTGTCGTCGACGCCTGACGCGGTCGAGTTCCGCCTGCCGGTGAACCGCTATGGCCTCGAGCTCATCAAGCGGTTCAAGCTGGCCCAGGTGCCGGCCACGGAACTCAGCAACCGCGACTATCCGGGCTACCACCTCACTCTCGAGGTGGAAGTGCGGAACACGGGGGCCGCCCCGCGCTCGGTGGCTTACCGGCTCAACGGTCCTAACGGCCTGCCGACCGAGGGCTGGTGGTTCGCCCACAAGATCAGCCGCAACAGTTGGACGGCCGGCCTGCGCGACGTGGTGGTGCACTTCGAAAATGCCCCGGTGACGATGGCCACGCGGCAACAGATTGCCGACTCCGAACCGCCGGTCACCTGGCTCAACTCGCCGCTCGACTTCGTGGCGGTCGACGCGCAGTACTTTGCCTCGGCGCTGCTGCCGCAAAAAAAGGATGCGACGGAGGTCTGGTTTTCTGAGGTCCGTCCGCTGTTGCTCAGCAAGCCGGCCGAGAAGACCGAAGCGATGCTGGCCAACACCTCGGTGCGGATGACCTCGCACCCGGCCAGCCTGGCCCCCGGCGGCAAGCAAACGCACGCCTTTCAGGTGTTCGTCGGTCCGAAACGCACGGACTTGCTCAGCCAGTACAACAACTCAACGCAGACCGATCTGAGCGACCTGGTCTACTACGGCTGGTTCGGCTGGGTCGCCCGCCCGCTCACCCGCCTGTTGCACGGCTTCTACTTCGTGGTCGGCAACTACGGCATCGCGATCGTGATGCTCACGGTCGTGGTGCGGAGCTGCATGTTCCCCCTGAGCCGCAAGCAGGCTCTGGCCGCGCAGAAGATGCAAGAACTGCAACCGGAGATCAAGCGGATCACGGAGCGCTACAAGGATGATCTCGAGGCCCGCAGCAAGGCCCAACAGGAGCTCTTCCGCAAGCACAACTACAACCCGCTCGGCGGCTGCTTGCTGATGTTCGTGCAGTTGCCGATCTTCATGGGCCTCTATCGGGCCCTGATGGTCGACGTGGAACTGTGGCAGGCGCCCCTGCTGACCGACGCGATCCGCTGGTGTTCGAACCTGGCGGCCCCCGACATGCTGTTTTATTGGGGCAACTGGATGCCCGGCGTGCTGGCCGCACCGCTGGGCTGGCTCGGCCCCTACTTCAATCTGCTGCCGATCTTCACCGTCGGTCTGTTCCTCTGGCAAACGCACATGTTCATGCCGCCGCCGACCGACGAGCAGACGGCGATGCAGCAGAAGATCATGAAGTACATGACCGTGTTCATGGGGGTCATGTTCTTCAAGGTCGCCAGCGGCCTCTGCGTTTACTTCACCGCCTCGAGCCTGTGGGGCATCGCCGAGCGGAAACTGCTCCCCAAGACGCTCCCCCCCAAGCCCGGCGACGAGCCGGGCGCCGAGCGGCTCGTGAAAGCCACGCCCTCGGGCGGCAATGGCAGCCCGGCCCCGCAGCGTTCGCGGCCGAAGCCGCGCGGGAAGCGGTAGCCGCTAGACATTCCCCGGCGGCCCGCCTACCATCGGGCGAACCTTCGGCGCCGCGGTCGTCGCGGCGGCCGAATCTCTTGGCTTTAGGCGAAGCTCATGGATATCGATTGGTTGGCGCTCGTGCTCCGCTGGCTGCACATTGTGGCCGCGGTGGCCGCCATTGGTGGGACGATCTTCATGCGCGTGGCTCTTGTGCCGGCCGCCGCCGAGTTGCCGGCCGACATCCACAAGTCGCTCGCCGAGGCGATCCGCCGCCGCTGGGCCAAGGTGGTCATGGCCGCCATCCTGTTCCTCCTCGTCAGCGGCCTCTGGAACTTCTTCCTCATCAACGCCAGCTTCAAGGCCGCCGGGCTCAGGATTCCGCCCCTCTATCACCCGCTCTTCGGCCTCAAGTTTCTGCTCGCCCTGGGCATCTTCTACATCGCCAGCAGCCTGGCCGGCCGTTCGGCGGCCACGGCCAAGTTCCGCGAAAACGCCAAGACCTGGCTTACGGTGAACCTGGTGCTCGGCATTCTCGTGATTTGCATCTCCGGCGTGCTGCGGATGACGCACAACGCGCCGAACCCGAACCTCCCCAAGCTGGCCGCCGAAGCCCCGCCCGCCCCCTAACCCTGGTCCCCGGTCGCCTGCGATGGACAAGAAAGCCAAAAAGAAGTCCGACGTCCTCCATCAGCGGCTGACGAAGCTCCGCCAGCAACTCGCCGGCGCGAAGAAGCAGATGGACGACATCGAGGAAGTCCGCCGCCTGGAAAAAGACATCGCCGCGGCCGAGGCGGAACTGAAGAAGGTTCACGAAGCCTAGAACTTCGCTTCTCCACGCCGGCCGAAGTCCTCTCGGCTGTTCGGCAAATTCGTCCGAGTCGGGCTGAAGAATCTTAGGGAACGTCGGCGCCGGAGCTTCGGTGCCGGGAATGATATCTGCGACCATTGATGAGGAGCAGCAGCGCCCCAACCGTCGCGAGAGTCGCCGTGGCCGGCTCAGGTGCGGGGGCGGGGCGTCGGCCGAAAGTCGCCTTCAAGATGCCGAAGTCGGACAGGTCGACGCGGTCATTGTCATCTAGATCGCCCTGATCCCGCCAAATGCCGGCGCCGAAATTCTGCTTCAGGGTCCCGAAGTCGCTTAGGTCTACGGCGCCGTCGAAATTGGCGTCCCCTTCGGCCGGCCCATCCCGCAGATCAATGACCCAGTCCCAGCCAACAAAGACCTTAGCATCGTCCGAGATTCCGCGAACCGCGTCCACTCGACCGCCCCAGCCGTCGACGAGGATCTGCGTAAGTCCATAGTCCCTCACGGCGACGTCCGTCAGCGAGCGCATGCCATGAGCGGCATCCCAAATGAACGAGTCGCCAATCGATTCGCTTCCGCGGTTCACCTCGGCCATCCCAACGATCGTGGTCCCATCGGGCGTCATATCGGTTACACCGCTGAAGGTGTCTCCGCCAGGGAGATCTCCAAGCCCAACCATTCCCGATTCTGCCGTCCATCGAAAACTTTGGCCACCGAAACCGCCAACGATTACCTTTCCGTCGTTTGAGATGAGACTCGCTGTGCGGCCATAGGGACCCACGTCGCCCGCTCCTGGCAAGTCCCCCAGCGCGACGAACCCCGTTTCTTCCGTCCATCGAACGGCCTCCCATCCTCGTTCCGAGGTGGCGTAACCAACCATCGTCTTTGCGTCCGGCGTCATCCCGAGAATCCCGCTGCGGAATTCGCCGCCGGGCAAATCGCCGAGTCCCCGCATGCCAGTTGCCGGGGTCCAGACAAAGGCTTCCTGACCGTTGGGAGATTCCGATTCACCGCCGATTGTGGAGCCGCTATCGGTCATGGCTGCGACCCACACCGTCAACAGATTCCGGGATGGACTCAACGAACCAATGGGAATGGCGCCTGCCTCGCTGGTCCAACGAAAGGCTTCATAGTCGCCATCGTTGTTGATGCCGGCGCCGGCGATCACCGAACCGTCCGTCGATACCACCGAGACTTCAGCCCAAGGACTCTCCCAATTGTCGGAGAATGGGCCAGCGCCATCCAAGATGTGGAGGCCGGTCGCCGCCCTCCACAGTACTGGGCCGCGCTGTCCCAGCCCGGGGGCGCCGGTCCAACCGTTCCCGATGGCTACCTGGCCGTCGGCGGAAATCGCCTCCATTTTCAAGGGGAACGCGGTCTCTTCCGGCGTTCGATTCAACGTCACGAACGTGGCCGCGTTGCCGTAAGTGCAAAGGAACAACATCGAGACTGCAAATGCGAAAAGTCGCTGGCTCATGGACTGCCGGACAAGGAATAGCGCCGCCACGACAAAGTCACACTTCTTGTATAGCAAGAACCAGCGGGCAACACGCGTTTTTTGCAGCGGATTCATCCCCTCTTGGGTCGGAGGGCGAGAATCGCCGCGCCCGCTCAGCAATAGATTCGAGCCGCCTCCCCGCCCGGCTTGCCTTGCCGCCAGTCCCAGGTCCCGCCGATAATGCGGGGGTTGTCCCTGGCTCCCCAGTCCCCGATGCGCCCGCACGATGCTCAATCAAAAGCTCAAGGACCATGTGGTCGGCCGTCTGCTGCCCAAGGTGCTCAGCCCCGCTCAGTATGTGGGCAACGAGCTGAACATGGTCCGCAAGGACCATCGCGAGGTTCGCGGGCGGCTCTGCCTCGCTTTCCCCGATACCTACACGATCGGGATGAGCCATCACGGCCTGCAGGTGCTCTACTCGCTGATGAACGCTCGCGAGGATTGGGCCTGCGAGCGGGCATTCACTCCCTGGACCGACATGGAGCAAGAGCTGCGGGCGGCCGCGGCGCCCCTCTACAGCCTGGAAACGTTCACGCCGCTGCATCAGTTCGACGTGTTGGGTTTTTCGCTGCAGTACGAAATCTGTTCGAGCAACCTGTTGACGATGCTCGACCTGGGGGGCATACCGCTGCACGCCGACGAGCGGACGCTCGCGCACCCGCTCGTGCTCGCCGGCGGCCCCTGCGCCCAGAACCCCGAGCCGCTCGCCCCCTTCATCGACGTCTTCATCACGGGAGACGGCGAACCAAGCCTGCCGGTGCTCTGCGACACCTGGCTCGAGATCAAGTCACGCTACCTCGACGGCGAGCCTGCCACCGGCGCCGCCGGCCGCCGCCAGCGCGAGGAGGCCCTGGCCGAGCTCGCCGCTCGGCTCCCCTTCGCCTACGCGCCGCGGTTCTACGAACCCGAGTACGACGCCGAAGGGCGGCTGGTGGAGCTGCGCCGTACCCGCGACGACGTGCCCGAGACGATCGAGCCAGCGGTGATCTCCGACTTCGACTCGATTCCGCTCCCCATGGCGCCGATCGTGCCCTTTGTGGAGTGCGTCCACGATCGCATCGCGCTGGAGATCATGCGCGGCTGCCCTTGGCAGTGCCGGTTTTGCCAGAGCACGGTCATCAAGCGCCCCTTGCGCATCCGCTCGGTCGAAACGATCGTGCAGGCGGCGCTCGAGAGCTACCGCAACACCGGCTACAACGAGATCTCGCTGCTATCCCTCTCCACGAGCGACTACCCGCACTTCGAGCAGCTTGTGAAGCGGATGCACGAAGTGTTCCGCCCGTTGGGCGTGAACCTCTCGATCCCCAGCCTGCGGGTGAACGAGCAGCTCAAGAGCGTGGCCGCGCTCATGGAGCCGGGGCGGCAGCAGGGGCTGACGCTTGCCCCGGAGGTCGCCCGCGACGACATGCGCGAGCAGATTCGCAAGAAGATCAAGAACGAGGATCTGTACGACGGCTGCCGCGAATGCTTTGCCCGCGGCTACACGCACGTGAAGCTCTACTTCCTCTGCGGGCTGCCGGGGGAGCGGCGGGTCGACCTCGATGGCATCGTGGAGATGGCCGAAACGATCGCCGGCATCGGCCGCGAGGTGCGCGGCAAGCCGACCAAGGTGACGGCCAGCGTGTCGAACTTCGTGCCCAAGGCCCACACACCGTATCAGTGGAACGGCATGCAATCGCGGGAGTACTTCAAGGAGGCGCACCGCTATCTGTTCTCGCGGAAGCGCGTCGGCACGGTGCAGATCAAGTGCCACGACACCGAAACGAGCCTCTTAGAGGGCGTGATCAGCCGCGGCGACCGCCGGGTGGCGGCCGCGCTCGAGCTGGCCTGGCGGCGCGGCGCGCGGCTCGATAGCTGGCGGGAAAAGTTCGACGCCGGGCTCTGGTGGCAGGCCCTGGCCGACGCCGGCATCGACGTGGAAGCCGCCGTGCATCGCCCCTACCCGATGATGTCGAAGTTGCCCTGGGACCACGTGAACGTGAAGAAGGGGCGGACGTTCCTGGAGAAGGAACAGCAGCGGGCGGTGCTGCAGCTCGAGGCGATGGCGGGGGCGGTGTAGCAAGCGGCCTTTGCTCGCGCCACCGTTGACATCCGCCTGCTCCCCGCTACAACCAAAGCACCTTCTGATCGCCCTCGGCGAATGATTCGCCCCTAGCCAGGATGGCTGTGCACGAGCGCGGGTGACTGATCTGATCGCACCGGGTCCGTGGGACCTGGCGCCGTCTGTTCGTCGACATTGCCAGCGGAGGTAGGGATGCAAGGGTTCCGGTCGCTGCGGCCCGCGCCGAAACGTGGGTTTACGCTCGTCGAGTTGCTCGTCGTCATCGCCATCATCGGCATTCTCATCGCGCTCTTGCTGCCCGCCGTGCAGGCGGCGCGCGAAGCTGCCCGGCGCATCCAATGCCGCAACAACCTGCGGCAGGTCGCGCTGGCGATCCATATGTATCACGACGTCTACAAGCGGCTGCCCATGACCAGCCCCTTCAACGAAGTGAACTACGACGCCCCCGGAGGCACCTGGGCGGCCCTCATCTTGCCGTTCATGGAGCAGCAGAACATCCACTCGCAATTCGACTTCAAGAAGCGGATGGCCGACGCGGTGAACGCCAAAGCTGTGGCCACGATCGTGCCCACCTATGTCTGCCCGGCCGACGCCAACGCCTCGAAGCCGATCCTCACCGACCGCAACGACGGCTACGGCACCGTAAACCCCAAGACGGCCCTGGGCCTGTGGTATCCGGTGAGCATGGGGCCGACTTCGACTGATTCGTGCCCTTACTGCACGGCGGACTACTGTTGCCAAGGAGCCAATTACGGCACGAACCCGCCCAACAACTCGGTCGGCATGTTCGGCCGCCATCCCAAAGGCTTTGCCTTTACCGACGTCGCCGACGGCCTCTCGAACACCCTCATGCTCGGCGAGACGGCGCCGGGTCAGTGCGCCTATGTCGGCGCCTATGCTCCCAACTTTCCGCTGGCCGGCACCACGATTCCGCTCAACACCTTCGAGGAGTGTTTGCAGCCGCCCGGTTGCCACGTGCGCGGCTGCGGTTTCAAGAGTTATCACGCGGGGGGAGTGCAGTTTGGCATGGGGGACGGCAGCGTCACCTTCATTGCCGACACCGTCGACTACCGCGTGATCAACCTGTTGGGAACGCGCGAAGGAGGAGAGGCGGTGAGCCTGCCATGAGGCTTGGCTTTCGCGCCTCCGTCTTGGCCGCGGCGGCTCTCGTGGCCGGTTTGCCAGGTTGCGGTGGTTCGTCGCTCGAAATGGTGCCGGTCGAGGGCGTCGTCGCGTTCAAAGCCGCGCAAAAGCCGGAGACAGCCACCGTCTACTTTAGCCCTGTCGAGCCAGCGCCGGGCTTGCCGCGCCGCCCTGGCACGGGCAAGCTCGCGGCCGATGGCTCGTTCAAGGCGGCCTCCTTCAAGCCCGGCGATGGCCTCGTGCCTGGCAAATATCGCATCAAGGTCGAATGCTTCCGCGCCGCCAAGGGGGGCGGTTGGCGCAAAGGCGCTTTCGAGTTGCCCGAATTCGACGTGCCTGCGGGGCAGTCGGAGCCCGTGCGGCTCGACCTTACGGCGCCGGTCTTCGCCTACGATCAAAAGGTGTCGATGTAAGCGACGCGGACTCGCATCCCCGTGCGTCACATCGCTTCCGCCTCGGCCGCGATGTACACATCCACCTGCTGCCCCACGAACCACTGGCGCGGCGCCTCCTTCGCCCGATAGATCGCCTGCAGCACGCGGGTGTCGGTGCGCTCCCGGTTGTCGCCGGTGAGCGAGCGCTTGGGCACCACGTAGGGTTCGACGCGCACGAACTCGAGTTCCGCCCGCCGCTCGGCGGCGCCGCGGACCGCCGCTTCGGCGGGCGCCTTCGGCAGGAAGCGGGCGATGTCGGCCTCGTCGATGTCGACCCGCACGTGCCAGCGGCTGAGATCGCCGAGCACCACGAGCGGCTCGGCCGCGGGCGAGCTGACGAACTCACCGGGACGAACGTTGACCTTGAGCACGTCGCCGGCGATCGGCGCGCGGACCACGCAGCGCTCGACCTCGGTCTCGAGCACCTGTCGTTGTGCCCGCGCTTCAGCCACCGCAGCCTCGGCGATCTTCAAGTCAGGCTTCCAGGCGCCGGCGGCGAGCAGTTCGTATTCCGACGATGCCTGAGCCAAGCGTTGGCGGGCCGCTTCGTAGCGCGATTCGACGGCCACCACTTCCTGCGCGGTGACGACGCCGCGGGCAGCCACTTGCTTGACGCGGGCCAGTTCGTCGGCCGCCTGCTTGACGTCGGCCGCGGCGGCCTCGGCGCGAGCCTTGGCCGGGGGCAGCGACTCCGGCCGCGGCTCGAGCCGCAGCTTGCCGAGCGACGCCTCGGCCGCCGCCAGCACGGCCCGCTGATGTTCGAGCTGCGCCCGCAAGGCCCGATCGTCGACGCGGAACAGCGGCTGGCCGCGCGTCACCCGCGTGCCGACGCGCTCGGACGGCACATAGACCTCGAGCACCACGCCGGGGAGCGCCGTGCCGATCGACACGTTCTCGGTCGCCGCCTCGACGAGGCCGACCCCATACACAGCATGGGCATAGGGGCTCGCCAACGGCGAGCGCGGCGGGCTGGCCGGCGGCAAGGTTTGCTGCGCGCCCACCACGTGCCAAACCGCGAACACGAGCATGCCCAGGGCAAAGCCCGGCAGCAGCAAGAAGGTCCAACGGCGTTTCATGATTCCTTACCTTTGACTTGATGTAGGGTGGGGCGCTAGCCCCACCGTTCCGCCGCGCAGGAACGGCACTCGTGGTGGGGCTCACTTCGTTTGCCCCACCCTACTTTCGATTCGCTCGATTCGTCCGTCGCTCATTTCCACGATCTCGTCGCCGTAGGCGAACACGCGGCTGTCGTGAGTGACCACGATCACCACGCGCTCCGGCTGCACGGAGACCTTGCGTAATAACTCCATCACCGTGCGTCCCGACTCGGCGTCGAGGGCGGCGGTCGGCTCATCGCACACCAGCATCCGCGGATCATGGACCAATGCCCGCGCGATCGCCACGCGCTGTTGCTGCCCGCCCGAAAGCTGCCGTGGCAACGCGTCAAGCTTGTTGCCCAGTCCCACCGTCAACAGCAGTTCCGCCGCGCGGGCATGCGCCTCGCGCCGCGGTAAGCCGGCGATCTCGAGTGGGATGGCCGCGTTCTGCACGCTCGTGAGCGACGGCAGCAAGTTGTATTGCTGGAAGACGAACCCCATGTTCCGGCCGCGAAACCGCACCAGTTCCGAACCGCGCAGCTTGGCCAGGTCTTGGCCGAACACTTCGACCTCGCCGGCGGTCGGCTCGAGCAACCCGGCGACGACCGAGATGAGCGTGGTCTTGCCGCATCCCGAGGGACCCGCGAGCAGCGTCATTTGCCCCGCGCGGACCGACCAATCGACGCCCCGGAGCGCTTGCACCCGCGCGTCGCCTGAGCCGAACTCCTTGACGAGTTCGCGGCAAGCCACCGCCGGCTGTTCCGAGACTTGGGCGCCTTCCTCGTGAGCCGGCTCGATGCGCACCGTGTCGGCCGGCGCCATGACGAGCGTGTCGGCCGCTTGCGCAGCAGCCTTCTCTGGGCGATGATTGCAGAGCTTCGGGCGTTTGAGCTTCGCGAGCGACATGTCTGCGTCTCCTCGTTCCCTGTTGCATTAGCCGCGAAAAACCACGGCCGGCTCGAGCACCAGCACGCGCCGCACGCTCATCAGGCTCGCCCCCACGACGATCAGCAGCACGGCGGCCGCCACCCCCAGCATCACTTGCCAGAACATGTGCAGCCCGGCCAGGTGGGTGAGGTGGCTCGTCGACTGAAAGAAAGTGGCGGTCAGTCCCATGCCGACGCCGAAGCCAATCGCGCCGACCGTCACCGCCTGCAGCACGATCATGCCGACGATGCGGCCGTTGGTCAGGCCCATGGCCTTGAGCGAGGCGAACTGCCGCAGGTTCTCGAGCGTGAACAGGTAGAACGTCTGCCCCGCCACGGCCAATCCCACGATGAACCCCAGCGCGATCGTGATCCCAAAGTTGATCGGGATGCCGGTCGAGCCGAGAAAGTAGCGGATCGTCTTCCAGAAGAACTGCGACTGCGAGAGGGCCATGAGGCCGGTCTGCTCTTCGATGCGCCGGCAAGCTTCTTCCACGGGCACGCTGGCGGCCGGCTTTGCCAGCACGAACGACGCCAGGTTCCGCTCGCCGCGGGCGAACTGGCGGGCGAGCGAGTGCCGGGAGTAAACCACGGGGGTCGAGAAGAACGGCGCCGACACCTCGCAGATGCCGGCCACGACGGCCCGACGTTCGTTGATTTCGATCTCGCGCCCCAGCCGCAGCGGCTCGCCGGGCCACATGTATTCGTAGCCCGACTTGTCGAGCACCACGGCGTCGGAGGCCCGCAGCGCGTCGACCTTGCCGAGCAGCATCCGCTGCGGAGCGCCGATCAGCGTGGCGTCGTCGAGGCCGAAGAGAATGATCGAGCGCGTTTGGCCGTTGTCGAGCCGCGCTCGCACCTGCCCCTTGTAGAGGGGCACTGCCCACTCGACGCCGGGCACGCCGCGCACCCGCTGCACGTCTCCCACCGGCAGGCCGGGGGCCTCGTCGATGTAACGGACCTGATTGTCCATCACCCAGATCGGGGCGTCGCGGACGTCGAGAATCTGGTTGCCGGTCCGCTGCATGATCCCCAGGAACACCGACACTTGCTGGGCCATCAACAGCGTGGCGAAGCTGACGCCGAACACCATGCCCAGGTATTTGCTGCGGTCTCCGGTGAGCATTTGCAGGGCGATGCGGTGCATGGCGACTTCCCGACGCTTGGCCCGGATGACCCGGACTTATTATGTGAGCATTTGCTCGCGTTCCACGAACGTATAATATGAGTGTATGCTCACATTGACAAGAGGTCCCAGGAAAAGCCTGGTTCCTGCGGCCGATGGCTGAGTCGGGGGGCCGGGGCTACAATCGACGCGAGGGGCGGCGGCCGGTCGCCGCAAAGCAAGGCGGAGTGAGACCTTGGGTAAGAAGCAAGCACTGCGGAAAGAGCCCCGCCAGGAGCGCGGACAGCGGCGGATCGAGAAGATCCTGAACGCCGCCGAGAGGGTCTTCGCCAAGGTCGGCTACGAGGCCGCCACCACCAACGCCATTGCCGAGGCGGCCCGCACATCGATCGGCTCGATCTACCAGTTCTTCCCCCACAAAGAGGCGATTCTGCAGGCGGTGGCCGACCGCTTTCTCGGGCAACTCCGCGCGCTGCACGAGGAGCTGTTCGACCACCAGCGACTGCCCGAGGACCTGGACGAGTGCTACGAGCGGATCATCCGCACGCTAGCCGACTTCCACACGGCCCACCCAGCGTTCCAAGCCCTGTTCTTCGGCTCCGCCACTTCGGGGCATCTGGCGGCAGCCAACGAGGTGCTCGAGCGGGAATGCATCGGCCGGGTGGAGCAGCTCTTCGCGGAGCGCATGCCGTGGATGAGTGCGGCCGACCGCCGGCTCTATGCAACGATCAACGTGAACGCAACGAAGGCGCTGCTGCCGCTCTCGGAATCGGGGGACGCCGCGTTCCGCGAACGGGTGCTCACCGAGATCAAACGGCTGATGCTGGGGCACATGTTACAGATCGTGGCGGAACAGGCGCCGAGCGAGCCTGCGCAGCCGCGCATGCCTTAGTCCCAGCCGGCAAGGTTCACGGCGAGATCGGGGCGGAGAGTTCGCAGCAACTCACTGCCCTTGACCGCTTCGTCACTGGCGTCAAGCCCCCTTTCGTGGAAATGAACCGCCTCCAAGCCAGGAATGCGGGCGACGGCGCGGATGCCCGCTTCGGCCAACCGGCAATTGACCAACGTCAACGCTTTCAGTCCCGCTGTACGGTTCGCCAACACCTCGGCATCGCCGTCGCTGAGATTCTCCACGCTCAGTCCCGAAAGCGCAGGCCAGCCCGACTTTAGACTGCTGAGGTCCATTGAGCTGCCCCTCAAGGCCAGTCCCTGCAAGCGAGGAAGACGCCCCAGGGCTCCTAGACCGTCTTCGCGGCGCCCGTTCGTTATCAGCGTCAACGACTCGAGACGCGTCAGCCCCTCGAGCTGAGAAAACCCCACCGGCGTTGCACGAAACGTGTAGAGGCTCAGTCGCTCGAGTCCCGGCAGATCCTCGAGAGAGGGGCGCAGGCGAGCCAGTTCGTCATCGCCGACGCGCCGTCGACTGAATGCGTGATCAGACGAGTACCTGACCTCGGTGACCGTCTCGAACAGGTCAGGTCCAAACCAATTCCGCAGACGGGCCTTCAGAGGTGACAGCGGAACATACGGCTCCCCATGGATCACGTTGAAGCCCGCGTCCTGGAGCGCCGCGACCGCCAACTGCTGCCGGCGCGCCCGTTCCATCCACGGGCCGATGAGCGCCCCGCAGCCGATCGACACGAGCAGCAGCGCGCGTAGGCTGAATTGCCGCCAACTGCGGCGATTGATCTTTCTGACGCTCGACGTTTCGGGCATCGCCTCGATACTCCGCCGAGAAGTGGCCTCCCCGGATCATAACCTGACTCAGCCGCAGCCGTAGCCCGTTTCGGCTATGCTAGGGGTAGTTCCTAACCGCGTTCACTAGCCCTTTCCGACCGTTTCTGTCGTACCCGATCGTTCATGCGGCCCTCCAAATCCCTCCGCCGCAGTCCGTGGGTCGCACAGATGGGGCGCGCGGTCGCCGCGGCACTCTTGATCGCCGCCAGCGCGGCGGTCGCCCTCGCGGCCGATGCGCCGCGGCGCCCCAACTCGGCGACCGAAGGGACGACTTTCGAGGTCGTCGGCCTGAAGTTATTGGCCACGGCCACGCACCTGTACTTCTTCGCCGTTGGCGCCACGATCGGCAGCTTTCTGAATGTCGTCGTCTATCGGATGCCGCGCGGGCTGGGGGTGGTCTACCCGGCGTCGCGCTGCCCGAAGTGCCTGACGCCGATCCGCATGCGCGACAACATCCCGATCGTGAGCTGGCTGCGGCTGCGGGGACGTTGCCGGGCATGCGGCGAGCCGATCTCCTCGCGCTATCTGCTGGTCGAGTTGGGCGTGGGGCTGCTGTTTTGGGGGCTGCTGATGACCGAGGTCGTACCCGGCGGCGCGAACCTGCCGTTGCGGACGCCGACCTTTCACCGCGGCGTGATCTGGACAGTATGGTCGCTCCCCTGGGACCTGCTCGGCATCTATGTCTATCACTGCTGGTTGCTGTGCGTGCTCGTCTGCCTGGGGCTCATCCGCTACGACCGGCAGCCGGCGCCCAGCAAGCTGCTGGCGATCGGGCTCGTCGCGGGCTTGGCGCCCCCGCTTCTTTGGCCCGACCTACGGCCTGTGCCGTGGTCGCTGTTGGCCGAGGGGAGTTGGCGTGGGCCGTGGAGCGCCTTGATCGATGGCGTTGCCGGAATCGCAGCGGGCGCACTTGTCGGTGGGGCGCTGGCCGCCGCGCTCCATGAACCGCGAACTAGAGGCGGCGAACTGAAGGCAACGTGCGGCGCGGCCGCTCTGGTGGGGGCGTATCTCGGGTGGCAGGCGGCCGTGTCGACGGGCTTGCTGGCGGCGCTGCTGTGCTTGGTCGTGGCGATTCTTGCGCGCGGTCTGCTGGCGTTCGCCCACATCCCGTTGTGTGGGTTCGTGGGGATCGCGGCCTTCGTGCAGATTTCGGCCTGGCGCGCGCTCGCGGTCTGGCCGTGGTGGCCTGGGCCCGAGGGGCGGGCGCTGCCGATGGTTGGCGCGGTCGCAGCCACGGCCGCGGTCGCGTCGATCGCAGGCTCGCTCCTGCCGGAGCTGGCGAACGTGCCTGAGGAACCCGTGGAACCGGAAGCGCCCGCCACAGAGCCGGCGACTATCGACGCCGGGAGCGAAGCAGGCGCGGCCGCCGGCTGGCCGGAGGACCGCAGCGAGCCAACCGCCAAGTGATGTTCGCCGCCGACCAGTACGAGCTGCTCGACTTCGGCGTGGGGCGGAAGCTCGAGCGCTTCGGCCGCCACGTGCTCGACCGCCCCTGCCCTGCGGCGGAGGACTTGGAACGCGCCGCACCCTCTGCCTGGCAAACGGCCGCGGCCGAGTTTGTGCGGTTCGAGGAGGGGGGCGGCCAGTGGCGTGCAGCGGCCCCCCTCGCCCCTTGGCCGCTCGAGCATCCGCCGTTTCAGCTCGAACTGCGGCTCACCGACCAAGGCCAGGTCGGCGTGTTCCCCGAACAGGCCGCCAACTGGGACTGGCTGGCCGGGCGGCTGTCGGAGGCGTCTCAACCGCCGCGGGTGCTCAACCTCTTCGCCTACACCGGGGGCAGCACGCTCGCCGCCGCGGCCGCAGGCTGCGAGGTGAGCCACGTCGACGCCGCCGCCGCGAGCGTCGCCTGGGCACGCCGCAACGCCTTGGCCTCGGGGCTGGCGGGCGCCCCGGTCCGCTGGCTGGTCGAAGACGCGCTGACCTTCGTCCGCCGCGAGCTCAAGCGCGGCCGCAGCTACGACGCGGTAATCCTCGATCCTCCCTCCTACGGACACGGCCCCAAGGGACAACCCTGGAAACTGAGCGAGAAGCTGCCGGAGTTGCTCGGCCTGTGCGCCCAACTCACCGCCGGCCGGCTCCAGGCCCTGCTCCTTACGTGCCACACCCCCGGTTTCACGCCGCGCGTCTTGGCCGACCTGGTGCAGCGGACCTGGGACGAGTGCCAGGCGCGGCCGCCGGTGGGCGGCGAGCTAAACCTCGTCGATCGAGCCGGGCGCGCGCTCTCGTCGGGGGTGGTGGTGCGTTGGCCCTCGTAGCCAAACGCCGGAGGTGCGTGCAACTCATCGACAAGTTAAGGTAAGTCGGCGGGGCGGCAACATCGTGCGAGAGTGCCGTGAACGAGTCGAACGTTTGCCTTCTTCGAAAAGTCGCGCAGGTGCTCGCGGCCCTGCTGGCAGTCGTCACGGTCTTCGTGTCCGCACCTGCTCGGGCAAGCGCCCAGTCGACCTACGACCATCGCCGCCTGCTCTACGTGCTCGATGAGCAGGGCCGCGAGCAACCGATCGAAACGCCCGAACAGTGGGCAGTTCGCCGCGCCGCAATCCTCGCTGGCATGCAAGCCGCCATGGGGCCGCTGCCAGACCGCCAGGGCCTGGACCAGCCGACCGCGAGAGTCTTACGGCGCGAGGCGCTCGACGGCTGCGAGCGCCTGACGCTCGAGCTCACCATCGCACTTGGGCAAATCGTGCCGGCGCATCTGTACCTGCCGGCCGGCGTTGCCGGCCAGAAACGCCCGGCGATGCTGGCCCTGCACCAAACGATTCCCATCGGCAAGCGCGACGTGGGGGAGGAAGGCAGGCCGAACCGCGCTTACGGGCTCGAGCTCGCCCAGCGCGGCTACGTGGTGCTGGCCCCCGACTACCCGAGCTTTGGCGACTATCCCTACGACTTCGCGGCCGACGAGTTCGTCTCCGGCGCCATGAAGGGGATCTTCAACCACCTGCGGTGCGTCGACTACCTGACGGGCCGCCACGACGTCGACGCCGAGCGGATTGGCGTGATCGGCCACTCGCTCGGCGGGCACAACGCGCTGTTCGCGGCGGCGTTCGACCCGCGGCTCAAGGCGATCGTGTCGAGCTGCGGCTGGACTCCGTTTCACGATTATTACGGCGGCAAGCTGGCCGGCTGGGCGAGCGACCGCTACATGCCGAAGATCCGCGAGGAATACGGCAACGATCCCGACCGCGTCCCCTTCGACTTCTACGAGGTGGTCGCGGCACTCGCCCCGCGGCCATTTTTCTCGAGCTCGCCGCTGCGGGACGAGAACTTCGACGCGCCGGGGGTGCGCAAAGCGGCCGCGGAGGCGCGCAAGGTCTACGCTTTGTTCGGCGCGACCGACCAACTCGTGATCGACCAACCCGACTGCGAGCACGACTTTCCGCCGGCCCAAAGGGAGGCCGCCTACCGAGTGCTCGACGCGGCTTTGAAGACCCCGTCGGCGGCCGTGGAACGCTGACCTGGAAGACTTTGGCCGGGGGCGTTTTTGCCGGCTGGACGAGCGCGGTATGCTTTTCGGCGTGCTAAATCCGCGGATGGTCCGCGATCGCTCTTACCAGCCGAAACTAGGGAAGCGAACGACGTGTCGAAGTTGCTCGATCGCCTGGCGCGGCTTTTCGGGGCGTTCGCCATCCCCAATCTCACGGCCGTGCTGATCGCCAGCCAGGCGGCCTGCCTGCTCGTCTTCATGGTGCGGCCCGAGAGCGTCGAGCGCTTCGAGCTGGTGCCGCAACGGGTCTTGGCCGGCGAGGTCTGGCGGCTCGTCACTTTCCTCGCCATCCCGCCCACCTACAATCTGCTCTTCCTGTTCTTCGCCTGGTACATGTTCTTCCTTATGGGCACGGCGCTCGAGGGGCAGTGGGGCGCTTTCCGCTATAACGTGTTCCTGCTGATCGGCTGGTTGGCCACGTTGGGTGCGGCTTTCGCCTTTCCCGACATCCCGGCCAGCAACGGCTTTCTCGCCGGCACGGTGTTCCTGGCCTTTGCGCAGCTCTACCCCCGGTTCGAGATCTGCATTTTTTTCATCCTGCCAGTGCAGGTGCGCTACTTGGCGTTGTTGACCTGGATCATGTACGGCTTCACGGTGCTCACAGGCACTTGGCCGGCACGGCTGCTGGTGCTGGCGGCGGTGCTCAACTTCTTGTTGTTCTTCTGGGACGACATACTGTTCCGCATGCGGGCCAGCCACCGGCGGATGGAATGGCAGCGGCGGCAACTGGCCGCCAAGCCGAGCACCATTCACTGCTGCACGGTCTGCGGGCTGACCGAGCAGCAGAACCCCAAGATGGACTTCCGCTATTGCTCGAAATGCGCGGGCAGCCACGAATACTGCCAGGACCACCTGCGGAACCACGAACACGTGACGGCGGCGAACGCGGAGCCGACGGCCCAGTAGCCGCGCCAACGCTGCCCGCTAGGCCTCGTTTTGACGGCGCCTCTTGCGGGGGGCGTCGCCAGGTTTTCCAATGGTCGCGTATCGTTAGGTGATTTCCTCCACCACCCCATGCTCAGGTGCTCCATGCGTCGTCTGGCCCTCTCGCTCGCGCTGTCCGCCGTCTGTTTTGCCGGCTCTGCCCGCGCGGCCGACGACGCCCGGGCCGTTGTGGACAAGGCGATCCAGGCGGTCGGCGGCGAAGAGGCTCTGGGCAAGTTCAGCGCGACTCGCTGGAAGAGCAAGGGAACGCTCATCCTCGGGGGCGGGGAAAGTCCCTTTACGGTCGACGGCCTTTCACAAGGGATCGACAAGCTGCATGTTGCCTTCGAGGGGGACTTCGGCGGCAACAAGGTCCGCGGGCTGACCGTCGTCGACGGCGATCGCGGCTGGCGTAAGTTTGGCGAAATGCTTCAGCCGCTCGACAAAGGAAGCCTGGCCAGCGAGAAACGCAACACCTACCTGCAGGTCGTGCCGCGCATTCTGCTGCCGCTGCGGGGCGAAGGCTTCGCCCTCAAGCCGGCGCCGGACCAAGCGATCGGCGGCAAGCCGGTGGCGGTGATCGTGGTCACGGGGCCCGACGCCAAGGAGTTCACGCTCTCGTTCGACAAAGAGTCGGGCCTGCTCGTCAAGCTCGAGGCCGAAGTGCTGGGCTTTGGCGGCGAAGAATACACGCAGGAGACCAGCTTCGCCGACTACAAGGAATTCGACGGCGTGAAGTTGGCCACCAAGGTCACGAGCCTCAACGACGGCGAGCGGTTCGTCGAGCAGGAGTATCTCGAATACAAGCCGGCCGGCGCGATCGCAGCGGACGCGTTTGCTGAGCCCAAATAGCGGCGGGCGCGCTGGCTAGCGAAGGTCGCCGGCGAGCACCGGGGCCATCGGCGGCAGCGGTTGCACCATCCGGGCTGCGGCCGTGGGAACGGCCGTCTGCTGGGCCGCAGGGGCTGGTAGTGGCTGCGGCTGCCCCGGAACGGGGTTCAGCGGCTCGGGATTCGCCCCCGGCGGAATCGCTTCGGCGGGGGGAACGGCCGCCGGCGGAGCGAAGCCCCCTTCGGGCGGCATGCCCGGCATGTGCATCTGTTGCGGCACGTGCCCTGCGCTGATCGTGGGCCCCTGCTTGAGCACGTAGTTGAGCGGCCCCGGCGGAGCGCGGAAGCTGTCGCGGAGCGCCGCGTCGTCATAGGCTTTGCCGGGCCAGGGGCCTTCGGCCAGGAAGACCTCGTTGAAATCGAGCAGCGACCCCTTTTCGACGTGGATGTTCTTCACCGCCAAGGCGTAGTCGGAGAGCGCCAGGTAGAACCGCGTGTCGGAATCGGCCACGCGCCGCTGGGCTTGCAGTTCCAGGTCCAGATCGAGCGGCAGCCGGTCGAGCTTGGCCTGCAGTTCGGCAAGCTGTTGGCGGGCGGCCAGCCGGCGGTTGAACGCCGTCTGGGCCACGCCATACGCCCGGTCGAGCTCGCTGAAGGCGTTGCTCAGATCGAAGAGCACCTGCTGCTCCTGCTGCGCGAGCACAGCGCGCTCGCGCATCAGCAGCAACTCGGCGTTCCGCACGCCCGCGTGGGCCTTGCGGTAGCCGAACGGGAAGGTGAGTTCCGCGCCGAGTTGCCATTCCTGGAACTTGCCGCTCGTGAGGTTTTGATAGGCGCTCGCGAACGGATCGACCGGATCGCGCGGCAGAGCGATCAGATCCTGGCCGAAGCCGCGCCAGCGATAGAGCCCCACGGCGTCGAGCCGCGGCAGCAAGAAGTTGCGGGCGGCTGTCAGCTCCAACTCGCGGCGTTTGATCAGCCACTTTTGCCGCCGCAGCTCTACTCGTCGGGAGATCGCCTCCTGCGAAACTTCGTCCCAATCGAAGATCATGCGGGCCATCGTCGGCTCGTCGCTGGGGCGCAGCAGCTCGTCGCCGTTGATTGGCAATTGCATCAGCAGCCGCAGTCGGCGTTCGGCGGTGTACACGCCGGTCGTCGCCCGAAAGGTTCCTCCGGAGCTGCCGCTGTTGGAGCGGGTGCTCTCGATGAGGCGGCCCGTGAGCGAGTTCTGCACTTCCTCCTGGAACAAATAAAACTGCTCGCGGGCATAGGCCTCTTGCTCGGCGTCGACGCGTCCCTCGAGCTGCAAAGCCTGAATCCGCCGCCAGGTTTCGAGCGCGATGTCGCGGGCGGCGAGCTTGGCGTCGAGGTCGCGATAGGCGAAGTAGAGATCCCAGTAGGCGTTCTCCACTTCGCTGACGAGCGTGATCGTGCCTGCCTCGAAGTCGGCCAGGCTGACGTCGGTATTGGTGCGGGCAATGAGCACGCCGTTGTACAGGCCGGGGATGGCGGCCGGGCCGGCGATGCGGTTGAAGTTGACCGACGCCCCCTGCAACAGCGGCTGGCGAAACTGCCCTTCGATGTTGGTGTTCCAGGCGCTGGGGAATTGGTTGGCGGGCGCGTTGTTGGCGTCGTAGTCGGTGTTGTGACGCAGAGTCAGCACCGTGCCGGTGGCCGCGGTCTTGGTGATCCCCGTTTGGAAGACATAGGCGTCTTGGCGGAACAACCGCGTGCCGCCGCCAAAAAACGTGTTGTTCAGCGCGCGGTCGTTTTTGTTGAAGTAGGCGGTGGTCGAGAACTGGGCGTCGAAGGCGGCCAGCGCCGCATCGACGCCGAACCGCGGGTCGGTTTCGGTGATCGCTGGGCCTTGAATGGTGCGGATCGTGCCCGGGTTGCGGAGCACCGTGCCCCCCAAGTCTCCCATCACCGGCGAGTTGGTCAGGGCCGTGTGGATCGCCTCCTGGAGCCGAATGTCGCGATAGGCCGCTGGCTTCTCGCTGAAGAGCGACCGCGGCTGCCCCACGCCTTCGGAGGCGAAGTGTTCCGGGGCGACGTCGGGGTATTCGAGGTCCGTGGCGTGCTTGAGGTAGTAGTCGCGCTCGGGGGCCGGAATGGGCGGACGATCGCGCCACGCGCAGCCTGCGGCGAGCAGGACGGAGAAGCAGCACGTCGTGAGAAGGAACCGAAGCATGCCCAACTTGCGGCGACAGGGTTTTTCGCATTGACGCAACCAACCGCGCGGCTGCCCCTGCCGCGAGAGTCCCCAGACCAGGCACGAGCGTGCCTGGCCCGAACTGCGCGCAGAGGCCTGTTGGCGACCTATGGTTCGTCTGCGTATAGATCGGAAGCCGGACAATCGGAACCACCGTTAATTTCGACGGAAACGGCAAAAACCTCCCACAAGCATCAGGCGACCCATCCCTCCCTGCTCTCCTGCCTGCGTGCCACGGGGCCCGATAGCGCCCCAGAGCGCCATCTGCGCCGTCGCGCGGCGCAGATTTGGTAGTCTGGTGGAACTGGCTGGTCTCTCGGCCAACGCGTCGTATCTCGTTGCTGATGCACATGGACCTCCCCGAACTTGCCGAGCTCGACCGCGAGGTCGAAGAGCTGCTGCGGCAGGTCGCCGCGCTGGCGGAGCGCGACCTGGCCCCCGAGCAGTTCTACGCGCAGCTCCTGGAGCGGGCGGTCTTCGGTCTGGCGGCCTCCGGCGGGTCGGCCTGGGCGTGCACGCCTCAGCGGCAGTTCGAAGCTCTGGCTGCCCTCGGCCCCGAGACTGCTCAAACCGCCGAGCGTCAGGCCTTTCTGAACGCCGCACTCGAACAGCCAACGCTGCTCGTGCCGGCGGAGAGTTCCACCGCGGTGAACGGCCTCGTCAACAACTCCCCCTGGCTGCTCGTGCTCGGCAGCGTTCGCTGGTCCGGCCAGCCCGTGGCGCTTCTGGAAATCCGCCAGCGGCCTTCGGTTTCCTTCGCTGCACAGCAGGGTTACGCGCGGTTCGTCGCCGCGCTGTGTGAACTAGCGGAGCGCTATCATCAGCGGCTCGAACAGCGCCGCTGGCAAGAACAAGTGCGCAGTGCCCGCGAGCTCGACGCGCTGGCGCTCGCGGTGCATCGCTCGCTGGGCGTCGACAAAACGGCCGTGGAGATCGCCAACGAAGGGCGGCGCTGGCTGGGCGCCGATCGGCTCACCGTTTGTACCTTGGCCAGCGGCTCAGTTCGTGCCCGCGCCACGAGCGGCGTCGACGTGCTCGATCGCCGGGCCCCGGTCATCGCCGCGCTCGAGGCGCTTGGCAACGCCGCCGCGGCGACCGAAGAGGACCTCGATCTGCCGGCGGATGATCTGCCGCCGCCCGTCGAGCATGCCACGCGGCGGGCAGTCGATGTCGGCCAGGCCAAGGCGATCTCGCTGGCCTTTTTGCGCTCCCAGGACACAACCGACGGGGCGAATGCGCCGTTCGGGCTGCTCGTGGCCGAATGGCTGTGCGAGGCGCCGCCGGCGCGCGAGCGACGCGAGCGGCTCGGGGCGCTCGGCCGGCACGCGGCGGCGGCCTTGGCCAACGCGCTCGAACACGAAAGCGTACCGCTCGCGCGGTGGCTGACGCCTTGGGCAGCGCGGCCTAGCCGGATGCCGAAGCGACCCGCGCGCAAAGCGCTCGTCGCACTTGCCCTGGTCGGCGCCGTCGCCGCCGCGCTGTCGCTCGTGCCGGCTGAATACCGGCTGAGCGCGAGCGGCGAGCTCTGGCCGCAAACCAAGCGCAATGTCTTTGCGCCCGCCGCGGCCGTCGTTGAAACCGTCCACATCACGCATGGCCAGCAGGTCCCTGCCGGAGAGCCGCTGGTCACGCTGCGCGACGCCAAGCTCGAGTTTGAGCTGGCCCGCGTGCAAGGCTCGCTCGAGACGGCGCGCAAACGGCTGGCCTCGATCCAAGCCGAGCGCATCACCGGGCTGCCTGAGGGAGACGACGCCTTCGCCAAGTTCCAGCAGCGCACTGCGGAGGAGGAAGAGGTTAAGTCGTCGCTGGCCATGCTCGAGCAGCAGCTCGCCATCCTCCGCCGCCAGGAGCAAGGCCTCACGCTCCGTGCGCCGATCGCCGGCGAAGTGCTCACCTGGCGTCCCGACCAACTGCTCGCCGGCCGCCCGGTGGAGCGAGGGCAACTGCTGCTCCGCGTGGCCGACGTCGCCGGGCCGTGGATCGTCGAGGCGCGCGTGCCGCAAGACTATGCGGGCGACCTGCAGGCCGCTCAGGCGTCGTCCGCCGGCGAACTGCCGGTCACGTTCGCCCTGCTCACCGACCCGACGCAGAACTTTCGCGGCCGCTTGGTTGATCTGGCCAACGTCGTCGAACTCGACGCCGAGGATGATCCGGCAGTCGAACTCACGGTGGCGATCGACGAGCCGCCGCCGGCCCCTCGCGCCGGCGCAGGCGTGTTGGCCCGAGTCGACTGCGGGCGGCGATCCTGGGGCTACGTGCTGTTTCACGACGCCGCTCGGGCCGCTGCGAGTTGGTGGTATTAACGTACAGGACCGCATTCCATGACTCGCCGCTTCACGCACTCGCTGGGCGTCTGGCTCGCCCTGGCCGCAATCAGCGGGGCCGAACCGCCCCAGCGGCTCGTCGTCGACAACGTGCTCGTCACGATTCACGAGCAGGTGCAGGCGCCCAGCCGCGAGGCAGGCGTGCTGCAAAAGGTGGCCGTGCGCGAAGGGCAGCTTGTCGAAGCCGGGGCGCTGTTGGCGAACCTCGACGATGCCGACGCCCTGATCGCCGAGCGGCAGGCGCAGCTCGAGCGCGACATCGCCCAGCGTGAAGCCCAAGGGAATGCTGCGGTGCAGCACGCCAAGCTGGCCGGCGAAACGGCCCGCAGCGAGCTCGAGCGAGCCAAAGCATCGGCCGCGCGGCGGGCTGGCAGCGTGTCGGAAACCGAGCTCGACCGCCTGGCGCTCGCCGCCGAGGAGGCGGCCGCCAAGCTCGACGACGCGCAGGAGAAACACGATGTGGCCCGACTTCAGGCCGACCTGGCCGAGGCCAAGGTGGCCGAAGCCCAGGCGAACCTCGAACGCCGCCGCATCGTGGCCCCTTCCCCCGGCGCCGTCGTGCAGCTCTATCGCCGTCAAGGCGAGTGGACCAAGCCGGGCGACCCGGTGCTGCGGCTGCTGCGCCTCGACGTGTTGCGGGCCGAAGGCTTTTTGCACTTGGCCGACCTCAAAGAAGAGTTGGCCGGCTGCTCGGTGACGCTGACGGTCGATCTGCCGGGGCGCCGCTCCGCGAGCTATTCTGGCCGCGTGGCGTTCGTCAGCCCCGAGGTGAACCCGGTCAATGGCCAGGTGCGGTTCTGGGCCGAAATCGAGAACCGCGATCTGCGGCTGAGGCCAGGGATGTCTGGCAGGCTCGAGATTGCGCCTCCGGCGACTCAGGCCGCGCCATGACCGCGGTCGCCGCCGATCCTGCCCTGCGGCCGCTCCCTTGGCGCGGCCGCACCGATCTCGAGGTGCAGCCCGTGTGGCTGCGGCAGCAGCGCCACTGGCGGATCAAGGACCCCGTGAGCTTGCGCTACTATGAACTCCGCGATGAAGAGCACTGGCTGCTGACCGCACTCGACGGCCAAGCGACGTTGGCCGAATTGGCCGCGGGGTTCGAGCGGCGCTTTCCGCAGTGGCGGCTCGATGCGGCCAGGATTCATGGCTTCTTGGCCACGCTGCATGCCGCCGGGCTCGTGCTCTCCGACCACGACGCGCGAACCCGCTTCTTGCAGGAATCCGCCGCGGCCGCCCGCCGCAATCGCTGGACAATGGCGCTCGCCAATCCGCTGGCAATTCGCTTTCGGGGCCTCAATCCGCGCCGACTGCTCAACCGCATCGAGCCTTGGTGCGGCTGGCTGTTGAGCCCGCCGGCGATCGCACTGGGTCTGGCCGTGATCGTAGCGAGCGCGCTGTTGGCCGGGCTGCGGCTCGACGCGTCGCGGCTGCCATCGCTCGCGGACTTCTTGACCTTCGAGAACGCCTTCGTCCTCTGGCTCTGCATCGCGGCCGCCAAGGTGGCTCACGAACTGAGCCATGCGCTGGCCTGTCGGCGCGCGGGACGCGATTGTCATGAACTCGGGGTCATGCTGCTCTGCTTCGCGCCCTGCCTGTACTGCAACGTCAGCGACACCTGGCTCGTCCCCAGTAAATGGGCGAGGGCAGGCGTCGCCGCAGCCGGCATCTATGCCGAGCTGCTGATCGCGGCGGTCGCCGGCTGGCTGTGGTGGCTGAGCGCGCCGGGGTTGTTTCACACCGTGTGCCTGAATCTGGCGATCGTCTGCTCGGTCGGCACACTGTTGTTCAACGCCAATCCGCTGCTCCGCTACGACGGCTACTTCGTCCTCTCCGATCTCCTGGAAACGCCCAACTTGTGGCAGCAGGCCTGGACGCCCTGGCAGGCCAGGATCTCGCGTTTCTACTTGGGCACGGACATCACGTCGCAGGCGAACGCGAATCGGCGCCCCGAGTTGGCCGTTTACGCGCTGGCGTCGCTGGGCTATCGGGCCTTTGTGATCGCCACGCTCGTGTGGCTGGTGTTCGATCGACTTGCCCCCTATCGGCTGACCGTGGTGGCCCAAGGGTTCACGCTGCTGGTGTTCGGCGCGATGGTGGCCGGAGCGACGGCGCGGACTGCGGCCGTGGTGCGCGATCCCGCGGTGGTGCGGCGAATCGACTGCCGCCGGTTCGCTTGGCGCAGCTTCGGCACGGCTGCGGCGCTCATCGGCCTGGCCTTCGTGCCTTTGCCCGCCTGGGTGTCGGCGCCGGCTGTGCTCGAGCTGGCGGACGGCCGCGTGGCCTACGTCGAAACGTCGGGCACGCTTCGGGAGGCCGTACGGCCAGGGTCCGTGTTGGCGGCAGGCGCCGTGCTTGCCCGGATGGCGAACGACGACCTAGAGCGAGAGAGAATCGAACTCGAAGGCGAGTTGGCCCAGCAGCGGCAGCACGTGCGGCTGCTCGAAAGCCTGCGGCTTTCCGATGTCGAGGCCGGGCTCGAACTGCCCGCCGCGCAAGCCAAAGTTGCCGATCTGAGCGAGCGGCTGGCGAGGCGGAACAGCGAACTCGCGCGGTTGATGGTGACTGCTCCCATCGCCGGCAAGGTCTTCCCGCCGCCGCCAGCGCGGTCGGCGCAACCGCCCGCGGAAACGCTGCCAGCCTGGTCGGGCAGCCCCTTGGACGTGGACAACCTTGGTTGCTGGCTCGAAGCCGGAACGGCGCTCTGTCGTTTGGGCGATCCGCAGCGGCTCGAGGCGGTGCTGGTGGTCGACCAGTCCCAGGTCGAGGCGCTTCGCGCAGGGCAAGTGGTGCAACTGCGTCTCGACGGTCAGTGGACCGCGCTGCCCGGCCGCGTGATGGAGATCGCCCGGGCCGACGCCGAGCTAGTGCCGCTCGAGTTGATGACGGCTGGTCGGGTGCCCTCCCGGGTAGGGGCCAGCGGCCAGCTCGAGCCGTTGGGAACGCGATACCGCGTGCGAGTAGCTCTGGAGCTTTCGGAGGGCCAACGCCCGCCAGCGCTCGATTCGATCGGCGCCGCGACCGTTCGAGTCACGCCGCGATCCCTGGCACGGCGCGGCCACGACTGGGTGCGGCGCACCTTCGGCTTGGGAATTTAGCGGCTGGAGCGCAACCGGCTATTCGAGCGCGGCAGGCGGCTCGCCCGCGTCGCGGGTCAAGAAGGCCTCGAGCGCCCGGCAGTCAACCGTTTCCGTCAGAAAGCGAACGGCGCCGTCGGCCGCCAGCGTGGTGGCGCCGCGATGAAACGAGTAGAGCCCATCGTAGTTGCTCACGTTCACGCAGCGACCGGTGCGAGCGGCCGAAACACTGGGGGGCCAAAGGTAGAACTCGTCCTCGGTGGCCCAAGCGCCGCGGGCCGTGTGATAGCCCAGCGGCAGGCCCTGCGCGTCGGGCTGGTAGTCGCCGCTTGTGTAGCCGGCGGCGTTCTTGGGTTCGGCGGGATTTCGGCCGCCCCACAGGTCGTACCAATCGGGGTTGGCCGCTTGCTCGACGACGAGTGCCGTGTTGCTCAGCCCGTCGGCAAGATCGGCTAAGCGCGCGCCGGCGGTGGCGCCTGGCATCGCCGGCCCAGCGGTGGCGGCATCCCAATGTTGCGCGGCGAACCACGCGCCGAACAGCGGCGCTTCGCCCAGCCCCAGCACGAGCACGGCCACGTAGTCCACCCCGCCGATCGACCGAGCCGCGAAACACGGATTGCCGGCCTCGAGACGGAACGACCGCGGCTGTTCGGCGGTGCTGGGGCACGAGAACACCGGCAGTGCGAGCGCCAAGAGTTGACCAAAATCCCCCGCCGCGCCGCCAACAGGCCGCAGATCGGCGGCGTTCTGCTGTTCGAGGTAGGGGAGCAGTCCACGCCGCCAACTCACCCCGCGGCAGCCGTCCTTCCAGTAGCTAGAAAACGGCGGCAGGCGCTCGCGATGTTCTCCGGCGTACTGGTGGATGGCCAGGCCGATCTGACGCAGGTTGTTCGCGCACCGCGTTTTTCTGGCCGCTTCCCGCGCTGCGAGCACGGCCGGGAGCAAGAGCGCAACGAGCACGCCGACGATCGCGATCACGACCAGTAGTTCGACGATCGTGAGTCCGCGAGAACCGCGCATGGCACCTTTGGGAGGTGAGTAACCCGATCAACAGTTGCCGCAGCGGCCGCCGTCTTGCGTTGAGCGGCCAACTTCGGCTCGTGAGGGCCCGCTGGCGGTCCAAGGTTACCACGAAGCCGCGCCGTCGACCGCGCCGCCTAGTGCGAGCCAAGCCGCGCCGTCGCGACGCGGGCGCGGCTGCGGCCTGGCCAAAGTTGCGTTTCTCTCGAAGAATCCAGGCAAATCGCATTTGCACGATCAAACCGTCAGGCGTACACTGCAAATTCCGCCGGCCGCCTGGGTCGCGCGGGGTCGCTTGGATCGGGGCTGCGGCGCTGAGGTTGCTTGATGACGGGAACCCGCATCCTGATCGAGTCGGTGGGAAGTGTCGCCCTGCTGCTGTGGGGCATGCACATGGTTCAAAGCGGCGTCACCCGCGCCTACGGAGCCAATCTCAGACACCTGCTCGGCGGGGCCTTGCGGAACCGCTTTACGGCCCTTCTCGCCGGCCTGGGGGTGACGACGCTGCTGCAGAGCAGCACCGCCACGGCCCTGATCGCCACCTCGTTTGTCTCGATGGGGGCGGTCGACCTCGTGCCGGCCCTGGCCCTGATGCTCGGGGCCAACATCGGCACGACCCTGATCGTGCAAACGCTGGCCTTCGACGTGAGCTGGCTCTCGGCGATCCTCTTCTTTGGCGGGCTCGTGGCCTTTCGCCGCGGCACCAAAACCGCCGCCCGCGACCTGGGCCGCGTGGCGATTGGCCTGGGGCTCATGCTCCACGCGGTGCACATGCTGGTGACCACGATCGACGCCGCCGAAGGCGCCCAGGTGATGCGCGAGCTGTTCGCCTCGGCCAGCGCCGAACCGGTGCTGGCGCTCACGCTCGCGGCCGTGCTCGCCTGGGCCTCGCATTCGAGCGTGGCCGTGATTCTGGTCGTCATGTCGCTTGCCGAAGCTCAAATCGTCAGCCCTTTGGGGGCCGTGCCGCTGGTGTTGGGGGCGAATTTGGGGGGCGCGCTCGTGCCGCTGGTCGAGGCCGGCTCGGCCTCGCGCGAGAGCCGGCGGCTGCCGCTAGGGAACTTTCTCACCCGGCTGGCTGGGTGCGCGCTGGTGTTGCCTTTCCAAGCTCAGATCGTCGAGTGGGTCGTGCCGCTGCAGGCGAGCCCTGCGCGGTTCGTAGCCAACTTTCACACGCTGCTCAACGTTGTGCTGGCCGTGCTGTTTCTTGGTCTGCTCGACCTTCTAGCCCGGCTGCTCACTCGGCTGCTGCCCTCTCAGGCGGTGGCCGACGCGCCGGGCCAGCCGCGCTACCTCGACCTCACAGGGCTCGAAAACCCCGCCGTGGCCATGTCGAACGCCGCCCGCGAGGCCCTGCGCATGGCCGATGTGGTCGAGCGGATGCTCCGAGGCGTGCAGGACGCCCTGGCCACGAACGACCGCAAGCTGGTGGCCGAGATCGGCCGCATGGACGACACGCTCGACGAGCTGCACGAGGCTATCAAGCTCTACCTGGCCCGCATCGACCCCAACGAGCTCGAGGAAACCGAGCGGGGCCGCTATTGGCAGATCGTGGCCCTGACGATCAATCTCGAGCACGTGGGGGACATCATCGACAAGAACCTCCGTGAGCTGGCCTCGAAGAAGATCAAGCACCAACTGCAGTTCTCCACCGAAGGTCTGGCCGAGATTCACCGCATGCTCGCCCGGCTGATGGACAACCTGCGGCTCTCGCTTGCCGTCTTCTTGAGCGGCGACGTCGAATCGGCCCTGCGGCTGGTGGAAGAAAAGGAGGCTTTCCGGCTGCTCGAGCGATCCGGCGCCCGCCAGCACTTCGCCCGGCTCCGGGAAGGAGTGCGCGAGACCGTGGAAACGAGCTCGCTGCACATCGACATCATGCGCGACGCCCGGCGGATCAACTCGCACCTGGTGGCGGTGGTCTACCCGATTCTCGATAAGGCGGATCGCTCGTCGGCCTAAGTCCGGCAGGACGGGCGCACAGGCGTCGAGCCGCGGCCCTGGGGTGCGGATCAGGGTCCGCTTCAGAACGCGCCCGCGCTTTGGACGACTCCGTCGCGATCGAAGCGCACTACGTAGCCGCCCAGGCCAAGGTAATCGAAGTAGTAGACCCAAGCCGTGGTTCCATCGCTGCTCCTCGGGCATTCCTCGGGGTCGCCCAGGATCTGCCGAACCTGGTCCCGGCTCATGCCCGAGGAAACCTGCTTCGTTGCAGACTTGGCAATCGGCTCAGGGAGCAGCTGCCAGAGCGTGAAGGCAGCCCCCGTCAGGCAAAGTGCTCCTAGCAACGCGAGGGACTTCCAGCGCATAAGTCTTGATTCGTCATCGTTCATGGGGTGGCATGCCTCATGGCAGCACCGTGACGAAACCAAACTGCCTGAAATGCTCGTCGAACGCAGCGGCCTCGGCTATGCCCAACCGCTGCATGAGGACATACCTCGTACAGTCGGTGAAGCTCCAGTCCTTGTCGCGAAACCTGGCGAAGACCCGCCAGGCCTCGCGAATATCGGCCGGCTGCAAGTATACGAGCCGGAGCAGGTTACCGCCGAATAGCTCCTCACCGGCGCGAAGAGCAGCTTGTTTGCGGCCCCGGCTGCGAAGAAGCGTAAGCGTCTCGTCGATCACGTAGTCGCTGGTCGCAAGTGAATCCTGTGGCGCGAATAGAAACGCTCGCGCCCAGGAATGCTCCGGATCGAATCGGGAGAACGCGGCAACCAGGATGCCCGTGTCAACGAAGATCACCGGGGCGCTTCCCGTACAGAATCTGGTCGTGGTCGCGGTTGGTTAGTCCATCCGGGTCGGGAGCGTCCGGAATCTGCTCCAACTCCGCCAGCAGCTTCTGCCATGCATCGGCCTGGCGCGCAGCCTCCACGGCCTCATTGATCGGCTCCACAGGCGCCCCTGCCGGCAGAATCGCCAGCGAGACCACTTGGTGCTCCGGCAGCGCCAGCGGCTCGAGCGGCCGCAGCACGCCGTTTTCATACACAGCTTGGAACGAGGGAGTGCTCATGACCGAATTCTACCACCCCTCTCTGCTCGACGCCAAAGTCCCCGCGCACGGCCCTACCTGCCGGGCGAGTTCGCGAGCTCGAATACCCGCTGCACTTCCGGCTCGCCGTAGACCGCGCCCCCCGTGAGCACGAGCAGGTTGTCGCGCAGCTTCACCTGCCCTCGCCCGTGGGTATGGCCGCAGAGAACGGTGATCTGGCGATCGGGATGGCAGTCGGCGATCTCGAGCAAGGCGTCGCCCAGGGCCCGGCAGGTGAAGTGGGGGAGCCACTGGTTGTCCGAGATTTGCCCCTCGTGCCAGCAGGCCTCGCGGAACGGGGGCACGTGCGTGAGCACGAAGGCCTTTGGGTGCGTGGCCAGGGCCGCCGGCAGCGTTTCGCGAATGTGGGCGGCCGCTTCGTCTGCCAGCTTCTTCAGGAGCGGCCAGCGCTCGAGCTTGGTCATGCCGGCCAGTTCTTCGATAAGGCGATAGTCGTTCATCATCACCATCGAGGTCTCGTAGCTCCCCAGGCGGCCGTCGGCCCAGCCGTCGTGCCCCACGAGCGCGACGCCGGGGGCCAGCTCCAGCGCCGGCGATGTCGTCAGGTAAACCAGGTTCGGCCGCTCCCGGCAGAGCTCGGCCATTCGCTGCCGCACGCGCCGCAATGAGCCGAAGTAGAAGTCGTGGTTGCCGAGCACGAAGTAGATGGGCACGTGCAGCCGGTCATCGAGCCGCTCGAGATACCGCCCCACGTCATGGGCCTCGGCGATGTCGCCGCCGATCAGCACCGCGCTGGGGTTCTCGGCGGCCAGCCGGTCGAGGAACCGCTCGACCTCGTCGTGCCGCAAGAAGTTCAGGTGCAAATCGGTGAGCCAGAGAATGCGCTTCATCGAGCACCAAGAGATCGGTTCGGCGAAGGACGTTCACCAACATATTAGCCCCCGGCGAGTCGCCGGGGGGGCGAAGCGCCGGGGGCATTTTCAACGGTCGGGCGGGGTTTGCCCCCCCGTCATTGACGGGGGGCTAATGCAGTGTTGCAAGCACCCCTAGATGTCGAAGTACAAGCAGAACTCGTAGGGATGCGGCCGGAGCCGCATCGGGTCGGCTTCCTTTTCCTTCTTATACCAGATCCAGGTGTCGACCACGTCCGAGGTGAACACGTCGCCGCGGAGCAGGAATTCGTGGTCCGCCCGCAAGGCCGCGAGCGCCTCGTCGAGAGAACCGGGAGTCTTCGGCACCTTGGCCAGTTCTTCGGGCTCGAGGTCGTAGATGTCCTTGTCGAGCGGTTCGCCGGGGTGGATCTTGTTCTGAATGC
This sequence comes from Pirellulales bacterium, assembly GCA_044221365.1. Lineage (GTDB taxonomy): Bacteria > Planctomycetota > Planctomycetia > Pirellulales > JBGAPH01 > JBGAPH01. Next base: position 33,261 of record JBGAPH010000010.1, read on the forward strand.
CGTCGATCACGGCCATCAGCATGGCGGCGAACGTGAGGTACGGATTGCAGCTCGGGTCGGGGCAGCGGAACTCCACCCGCTTGGCCTTGGGACTCGGGCTGTACATCGGAATCCGGCACGACGCCGAGCGGTTCCGCTGCGAGTAGGCCAGGTTCACCGGCGCCTCGTAGCCTGGCACCAGCCGCTTGTAGCTGTTGGTGGTGGGGTTGCTGAAGGCCAGGATGGCCGGGGCGTGCTTGAGCAGGCCGCCGATGGCGTGCAGCGCCGTCTCGCTCAGCCCCGCGTAGCCGCTGCCGGCGAACAGCGGGTTGCCCCCCTTCCACAGCGAAATGTGGGTGTGCATGCCTGAGCCGTTGTCTCCGTAGAGGGGCTTGGGCATGAAGGTGACCGTTTTGTTGTGGCGTTTGGCCACGTTCTTGATGATGTACTTGTAGATCAGCACCTGGTCGGCCATGCGCACCAGTTCGCTGAAACGCATGTCGATTTCGCACTGACCGCCCGTGGCCACCTCGTGATGCTGGGCCTCGATGTCGATCCCGGCGTCGATCATCGTCTGCATCATCTCGTTGCGGATGTCCATGAGCTGGTCCGACGGCGGCACCGGGAAGTAGCCTTCCTTGTACCGCAGCTTGTAGCCCAGGTTCGGCTGCTCGACGCGGCCGCGGTTCCATTCCCCCTCGATGCTGTCGAGGTAGTAGTAGCCGCTGTGGGCCGTTTGGTCGAACCGCACGTCGTCGAAGATGAAGAACTCGGCCTCGGGGCCGATGAAGCACGTGTCGGCAATGCCCGTGCTCTTCAGGTAGTTCACCGCCTTGCGGGCCACGTTCCGCGGGTCGCGGGTGTAGTCTTCGCGGGTGATCGGGTCCTGGATGTTGCAGATCATCACCAGCGTGGGGAGCGCGGTGAAGGGATCGATGAAGGCCGTTTCCGGCTGGGGGACCACGAGCATGTCGCTCTCGTTGATCGCCTGCCAGCCGCGGATGCTGGAGCCGTCGAAGCCCAGGCCGTTCTCGAACACGTCCTCGTCGAGCTTGCCGACGGGGATCGTGAAGTGCTGCCAGAGTCCCGGAAAGTCCATGAACCGGAGGTCCACGGCCTTGACGTCGCGTTCTCTACAGAGGGCCAAGACTTCGTTGGGGGTCACGTCGTTTCCCTTTCGCTTCGCTTAAGAACCAGAAGTGCTCCCGCCCGGCTAAGCCGGCATGATAGCGCATTGGGGGGCGTTTGCAACGGGCTGCACAGGCTGGAAGCCTGTGCCACGGACTTGCTGGCAAACCCATCTCGTGGCACAGGCTTCCCGCCTGTACGCCTACCGCCCCACGAGCCCGCCCACGCCCCCAGCGATCAACGTCGCAATGTCCCCTAGCGTCTGCGGCAGCGCCAGCCCACCCTGCGAGGCCAGGTAGCGCGGCGACCATTCGGGGTGGAACTTTTCTTTGTACTGCCGCAGCCCCTGGAAGTTGTAGAAGTGCTCGCCGTGCCGGTAGAGCACGTCGGCCAGCCGGTTCCACACCGGCGAAAGGGGCCCCGCTTCGAGCCCGGCCAGCGGCGCCATGCCCATGCTGAACCAGCGAAAGCCCTGGGCATGTCCCCACAGCATGAGCTCGACGAACAGCGAGTCCATGATGCCGTTCGGGGCGTCGTCGACGTGCCGCATCAGGTCGATCGACAGTTCGAACTTCTCCGCCCCCTCGAGCACATTGGCGAAGGCCACGATCCGCCCCTGCCGCCGCACGAGCGCGAGCGGGCAGCGGGCGAGATACTTCTCCTCGAAGAATCCCAGCGAAAAGCCCTTCTCGCGCGTGCGCTTGGTCTCGAGCCAGGCGTCGGAAATCGCCTTCAGTTCAGGCAAGAGGGCGGCGGTCTGCTCGGCGGGGGAGACCTCGAACGTGCAGTCCGACTTCTGGAAGTGGTTGTGGATCGACCGCAGCGTGCGGTGGGCCGCCCCTTCGAGCGTGAAATCGGCGAGCGACACCCGCCCCTCTTCGCCGAGCTTCTGCAGCGAGAAGCCCTGCTCGAGATAGACGGGCAGCAGATCGACACCCACCTGGTAGAACGCCGGGCGGCCGGCGAAGCGGTCGCACAGCTCGCGAAACCGCCACACCAGCTCGGCGGCGCGCTCGGGCGGGCCCACCGGGTCTCCGAGCGCCACCCACGTTCTCCCCTGCACGGCGTACATGAGGAAGGCGTCGCCCACCTCATGGAACAACAGCCGCTTGTCGCCGAGTCGGGCAAGCTGAACCGCCGGGCGCGGCGAGCGCGTGATGATCGGCTCAGCACGGGCCAGGTCGTCGGCCGTCGGCAGGGCAGCCGGAGCGCTGCGCGGCCGCAGCAACCGCACGACGCCTACGAGCACCAGCAGTCCCGCCACGCCCACGCTTGCCCGCAGAAACCGCGGGGCGTCGCCATGGAACGCGAACTGCCACCACAGGTTGTCTTGATACTCCTGGTGCTTGAAGGCGAAGAACCCCAGCCAAACCGAAGCTCCTACCACCACGAGCGTCGCCGCGCTCCACACGGGGCTGATCGGATCGCGGAGTAGCCCGCCGTGCCGGTAGAAGTGCCGGCGCATCGGGAGCAGCGCGAGGAACATGCCGGCCAAGAGCGCGGCTTCTTCGTAATCGGCGCCTTTCAGCAGGCAGAATGCCGAACCCGCCGCCAACAGGCCGAGCGACAGGTAATAGGCGGTATCAATCCGCCGGTAGATGCCGTGCCCCAGCACGAGCAACCCGGCCCCGGCCAGGCTCGCCAGGAAGTGCGAGAGCTCAACCACCGGCAGCGGCACGAACTTGCCGAGCCAGGCCATGCGGCCATGCTCCGCGGGCGTCGCGCCGCTGAAGAGCAGCACCGCGCCCGACACGAGCATCAGCAGCGCGAACAGCCGCGGCACTACGGCGGGCGCCCATTGCCCAGCGCCGGCGATCACCGGCGCCAGCGTCTCGCGCTGGCGGAAAGCCTCGTGCCCGGCGAAGAGCGCGGCCGCCACCCCCAGCGGCGCGAGATAGTAGATCGCGCGAAAGGCCAAGAGAGACGCGAGCACCGCGTCGGGCTCAGGCGGGTTGAGCAGCCAGAGGATCGTCAGTTCGAGCACCCCCAGCCCGCCCGGCACGTGCGACAGGACCGTGGCCACGATCGCCACCAGGAAGATCGCGACAAAGTGCAGGTAACTCACCTCCACGCCGGCCGGCAGCAGCATGTAGAGCACCCCAGCCGCCGTGGCGAAGTCGGCCGCCGCCACCGCGATTTGGCCGAGCGCCAGCGGCGTCGACGGCAATTCCAGGCTCCACCCACGAAACGTGATCGGCGTGCGGCGGACCGCCGTCGCGATCAAGTAGGCGGTCATCACCCCCAGGAGAATGCCCCCGAGCGGCCGCAAGCTCACCCAATCGAGGTGCAGCTTTGGCGGCAGCGGCAGCGGGTGAATGAGAAACGACACGCCGGCCAGCGTGAAGAACCCCGTGGTGAACGTGAGTCCCAGCATGGCCAGGATCTTCACGATCTCCACGGTCGAGAGGCCGAACCCGGCGTAGAAGCGGTAGCGAACGGTCGATCCGCCGAGCAGCGCGCCAAAGTTGTTGCTGCTGGCGTAGCTGACGAACGACGTGACGGCGACTTGCCAGGGGGCGAGCGGATGCCGGACGTAGCGGAGGGCCAGAAAGTCGTAGCCCATCAGGATCACGTAGCTCAGGCACGTGAGGCCCGCCGCGGAAACGAGCTGAAACGCCGTGAGTTGCGAGAGACTCTCGCGGACGTCGCTGAGCTTGTAGTGCTCGAGCTCATGGTGCAGCAGCCACAGCGCCCCTGCGAACACCGTGACGCTCACGAGCGCCCCGAGCAGGTGCGAAGACACGTGAATGCGGCCTGCCCGCGCGGTTCGTTTCGAGGGGTGCGTCATGCGGGAACGAGCGGGGACGAAACAAACCAGCGTTTTAGTTTGCGAAGGTCCCGCAAGTCTACGCCGGAAAGCACCAAGGAAGGGCAAGCGCTTATTAGCCCCCGTCAATGACGGGGGGGTGACACCGGCCGACGCCGCAAACACGCGTTGGTTGCCGATCGACGAGTTGAAGCGCCAAGGGTCGCCGACATTCGGCGAGGCCGCGATCCCTCTCCCCTCGGCGACTCGCCGGGGGCTAATGAGCGCGTCGGGCGCTTTTTCGACGACGCCTACTTGGCGAAGCGCCCGAGCACTTCCAGCCGATACCCAAGCACCTCGAAGCCCTCCTGCGAAAGCCGGGCGACGAGCTCGGGATCAAGCTTGGCGAGCAACGCGCCGTCGTAGGGAACGTGCAGATCGCGGATCTCGCCGGTCCGCACGTCGCGGAGGTGATAGTGGTCGTCGGCCCGGCAGTCGTAGCGGGCCGAGCCGTCGGCGTTGCTGAGCTTGGCGGCCAGCCCCGCCTCGACCAAGGCCTCGAGCGCTTTGTAGACCGTGGCCAAACTCACGTGCGGAATCGATTGCCGCACCGCCTGATAAACGTCGTCGGCCGTGGGATGGTCGTCGACATGCTCGAGATAGGCGTACACGGCCGCCCGCTGATGCGTAAAGCGGCTGCCGGCCTCGACGAGCGCAGCGCGAACGCGGGCCTCATCTGCGGGGGCGAGCTCGAGAGCAGAATTGCGCGGACGAGGAGCGTGAGCCATCAAGCCAAATATAGCGCGAATAGGGCGATGGGTCAAACAACCGCAAGGCGCGAAACGGCTTACGGCATGTTGGCGACTTAACCGCCAGACTGCAGTTCTAGACGCGGCAGCAAGCTTGCGCAATCGTCACGACTTCGCGCTTCCTTGACCCCCCTTGCGGCCCAAACCTATAATCCGCGGCGAACTTACAGCCGCCGGCCCGCGCCGCGTCGATACGCCGCTCGGGCCCGCGTTTCCGCTAGCATCGCACGGCCGTTCGCCTATGAAGATTCATGAGTTTCAGGCCAAAGAGCTCCTCCGCAAGTTCGGCGTCGCCGTGCCAGGGGGCAAGGTCGCCCGCTCCCCCGAGGAGGCGGCCGAGGCCTTCACCCAGCTCGGCGGCAAGCTGGCCGTGGTCAAGGCCCAGATCCACGCCGGCGGCCGCGGCAAGGGCACCGTTAAAGGCAACACGGGCCAGCGCGGCGTGCAGCTCGTGAAGAGCGCCGAAGAGGCGGCCACCGTCGCCCGCCATCTCTTGGGCCACGAGCTCGTGACCCTGCAAACCGGCCCCGAGGGCCAAACGGTTCGCCAGGTGCTCGTCGAGCAAGGCTGCGACATTGCCCGCGAGCTGTACCTCGGCATCGTCGTCGACCGGGCAGCGGCCGGCCCGGTGCTCATGGCGTCGGCCGAAGGGGGCATGAACATCGAAGAGGTGGCCGCCCACACGCCGGAGAAGATCTTCCGCGAGAAGTTCGATCCCGACCGCGGCCTGCAGAGCTTTCAGGTGCGGAAGCTCGGCGCGCAGCTCGGCCTGTCCGGCGCGGCCCTCAAGAGCGCCGACGGCTTCATGAAGTCGCTCTGCAAGCTCTTCGTGCAAGCCGATTGCAGCCTGCTCGAGATCAACCCCTTGGTCGTCACCGGCGCGGGCGAGCTCTTGGCGCTCGACGCCAAGATCACCTTCGACGACAACGCACTGTTCCGCCATAAGGACTACGCCGACTGGCGCGACCTTTCCGAGGAGCAGCCGTCGGAAGTGCGGGCGGCCAAGTCGGGGCTGAGCTACGTCAAGCTCGACGGCAACATCGGCTGCCTGGTGAACGGGGCCGGGTTGGCCATGAGCACGATGGACCTGATCAAGCTGCACGGCGGCGAGCCGGCGAACTTTCTCGACGTCGGCGGCGGGGCCAACGTCGACCAGGTGACCGAGGCCTTCCGCATCCTGCTCGACGACAAGAACACCAAGGCCGTGCTCGTCAACATCTTTGGCGGCATCATGCGCTGCACCACGATCGCCGGCGCGATCCTCGAGGCCTACAAGAGCGTGGGCTTCAGCGTGCCGCTCGTTGTGCGGCTCGAAGGGACCGAAGTGCAAGAAGGCCGGAAGATGCTGGCTGAAAGCGGCCTGAAGATCATCAGCGCCGAAGGCCTGACCGACGCCGCGAAAAAGGTGGTCGCCGCCGCGGCCTAGCCTTCGTCGCGAAGCGCTCCCGCGTAGGGTGGGGCGAGCGAAGCAAGCCCCACCAACCAGCCGCTACGCCGTAACAAGAGAAGAACGCAATCCATGAGCATTCTGGTCGACAAGAATACCCGCGTCATCTGCCAGGGCATCACCGGCAAGGTCGGCGAGTTCCACACCAAGGGCTGCCTGGAATACGGCACGCAGATGGTGGGCGGCGTAACTCCCGGCAAGGGAGGCGAGAAGGTGCAGGGGCTGCCGGTGTTCGACACGGTGGCCGAAGCAGTCGCCAAGACCGGCGCCGACGCCACGATGATCTTCGTGCCGCCCCCGGCCACGGCCGACGCCATTCTCGAAGCCCTCGACGCCGGCATCAAGACGATCATCGCCATCACCGAAGGCGTGCCCGTGCTCGACATGGCCCGCGTCTACCCGGTGGTGCGGGCATCGAAGTCGCGGCTGATTGGCCCGAACTGCCCCGGCGTCATCACGCCCGAGGAATGCAAGATCGGCATCATGCCGGGGTACATTCATAAGAAGGGCCCCGTCGGTCTCATGAGCCGCTCCGGCACGCTCACGTATGAGGCCGTCTGGCAGCTCACGAATCTGGGCCTCGGCCAGTCGACCTGCGTCGGCCTGGGGGGCGATCCGATCGTGGGCACGTCGTTCATCGATCTGCTGGAATTGTTCCAAGCCGACCCCAAGACCGAAGCCATTTTGATGATGGGCGAAATCGGCGGCACGGCCGAGGAAGAAGCCGCCGCCTATGTGAAGGCCCACGTGACCAAGCCCGTGGCGGCTTTCATCGCCGGCCGCGCGGCGCCCCCGGGCAAGCGCATGGGCCACGCGGGGGCGATCATCTCGGGGGGTAAAGGCACCGCCGCTGAAAAGATCGCGGCCCTCGAAGCCGCCGGCATCGAAGTCGCCGAGAGCCCAGCCGACATGGGCACGGCCGTCCAACGGGCGATCAAGAAAAAGCGGTAGACAGAAAGAGAGTTTTACCGCGGAGGACACAGAGGACGCGGAGAAGAAAGTATACAGCGTCGGCATTCTCTGCGTCCTCTGCGGTGAAATCGTCTTTGTGACCCTTGGAGCAGCCGCATGAAGATGTTCGTGGCGGGCGAGTGGGTCGAGCGGGCGGAGCGGATCGAGGTTCGCAACCCTTATAGCGGCCAGGTGATCGACACCGTGCCGCGGGCCACGCCGGCTGACGTCGAGGCCGCGCTCTCCGCCGCGGTCGAGGGCGCCCGCAGCATGCGGGCGATGCCGGGTTACGAGCGCTATCGCATTCTGCACCGCGCGAGCCGGCTTATGGCGGAGCGCAGCGAGGAGTTGGGCCGGCTCATCAGCAGCGAAGAAGGCAAGGTGCTGGCCGAAGGGCGGGTCGAGGCGAGCCGCGGTCAGCAAACGATCGAACTTTCGGCCGAGGAGGCTAAGCGTCTTGGCGGCGAAGTGCTGCCGCTCGACGGCGCGATCGGCGGCGAAGGAAAATTCGGCTTCACGCTCCGCGTCCCCTGCGGCGTGGTGGTGGCGATCACGCCCTTCAACTTCCCGCTCAACCTGGTGACGCACAAGGTCGGCCCGGCGCTGGCGGCCGGCAACGCCGTCGTTCTCAAGCCCGCCAGCGACACCCCGCTGTCGGCGCTCAAGCTCGTCGAAATCCTGCTCGAGGCCGGGCTCCCCCCCTTGGCGATCTCCTGCCTCACCGGCGGCGGCGGAATGTTGGGAGACGCCCTCTGCCGCGACGCGCGGGTGCGGAAGATCAGCTTCACCGGCAGCCGTGAGGTGGGCGAGCGGATTCTGCAAACCGCCGGCATCAAGCGGGTGACGATGGAACTGGGGTCGAACTCCCCCGTGATCGTGATGGACGACGCCGATCTCGACCAAGTGGCCGAGGCCGCGGTGGCCACCGGCTTCTCGAACGCCGGCCAGGTATGTATTTCGGCGCAGCGGGTGATCGCGCTCGAAACGGTCGCCGGCGAACTGGTCGATGCGCTGGCCCCGCGCATCCGTGCTCTCAAAACGGGCGACCAACTCGACCCCGAAACGCAGATGGGCCCCATGATCCGCGAATCCGACGCCGCCCGAGTCGAGCAGTGGATTGGCGAGGCGGTGCAACAAGGTGCGAGGCTGGTGGCGGGCGGAAAACGGCAAGGCGCCCTCCACGAGCCCACGCTCTTGGCCAATGTGCGCCCCGAGATGCGGGTCAGCCGCGAAGAACTATTTGGCCCGGCGGTCGCCGTTTCGACGGCTACGGACCTGGCGGCGGCGATCGCCCAGGCCAACGACACGAACTACGGCCTGAGCGCGGCGATCTTCACCCGCGACCTCGAGCGAGCCCTGCGGTTCGCCCGCGACGTGGACGCCGGCAATCTGCACGTCAACTGGGGACCCCAGTGGCGGGCCGACCTCATGCCCTACGGCGGGCTCAAGGAGAGCGGCTTCGGCAAGGAGGGGCCGAAGTACGCGGTGCAGGAGATGACGGAGCTCAAGACGGTCGTCTTGCACGGCGTGTGGCCGAGCGTCCGGAAGTAAAGCAATCCGCTTTCTTAGCCCCCGGCGAGTCGCCGGGGGGACGAGGATCGTAGCTCACCGAATGCGTCGGCCGCTGCGTTGCGCCACATCATGCGGCTTAGCCCCCTCGTCATTGACGGGGGGCTAAGGTGAGCGTGGCGGGTCGCATCATCCGGCCTTCCATCGCCGCCCGCATCTTCCGGAAACGCGCAAAATCGGCCCAAGATTTGACCGGGCCGGCGGACCTGTGTTACTCTCCAGCTTGGTGACGGGCTATTCTCGCCGAGGTCCCGCTCGGCTTCCCTTGGTCTAGGGTTTTGCGATGAGTTTTGCGGCGTTTCGCGGCGTGGCGTTGGGCGTGGGCTTGAGCATCCTGGCGAGCGCCGGCTGCAATCAAGGTCCCACGCGCATCAAGCCGCTGGCGGTCGATCCGGCCGGTTCGGCGCAGAAGGCGATCGAAACCTACGACAAGGACGGCGATGGCGCCATTAGCGGCAAAGAGCTCGACGCCTCGCCCGGTCTCAAGGCGGCGATCGCAGAGATCGACGCCAATCGCGACAAGAAGCTCTCCAAGGAAGAAATCGAGGCCCGCCTGCAGAATTGGATCGACTCGAAGTTCGGCATCTCCCAAACGTCGGTCCTGGTGACGCTCAACGGCGCGCCGCTGCCGGGCGCGACGGTCAAGTTCGTGCCCGAGGAATTCCTGGGCACTGCTGCGGCGCCGGCCGAGGGGGTGACCGACGACCAGGGCATTTGTAGCCCTTCGGTAGGCACCGACCATATGCCGGCCCCCGGCGTGGGCGGCTTGCGGCTCGGCTTCTACCGAATCGAGATTACGCGCGACAATAAAGGCAAGGAAATGGTGCCCGCCAAGTACAACAAGAAGACCGAACTGGGGCAAGAAGTCGCCAGCGGCGCCGCCAACATGCGGCAAGGTCTGTTGACGTTCGCCCTGCGGCGGTAACCGTTCAAGCACCGCCCGCGAGGTTCGACATGCGGCTCGTCCTGCTGGGCACCACGGGATACCATCCCAACGATCTTCGGCAGACTGCCTGTCTGATGCTGCCGGAGATCGGCGTCGTGCTCGACGCCGGCACCGGCTTCTATCGCGTTCGCGACTATCTGCAAACGCCGACCCTCGACATCTATCTCACGCACGCGCACCTGGACCACGTGATCGGGCTCACGTATCTGTTCGACGTACTGCACGAGCGTCCGCTGGAACGGGTGACCGTGTGGGGCGAAGCCGCCAAGCTGGCGGCGATTCAAGAGCACCTGTTGAACGAGACGCTGTTTCCGGCGCCCCTCCCTTGTCTTTATGCGCCGCTCTGCGGCCCCGTGGATTTGCCCCAGGGCGGCCGGCTGACCTACTTCCCGCTCGAGCATCCCGGCGGCTCGCTGGGCTATCGGTTCGACTGGCCCAGCCACTCGCTGGCTTACGTGACCGACACCACCGCGAGCCCGACGGCCGAGTATGTGAGCCGGATTCACGGCGTCGACGTACTCTTTCATGAGTGCTATTTCCCCGACGGCTGCGAGGACCTGGCGCGGCGCACCGGCCACAGCTGCACTTCGGCCGTCGCCGAAACCGCCCGCGCCGCCGGCGTGGGGCAGTTGATCCTGGTGCACTGCAATCCGCTCGTCAGCCAACCCGACCCGATCGATTTGCCGTCGGCCCAGCGGATTTTCTCCAACACGGTGGTGGCGCACGACCGGATGATCGTCGAATTCTAGGGAGGCGATCCTCGCGCTGCCTGGCCGATTTGACCGGCGCACAATTGCAGGGTAGGGTTCTCAGCCCCGCAAATCCGTTTGCTCGGGGTCCCGCCTTCGCTTCCCCCCCGCAGGAATCAGCCGCCGTGTTTGCCGAATCGGTTGCGCAGCTGGAGCCCCAATCGTCGCTTTGCGAGGATGGCCCGACGATCTTGGTGGTCGACGACGACCCAACCCAATCCGAATCGCTGGCTTTTCGCCTCCGGCAACACGGATTCAGCCCGACGACTGCGTCGACGGGCCGCCAAGCGCTGGCATTGGCTCAATCGGATCAACCGTCCGCGATTCTGCTCGACTTGCAGCTCCCCGATCTCGACGGGCTGAGCGTGTGCGAACAGCTCGTCGACTCTCCGGAGACCTGCGAGATCCCGGTGATCATCGTCAGCGGCGTCGACCGCCCCGACGTCCTCCGCCAAGCCCGTGCCGCCGGGTGCCACTACTACTTGCGGAAGCCGTACGATCCGAATGCCCTGTTGATCTTGCTGCGGCAAGCGCTTCAGGAAATGAACGACTGGTAAGGCGGTCTTTACGACCGCTTCGGCGCCGGACTCGCGCCATCCGCAGCGCGAACTCGTTGCTTGCCCAATCGGCACATTCCGACTAGCCTGAAACTACGGACGATACGGGCAGTCGCTTCCTGGGCAGTGAGCGAGCGTCTCTCTTCGATTTTCGTTTCCCGGGGCGCGGGACGGCTTGCCCCGACACGGCTCTCGCTCGGACGCCTTCTCTCTTCATGCACCGTCCGGGCCGCTGCCCTCACGCGTGCCGGCGGGTTCCATGAGTCCGGCGCTGCTGCTTCTGCTCGCCCTTCCGGCCCAGCGGCCGTTGCACGCGAATCTGGACCAACTCATGCCGCCCATCGAGGTTAGGCTCGACGCTGGCGACGCCCAGGTGCTGGTGATCGGCGATTCGTTCAGCCGCAAGGGCTGGACGCAGCCCTTCCGCGACGACCTGCAGGCGATTTGGGGCAACGCCGGCTCGGGCTACCAAGGCCTGAACTGGCACAACGACGGCGGTTTCAACGGCGGCGCTTGGGACGTACACAACATCGCCGAGGACCGGGCCCCGCATAGCGGGATCGACGGCCTTTGGGCTCAAACGACAGTGGGAACGCCTGCGCCCGGCACGGCCAACAGCGCCGTGCTCACCCCCTGGCAACTCGGCCCTTTTGACCTGCAGTACGTGGCCCAACCCCTGGGCGGCCGCTTCAATGTGCTCCAAGACACAGTCAGCGGCCGCAAGCTGTTGGCGACTATCGACACCGCGGCTGACGACGCCAAGGTTGTCCAGTGGCAGGGCGTGGCCGAGGGGCGACTCGTCTTTCAACCGCTCGACGAGGGGCATCCCGTCAAAATCCTGGGAATTGTCGGCGAAAGCACGTCGCCCGGAGTGCGCGTCGATCGCGCGGCCGTCGACGGCTGGTCGACCGTGAACTTCGTCGAGCGCGACGAGACCTTCGACGCGCAGGTCGAGATGCTCGGCGCCGACCTGGCCGTAATCGCGCTCGGCGCGAACGACAACACCGCGGCGCTCGCGCCAGGCTACCGCGATCGTTTGGAGACGATCGCCAACCGTCTGCTGGCCGCCAACCCGAACGTCGAAGTCTTGCTGATGCCTCCCTACCAGTTCGGCGGCGGGAGCGCAAGGTTGTCGAAAATGACCGACGACGCCCTGTCCCTTGCCCAGGAGCGCGGGTTTGGGTTCATCAACCTCTACGACGCGGCAGGCACAACAGCCTTCTTCCAGGCCAACGGGTTTCTCGGCGATTCGATCTACTGGAACGATGCAGGCAGCGCCTACATTGCCGATCTCGTGGTCAATGCACTCCGCACCAAGGGCGCCTCGCTCGACACGCCGCGGGGAGACACGACCGGCGACGGCAAGGTCGATCTCAGCGACTTCGGCGTGCTCAAAACCTACTTCGGTCAAGCCAACGTGACGATGACCCAGGGCGACCTCACTCGCGACGCCAAGGTAGACCTGAGCGATTTCGCCAGTCTCAAAGCGGCCTTCGGGGCCGCGAAGGTCGCCGCGGCGGTACCGGAACCGCCTGCCGCTGCCTTGGCCGCGCTCGGATTGATTCTGCTGTGCTGTGCCCGACCAATGTTGCTCGTCGGTCTTCCAACGATCGCTAGCTCCCGGTGATGAACACGTCGCGCCGCGGAAACCTCGCGAAGAGTTCCGCCGGCTGACCGAAGTTCGTCGCCAGCACGTCGGCCGGGTTGGCCGCCAGCCACTGGGAGAGGTCGATCGCCGCGTAGACGCCCGTGTTCAGGGCCACGAGCACCCGGCAGGCGTCGCTGCCGACGTTCTCGATCGAGTGGCCGAACCCCTGGGGAATGTAGCCGACATCTCCGGCCCCCAGCGTCTCCGTACGAAAGCGGCCGTGCGAGCCGAACAGGGTGACGCTCACCGTGCCCTGCACAACGTAGTGCCATTCGTCAGCCGTGGGGTGCCAGTGCAGTTCGCGCAGCGCGCCTGGTTCGAGATCGAGCACGAGGCCGGTGACCGTGGTCGAGATCGGGAACCGCGAGGAATCGACGCGCCACTCGCGGCCGCCGGCGAACGTGCGGTGCGGCGGTTCCGAAAGCAGCGAGAACTTGTGCGTTTGCGGCGGCGGGTTCGGCCCTTGCAGCGACGCGGCCGCGGGCTCGGGGGGCAGGGCGCCTTTGGCGAAGTACACCTCGTCGCGCGGGAAGCTCGCCAGGTCAGCCTCCGCCAGACCCAGGTTCTTGGCCACGAGCGCCTTAGGCGCGTGACCGATCCAATCGCTGATGCTGAACGTGCCGAACTCCGAGAAGTAACCGTTGTCGAAAATCAGGATGAAGTGACACGGCTCGTTCCCCAGGCACTGCAGCATGTGCCCATGGCCGCGGGGAAAGTACCACACGTCGCCCGGCGCGAAGTCGTTGGTCTCGCCGCGCCCCTGGGGATCGACGACGGTCGTCCGCACGCGCCCCGAGAGCACAAACGCCCATTCGGCGGCTGTGGCGTGCCAGTGCAACTCGCGCATCACGCCCGGCTCGAGCCGCATCGACACGCCGGCCATCCCCTTGGAGATCGGCAATTGCTCGACGGTCGCCTCCTTGCCAAAACTCCCGCCGACGACCTTGCCTTGGGATCGCTCGAGCTCGAACTTGAACGTCGGCAACTCCGGCGCGGCGAGCAACGGATCAGGCACGTTCTTGAGAAACGCCAACTCACCAAGCGCCATCGAACACCTTCCAGGCCTTGTTCACCGGGGATGTTTTACCGCGGAGGACGCGGAGAACACAGAGAAGACGGAGTGATTGAATCACAAAGGCACGAAGACACAAAGAGGCAGATTTGTTTCTCGCCAAGGCGCAGAGGTCGCTAAGGGACGACTTCCTACTTTGCGATCTTTGCGCCTTGGCGAGAAATGTATTCTTTGTGTCTTTGTGTCTTTGTGGTGAAAATGGAAACGGCTAGCCGCCAACGACGAGCGTCGTCTCGCTCTGCAGCAGCGGCTGCGGCAGGCCGCGGCTCGTGACTTGGGCGTCGAGCCGCGGGTTGCCGGTTGACGCAGCCTTCACCTTCAGGCGGTATTCCACCGTTTCGCCGGCCCGCAGTTCGGCGATCGGTTCGAACGTGATCGTTTGGCCCGCCACACGGTTGCGCGTCGGCCCGCTGCCGGAGAGCAACTGCAGTTCAGCCGGCACCGCGACCTTGAGCTGCACTTGTTGATCGGGATAGCTGGCGGGGTTGCGCACCGAGATCACGAACGTCGTTTCACTCCCCACTCGCACCGGGTCGCTCTGCTCGGCGACCGCCAGCGTCACGCGGCTGGGCGGACGCGGCTCGAGCGACGCGGCGGCCGGTGAAGCGGACAATGCCGGGCCCGTTTCAGCCGCAGGCGCCTCGGCAGGCGGCGCGGCCGGTCCCGCATTCGCCGGCCCGCGGATATCCACGCAGGCCTCATGGGCCATCTTGAGCCCGTTGGCGGCCGTAACGGTGGCCATGTTGCAAGCGCGGCCCTGCGCCAGGCAGCGGCATTGAATGCGGAAACGCTGGGTCTGCGCCGGCAACAAGGTCGGCAAATCCCAGATCAGCTCGCCCGTCGTCGGAATGCCCTTGGTGGCGGCCTCAGGCTTGAGCAGCGCGGGGTCGTATTCCACGGACAGTTTCAACGCCTGCTGGGCGCTTTCGCCCGTGTTCGTCACATCGATCACGAACTCGGCGACCTCGCCGACATTGCGGATCGAGGGCCCCGTGTTCCGCACGCTCAAGCCAGGCCCGCTGGTCGAAGGCGCGCTCGGCGCGGGGTTCGCCGGCGGAACGGCCGAGTTGGGGGCGCCCGAGTTGGGGATCGGGGCCACCGGGGCCGCTCCGCCCCCCTGCGTGATGTCGACACAGGCTTGGGCGGTGGCCCGAGTTCCCCCTTCGCCCACGACCTCCACCGTATGGCACTGCCGTCCCACTGCCGCGGCGGTAAAGCTAATGCCCACCCGCTGGGATTGTCCGGGCCCCAAGACGCCTTGCAATTCTTTCTCGATCTTGCCTTGGATCTGGTGCTGCAGGCCGGGATCGTGGGTATCGATGATCACGAGCTTGCTGGCCGGGGCCGCGCCCGTGTTGCTGACGACGATCTCGAAGACCAGGTTTTGCCCAACGACGCCGCGGTCCGGCCCCACGATCGACACGCTCAACGTCGGCGAAGTGAGCGCCGTCGTCACGCAGTCCTGGGCCGAGAGCCCCTCCGCCGTGCGCACGCTCGCGCACACCTGGGCCTGCCCGGGGCCGTCGATGCGGTAGTCGAGGGCGATGGTTTGCGATTGCTTGGCGGCCAAGTCGAGCAGTTGGAACTCCACCTGATTGCCCGTCGCGGGGGCGGGGGGCGTGCTGCTCAAGAACGTCAGGCCGCTCGGAGTCGGCACGGTGACCACCACGCCGCGGGCCGGCAAGTCGCCGGGGTTGCTCACTTGCACCTGGAAGCTGGCGGTAGCGCCGAGGCTGGCCTGCGACGGGCCGACCACGCGCACGGCGATCTCCGGCGAGGTCCACGTTTTCTGGGTGGTCGCGTTGCCGATGACGAGCGGCCGCTCGTCGCCGCGAGCCGAATTCGCGGGGCGGATCAGGCGCACGTTGATCTGATTCGTGCCGGGTGAGGGCTGTGTCTGCGAAATGACGGCGGTTGCCTGCCCCAAATCGTTTGTCGTGATTTCGACCGCCTGAGCGCCATTTTCGAACTGCGCCGGCGGGCCGGAGACGATCTCATAGCGGACCTGCCAGCCGCCGATGGGCGTGCCATCGGTCTGCCGCGACACGCTGGTAACGAGCGCGTGCTGCGTGCCGACGGGGTTCACCGCGGCCAGCGGCGGATTCCACTGGGCGTCGACCCAATGGATGACGCCGGTCCGCTGGTGCTGATCCCAACTCGATACGCGCGGCGCGAACGCGGTGACGTAGCTCGTGCCTTCGGTGGGCGAGCTGACGCTGATCCAAGCCTGGCCGAGCGCGACCGGCACGTCGTCGAGCGGCGTGGGTGTGCCGCGCGTGAGCGTCACCAGGCGGTTCGAGGTGTTGGCCAGCGCATAATCGTTGGCTACCTTGCGCGGAACGCTCGAAGGGAAGCAATCCCAGTCGTGCCCCTGCTTCGAACGGGCCAGGAAAAAGCCGACGCCGTTGGGCGCGAGCATCCATTCGACCTGCTGGTTCCCGGCGGGGCGGCCGTCTTGATTGTGGATGCTGGCGAGCATCACCACCTCGCTCCCCACGGGAGCGATCACCTGGTTCGGCGCGATCGAGAGCCCCGGCGGGGGCAACGGCGCGGCCGAACCCGGCAGCACGGGACCGCACGGCTGTTTGCAGTTCGAACCGCACCAACCGTGGTTCAGCAGGTTGGCCCAGTGGTCTTGTTTGCAACACGAGTGATCGAACAAGTTCGTGCAACACGCCGTCAGACTGCTGCAGCCCAAGTGCTGATGCAGCGACGAGAGCTGCGCGTGGCTGAACAGATTGCAGCAGCAGTTCGACGGCTGCACGACCGGCGTCACCGTGCCAGGCGTGGCGCCGGGGGCTGTGGTGAAAAGCTGCTGGCCCGAGGGCGGCATTTGCAAGCTCGCGCAGCCGGAAAGCAGGAGCGCGCAGCACAGCGCCGCCCAGCCTGCCCTTCGATTGCCGCCTTGCTCGCGATTCATTGGCCTATCCGTTGCCAGGGGCCGCTCCTCGCGCAGCCCGCCTTTCTTAGCCAAACGTACCATGCGTTTTTGCCACGTGGTGAAATTCTGCAACGTGCGGTGGGGCGGAAAAACAACGAAGCGGGACGGCCTGTAGCGGTCGCGCTGGTGGCGCGGGTGACAGAGCCCCCGTGCTGCACGGCGCGCAGCCGATCGGCTATCATTTCAAGCCCGCCTGGCAGAATTCGAACTCACCGCACAGTCCGGAAAGCGCCGCTGCATGTCGAACCCGCCGCCGCGGTCTCTGCTTGGGCCGGCAATCGCCTTCGAAGCGGGACTGGCGGTCGTTGCGCTGGGACTGGGGTGGCTGCTGGGGCACCCCGCGCTCGAAACGGCGCGCGTGGACGCGAAGGGCTTCGGACTGGGCGTGGCCGCGACCGTGCCCATGCTGCTGGGCCTCTGGGGCTGCCTGCGCGCGAGGTCAGCAGCGCTGGTGAAAATCCGTCAGCTCGTCGAAGAATTGCTGCTGCCGCTGTTTGCCGGCAGCTCGCTGGGCGCGGTGGCGTTGGTATCGGCGCTAGCCGGCCTGGGCGAAGAGATGCTCTTCCGCGGCGTGCTGCAGCCGGCGATTGCCGGGCTCGCGCCCGGCGCGGCCGGGATGTGGCTGGGGCTCGTGGGGGCGAGCCTGCTGTTCGGCCTGGCGCATGCGGTGACGAAGACCTACGTGGTGCTGGCAGGTCTGGTGGGACTGTATCTAGGCGGGCTCTGGCTGTGGTCTGGCAACCTGGTGGCGCCGATTGTCGCGCACGGGCTTTACGATTTCATCGCGATTCTGTGGTTGTTGCGGCGGTCGCGGGGCGAAAGGACGGAGGACTCGCCGTCGGCTGGGGCGGGGCCGGCTGACCGCGCGCTCAGCGATTGGCCTGCGGAAGCGTGAATCGTAAACTCAGCCGCACTCGGTTAGCATACGAGCGGCGGGCCCGAGTTTTTCGGGCTGCTGAAAGTCGCGTCACAAGCCCACGGTAAATGCGTATGCTTCCGACCCCACTGGTGAAAGGACTTGCCGCTAGTTTCTTGGCCACTTTATTCGCCGCCGGTCCCCTCGCCGCCGCCGAGTTCCAGGTCTCCCAAGACGACCAGCGAATCCGCATCCAAGGCCCTGCCCTCGAGGCCGCGATCCGCAAGCAGGGCTACGTGTCGGGCGTCGAAGGCCAGTCGCTGGTCGACCGGAAGACCGGCTTCCGCGATGCCGGTTTCGGGCTCGACATCGTCGACTGGATCATGGAGCCCGGCAGCGACGAAGCCTATCGCGACAAGCTGCCAGGCGACCTCCCCTACCTGTTCAACAACGCCTACCACGGCCGGCGGGCGAAGCGGAGCATCGAGGGCCCGCAAATCTGCACGCAGGCCGGCCGCCTCGAACCCCGGGTGATTCAGGGGCGCGACGCGGCTGGGCAAGAATTCGTCGCCATTCAACAGGACTACAAGTACCACCTTGCCGCCCCCGGCAAGCAGACTGGCTCGCGTTGGCAGCAGACGATCGTTTTTCCGGCCGGCAAGCGCTATTTCCTGTCGAGCGACCTGATCACGGCCGTCAATGTAAGCGAGGCCCTGTTCCTGCGGCTCGACATGCCGGGGCACATCAAGCACTCTGGCGGAGACACCTTCAGCGAGGTCTACCTGAGCTACCACGGCCGTATTCCGGCTGCCGAATTCACAACCGATTTTGCTCCTGACGACCGTTTTCTCTATGTCCGCGACGACGCCAAGCTGCCCGAGCGGATCATTCGGGCCTACCACCTGCGCGACCCCAAGACCGGCCGCGACGGCCCTTGGCTGGCCGGCATGACGCTCGATCCGTCGGCCGTCAGCGAGGCTTGGTGCCACCAGCGGGGATATGTCTGCCTGATCGAGGAAATCGGCGGCCGACCCATTAAGCCGGGGGAGCAGTTCGGGTCAGCCTTTGTCGTGGGCTTCTTCGACTCGATCGACGAGATGCACGCGGTGTACGATGAGCTGGTCGGCGCCAATCGCCTCGAGGCGTCCCCCGACGGCAGCGGCTGGCGGCTGTTTAAGGCCGAGCCTTCCCCAGTACGTTAGGGCTCTTCCGTTGGGCGCTTTTGACGCCCGCGGCAATTCTCGCGATCGCTCCTAGGACTCTGCGTGCAGCTCCTCGCCGAATTTCTCTTCCGCCTGAGCTTTGGCCTGGCCGTGGCCATGGTCTGCACACCGACGCGGTTCGTGCCGGCCGGCTTCTTCCGGGCGCACTCCTATGTGCTCTTGGGGCTCAATGTGGGCGCGCTCATGGCGACGCTCGGCAGCGGCGCCTGGCCCTGGTGGCCCGCCGCCGGCGCGGCGGCGGCCAGCTACGCCGCGGCGGTCGCCTCGCACTACGAGCGGCCGCGGCTCGGCAATCTTTGGTTGAGCGTGAGCGCCGGCCTGGCCTTGATCGGCACTTGGGCGGCGAGCCCCCCGGCGTCTGGCGCGCCGCCGGCCCTCGTAGCGCTGACACATCTCGACGCCGTGTCCGGCGGCCTGTTGCTGGGCTTCACGATCGCCGCCATGCTGCTCGGGCACTGGTACCTGAACACCCCCGGCATGGACCTTGTTCCCCTGCGGCGGCTGGTGCTGCTGATGGGGGCCGCGATTGCACTGCGCGCCGTGGTGTGCGGCGTTGGGCTTGCCTTGCAGATCGCGGGGCCGGGAGCGCCGTTTTCCGGCTGGCCCATGTTCGTGGCCTTGCGCTGGCTGGCCGGCATTGTGGGCTTGGCCGGGGTCGTGGCCATGACCTGGAAGACCCTCGAAATCCCCAATACGCAGAGTGCAACGGGCATTCTGTATGTAGGGGTCATCGGGGCCTTCCTCGGCGAGCTCGCCGGGTTGCTACTGTCCGCCGGCGGCGCGTTTCCCGTATGATGGACGTTCGGCCGCGTCTGCCGCGCAGCCGACAGAGATTCTGCTCCGAGGGCAGCCCCACGAAGGGGCGGGCCAGAGCGCCTTTGTGCGTTCGCGGCCCGGTCGCCGCCGGCCGCTGGCGTGGTTCCCGTCTCGGTTCGTTCCCAAAGTGCCGATGAACGTCGAGTATCGTTGTCCCGACTGCGAAGCTACGGCCCGCGCCGAGCTGAGCCCCGCCACCGCGTCGCTCGAATGCAGCCATTGCCAAGCCGCCCTGGCCGTTCCCGCCGACACGTTTGATGGCGCTCGCCTGCGGCGCTGCGCAGTGTGCCCGAGCACCGACCTGTACTTTCGCAAGGACTTTCCGCAGCGGTTGGGGGTGGGGTTGGTCGTGGTGGGCTTCGTGGCCAGCAGCGTGGCCTGGTTCTTCTATATGATCTACTGGGCCTTCGGCATCCTGTTTGCCACGGCCCTGATCGACGTGGTGCTCTACCTTCTCATGGGTGAATCGCTCACCTGCTATCGCTGCGGCGCCCAGTACCGCGGCGACTTCGACGCCGCGGGGCACGCTCCGTTCAACCTGGAGACGCACGAGAAGCATCGCCAGCAACAGGCCCGGCTCGAGCAAGGCCGACAGCGCGCTGCGGCCTCGGAAGGCGGCGGCTAGCCGTACCGGACAGGCTGGAAGCCTGTCCCACGAGGACGGGCTGGTGGAGCCTGTACTAAGTGGCACAGGCGTCCAGCCTGTGTGAGCCAAGATTTCGCAGGGAGATCGAGCGCAGCGTGGACCCCGAACGGCAGCGAGTGCAAGACGATTTGCGCGGCCTCATCGCCGGTGAGGTTCGCTGCGACGACGTTTTCTTGCAGCTCTACGCCAGCGACGCCAGCCTCTACGAAATCCGCCCGCTGGGCGTCGTGCGGCCGCGCACCACGGCCGACGTGTCGGCCATCGTCGAATACGCGGCCCGCAACCGCTTGCCTCTTCACGCCCGCGGCGCCGGCACGGGCCTGGCCGGCGAATCGCTCGGCCCCGGCCTGATCGTCGATTTCTCCCGCTACATGCGCCGCATCGTGGGCATCGGTCCCGATTGGGTCCGCTTGCAGCCGGGCGTGGTCCACGGCCAGCTCAACCAAGAGCTGCGCGGGCTGGGGCGCATCTTCGGACCCGACCCGGCCACGAGCAAAGTCACGACCATGGGGGGCGTGATCGCCGTCGACTCGGGCGGCAGCCACTGGCTGCGTTACGGCTCGGCCCGCCGGCACGTCCGCAGCCTGCAAGTGGTGCTAGCCGACGGCATGGTGCTCGAACTGGGCCAGGAGCCGCTCGGTCAGCCGACGCCCGAGGATTCGGCCGGCCGCCGCCGCGCAGAACTCGTGGAACGCGTGGCGGACCTGATCACGAAGTACGACGACTTGATCCGCGCGGCCGGCGCCCAGAGCCTGGTGAACCGCTCGGGCTACCAGCTCGGCGATCTGCTGGTCGACGGCCGGCTCGACCTGGCCAAGCTGCTCAGCGGCTCCGAAGGCACGCTCGCCCTGATCACCGAGGCCACGGTGGCCACGCAGCCGTTGCCCCCGCACCGAGGGGTGGCGCTGCTGGTGTTCGACAGCGTCGATCTGGCGGCCCGCGCCGTGCCCGAGATCGTGTCGATGGACGCGAGCGCTTGCGACCTCATGGACCGCCGGCATCTGTCGCTCGCGCGCGGCGCCGATCCGCGCTACGACGTGCTGGTCTCGCCGGAAGCCGAGGCGGCGTTGCTCGTCGAGCGCGACGGCGACGATCCGCACGCGATCCGCGACTGGCTGGCCGACCTGGGCGATCGAGGCCGCCGCAAGCTGCGGGCGCTCGACGCCCGCTCCACGCTCGATCCCTATGAGAGCGAGCTCTATTGGGGTCTGGCCCGCGGCATCGTGCCTACGCTGCACCGCGCGAAGGGGACCTCCCGTCCGCTGCCGTTCGTCGAGGATCTGGCGGTGCCGCCGCATGCGCTGCCGGAGTTCCTGGTCCGCATCCAAAACGTCCTCAAGCGCCACCAGGTGATCGCCAGCCTGTTTGGCCACGTGGGGCACGGGCAGATCCACCTGCGGCCGTTCCTCGATCTGACGCAGCCCGACGACGTGCGCAAGATGGAGGCGATTGCCGACGAGCTCTACCGCGACGTTGTCGAGGCCGGCGGCACCGTCAGCGGTGAACACGCCGACGGGCTGAGCCGCACGCCCTATCTGCGGCAGCAGTACGGGCCCCTCTACGAGGTGTTTCGCGAACTCAAGGCGATCTTCGACCCACTGCACTTGCTGAACCCCGGCAAGATCGTGGCCGACGAGCCGAGCACCGTTTCGCAGAATCTGCGCAGCTTGCTGACGCCGGCGCAGCGCAGCGCCGGCGGCGGCGTCGCCGAGTCGCCCGTCGCGCCGGCGGCGGAGTCTGTTGAGCAGGCGCCGCCGGCGAGCGAACTGCCGGTGCCGCTGCAATTGCGTTGGGAAGGACTCGAATACCTCGACACGGCGCGCAACTGCAACGGCTGCGGCGCCTGCCGCGAGGTGTCGCTCGCGGTGCGGATGTGCCCGATCTTCCATCTCGCGCCGGCCGAAGAGGCCTCGCCGCGGGCCAAGGCCAATCTCGCGCGGGGGCTGCTCACCGGCCGGCTCGAACCGGCCGCCGCCACGAGCGACGAGCTGAAAGAGGTCGCCGACCTCTGCGTGAACTGCCACATGTGCCGGCTGGAGTGTCCCGCGACCGTCGACATTCCCAAGCTCATGCTCGAGGCCAAGGCCGCCTACGTCGCCACGAACGGCCTGCGGGTGCGCGATTGGATTCTCGCCCGGCTCGACGTGGTGGGCCGTTGGGGCTGCCGGTTCCCGCGGCTGGCCAACGCTCTGCTCACCTACCGCGGCTCGCGCTTCGGCCTCGACCGCGCGCTGGGGCTGGCCCAAGGCCGCAAGCTCGCCCGCTTCAACCACGGCAGCTTTCTGCGCACTGCCGCTAAGCAACGGCTCACCCGCCCCACAAGGCGCAGCGGCCGCAAGGCGCTGTTGTTTCTCGACACCTACGCCAATTACTTCGACGCCAAGCTGGCCGAGGCCCTCGTGGCCGTGCTCGAGCACAACGGCGTCGCCGTCTACGTACATCCCGATCAGCAAGCCGCGGGCATGGGCATGGTGTCGGCCGGCGCGCTCGAGATGCTGCGCCCGATCGCCGAGCGGAACGTGCGGATCCTGGCCGAAGCCGTGCGGCAGGGCTACCACATCGTCACCCCCGAGCCCTCGGCCGCTCTCTGCCTGACGCACGAGTACCTGCACATCCTGCCCGACGAAGAAGCTCGACTGGTGGCCGAGAACACGAGCGAAGCCTGCACCTATCTCTGGCGGATGCACCAGACCGGCACGCTGCAGCTCGACTTCCGGCCGCAGCGGGCCACGATCGGCTACCACCAACCGTGTCACCTGCGGGCCCTGCAGGTCGGTTCCCCCGGCGAGAGCTTGCTGCGCTTGATTCCCGGCCTGCAAGTGATCCGGCTCGAGCACGGCTGCTGCGGCATGGCGGGGTCCTACGGCATGAAGCGCGAAAACTACCGCGCCAGCCTGCGCATCGGCTGGGGGCTGATCTCCGCGCTGCGGCAGCCCAGCATTCAGGCGGGGGCCAGCGAGTGCAGCACCTGCAAGATGCAGATGGAGCAGGGGACGAGCAAACCGACGATCCACCCCCTCAAGCTCTTGGCCCTGGCCTACGGCAAGATGCCGGAATTCGCCGCACTGCTCACCGCCCGCGGCGAGGAGCTGGTGGTCACATGATCGTGCGCGTGCGGCTGTTCGCCGCCCCCCGCGAACTGCTTGGGCAGCCGGAGGTGACGCTCGACCTGCCGGAGGGGAGCACGATCGCTGATTTGCGGGTAGCCCTGGTGGGACAATACCCTGCGCTGGCTGGCGTGCTGCCGCATTGCCGGTTCGCGGTCGAAAACGACTTCGCGGCCGAATCGGCCGGGCTGGCGCCGGGGGGTGAGATTGCGTGTATTCCGCCGGTCAGCGGGGGGTAGAATAGTGGCATGAGCGTCGGTCGGGAGGGGTGCGGGTGATTGCCGTCCTTCCCCCCGGCGACTCGCCGGGGGCTAATGATCGCCATTTCGCCGTTCTTCCATGATTGAACTCACCCACGCGCCGATCGACGTGCCAAGCGTGCTGCGGGGCGTTGAGTCCGTGGCGGCTGGGGCGGTAGTCCTGTTTCTCGGCACGACGCGGGGCGTGACAGCCGGGCGCGAGACCGAGGCGCTCGACTATGAGTGCTATCCAGCGATGGCCCAGGCCAAGCTCGCGGAGCTTGCCGCCGAGGCGCGGCGGCGGTGGCCGCTCGTGGCCTGCGCGATCGTACATCGGCTGGGGCGGCTCGAGGTGGGGGAAGCGAGCGTCGCCGTGGCGGTGAGCGCGGCCCATCGACAGCCGGCGTTCGAAGCTGGGCAGTGGCTCATCGACACGCTCAAAGATTGCGTGCCGATCTGGAAGCGCGAGCTCTGGGCTGACGGAACAAGTGAGTGGGTTCATCCGGTAATGGAGACCGGCGACTCGCGCGCCCCAGCGGAGGGCGCGCCGTGAACGACCTCCTGCCGCTCGTCGACCGCTATGGCCGCGTCCACTCCGATCTACGGATCAGCGTCACCGATCGCTGCAACATCCGCTGCTTCTACTGCATGCCGGCCGAGAACGTGCGCTTTCGCCCGCGGCACGAGCTGCTCACGTTCGAAGAGATCGAGCGCTTCGTGCGCGTCGCCGCTGGGCTGGGCGTGCGCAAGCTGCGGCTCACCGGCGGCGAGCCCCTCTTGCGGCAGGAACTGCCGCGGCTGATCGAGCTGCTGGCCGCCGTGCCAGGCATCGAAGACCTGGCGCTCACCACCAACGGCATCTTGCTGCCCGAGCAAGCAGGCGCCTTGAAGCGCGCGGGGCTTGCGCGACTCAACATCAGCCTCGACAGCCTGCGCGAAGAGACCTTCGCGCGCATCAGCCGCCGGCCGGGGCTCGAACGCGTGTTGGCCGGAATCGACGCGGCGCAAGCGGCCGGATTCGACCGCATTCGGCTTAACGCCGTGGCAATCCGCGGGCTCACCGAAGAGGAGCTCGTCCCGCTCGTGCAGTTCGCCTGCAAGCGCCGGCTCGAGATGCGGTTCATCGAGTTCATGCCGCTCGACGCCGACGACCGCTGGAATCACGACCAAGTGCTCACGGGCGCCGAAATCCGCCGGCGGCTCGAGCAGGAACTCGGGCCGCTCGAGCCGGTGTCGGTGGCCGATCCGAGCCAGCCGGCCAGCGACTACCGCTTCGTCGACGGCCGCGGCGTCGTCGGCTTCATCAACCCGGTGAGCGAGCCCTTCTGCGGCGACTGCAACCGCCTGCGGCTCACGGCCGAAGGGCAAGTGCGGAATTGCCTGTTCTCCACCGCCGAATGGGATGCCCGCGCCCTGCTGCGCTCCGGCGGCAGCGACGCCGAGCTGGCGCAGCTCGTGCGCGATTGCGTGGCCGCCAAACGCGCGGGGCACGGCATCGACACGCCCGCGTTCGTACGCCCCGAGCGGGCGATGTATCAGATCGGCGGCTAGCCGGAGAACCGCCCATTAGCCCCCCGTGAGTCACGGGGGGCAACCACGGCAACGGATCCTCTACGCTTCGTTGCTTTCGACCCCAGTTGGGCCGAACAATCGTGATTGGCATTCAACCGCTCCTCCCCCCGGCGACTCGCCGGGGGCTAATGAGGAGAATGCTTCGCTCCCTCCGCTGCTTGACGCTCCCCCGCCTCACTGCCAAACTGCCCGCGCGGGCGAGGGGGTCCCTCCTGCGGAGCTAAGGGCGGTTCATGCGCACGATCGGCGTCGGGTTGGTGGGGAGCGGGTTCATTACCGC
Organism: Pirellulales bacterium; assembly: GCA_044221365.1. Taxonomy (GTDB): domain Bacteria; phylum Planctomycetota; class Planctomycetia; order Pirellulales; family JBGAPH01; genus JBGAPH01. The sequence goes on from JBGAPH010000010.1 coordinate 58,542, forward strand.
CGTGCATTACGAAAGCTTCCTGCGGGCGCCGGGGGCCGAGGTGCGGGCCGTGGCTTCGCGGTCGGCCGAGCGGGCCAAGGAGTTCGCCGCGAAGAGGGGGATCGCCCGCTCCTTCGGCGACTATCGCGAGCTGCTCGCATTGCCCGAGATCGAGCTCGTGGCCCTCGGTGTGCCCAACGATCTGCACTGCGAGATGGTGCTGGCGGCGGCCGCGGCCGGCAAGCACGTGGTGCTCGAAAAGCCGATGGCGATGACGCTCGGCGAGTGCGATCAAATGATCGCGGCCTGCTGCTCGGCCGGTGTGAAGCTGATGTACGCCGAAGAGTTGTGCTTCGCACCCAAGTATGTGCGGCTCAAGAAGCTGGTCGACGACGGGGCACTCGGCAAGCCGTATCTCGTGAAGCAGTCGGAGAAGCACGACGGTCCGCACACGCCTTGGTTCTGGGACACTGCCCGCTCCGGCGGCGGCGTCGCCCTCGACATGGGTTGCCACGCGGTGCAGTTCTTCCGCTGGCTCCTGGCCGGCCCAGACGCCGACCAGCCGCCGCGGGCCAAGAGCGTGCTCGCGCAGCTCGGCACGTACGTTCACGGAGACAAAACCAACGGCGACGACCATGCGCTGATCATCATCGAGTTCGAGAACGGCTGCGTGGGGCTGGCCGAGGAGAGTTGGGCCAAGCCGGGGGGAATGGACGACCGGGCCGAAGTCTTCGGCTCACAGGGCCTCGCCTACGCCGATCTGCTCCGCGGCAACTCGATCCACACCTACTCGCAGCGCGGCTACGACTACGCCGTGGAAAAATCAGGCGGCACGGCCGGCTGGACCTTCACCATGTACGAAGAAAACTGGAACTACGGCTTCCCCCAGGAAATGGCCCACTTCGTCGACTGCGTGCGCGACGACAAGCGGCCGATCACCAGCGGTGAAGACGGCCGGGCCACGATGGAGATCATCCTGGCCGCCTATGCCTCGGCCGGGCAAGGGCGAAAGATCGAGCTGCCGTTCGAGGTGACGGACAAGCGGCCGATTGAGCTGTGGCGGGGGAAGTAGCCGCTAGTAGCCTGCTCTCTCCGAGAGCAGGATGCCGAAGCGGGCACAACTGTGTTCGGCGAGCTTTACGAACGCGCCAAACTAGGTGACCGCCGCTCCCGCATTCGGCACACGGCGTGTGCCGGCTACGTAGTAGGCACTCTCCGTGTGCCGCAACTCGCGCGACCTCGAGACTCCGGTTGAAGCCGGGAAGGACCAACTCGCTGCACTGCAGGCAGGCGTGGCGGACATTCGCCGCGGCGACGGCGACTACTGCATCGGCGCCGACGGCCAGGAATTGTGGTTCTGGTGGAGAGTTGACGATCGAGACTGATTCGCGAGGTGACACCCCCCGCGCCGCTGGTTATCGTAGGTCGGCACGCTCCCCCGCCTCGTATCCCCGCCGGTTCGAAATGCTCTGTTCTCTCTGCCTCTCCCTGCTCCTCGCCGCCGCACCCGCTGCCGCCGACGAGCGTTTCCCCACCTGGACTGTCACCCCCGCCCCAGCCGAGGCCGGGCTCCCCGCCAGCGTCTCACCGCCGCTCCCAAACTCCGAGCTCGCCGAGCACCTCGCCCACGAGCCCCTCACTCCGCTCGCATCCGCCGCGCGCGGCCTGCGCGACCAGGCCGGCCGCGTCTGGCTGGGCGGCGAGGGCGGGCTCATGTTGCTCGAACCCGGCGCCAAGCGGTGGCAGCTGTTTCACTCGCGGCGCTGGTTGCCGGAGGATCGCGTCACCGGGCTGGCCGTGGATGACAAAGGCGTCGTCTGGGTAGGCACACCCGGCGGCATCGTGCGGTTCAAGCAGGAGCAGACGACGCTCGAACGCAAGATGCAGGCGATCCACGACACGCTCCGCAAGCATCACGTGCGCGAAGGGCTGGTCGGCTCGGTCGAACTCAAAACCCCTGGCACGCTCGCCGGCGGGTGGTTCAAGCACACCGACGACAACGATGGCCTCTGGACGAGCATGTACGCCGGGGGCGAGGCCTTTCGCTACGGAGCGACCGGCGCGGCCGACGCCAAGCGGAATGCCTGGGAGGCGGTGCAGGCGCTCATGCGGCTCGAAGAGATCACCGGCATTCAGGGTTTCGCCGCCCGGAGCATCGTGCCGGCGAGCGAGGAGCCGCAGAAGTACGGCGGCCAGTGGCACAAGTCGGCCGACGGCCGCTGGTGGTGGAAGGGAGACACCTCGAGCGACGAACTCGACGGCCATTACTTCGCCTATGCCGTGTACTACGACCTGGCTGCCGACGAGGCCCAACGCGCGCAGATCCGCGGCGTCGTGGCCCGCATGACCGACCACATTCTCGACCACGGCTACTACTACGTCGGCCCCGACGGCACGCACACCACCTGGGGCGTGTGGGCGCCGGAACGGTTGAACCATGATCTCGAGTGGCACATGGAGCGCGGGCTGAACTCGCTCGAACTGCTCTCGCACCTGAAGGTGGCCAGCCACATCACGGGCGACCCTAAGTACGCGGCCGTTGCTCGCGAGCTGATCGAGAAACACGCCTACGCCACAAACACCATTGACCAGAAGCTCCTTTGGCCGCCGCATGCCGTGAACCACAGCGACGACGAGCTGGCCTTTCTGGCCTACTATCCGCTGCTCCGCTACGAGCATGACCCGAAGCCGCGCAAGGTCTACCTGGCCAGCATTCGCCGCTCGTGGGAGATCGAGCGGCCCGAAGAAAGCCCGCTGTTCAACTACATCTACGCCGCTGCGCAGCAGGGGAACGCCTGGCCCGATACGAGCAAACGTCCCGACAAGGCCTATGTTCCGCCCGCCGACTACGACGCCGACGCCTGCCTGGCCTGGTTTCGCGACGTGCCGAGCGACACGATCTACTGGTCGGTAACGAACTCACACCGCCGCGACCTGAGTACGCAAGGGAAGAACCGCGTCGGGAAGGCGGTGCTCGTGAAGCCGATCCATGTATCGGAACGGATCGTGATGAAGTGGAACGGCGACCCCTACGAGATCGACGGCGGCGAAGGGGGCACGCGCCGCGACGACGGGGCCTTCATCCTGCTGCCGTACTGGATGGGGCGATACCACCGGTTCGTGGAATAGACTTCGACCGCCGGTGATCTAGCCAACCGCACAGGGACGTCTCGCACTACTTCCGCAGTTCCACGAGCGCCCGGTCGATCGCGGCCAGCTTCTCTTCGAGCTCCACGAGGCTGGCTCGCTCCTTGGCCACGACTTCGGCCGGCGCCCGCTCCACAAACGAGCCGCCGGCCAGCTTGGCTTGCTTGGCGGCGATGGCCTGGGCGAGCTTGGCCCGTTCTTTTTCGTTGCGGGCAATTTCGGCAGGCTTGTCGATGAGGCCCGCCAAGTCGACGAACACTTCGACGCCGCCGGCCAGCAGGTTCGCGCCGATCGCCGGGGGGACAGTGTTCGGTCCCCAGGCAGTGGCCTTAGCGCCAGCCATGGAGAGGAAATAAGGGGCCATCGGCTGCAGGAGCGCGGCAGCTACGTCGTCGCAGCGCACGCTGAACTCGATTTGCTGCTTGGGCAGAATGTTTTGCCGGCTACGAATATCGCGAATCGCCGCCAGCACCGTTTGGAACCGTGCGAAGCGGGCCTCGATCTCGGCGTTCTGCCGGCTCAGGTCGGCCGTAGGCCAGTCGGCGATCATCACTGATTCGGCGGCCGGCGCGGCCTTTGGCAGGCCGCGCTCGGGGGCCGCCTGCGCCAAGCGTTGCCAGATTTCCTCGGTGAGGAACGGGATCGTGGGGTGCAAGAGCCGCAGCAGGTTGTCGAGCGTGTGGGCCAAGATCCGCTGGGCCGCGGGGCGGCTCGCCGGATCTTGCAGCCGCGCTTTGGCCATCTCCAGGTAGAAGCTGCAGAACTCGTCCCAGGCGAAGTCGTAGAGCTGCCGGGCCGCGTCGGCGAAGCGGAACTCCCCGAGCGCTTCGGTCGTCTTCTGCGTCACGGTCGAAAGCCGGCTCAAGAGCCAGCGGTCTTCGAGCAACAATTCGCTCTCGACCACGGGGCCGGGCTCATACCCCTCGAAGTTCAAGAGGGCGAACCGCGCCGCGTTCCAGAGCTTGTTGCAGAAGTTCCGTGCGAGTTCGAACCGCTCGCTCACCACGGGGCCGCGGGGGAGCGCCGTGTCGGCGTCGGTCTTCGCCCACTGCGTGGAAAACGGCTGCTGGCACTTGGGACACTCGATCCGCGGCAGCACCCGGTTCTTCTTGGTTTGCTCGACCAAGTGGCCGCAGTGCGGGCACTCGAACTCCACTGGCATCCGCACGTCTTGCGTTTCCGTGGTCAGATACGCGAGCGCAAAGCGCAGCGCGTCTGCCCCGAACTTCTCGATCACGTCGAGAGGATCGACGCCGTTCCCCTTGCTCTTCGACATCGTCTCGCCGTACCCGTCGAGGATCTTCGGGTGAATGAAGACCTCGCGGAACGGCACGTCCCCCACGTTGAACAGCCCGGTGAGCACCATGCGGGCTACCCACAGGGTGATGATGTCGCGGCTGGTGACGAGCGCGCTGGTGGGGTAGTAGTAGGCCAGCTCGGGCGTCTTCTCGGGCCAGCCGAGCGTCGAATGGGGCCAAAGGGCCGAGCTGAACCAGGTATCGAGCACGTCGGGATCTTGGCGGAGCGTGCAGCCTGGCACGGCGTCGGCGCTCAGGTCTTCTTCCTGAGCGCAGATCAGCCAGCGCTGGCCGGCCTCGTCGCGCTGCCAGACCACGTCTTTGCGGCCGGCAAAGGCCTTCTTCAGGTCGGCTTCGCTCGCGCCCTCGCAGTACCAGATGGGAATCTGGTGCCCCCACCAAAGCTGCCGGCTCACCGGCCAATCGCGCTTCTCGGAGAGCCAGTCGTGATAGCCCTTGGCGTAGCGGCTGGGGATGATCTTCACGCGGCCGTCGCTCACCGCGTCCATCGCCGATTGGGCCAGGTCCTGCATCCGCACGAACCACTGGTCGGCCAAAAGCGGCTCGATGGCCGTCTTCGAGCGGTCGGAATGCGCCAGGTCGATCTCGCGGTCCTCCACCTTTTCGAGGAAGCCCAGGGCGTCCATGTCGGCCACCACCCGTTCGCGGGCGGCGCGGCTGGCGAACAAGCCTTGGTATTTGCCTGCGGTGGCGTTGAGCGTTCCATCGGCGTTCAAGATATTGATCATCGGCAGCTTCTGCCGCAGCCCCACCTCGTAGTCATTGGGGTCGTGGGCCGGCGTAATCTTCACGCAGCCCGAGCCCATCTCCGGCTTGGCCCACTCATCGGCCACCAGCGGAATCTCGCGCTCCGCGAGCGGAATCTTCAGCTTGCGGCCGGCGAGCGCCATGTCGCGCAGCTTATCAAGGTGCGGCAGCATCTCCTTGCGGCGCTCAGTCAGCGCATCGAGTTCGGCCTGGATCGCCGGTTGTTCCTTGGCTGGGGCGGAAGCTAGCTTTTCGCGCAGTTCGGCCTCGGCCTGCTTTAGGGCGGCGGCGGGTTTCGGGTGCACGGCCACGGCGGTGTCGCCGAGCATCGTCTCGGGGCGCGTCGTGGCGAAGGTCACCCGCTCCGGCTCGCCGGGCTGCGGGTTCACCACGGGGTAGCTGAAGTGCCAGAAGTGCCCTTTCACCGTTTCGTGGAACACCTCGTCGTCGCTGACGGCCGTTTGCAGGAAGGTGTCCCAATTCACCAGCCGCTGGCCGCGGTAGATGAGTTGCTGCTTGAACAGGCCGAAGAACGTGTGCCGCACGGCGCGGGCACAGATTGGGTCGAGCGTGAACCGGGTTCGCCGCCAATCGCAGCTACAGCCCATTTGCTCGAGCTGGCCGAGGATGCGGACCTCGTATTCCTTTTTCCAGCTCCAAATGCGCTCCACGAGCGCGGCGCGGCCCAGATCGTGCCGGCTCTTCTTCTCTTCTTCGAGCAGCCGTCGCTCCACCACGGCCTGGGTGGCGATGCCGGCGTGGTCGGTGCCCGGCATCCAGAGGGCGTTGTAACCCTGCATGCGCCGCCAGCGAATCAGAGTGTCTTGCAGCGTGTTGTTGAGCGCGTGCCCTAGGTGCAGGGCGCCGGTCACGTTCGGCGGCGGGATAACGATTGTGAAGGGCTTCCGCCGCGGGTCGGGATCGCTGTCGAAGTAGCCGCGGTCCTTCCAAAAGCCGTACCAGCGCTGCTGGGCCTCGGCCGGGGAATACTGCTTGGGGAGTTCGTCGGAAAGAGTGGAAGCCATGAATGTCCTACGTTGTCTGCCGTTCTGGCTCCCTCTCCCTCCGGGAGAGGGCCGGGGTGAGGGTCCTTGGCTTGGGCCGAACACGCCCGCGAATCTAACTTCAGACCGAGTGCTTACATCTTCGGCGGCTTGCCGTGGCTCGAGTGTCGGGCGACCCTCACCCTGCCCTCTCCCGGAGGGAGAGGGTTCTGAGAGAGGCTCGCCAGCCCTCGGCCGCTCGCTATCGGCTCCCCGCCACTGGTTCGCTCGGCGTCGCCGCAGCGGCCGCTTGTTCGTCCTTGTATAGCTTGTATTCGAAGCTGTCGACCAGGGCGATCCAGCTCGCTTCGATGATGTTTTCGCTCACGCCCACCGTGCCCCAGAGGCCGGCGTCGTCGCGCGATTCGATCACCACCCGCACTCCGGCGGCCGTGCCGGCCTCGGAGTTGATGACCCGCACCTTATAGTCGACAAGATGCATGTCGGCCAGGTTCGGGTAGGCGCGGGTCAAAGCCTTGCGGAGAGCCGCGTCGAGGGCATTGACCGGGCCATCCCCCTCGGCCACCTCGTGCCGTACCTTCTTGCCCACCCGGAGCTTCACGGTGGCCTCGGTCACCACGTCGCCGTGCTCATTGGTCTCCACGTTTACGCGATAGCTGAGCCGCTCGAAGTGAGGGCGAAATCGCTCGGCGCACTTCTTCACCAGCAGATCGAACGAGGCCTCGGCCGCCTCGAACTGGTAGCCCTTGTTCTCGAGCTCCACGACCTCGCTGAGGATCTTGTCCATCAGCTCGCGATCGTGCTGCACGTTCTGTTTGGTCGCGAGGGCGACGATGTTCGAGCGGCCGGAAAGCTCACTGACCAGGATTCGCCGCTCGTTGCCTACCTTTTCCGGCGGGATGTGCTCGTAGCTGGCGGCCACGCGGTTGACCGCATGCACGTGCATCCCGCCCTTGTGGGCAAAGGCGCTCTGCCCGACGAACGGCTGGTTCGAGCGGTAATTCATGTTGGCCGTTTCGTAGACGTAGCGCGAGAGCTCGGTCAGCCGCTCGACGCCGCTCTGCAAGACCTCATACCCCTGCTGCTTGAGGGCCAGGTTAGCGACCACCGACACGAGGTCCGCGTTGCCGCAGCGTTCGCCCAGGCCGTTGATGGTGCCCTGCACCTGGCGGGCCCCGGCGCCCACGGAGGCCAGCGAATTGGCCACCGCCAGTTCGCAATCGTTGTGGGTGTGAATGCCGACCGGGGCACCGAGGCCGGCGATCGCCGCCCGCGTCAACTCGGCCACGTCTTCCGGCATCGTGCCGCCGTTGGTGTCGCACAGCACGACGATGCGGGCCCCTGACTCGGCCGCGGCCCGGATCGTCTTCAGGGCGTACTCGGGGTTGAGCTTCCAACCGTCGAAGAAGTGCTCGGCATCGTAGATCACCTCGCGCCCCTGGGAGCAAAGGTAGCGCACGCTGTCGGCGATCATGGCCACATTCTCTTCGAGCGAGACCTGCAGCACCTCGCGAACGTGGAAGTCCGAAGTCTTGCCGACGATCGTGATCACGCTGGCCCCTGAGTCGAGCAGCGCCCGCATGCCGACGTCTTGGTCGGGTGGGGTGTCGCGGCGGCGAGTCATGCCGAAGGCGCAGACGCGGGCATGACTCAGCGGGAGCTCTTGCACCCGCTGGAAGTACTCGGCGTCCTTGGGGTTCGAGAGGGGATAGCCCCCTTCCACGAAGTCAAAGCCGAGCTCGTCGAGCCGCGCGGTGATCAACAGCTTGTCTTGCAGGGAGAGGGCAACGCCCTCGCCTTGACTGCCGTCTCTGAGCGTGGTGTCGTAAATCTCGATGCGGGTCATGCGATCAGGTTCTCGGTAGGCCCCAAGTGCCCGTACTCGCCCCCTCGTAACGCCACGCGTCAGCGAGGGCTCGGCGAGGCAACAAAAAAACCCTCCGACCGTCAGCGGCCGCAGGGCTCGTTAATGTGCAAGTCGTTTCGCCAGCACGCCCTTACGGTCGCTTCTCCACAATGCTAATTCGGCCGACAGCAGCCCCCGACCGAAGGACCGGGACCAGGCGGGCGGCGCGTCTCGAAGCGAGCAGGGGCATGGCCAGGATTTTCAGGTTGGAACGACAGACACAGTCGCTCAAGCATAAGGCCTCAGCAGAGGCGGGTCAAATGCAGGCCTGGCCGCCGTTCCCCTACGTTCGTTCGTAGCGATTGCCGGGGAACCACCGCCCTCGCGTTCGAATCTCGGCCTAGGATTTTTCTGGTGACCGCCTCGTGTTTCCGAAGTTTCGCCCGGGATAGCCGCCCATGCCGACTCCGATCCCCAAGCTCAACATCCTCCTGGTCGACGACGAGCCGGCCATCGTCCGGCTTGTTTCCCAGGTGCTCGAAAGCCATTTCGGCGACCGGATTTCGATCACCGGCCAGACCGACTCGAACGCCGCCATCGTCTGGCTCGACAACAACTGCTGCGACCTGCTGCTCTCCGACATCAGCATGCCGGGGATCGACGGCCTGGAACTCTTGAAGCTGGCCAAACGCCGCAACGCGTGGACCCAGGTGATCTTTCTCACCGGCCACTCGACCTGGGAGCGGATCGACCAGGCGCTCGAATCGGGGGCGTCGGACTACTTGCTCAAGCCGATCGACCGCCGGGAGCTGATCCAGTTGGTCGAGCAAACGGCCGCCCGCTGCGCCCGCTGGCGGAGCGCGGTGGCGGAGACGCTGGTACAGAACGCGTAAGGCGGGCCAGCGGCGCTCGTGCCGCTGTCGGCGAGGCAGGACCAGCGGTAAAATGCCGCAAGTCCCCCTTCGTCCGGCCTGAACCAGAGAAAGGCGCCCTATGTCCCGCTCCCTCGCCGCCGCCAGCATCCTCTGCTTGCTATGTCTCTCCTCCCCCTTGGCCTGGTCCGCCGAGGAAGAGGCCGACGACCCCAAGGCTCGCGTGGTGCCGATCGCCGAGGGCGCCTTCGAACTCACGGCCCCCAAGGATTGGAAGCGCGGGCAGCCCCGCAGCAACATCATCGAGCACGAGTTCGCCCTGCCTGGCGAGAAGAAAGAGCAGGAGCCGGGTCGGCTGACGATCATGGCGGCCGGCGGCAGCGTCGAGGCCAACGTCGACCGCTGGCTCGGCCAGTTCACCGGCCGCAAGGAAGAGAAGGTCGAGCCCAAGGAAATCGAGGTCGCCGGCAAGAAAGTGCTCCTGGTCGACATCTCCGGCACGTTCCGCGACCAGCGCGGCCCCTTCGCCCCGGCTGTGGAGCGGAAGGACTACCGCATGCTCGGCGCCATCCTGGCGCTCGGCGAAAAGGACCGGGGGAACGTGTTCGTCAAGCTCACCGGCCCCGCCGCCACCATCGAGCACCAGGCCAAGGCGTTTCAGGAATTCGTCGAAAGCCTGCGAAAGGCCGAGCGGTAGGTAGGGTGGGGCGCAAGCCCCACGCCGAACCACGCTTCGTCGCCGAACACGGTGGGGCTCGCTTCGTTCGCCCCACGCTACTTCTCGAGGTTGGCCCGATGATTCGTGGACTCCGCACCGCCGTCTATCACGTGGCGGATCTGGCCCGTGCCAAGGCTTGGTACACCCAGGTGCTCGAGCGCGAGCCGTATTTCGATCAGCCGTTCTATGTCGGCTTTTCGGTCGGCGGATTCGAACTGGGGCTCGTACCGACCGGGCAGGGGGGCCCCGGCGGCGCCGTGCCGTATTGGGGCGTGGCCGACGCTGCGGCCGCCTATGCGCGGCTGCTGGCGCTGGGGGCGGCGGAGCGCGAGCCGGTGCAGGACGTTGGCGAAGGGATCAAGGTCGGCTCTGTCGCCGATCCGTGGGGGAACACGTTCGGCATTCTCGAGAACCCCCATTTCTCTCCCGAGACAGTGGAATAGGGCGACCGCGTAGGGTGGGGCGGAAGCCCCACGCGGAACCACGCTTCGTCGTCGGACACCGTGGGGCTCACTTCGTTCGCCCCACCCTACGAGGGCGTCCCCAGCTTCCCAACTCCGATTGACGCATCTAGCCCGATCGGAAATCATGCTTCCTGCTGCAAGGATGCTCAGGAGGCCGCTAGGATGGCGCCGTCAATCTGTATCGTCGGTGGATGTGGACACGTGGGGCTGCCGCTGGGCATCGTGCTCGCGCAAGCCGGTTGTCCCGTTTGCCTGCTCGACACCAATCACGAGCGATCGGCCCAGGTTGCCGCGGGCCAGATGCCTTTTCTCGAGCGCGGCGGCGACGAAGCGCTCGCGGCCGCCCTTGAATCGGGGCTGCTGACGTTGGCGAGCGATCCGGCCGCCGTCGGCGCCAGCGACTTCGTCGTGGTGACGATCGGCACGCCTGTTGATGAGTATCTCGACCCCAGCGTCCGCTCATTCGACCGTTCGATGGGCGAATTGCTCGACCATCTGCGCTCGGGCCAAACGCTGATCCTGCGGAGCACGGTCTTCCCGGGCGTCACGGAGCGGCTCGCGGCCCAGGCGGTTCGGCGCGGGCTCGACATCTCGGTCGCCTACTGCCCTGAGCGCATCGTGCAGGGATACGCGCTCGAGGAACTCGGCAAACTGCCGCAGATCGTCGGCGGGGTTTCGCCGGCGGCCACCGATCGCGCGGCTGAGCTGTTTGGGCGGCTCGGAGTTGAAGTGGTCGTCACCACGCCGGTCGAAGCCGAATTGGCCAAGCTGTTCGCCAACGCCCACCGTTACGTGACCTTTGCCCTCTCGAACCAATTCTTCCTGATCGCCGAGAAGTTTGGCGCGAATTTCGTGCGGGTGCGCGAGGCGGTGACCGCACAGTATCCGCGGCTCGCCGGCTTCGCCGGAGCAGGCTTCGCCGGCGGCCCGTGCCTGCTCAAGGACACGATGCAGCTCGGCGCCTTCAACCACAACTCGTTCGCCCTCGGGCAAGCCGCCATGATGGTGAACGAGGGGCTGCCGCGGGCGGTGGTCGACCTGGTGAAGGCCCGCCGCGACCTCTCGCGCAGCACGGCCGCGATCCTCGGCATGGCCTTCAAGGGGGACAGCGACGATCCGCGCTCCTCGCTGGCCTACAAGCTGCGGAAGCTGTTGAGCCTGGAGTGCGAAGAGGTGCTCTGCACCGATCCGTACATTGTTGACGGATCGTTCTGCTCGCTCGAGGAGGCGCTCAACCGCGCCGACGTGGTGTTCATCGGCGCCTGCCACGAGGAATACCGTCACCTGCAGATCAGCCAACCGCTGGCCGACGTATTCGATTTCGTCGAAAACCCAATCCAGCCCCTGCTCTCAGCCCACGCGGTGGCCGTCGACCGCTACCGCCCCGCCACCAAACGCGACACCCGCGCCGCTTAGCAGATTCATTAAACCGCCGAGACGCCGAGGGGCGGAGAGATGCAAACAATCAAGACACAAAGACACCAAGGCACGAAGGAGACTTTGAATAGATCTTCTTTGTGTCTTCGTGCCTTGGTGGTTAATCGTCTGGCGTTACTCAGCATGCCTTTCTCGGCGTCTCGGCGTCTCGGCGGTTAGCAAATGCCTTCTCCCATCATATCGCCGAATGTGCGGATTCGCTGCCCGGAGCAGTTCGTGGTGGGCGTGGGTTCGATCGTGGACGACTTCTGCTACTTCTCCACTCAGATCGAGATTGGCCGCGGCTGTCATGTAGCCAGCGGCTGCAGCATTGCCGGCGGACGCGAGCGGCGGTTCACGCTCGGCGATTTTTCCAGCCTGTCCTCCGGCGTGAAGGTCTGGTGCGCGAGCAACGACTTCGTGCGCGACCTGGTGTGCATCGTGCCGGAGGGCGTCGAGCTGGGGGACGAGCCGATCGCGGGCGATGTGACGTTCGGCCGCTACACCGGCGCAGGCGCCAACAGCGTGATCATGCCGGACAATCAGATCCCCGAAGGCACGGTGATTGGCGCCCTGAGTTTCGTGCCGCCGCGATTCCGCTTCGAGCCCTGGACGGTCTACGCCGGCGCGCCGCTCCGCCGCATCGGCCCCCGCGACCGCGCCCGCGTCCTCACCCAAGTCGCGAGTCTCAACGAACACTTCCCGGACGCACAATACCGTGCGGCTTGATTCAAGCATTTGTTAACCGCCGAGACGCCGAGGCGCAGAGAGAGGCCAGGATGAACCACGAAGGCGCTAAGACACGAAGGACTTGCAGCCGCGATTCTTCTTCGTGTCTTTGTGCCTTTGTGGTTGTCTGTCTCCTCTCTGCGTCTCGGCGATTGAAAAGAACGATCCATGAGCATGGCTAAGCAATCGCAGGCGATTCCTTGGTGGCGGCCCGAGTGTGGGGAGCGCGAGCAGGAGCTCGTGCGCGAGGTGCTCGAGAGCAACTACCTGAACGAAGGGGCCGTCGTCGAGCGGTTCGAGGCCGAGCTCGCCCAGCGGCTCGGCTGCCAGCATGTCGTCTGTGTCACGAGCGGCACCGCGGCGTTGTTTGCGGCGCTCGTGAGCCTCGGCGTCGGCCCCGGCGACGAAGTGCTCGTGCCGGACATTACGTTCATCGCCACGGCCAACGCCGTGCGGCTGACCGGCGCATGGCCTGTGCTCGTCGACGTCGATCCGCAGACGCTCAACATGTGCCCCGCCGCGGCCCGCCGCGCGGTGACCACCGCGACCAAGGCGATCGTGCCGGTCCACGTCAGCGGCCGCTCGGCCGACTTGCCGGTGCTCATGTCGCTCGCCGAGCAGTGTGGCCTGGCCTTGGTGGAAGACGCGGCCGAAGCGCTGCTGTCTTGTCGAGACCAACGCCCGCTCGGAACCTGGGGCAATGCCGGCTGCTTCTCGTTCTCGCCGAACAAGTTGATCACCACGGGGCAGGGGGGCGCGGTCGCCACGAACGACGATTTGCTGGCTGCCCGCCTGCGCGAGATCAAGGACCAAGGCCGGCCGCAACGCGGCACCGGCGGCGACGATCCTCATCCAGCCCTCGGCTGGAATTTCAAGCTCACCAACCTGCAGGCAGCCGTCGGCCTGGCGCAGCTCGAGCGGCTCGACGAGCGGGTTGCTCGCCAGCGCCGGACGTATGCAATCTACGACGAGCGACTGGCCGATTGTTCCACCGTGCGCTTGCCCGGCTTCGATCTGGCCGGCGGCGAATGCCCGTTGTGGGTCGATGTGGAGTGCGCGGATCGGAATGGCCTTGATCGCCATCTTGCCGAGCGAGGCTTCGGCTGCCGGCGGTTCTGGCATCCGCTGCACACGCAAACGCCCTACCTGCACGACGCGGCCGACTTGCCGATCGCCGCGCGGCTCGGCCCGCGGATGCTCTGGCTGCCGACCGCCTTTCAACTCGCGGACGACGACGTTTATCGCGCATGCGACCTGATCGAAGGCTATCAGCCCGCCCAACGCCGGGGGGCCGCATGAACACCAAGCGAATCCTCGTGACCGGCGGCACCGGCTTCATCGGCAGCGCGGTGGTTCGCGCGCTGGTGGCAGCAGGGCATCGTGTGCGGTCGCTCGACAACGACTCGCGTGGTTCCGCCCAGCGGCTGGCTGACGTTGCAGCCGACCTCGAACTTGTGACCGGCGACATCCGCGATCCGGCGGCGCTGTCAGCGGCCGCGCGGGGCGTCGACGCGGTCTGCCACTTGGCGGCGGTCAATGGCACCCGGCATTTCTACGAGCGCCCGGAGCTGGTGCTCGAAGTCGCCGTCCGCGGCATGCTCAACGTGCTCGACGCCTGCCGGGAGCATGGCGTGGGCGACCTGGTGGTCTTCTCCAGTTCCGAGGCCTATCAGACCCCGCCGCTCGTGCCCACGCCCGAGGCGGTACCGCTCGTGGTGCCTGACGTGCTCAACCCGCGCTACTCCTATGGCGGCGGAAAGCTGGCCAGTGAGTTGCTGGCAATCAATTTCGGCCGCACCGGGTTCAGCCGCGTGGCCATCGTGCGGCCGCACAACGTGTTCGGCCCGGACATGGGGCGCGAGCACGTTGTGCCTGAGCTGAGCCTGAGGGTCGCTGAACTGCGGCGGCAAGCAGGCGGGCCGTTGCGGTTGCCGATTCAAGGCTCCGGCCAAGAAACGCGGGCATTCCTCTACATCGACGACTTCGTCGACGGCTTCCTCCGCGTCTTCGAACGCGGCGAACACCTCGGCATCTATCACATTGGCAGCGACCACGAGACGACGATCGGCCAGGTCGCCCGCGACATCGGCGCGGTCTTCGGCCGCGCGCTCGAGGTCGTGCCTGGCCGACTGGCCGCCGGCGGCACACTCCGCCGCTGCCCCGATATTTCGCGACTGCGCTCGCTCGGCTTCGCGCCTCGCACGCCATGGGCACAGGCGCTCGCGACCACCGTTCATTGGTACGACCAAGATTTCGCGCGGCGCAGCGCCGCCTTGCAGGAGAACCGCCATGGCCACCAAGCTGCTTGACGCCGGCACGCAAAGCTACACGATTTCGTCCTGCCAGGTCTGCGGCTGCGAAGATCTCGAGCCGCTGTTGTTCTTGGGGTATCTGCCCCCCGTGAACACGATGCCGGCCGTCGGCGAACAGCCGCGCGAGCAGCCGGCGTTTCCGGCGCAGTGGCTCTACTGCCGCCGCTGCACGCTCGTGCAACTCAGCACGGTGGTCGCCGCGGAAGTGCTGTTTCCTCCGTCTTATCCGTACACGAGCGGCACCACGCGGATCTTGCGCGAGAACTTCGCCGAGCTCTACCAGGAGTGCCGGACGCTGATCGACCTACTGCCGACCGACCTTTGCGTCGACATCGGCTCGAACGACGGCACCCTGCTCGCCAACTTTCAGGCCGGCGGGCACCGCGTGCGCGGGATCGAGCCTACGAACGCCGGTCTGCTGGCCGCCGGGCGCGGCATTCCCACGCAAATCAGCTTCTTCGATGAAGAGGCGGTCGCCCACACGCTGACGACCGATGGATCGGCGCGCGTCGTTTCAGCCGCGAATTGCTTTGCCCACATCGACGAGGTGAACGGCGTCGTCGAGAACGTGCTCGATCTGCTCGTCGACGACGGGCTGTTCGTCGTCGAGTGCCATTACCTACTCGCGCTCATCGATACGCTGCAGTACGACACGGTGTATCACGAGCACATGCGCTACTACTCGCTCTCGGCGCTCCAGTATCTGTTCAACCGGCACGGGCTCGAGATCATTCACGCCAAGCGCATTCCCACGCACGGCGGGTCGATCCGTGTGTACGCCGCGCGGAAGGGGCAGCACGTGGTGCGCTCGAGCGTGGCCGAGCTGCTGGCAGCCGAGGCGGCGGAGCTGTCGCTCGAACGGCTGCGCGGCTTTCAGGCCGACGTGACCCGCTCGAAGCTCGCGCTCTATGCCTACCTGCATCAACTCAAGGGAGAGGGAAAACGCATCTTTGGCGTGGGCGCTCCCTCGCGGGCATCGACGCTGATCAACTACGTCGGCCTCGACCACGGCATTCTCGACTGCGTGGTCGAAGTGGCCGGATCCCGCAAGCTCGGCAAGTACGTGCCTGGCACGTTGATTCCGGTCGTCGACGAAGCGAGGTTGTTCAACGAGCAGCCGGACTGTGCCCTGCTGCTTTCCTGGCACATCGCCGACGAACTGATGCCGAAACTCCGCGAACGCGGTTTCCGCAGCAGCTTCCTGATTCCGTTGCCTGAGCCGCGCTTGGTCTCGTAATCTCGTAGGTTATGCTTCAGCATAACACTTGCGGTCGAAAGCCATTCCCCTCCAGGGTTGCCGTGGCTCCGTTATGCTGAAGCATAACCTACAAGGCTGCCATCAGAGCAGAAACACCCGCGCCACCGAGAAGTAGACCACGATGCCGGTCACGTCGACGAACGTGGCCACGAAGGGCGTCGAAGCGTAGCCGGGGTCGAAGCCGAGTTGCCGGAACACGAGCGGCAGCATCGAGCCCACCAGCGTGCCCCACAGGCAGATTGACGCCACCGAGAGCGAAATCACCGCCGCCAGCCGCCAGCGAATCGGCATCGGGTAGCGGACCTCGGAGTTCGGCGGAAAGCGGTAGACCGCCGCGCCGTGGGCGCCTGGCATTTCCAGCCGTTCGATCTTGGCCCCGCTAGGCAAGTGGACGACGGCCGCGGCCGCCAGCGGCGGATTGAGCACGCGGGCGCCGCTGGGGAGCGGGAATGCGTGCCGGTCGAGCGGCAATTCGGCGCCCCCCGGTGTTTCGACCTCGAAGGCCGTGGGGTGCGTGGTCGCGCCGTCGAGAATCGATTGCGGCGTGGTCGCCCCGCGCACGAAGCCGATGACGCCCAGCGTGAGCCCGAGCGCCAGCCCCATTCCCAACTCGTGCCGCAGCACGTGCCACCAGCCGCTCGGCGTGATTTGCCCGAGGGCCATCGCCCGCGTAATCAACGTGGCGGCCTGGCTGCCTGAGTTGCCGCCGGTGGAAATGCACAGCGGCACGAACAGGCTCAGAGCGATGATCGAGGCGATCGCGTCTTCATAGTGCGACAGCGCCGTGAACGTGAACAGCTCGGCTACGAACAGGCAGGCCAGCCAGGATGCGCGCTTCCGCCACACGGTGGCGAACGGCAGCTTGAGGTAATTGTCGGCCATGGCCCCCACGCCGGCCATGTGGAGCGCGTCTTCGGTGGCCTCTTCCACGAGCACGTCGAGCACGTCGTCGTGGGTGACGATGCCCAGCAGGTGTCGCTCGTCGTCGACCACCGGCACCGCCAGGAAGTCATATTTCGCCAACTGCCGGGCGACCTCCTCCTGATCTTGATCGGCACGGACCGCCACGACCTCGTCGGTCATGATGTCGCGCACGAGGGCCGTCGGCCGGGCGAGAATCAGATCGCGGAGCGAAACCGAGCCGATCAGCCGCCGTTCGTCGTCGATCACATACACAATGTAGATCGTTTCGCGGTGCGGCGCTTCCTGCCGCAGCCGCTGCAGCGCCTCTTGCACCGTGATGTCCGGCGGCAGCGTGGCGTAGTCGGTGGTCATCACCGAACCGACGCTGTGCTCTGGGTACGAAAGCAAACGGCGAATGTCTTCGCGGTCGGCCTTGGCCACCAGCGGCAGCAGGTTGTCGACCGTCTGCGGATCGACCCGTTGCAACAGGTCAACGCGGTCGTCGTGCGGCATCGCTTCCAGCAGGGCCGACATTCGCTGTCGGCCGCCCCCTTCGACCAGCTCCACTTGCTTCTCGGGACTAAAAAAGGCGAACACGTCGGCCTGCCGCGGCACCTCGGCGTGGCGCAGCAGCTCCCAGGCTTCGATCGTCGTCAGCCCTTCCGCAAAGTCGGCCACGCTTGCCGCGTGCAGCTCGTTCATCACCGTGCGGAGTCCTTCGATGTCCCCTTCGGCGATCATCGCCCGGAGCTCAGGCAGCAAGAGCGGGTTGGCGGGCGCAGACATGGGATCGACTTTCTCGAACGACGGCGCGAGGGGAGGGAACAGCAGGCGATCGCCGCGCGGACGGTTCCCGCGCAGCGCCCCCGCCCATCATGGTTCTTGCCGTTCGCGGCCGCCAGAGAAAGCTGGCCGTTTCGCCATGCGGCTAGCGATCCGTCGAAGCTTGTTTTCGGGGAAGCGCCACACTAGCCCGCTGCGCAAGCAAGGAACACAGGCGGCGTTGGGCGGGGCAACCGCAGATGCTGCCCCCGCAGGCGCCGGGGTCATCAGTAGATCGGCAAGGAAACGTGGCTCTTCCTTGCTCGCGCTGCGGGCTAGTATTGGAGGGGCAGCCCGCGCCTAGAGCAACGCCGCGAGCGTTGCGACCACGACCATCACACCGCCGATCGTGAGCTTGCCGGCAGTCCCCCAGAGGCGGCCCCAGAAGGCCGCTTTGCCGACGGCGACCCGCTCGTCCTCGGGGCGGCCCTTCCAGGTCTCCCCCACATAGGCGCCCGCAAATGACCCCACCGCCGCGCCCGCCACGGCGCCAATCAAGTGCCCGAGAACCGGAATGGGCGAGCCCAGGCCCACGCCGAGCACGCTGCCGAAGAGCGCCCCCAGCAAGGCCAGCGCCATGCCGCGGCGGCTTCCCCCTTGCCTGGCGGCAGTGGCGGCGCTGGCGGCGAACTCGAGCAGTTCCCCAGCCGCGGCTAGGGCTACGAGCACGAACACCGTAGGCCAGCCGATGCCGTGGCCCGACGAAGGGGGGAAGAACCAGGCGAACAAGGCCGTCAGGCCGACTACGATCCAGTTGCCTGGCAGCGTAACGAGGTTCGTGGCCCAGCCGAGCGCGCAGCCCACCACCAGCAGCGCCGCCCACAGCCAGTAGTTCGCCTCGTACAGCATCTTCCGCCTCTGCCCGCGAATCGCCCTAACGTCTAGGCCTGAAGAAGCATACCGCCCCGGGGCAGATGCGGCCATTGCAGGAGCGAGGAGAGAATCTCGGCCCGGCCCTCGCTCGCGGCGAACCAGGCTCAATGTGGACTGATCTTGGCCAAGGGGGGGAAATCTCTCTAAGATAGAGGGCGTATTCACGTTGCGCTCGGGCTGCGCGCAACCCTTGCCTGCCAAGCCAGTGATCGGCCTCATGTCGTACCGCTCCTTCAAACGCGTCCTCGGTGAGACGAGCCTGGAGCGGAAGTGCCGGTTCCTCTTCGGGGCGTGCTTGCTGCTGCTGATCACCGGCAGCTTCTGGTGGTATGGGAATCGGACCGAACAGCTCGTGAACGAGCAGAACCGGCGGTCTGGGCCTCTGCTCGTCGAGCAAGCTATTCTCCAGCGGCACCTGGTCGGTCTCGAGACCGGTCCCGAGATGCAGGACATGATCAGGGGAATCGCCGAGGACTTGACCGAGCGGGACTACGAGAAGGCGTTTCTACGCCCCGACAGCAAGCCAGCTCGCGGTCAGCCTCCCGATCCGTTCGAACAAGCGGTGCTCGACCTTTATAGCCACCATCCCGCCGGCGACGTTCCGCCTTTCAAAGATCGGCGTGTCAACGTGGGCGGAAATTTCGTCTACCAGTACTACCAGCCAATCTACCTAAAGAAGGGCTGTTTGATCTGCCATCCCACGCGCGGCGCGGGCGACGGTGAAGCTGCCACGGCCCTGCGCGCGCCGTCGCCGCAGCTCAAGGCTGGCGATCTGTTTGCGGTCGCCCGCATCGACAGCGACGACAGCGACACCCGCAAGGCCCTCAACCTCAACCGCGCCGTCCTCCTGGCCACCGCCATCGTCACCGTCTTCCTGGCGATGTTGGCCGCCTACGCCATCGTCCGCTACGTCATCGTCAAGCCGCTCAAGCATCTCCGCGACGTGGCCGACGCCATCAGCCGCGGCGACACCGACACGAGGGCAGACATTCACACGGCCGACGAGTTCGAAGAGCTCGGCCTGGCCTTCAACCGCATGCTCCGCACCAACCTGAGCAGCCAGCAGGAGCTGCAGGCCGCCAACATCAACCTCAACACCAAGGTCGACGAATTGGCGCAGATGAACATGCGGCTCTATGAGATGAACCGCCTGCGCAGCGACTTCCTGGCTACGATGAGCCACGAGTTGCGGACGCCGCTCAACAGCATCATCGGCTTCTCTGACGTGCTCGGGTCGATCGACTCGCTCAACGACAAGCAGAAACGCTATGTGCAGAACATCCAGAAGTCGGGCCGCATGCTGCTCGACATGATCAACGACATCTTGGACCTGGCCAAGATCGAGTCGGGCAAGATGGAGCTGCGGCTCTCCGATTTCCGCATCGACCAGGTGATTTCGGCCCAGTGCGATCTGGCCCGGCCGCTGGCCGAGCGGAAGAACGTCGACCTCGACACCGACATCGAGCCGGGGCTCCCTCCCTTGCACCAAGACCAGGCCAAGGTGCAGCAGATTTTGAACAACCTGCTCTCGAACGCCATCAAGTTCACGCCCGACGGCGGCCGCATCGAGGTGCGGGCCGAGCAGGACGACCAAGGGGATCTGCTGCTCGTGGTCAGCGACACCGGGATCGGCATCGCGGCGGACGACCAGGTGTCGATCTTCGAGAAGTTCCGCCAGGCGCGGACCGCGCTCCCCAGCGGAGACGCCATGACCCGCGAGTACTCCGGCACGGGGCTGGGCCTATCGATCGTCAAGGAGCTCTGCCGGTTGCTCGGCGGCGAAGTGACGCTCGCCAGCGAGCTCGGCAAGGGGAGCGTGTTCACCGTGCGGCTCCCCTGGCTGTGCCCTCGGCATGCCCGCCCCGAGGCGGCGCTCAGCGACGGCCTCGACGAAGTGAGCCGGGCCTTGCAGCTCGATTTTGCCCGCCCCTCCCTCCCCGCGCCTGCACCCACGCGCTAGAAAGGCCGGCCGCCTGACCATGCCGACCGGCAACCGCAAACCTTCTTCGGCCCAGCGCTCGCTGGACGCCGCCGCGGACGACCGCGACACGAGCGACTGGCCGGCCGTCGAGCTCTACACCGACGGCGCATGCAGCGGCAACCCCGGCCCCGGCGGCTGGGCCTATATTCTCCGCCACCCGGCCAGCGGCAAGGAGATCGAGCGCGCCGGCAGCGAGCGCGAAACGACCAACAACCGCATGGAGCTGTCGGCCGTCATCCAGGGGCTCACGGCGCTCAAACGCCCCTCGATCGTCGAGCTCTACACCGACAGCCAGTACGTGGGCAAAGGCCTCACCGAGTGGATGCCCAAGTGGAAGGCCAACGGCTGGCGCCGCGGCAGCGGGCGTGACGCGCAGCCGGTGAAGAACGTGGAGCTCTGGCAGCAGCTCGACGAGCTCTTCCACCGCCACCAGGTGAGCTTCATCTACGTGCCAGGCCACAGCGGCCACCCCGAAAACGAGCGCTGCGACATGCTGGCGGTGGCGGCGTATCAGCGGTATTTGTAGCAACGGGGCTCTGGGATCGGGCTCGCGGCCACGACTCTCCCGTGAGCGGCCCACTGCGATCGCCCGCAAGCAGCACTACTGCCTCTTATAGGGGTGGCCACGGCTGCGCGGGCGACTGAAGAACGATTCGGACTCTAGAAACCCGATCCAGCGCTTCTTGCACTCGAAAGTCTTGATCGGCATATAGCGATCACCGTCGTCTACCCCCAGGACACATCGATCGTCCTTATCGCCTGGGCGGACGTCTAGTACACACTTCCCCTCGCGCCAGGGGATCGTCGTTCTTTTGGTTTCATCATCGGTTTCAAGCACAACGGGGGCGAACCCTTCCTTCGCGGATTCTGTATTGCACGCCGCGACGCACTTGCTCCAGAGTTGCGGCCCTTCGCCAGAGAGCGAAGCCAACATCGCTTCGCTCTCTCGAAGAGAGAGCAGCTTGAATCCGTCCTTAGTCAGCTCAAAGACCGACCGAATGTCACCGTTGCCTTCGCGGGAGACGAGATACCACTGGTCGCCACGTCGGAAAAGGCAAGAGATCCGCTTGTTGAAGCTGGGGCTATCGCCGGGCAATCGTTGAATCGCCGGCTCTTTGTCGGGATGCACGACGACGACGAATTTGTCCGACCCGACCACCCTACTTCTAATCCAACCACTGCCAATCCATTCCTCGACTTCGACGAACAGCCACAGCGTGTCATCTTGGGAGCCTGCGAGGGCTTGAACGGGTCCCAAAGCCTGGTGGTACTGCACGTACCAGCCTTCGGCAGCGGTAGGAACCGTAGAGAGGGCAATAAGCGTCGCGGCAATCGTGTACATGGGGTTTGGGCCGGGGGCCCTGCCACTGCTGCTGTGAACAACCTCCCCGATGATACCACCGCGCAAACTCGTCCGCGAGTTTGCGCGTCGTCCCGTCGCGCTAGTGAAAGGCTCGCCAGCGGTCGGGCGGCCAATAGACTGTGGTCACAACGCCGTAGACGTGCGACCGCGGAACGGCGTAGGGGCGATGTCCCGGCGCGCCGTCTTGCCAAAGCCGCGAATCCTTCGCGAGCGCCGAAAAATCTCCCAGAACGAAATACTCGTCGCTTCCTAGCTTTGCCGGATCCTCGGTCGTTCCCCAACTTACCCCAGGGAATCCAGGGATGCGGTCGAGGTATTCGAGGCCCTCGAGCTCCTTGGGAAGGGTCAACTTCTGCCCATCGGCCCAAACCGCGCCGTCTTGAATCGTGATCTGCTCGCCAGGCAGGCCGACCAAGCGCATTGCGTAGAGTGTCGAGGGGTCTTCTGGGTAGCGAAACACCACCATGTCCCACCGCTTTGGCTCGAGCAGCTTTCCCACGGCAAATCGTTGCGAGGGAAGACGCGGGCTGTTTTCCGCATCGATGCGCGAAACGTGAAAGCGATCGCAAATCATGAGTAGCCCGCGCGGACTGCCTTCCGCCGAGCCATAGGCCGGGCTGCCGCACTTGGGGCACTTTGCCATTCGATGCCGGCCGACAAGCGTGGGCGCCATCGAATTGGTCGGCATGAAGAACGCCTCGACGACAAAAGGCTTGAGTATGAAGATCGGCAGCGCCGCGGAGGCGGCGGTGACGAGGAGTGACGGCAAGGTCGACTGCAAGGCGCGCCCCGGCCTCAACTTGAAGACGACCATGGCGGCGCCGGCGAGGCAGGGAATCCATAAGAGCCAACTAGCGACGTCGATGAACCGTGTCCAGTTCGGAAACGCTTGTGCCAGTACTCCGAGCGAAACCGCAGCGATCGCGCTAAAACCAAAGTAGGCTGCAAACGCTAAGCCGGTGCGCTTCCAGGTGACGTTCGCTGCGCCAGCCCATCTGAGCCCGAACCGGAAGGCCCAGATCCACGCGGCAAGGAATCCGAGCACCAAAGCAACGAAGATGAGTATGAAGGCGAACGTGTACATGGACTAGCTGCTCGAGCCCAGTGCGGCGCGCAAAATCGTTATGCTGAAGCATAACCTACGTGCCAAGGTTGCCTACGCCAGCACGCCCTTCACCACCGACCCATGCACGTCCGTCAGCCGGAAATCCCGCCCCTGGAACCGGTAGGTCAGCTTCTCGTGGTCGAAGCCGAGTAGGTGCAGGATCGTGGCTTGCAGGTCATGCACGTGGACCTTGTCCTTGGCAGGTTTGAAGCCCAGCTCGTCGGATTCGCCGTACATCGTGCCGCCGCGGACGCCGGCGCCGGCTAGGACCATGGTGTAGCAATCGGGGAAGTGGTCGCGGCCGAGGATGCTGCCGGTCGCGGTGCGCCCTTCGCGGAACGGCGTGCGGCCGAATTCGCCTCCCCAAATGATCAGCGTGTCTTCGAGCAGGCCGCGCTGGTCGAGGTCTTTGATCAGCGCCGCCACCGGCCGGTCCATCGTGGCGCACTTCTTGGTGAGCCCGTCGCGGATGTCCTCGGCCGGGCCGGTGCCATGAAAATCCCAGCCCCAGTCGAAGAGCTGCACGTACCGCACCCCCTGCTCCACTAGCCGGCGGGCGAGCAGGCAGTTGTTGGCGAAGCTGCCGGCCCCCGGCTCAGCGCCGTAGGCCTCGAGCGTTTCCTTCGTTTCGCGCGAAATGTCCATCACGTCCGGCACCGACACTTGCATGCGGAACGCCAGCTCGTATTGGGCGATGCGGGTGCGCGTTTCGGGGTGGCCCAGCTCCTGGGCCTGCAGCTCGTTCAGGTCGCGGAGCGCGTCGAGCGTTTCGCGCCGCAGCTCGCGATTCATGCCTGGCGGGTCGGAGACGTAGAGCACCGGGTCTCCCTTCGATCGGCACTGCACCCCTTGATAGACCGAGGGGAGGAAGCCGGAGCCGAAGGAATTGCGGCCGCCATTGGGCTGCACGCCGCTCGAGATCAGCACCACGTAGCCTGGCAGGTTGTCGCTTTCCGACCCCAGGCCATAGGTTACCCAAGCCCCGAGCGCCGGCCGGCCTGGCCGCGGCGAACCCGTGTAGACGAGCAGCTCGGCCGGGGCATGGTTGAACTGGTCGGTGTTCATCGAACGGATGACGCACATCTTGTCGGCCACGGTCTGCATGTGCGGAATCGCGTCCGACATCCACACCCCCCCTTGGCCGTGTTGCGTGAACTTCCGCGGCGTCCCCAAGAGCTTGGGCACGCCCGAGGTGAAGGCAAAGGTCTTTCCCTTCAAAAAGGTGTCAGGGCAGTCGCGGCCGTCGTACTTCACGAGCTCGGGCTTGTAGTCGAACAAGTCCAGATGCGGCGGCGAGCCGGTGAGGTGCAGGTAGATCACTCGCTTGGCCTTGGGGGCGAAGTGGGGCGCGTGCGGCGCGAGCGGATCGACCGTCGCGCTCGGCGCGGCGGGCAGATCGCGTCCCAGCAGCGAGGCCAGCGCCATGCCGCCGATGCCTGCCTGCGTTTGCTGGAGGAAGTGCCGGCGGGTGAGGTGTTGCAGGCGTTCGATTTGGGGATGCATGGGCGAATCTTTCCTCGGATCGACGGGTCGGCGCTGGGCGACCATCGTGGGCGGCGTTTGTTCTTTCGCCCTTTCAGGGCTTTATTGTTTGGTATGGCTTGGGTTCCAGGGGCTTGCGCCCCTGGCTAACCTCTGGTCGCCCCTAACGGGGCTGTTTTCGCTTCAGCGGCTCATGAACATTTCGTCGAGGTTGAGCAGCACGTTGGCCACGGCGGTCCAGGCGGCGAGGTCGGCGATCGCCACGCCTTCAGGCGGCGGACCGATAGGGTCGGTGGCCAGCGAACGGGCCATTGGCTCGTCGCCCGCGTAACGCGCGTGGAGGTCGTCGTAGAGCTTCGCCAGCCGCTCGAGCTCGGCCGCGCTCGGCAGCCTTGTGAGGCAGGTGCGGAAGCCGAACGCCAGCCGATCGGCGGTCGAAGCGCCCCCTTCGGCGATCATCCGCCGCGCGAGCGCCTGCGCCGCTTCGATATAGACCGGGTCGTTCAGCGTAACGAGCGCCTGCAACGGCGTGTTGGAGCGGGGCCGCCGCACCGTGCAGACCTCGCGATTCGGGGCGTCGAACGTGAGCATCGAGGGATACGGGTTCGAGCGCCGCCAAGCCGTGTAGAGGCCGCGGCGGTAGCGGTCTTCGCCGGCGCTCGTTTCCCAGTCGATGCCCGAGCCGAAGGCAGCCGAAAGCCCCAGGTTCGGCTGCGGCGGCTTGACCGACGGTCCAAACATTTTGTGGCTGAGGAGCCCGGCCACGGACAACGCCTGATCGCGCACGACCTCGGCATCGAGCCGGTTGCGCGGTCCGCGGGCGAGTAAGCGGTTCTCGGGGTCGCGCTCGAACTGCTCCGGCGTCACGGCGCACGACTGCCGGTAGGCGGCCGAGGTGACGAGTTGCCGCAGCAGCCGCTTGAGGTCCCAGCCGTGTTCCTGCAAGTCGACCGCCAGCCAGTCGAGCAGCTCGGGATGGCTCGGCATGTCCCCTTGCAGGCCAAAGTCTTCGCTCGTGGCCACCAAACCGGTGCCGAAGATCTTTTCCCAGTAGCGATTCACCGTCACGCGAGACGTGAGCGGGTTCTCGGGCGACACCAGCCACTGCGCGAGCGCCAGGCGGTTCTGCGGCACGCCACTCGCCAAGGGATGAAACGCCGCCGGCACGCCCTCGGTTACTTCCTCGGCCAGGTTCAGGTAATTGCCACGAAGCTGCACGTGCGTCTTCCGCCGCGAACCTTCGGCCAGCTCCTGCATGTAGGGCACGGTGTTCGGCTTGATCTCGGCGAGCTGTTGCTGGGCGGATTCGAGCTGTCCGCGCTCGTTGGCGAGCTCGGCCGCCACATGCCGCAGGAAGTGCTTGGTGAGCAGTTCGCGGTCCGCCGCTGAGCGCTGGGCAGGATCGGCGCGGAGTGCCTGCACGACCTCCGGCGGATGCTTGGTCCACTGGGCGGCGCCGGCGTCGGCGGTGAGCTCGATCTGAAACCGCGCCGCCTCGGCTTGCCGTCCGGCGGATTGCTGGGCGAACACGAGCGACAGCTTGGAGCCCGGAGGAACGTCGATCGGCTGCGCGAGCGCGAACAGCAACGTGCGCTCGCCAGCGCCGGCGAGTCGCCAGCCCGCTTCGAGTTTGACCCCCTTGCCCAGCAGCGCGGGCCAGTCAACGCTGGCCGAGGGCTCGGCGACGGCGGCCGCAATCTCGAGGCGTCGCCGGCCATCGACCGCCAGCCGCTCGCTCACGGCGGGCGCCTTGTCGAGCGTGCTCTGCCAAAGCGGTTGCCGGTTGGCGTCGAGCAGCAGGATGCGAGCGCCCTTGAGGCGATCGACGACGCCAAAGTCGGTGCGGTTCCACACGGTGATCGCGTCGATCGGCAGAGCAGCGCCCAGATCGACTTCCCACCAAGGGTCCTGCGATTCGGCCGTGTGCGTGGTGGCGTGCTCGGCGAACGCGCCGCCCGTCACACCGTCGATCGCCTGCTTCGCGTCGCCGCCAAAGGCCGTGCTGCTCTGCGTGGCGGTTCCCTTCGCCGCCAGGTTCTCGTCACCGCGGAACACCTGCACTTCGGCGAGCGAGAGAGTCCGCTGCTTGCCCGGCAGCTCGATCCGCACGTAGCGACCAGCGGGACGAACCGACTCGGGGGGCTGCAGTTCGAGCTCGAGCCCCGTTAGGGCCAGACGATCTCCCTCGGCCGCCGAAGCGCCTGCGGTCGTCAGCCGCAGGGCCGACAGCCGGGGCAAGCTCTCCGGTAGATCGAGCGTGTAGCTGTCTTTGCGCGTGGCTTGAGATTGCACCCCGGCCGGGTCCACGGTGAGCGTAGCTTCGGCCGTGCTTTGCACCTTGGCCGAGCCGAGCTTCTGCCAGCTCACGTCCCGGGGAAACGCCTGCTCCCAGCGACCCTGGGCGACGTAGAGCTCCGGCGTCGGCGTTGTCAGCGTTTTCTCGAGCGCGGCGATCTGCCCTTCGAGCTCCGAGCGGCGCTGCTTCTGCTCGCCGGTATAGAAGGAGAGCAGCGGCGACTCGTCGGGGCGGTCGGCGTCAGCCGTGTTGTTGAAGAAGGCGTAGAAGCGGAAGTACTCGGCGTTCGTGATCGGGTCGTACTTGTGGGTATGGCACTGGGCGCAGGCCATGGTCGTGCCCATCCAGACCGACATCGTGGTGTTCACGCGGTCGACGATGGCCACGTTGCGGAACTCCTCGTCGATCGTGCCTCCTTCGCTGTTGGTCTGCGTATTACGATGGAAGGCCGTCGCCATGAGCTGCTCCTCGGTCGGATTGGGGAGCAGGTCGCCGGCGATCTGTTCGACCGTGAACTGATCGAACGGCTTGTTGGCGTTGAACGAGCGAATCGCGTAGTCGCGGAAGGCCCAGATCGTGCGAAGCGGGTCGTCGGCGTAGCCGGCCGAATCGGCATAGCGGGCCAGGTCGAGCCACATGCGGGCCCAATGCTCGCCGTAGGCGGGGCTCGCCAGCAGTTTGTCTACGTACTTCTCGTAGGCGTCGGGGGTCGTGTCGGCCAGGAACGTGTCGAGCGCCTCGACCGTTGGCGGCAAGCCGGTCAGATCGAGCGCCACGCGGCGGGCGAGCGCCGGGCGGTCGGCCTCAGGCGAAGGAGCCAGCCCTTCGCGCTCGAGCCGCGCGAGCACGAAGCGGTCGAGCGGGCCGCGCGTCCAGTCGGCCGCCTTGACCTCCGGCAGCTCCGGCCGTGTGGGCTTCACGTACGACCAGTGGCGCGAGTACTTCGCCCCGTCCGCCACCCACTGCTTGAGCAGCTCGACTTCGCGCGGCGTAAGCGGTTTGCCCAGCGACGGCGGCGGCATCACCGAATCCGCGTCTTCTGCCGTAATGCGGGTAATCAGCTCGCTCTCGTCGGGCTTGCCTGGCACGACGGCGGCATAGCCGCCCAGGTCTTCGAGCCAGCCATTGGCGGTGTCGAAGCGGAGGCCGTTCTCGCCCCCCTTACGTTCGGCTTCATCCGGCCCGTGGCAGCGGAAGCACTTATTGGAAAGGATCGGCCGGATGTCGCGATTGAAGTCGACAGGAGCTGCACCCTGCGCCCACGACACGGCCAGCCCACCCCAGATCAAGGCCGCAGTCAACCAGCGCGAACGATTCATGCTAGGGCTCGCCAAAAAAATCACTTGGCCGCGCCGGGCAGCGCCAGCTCGGCCAGATCGATCACGTATAAGTCGTATTTCCCCTGTCGCTGACCGACAAACGCGAGCTGGTTCCCTGCGGGATGCCAGGTTGCGTAGTCGCTCGGCTCGGGGCCGTCGGTGAGCGGGATGCCGGCGTCGCCGTCGACTGCCATGACATACAGGTTCAAGACGCCCGAGCGGCTCGAGGTGAACGCCAACTGCCGGCCGTCGGGAGACCAGGCGGGCCGCACGTCGCGGCCGGGGCTGTGCGAGATTCGCCGGGCAGGGCCGCCGGGACTCGGCATCACGTACAACTCGAGGTCGCCGTCGCGGCTGCTGCCAAACGCCAACCAACGGCCGTCGGCGGAGACCGCCGGCCATCCATTGTAACTGGCCGACCGGGTCAGGTCTTGCCGGTCTCCCCCCGCCGAATCGCAGGAAAAGATCTGCTGGCCGCCGTCTTTCGGCTCGGCAAAGAAGACCCGCTGGCCGTCGGCCGACAGCGTGGCCTGCCTTCCATGCCCCGCGACTGTGGTTTCCTCCCCCTCGCCGGCGCGGCGATAGATTACCCGCAGATCCTGGTTGTCGCGGCTCTGGAGATACACGTACGCCGAGCCGTCGGCCGCGAAGACCGGCTTGAGCTCGGGGTTCTTGGCCTCCGGATGCAGGAACTCGACTTCGCCGCGCTCGGCCGGGTCCGGGGCGAGCCTCAGCTTACACAGGGCCATGCGAAAGCCGTCGACCTGTTGGCTGAAGGCGATCGCCTGGCCGCCTTCGACGAAGACGGGATCGGTTTTGTAAGCGCCGTCGAAAGTCAGTTGCCGCGTGGGAAGGTTCATGGCCGCTCTTCCCCCCGGCGACTCGCCGGGGGCTAACTTCGTCGTTTCTCACTCCATTAGCCCCCCGTCAATGACGGGGGGTAAGTCCTTCCGTCACGCGCAAGTTCCTCACAGCAACTCGTGGATCACACGGCCGCCGGGCAGCACCTGCAGTTCGGCGCGGCGGGCCGAGGGAATTCCGGCCAGCTCGAGGATCGTCGTGCCGACCATGGCCGGCGTAATCGGCTCGCTGACCGGGCGCTCGCCGCGTGGGTCGCTCTCCCCCACGATCCGCCCGCCCGCGACTCCGCCCCCTGCCCAGAGCGAGCAATAGCAATGCGGCCAATGGTCGCGCGCCATGTTTCCGTTGATGCCCGGCGTACGGCCAAACTCCCCCAAACAGAGCACGAGGGTCGAGCTGAGCAGGTCGCGCTCGGCCAGATCATCGAGCAGCGCCGAGAGGGCCCGATCGAGAATGGGGCCGTGATAGTCGGCCAGCAGTTCGAAGTTGCTCGTGTGGGTGTCCCAGCCGTAGTCGGTCTGATTGCCGAAGTAGGGCTCGACGTACTGGCTCCAGTTCACCTGAATGTACGGCACGCCGGCCACGGCCAGCCGCGCGGCCAGCAAGCAGCTCTGGCCGAAGGAGGTCTGTCCGTAACGGCCGCGGTTGCGCTCGGTCTCGCGCGAGAGATCAAGCGCCGCGCAGCCTTCAGCCGAGTTGAGCAGGCCGTAGGCCCGGTCGAAGGTGGCGTCCCAGCGGCGGCCGGCCAACGAGTCGAGCGTACGGCGGGCCGCGTCGAGTTCGCGCAACAGGCCGCGTCGATCGGCGAGCCGCGCTGGCGTAAGTTGGTCGAGCAACTGCAGGCCTGGTGTGGAGACCGTGCCGTCCTGCGCGCACTGCACGAAGAAC
The DNA here is from genome assembly GCA_044221365.1 of Pirellulales bacterium. GTDB lineage: Bacteria > Planctomycetota > Planctomycetia > Pirellulales > JBGAPH01 > JBGAPH01. Next base: position 88,246 of record JBGAPH010000010.1, read on the forward strand.
GGATCGTAGCCTTCGCCCCAGGCGCCGCCGCCGTAGCCCTGCATGTACCCGCCGGCGTCGCGCAGTCGGCCAGGACCGACCGACACGAAGGGGGGCAACGACTGCTCGCCGCCGCGGTCGCGGGCGAGAATCGCACCGAAGTTGGGCCCCGCGGCGCCGGCCGCCGAAGGCAACCCCGTGAGCCCAATCGCGCCCGCCCCCAGATGGTTGCCATCGAAGTTCTTGTGCGATCGCACTACCGACAGGCGATCGGTGCGCGCGGCGAGCAATGGAAACAACTCGCTAAACCGCAGGCCCGGCGTCTTCGTGCCGATCGTGCCGAAGGGCCCGCGGATTTGGGCCGGCGCTTGCGGCTTGGGATCGAAGGTATCGAGATGGCTCGGCCCGCCCCACAGCCAGAGGACGATGACCGAGCGCGCCTTGGCATGCCCGTAGGCCTCGGCTGGCGCGGAAGTCGCCGCGACCGCCGAGCCGGCCAACCAGGGAGCGGCCAAACTTGCGCGTACGAAGGCGCGGCGGGTCAAACCCTGGCAAGATCCTGCGCGAAAGCTGCCGAGATCGAGCGGCATGCGTTGCTCGCTTTCGGTCGCTGCAGCGCCGGCATCATCGCCTTCGTGACGCGGCCCAGCGGACCACGGCGACACGGCACTTCAGCGCTGCAAACGGGATTGAGGCGGGCTGGCCAACCGCCGCGCAAAATAGGGCAGCGGGCGCCAGAGTGGGGAAGGGGCAACGCTTCTATCGAACCTGATCGGGAGCGGCCTGTCAATGCGGCGGGGGAAAGCCGCGTCCGGTCCCGGACGAGGTTGCGTTGGAGGGAATACGGCGAGCATACTGGGCGGGCCTTACGCGGTCTGGTGTGCTACCCTGTTCTACCCCCGGGTGTCGTTGCCATGCTGCCCTCGCGTTCGTGCACCGCATTCGGATCGCGCCTGTCGCGCGGGGCGCTGGTGATCCTGGTGCTCCTGTCGCAACCGTTGCCGCCCTTAAGCGCAGCCTCGCTCATCGGCTTGCCGCCCGCGTTCTTCACTCGCGAGATTTCCCCAGACGGCGAAACCGTGGTGGGAAGTCATTGGTACGGGATGTTTTCAGTCCCCGACGCCGCTTACGTCCGGCTTGGCACGGGAAACGAAGTTCTGCTGCGCTGGCGATGCGAGGTGCCACGTTACGGGGTGTTCGTCGGGGGGACGGCGAACGCCGCCGCGAGCGGGAATGGCTTGATCGTTGGCGGCGGGGGAGTCTTGACGGGGGTCGGCGAAGCAAGCGGCTGCGATTATGCACGGGGCATCGACGGACTTTGGTCGGGTAACTTGCAACGCGACGATGGCGTCGTGGTCGAACTGACCGGCGTCACGCCCGACGAGCGAACGGTGGTTGGAAACGGACAAACGCCGCTCGGTTGGCAAGCCTTTCGCGCGACCAGCGAGGGCGAGTTCGAGTGGCTTGGCGTGGAATCCAAAGCAGTCGATGTCTCGGCGGGCGGAGACCGGATCGTGGGCGGTCATGCCGTCTGGAGCTCAGGGTCCGGCTGGACGCCCATCGGCCTAGAGGCCAGGGCAATTACGCCGAATGGGCGCGTTGCCGTAGGTCAGTACGAAGGCAAGCCCGCGCTGTGGACGGAGGGCGCCGGGGTGTTGGTCCTCAGTTCCGTTGCTGGCCAAGCAACCGGGGTCTCGGCCGACGGATCGCTAATCGTTGGAGTGTACGATGAGAGCCGAGTGTTTCTCTGGACTTCAGCGCGTGGATTCGAAGATCTCGAAGAGGTACTCCGTTCTCGGTACGCCCTCGGTTCGGCACTCGAGCCCTGGAGCGACCTGGGGTACGCGGGGCTGGGTGGGAGCAACGGGCCCGCGGTTTCAGACGACGGATTGCACATCGCTGGCACCGGAACGCTGTCGAGTTCGACGTTTCCGTTCCAAGCGTGGTCCGTCGAGTTGGACGCGACAGCCACGCTCGTCGCGGGCGACGCGAACTTGGACGCTCGCGTGGATCTTTCGGACTTTGGAATTCTCAAAGCAGGCTTTGGCACGGGGCACTTTTGGCGCGAAGGAGACTTCAACGCTGACTTCCGTATCGACCTCACCGACTTCGGCGTACTTAAGCAAAACTTCGGAGCCCGAATGGCCGCACCGGAGCCCGCCGCGCTGGAATTGGCCCTAGTCGGCGGTGCACTCCTTGCGGCGCTCGCAACCAGGCAAGTTGGGGCGCGTTGGCCGTGCTTTTGGCGCCGGGTTTGAGCCGAAAGCTCACTCGTCGAACGAGCTTTTCCCGCCCACGAACTCGCCTTCATCGAGTTCGGCGTCCACCTGTTCGTCGCGCCTGGCGATCAGCTTCGGGTCGAGGCTCAGCCGCCGCAGCTTGGGAGCCCCGAGGGCGGCGCCTGCCACGATGACCAGCGTGACGATCCCCCCGGCCCACACCGCGGGGGCCGTGCCCAGCAGCCAAGCGGCGATCCCGCTCTCGAAGGCCCCCAGCTCGTTCGACGAGCCGATGAACAGCATGCCCACCGAGGCGATCCGCCCCCGCAGATGATCGGGGGAGAGGAGCCGCAGAATCGCCCGGCGGATGACGACGCTCACGCCGTCGAACACGCCGCTGAAGAACAGCGCGACCACCGAGATCCACATTGTTTCGGAGAGGGCGAACACGATCATCGCCACGCCGAAGCCGCCGACCGCGAGAAACAGGTTGCGGCCGGCGTGCCGCACCGGCGGCGAATGCGTGGCCCACAGCATGGTCAGCAGTGCGCCAGTCGTCGGCGCCGCGTTGAGCACGCCCAGGCCAATCGGTCCGACGTGCAGAATGTCTTTGGCGAACACCGGCAGAAGCGCGATCGCCCCGCCGAACAGCACGGCGAACAGGTCGAGCGCCATCGAGGCCAGCAGCACCTGGTCGTTCCACACATAGCGCACGCCGACGGAGATGCTCTCCCAGATCGACTCCTCGGCCTTGGGATTCGGGTTCGGCCGCGGCTCGATCCAGCGGACGGCCAGCCAGCCGCAGAAGTACAGCAGGCCGATGATCAGGTACGTCCAGGCGGGGCCCAGAAACTTGAACGACACGCCGCCCCACAGCGGGCCGATCACCGCGCCCGTGAGCCAGCAACTGGCCATCAAGGTGGACGACCGGACCAACAACTCCCACGGCACGACCTGGGCCTCGAGCGCCGCGGCCGCGGGTTCGGCGAAGCCACGGGCCACGCCCACCACCAGCACCACGGCGTAGAGCACGATCAACTGGGCCTTGCCTGACTCGTAGAGCGACACGCCGCAGAGGACGGCGCCGCACACCGCCAGGGCCAACAGGGTCACGTGCAACACCAAGCGGCGATCATGCCGATCGGCTACGTGGCCGCCGTAGAGCGCCAGCGAAAGGGCGGGAATCGCCTCGATCAGTCCCAGGAACCCCAGGGCCAACGGATCGCCCGTGATCTCGTAGACTTGGTAGCCGAGCACGACCGCCAGGGCACGGCTGGCCAGTGTGGCGCAGGCCGTGGTGACGAACAGCCGCCGAAAATCGGGCCAACGAAGCGGCTCGAACGTCGGCCCGTGGGTAGGTTCGCTCGCCGGCTCGTCGTTCATCCAGGGTTCGTCGAAGACTGAGAAGCCGAAATCTTCCGCGGCAATCGCCCGGCGGCCGCCAGCCGCGCCTCGAGCAGGGCCACCACGTCCGGAGGCAGCTCGGAGTCGATCGACTCGTAGTCAAGGCTGATCAGCCCCCCCGCTTCGTCAGGCTCGGCCACCAGATACTCCTGCCACAGCCGCTCGGCGCGGGCAGCCCGCTGCGCCTCGCCCTCGCCGAGCTCGGTGAGTGAATATTCGCCGAGGCGGGGACAGCGGGCAAGGCCAGCCGCTTCGGCCTCAGCCAGCAGCCGCTCGATCGCGGCCGAGCTCAGCCCCGCCTGATGAGCCAGCCGAGTGCGCGGCTGCGGGCCCGGCCCCTCAACCTCGGCCAGGTCATAAGCGGCCGCCAACAGCCGCTGCCGGGCCAATCGCTGCCCGAACCGCCGCTGCTCGAGCACATGGGCAATCGCCCCGCGTTTGGGGGCCAAGAGCAGCGACGTGAGAAACAGCGCCGCCCCCACAAGCACGATTACCGGCCCGGCGGGCAATTCCTCGGCCAGCGCGCTGATCGTCGTGCCCACCGCGCCGATCGTCAGTCCGAACACGCTGGCCAACGCCACGAGCGAGCCGAGCCGGTCGGTCCAGAACCGCGCGGCAGCGGCCGGCAGGATCAGCAGGGCCGCCATCAGCACCACGCCGACCGCCGGCAGCCCGATGATGACCGTGACCGCCAAGAGCGCCATGATCGCCAGGTCGAGCCAGAGCACGGGCCAGCCCTGCGTCTGCGCGAAGCCGCTGTCGAAGCTGACGAGCTTGAACTCCTTGTAGAGCGCCCCGATCGCCACCAGGCAGCCGACCGCCACCGCGGCGATCAGCAGCACGTCGCTGCGGAGCATGCCGGCGGTCTTGCCGTAGATATATGAATCGAGCCCCGCCTGAGCGCCGCTGGCGGTATGCTGCTGGATCTGCTGGCTGAGTACGATGCCGAAGCCGAAGAAGACCGAGAGCACGATGCCGATCGCGGCGTCTTCCTTGGTGCGGGTGAGCCGCCGCAGCACCGCCACGCAGCCGACGCCCAGCAGGCCCGTGGCGAGCGCCCCGAGCAGCATGCCGGGCAAGCTCAACCGGCCCAACAGTAGGAACGCCAGCCCCAGGCCAGGCAGCGCGGCGTGGGCGAGCGCGTCCCCCATCAAGGCCCGGCCGCGGAGTACGGCGAAGCTCCCCACCAAACCCGAGCACGCGCCGAGCAGGCTCGAGCCTGAGAGAACGATCACGGTGTTGTACGCGGGGCGCCAGATGGCGAAGCCGGCGAGGGCCGCGATCGCGGCAAGGCCGAGCGCGAGCCAGCCCCAGGCGGTAGACGCGTTGGTCCGCACAGCGGACCCTACACTCGTCATTCGCTGCGCCCTCGCTGGCGCACCGCTTCGCCGGCTGCGTCGAGCAGCGTCAGCCGTGCGCCGTAGGTGCGCTTCAAGTTCTCGGGCGTGAAGGCCTGCGCCGTCGGGCCGCTGGCCACTACGCGCATGTTGAGCAGCACGACTTGCTCGAAGTACTGCGGCACCGTCCGCAAATCGTGATGGACGACGAGCACCGTTTTGCCGGCCGCCCGCAGGCGCTCCAGCAGCGCGAAGACGGCCCGCTCGGTAGCGGCGTCGACGCCGGCCATCGGCTCATCCATGAAGTAAATGTCGGCGCGCTGGGCCAGCGCCCTTGCCAGGAACGTGCGCTGTTGCTGCCCGCCTGAGAGTTGTCCGATCTGGCGGGCGGCGAAGTCGGCCATGCCTACCTGGTCCAGGCATTCGAGCGCCCAGGCCCGATCGGCGCCGCTCGGCCGGCGGAACCAGCCGAGCCGGCCGTAAACGCCCATCAGCACGACGTCGAGCACATTGACGGGAAACTCCCAGTCGACGCTCTCGCGCTGCGGCACATAGCCAATCCGCCGCCGCACTTTCGGCACAGGTTCGCCGAACACGGTCACCTGGCCGCTGGCCAAGGGCGCAAGCCCGAGCACGGCCTTGATGAGCGTGCTCTTGCCGGCGCCGTTGGGGCCGACGATGCCGACGAGCGCGGGCGAGGCGATCGTGAGATCGACGTCCCAGAGCACCGGCTTGCGGTGATAGGCCACGGTGACATCGTGGATGTCGAGCACCGGCGGCGAAGCAGTCGATGCGACAGCCGCGGTCGCTTGCGGAACAAAGGCGCTCGTGGGTTCGGCCGTTCGGCTCATCGCAGCGCCTGCACGATCGTGTGGACGTTATGCCGCACCATGCCTTCGTAGGTTCCCTCAGGCGTGCCGGCGGCGCCCATGGCGTCGGAAAACAGCTCGCCGCCGATCTTCACCTGCTGCCCGCGAGCGGCGCAGCCTTCGACCAGGGCGAGCACATTGCGCTCGTTGAGCGTGGTTTCGATGAACACGGCCTTCACGCCGCGCGAGACGATGAAGTCGACGAGCTCGTTGATCCGCCGCACGCCGGCCTCGCTCTCGGTGCTGAGGCCCTGCACCGAACGGACCTCGAGGTCGTAGGCATGTCCGAAATAACCGAAGGCGTCGTGCGCCGTAACCAACACCCGCCGCTCGGGCGGGATCGTGGCGACGTGCTCCTTGCACCAGGCGTCGAGCTGTTCAAGCCGTTCGACATATTGCTTGGCCCGCGCCTCGTAATCGGCCGCGTGCGCCGGATCGTACTCGGCCAGTGTCTGGGCCACGAGCGGCGCCGTCTTGCTCCAGAGCGCCGCGTCGAACCAAACGTGCGGGTCGTGCGCGCCCTCCTCGGCATGCAGCAGCCGATCGGTGGGAATGGCCGAGGCGACCGCGACCGTAGGCTTTCGCGCGGCCAGTTTTTCGAGCACCTGCGTCAGCTTGCCTTCCAGGTGAATGCCCGAATAGAAGACGAGCTGCGCCCGGTCGAGCTGCAGGATATCTCCGGTCGAGGCCTTGTAGAGGTGCGGGTCGACTCCCGGCCCCATGAGCGTGGTCACCTCCACGCGCGGGCCGCCGACCGCCTTCACGACGTCGGCCACCATGCCGGTGGTGCAAAGAACACGGATCGGAGCGTGGGAGGAAGGGGCCGCCGCCGTGGGGCGCGAACAGCCCGCCGCCAAAGCGAGAACCCCGCAGACGACCGCGAACGCGGCCCAGACAGCGGGGTTTTGAGTGCTACTTCGCAGTGTTTTGGTCACTCAAAAATCGTAGCGGCGGGCGGCCCGCGGGTCAACCGCGGCCCCGGATCATTGACGCTCTCCCCTTAGCCCCCGGCGAGTCGCCGGGGGAGAGGGATCGTAGGAGCAGCGAGCGCGATGACACTTTGGGTTGCCAGCCGTGAATGCGAATCCACGGTGGTTCCCCCCCGTCATTGACGGGGGGCTAATGGAGAACAGCCCCGCTTGTGCGGTTACTCCGATCGCGCGAAGATAGCGGCCAACCTCCCCGCCCTCCCATCCGCGGTGTCTGATCCATGAGTCGCCCGTTCTCCCTCTCTGCCTGCTTGCTGTCGCTGGCCGCGGCCCTTTCGCTGTTCGCCGGCGCCGCGTCGGCCGCCGACGCCGGCAAGTACCGCGTTTACTTCGGCACGTACACCGGCCAAAAGAGCCGCGGCATCTACACCGCCGATCTCGACCTGGCCACAGGCAAGCTCACCGAGCCGCGCTTGGCGGCCGAGGCCGTCAGCCCGTCGTTCCTGGCGATTCACCCCAGCGGCCACTGGCTCTACGCCGTGAGCGAGATCGACGATCTCAACGGCCGCAAGACCGGCGGCGTGAGCGCCTTCGCCATCGAGGCCGACGGCGGCCTGCGGCTCTTGAATCAGCAGCCTTCCGAAGGCCGCGGGCCGTGCCACGTGACGGTCGATCCCTCAGGCAAGTTCGCCCTGGTCGCCAACTATGGCTCCGGCAGCGCCGCCGCCTTGCCGATCGAGGCCGATGGCCGGCTTGGACCGCCCAGTTCGGTTGTGCAGCACGAGGGGAAGAGCGTCGACCCGCAGCGACAAGAAGGGCCGCATGCCCACTCGATCAACCTCGACGCCGCCGGACGCTATGCTTTCGTGGCCGATCTGGGGCTCGATCAGGTGAAGATCTACCGCTTCGATGCGGCCAGCGGCAAGCTCACGCCCGCCGATCCCGCCTTCGTCACGCTCGCCCCCGGCGCGGGGCCGCGGCACTTCGCCTTTCATCCTCGCGGGGACCGGGCGTATGTGAACAACGAGATGACCTCGACGATCACCGCGCTCCACTACGCCCCCGAAGCAGGCGCGCTGCAGGAAACGCAAACGCTGAGCACGCTGCCCAGCCCCACGCCTGGCAACTCCACGGCCGAAGTGCAGGTGCATCCGAGCGGCCGCTTCGTTTACGTGTCGAACCGCGGGCACGACAGCATCGCCGGCTATGCCATCGACCCCGACAATGGCCGGCTAACGGCCCTCGGCAACACGCCCACCGGCGGCCGCACGCCGCGCAACTTCGGCATCGACCCCACTGGGCAATACCTGCTGGCGGCCAACCAGGGGACCGACAACGTGGTGGTCTTCAAGATCGACGCCAAGACCGGCAAGCTCACGCCGACTGGCCAGGAGATTGCGGTCGGGGCGCCGGTGTGCGTGAAGTTTCTCAAGCTCGAGTAGGACGCACGGAAGATGAAACTCGTCATCGTCGGCGGAGTGGCCGGCGGGGCCTCGGCCGCGGCGCGGGCACGGCGGTTGTCGGAGGATGCCGAGATCGTGCTCATCGAGCGCGGGCCCGATGTGTCGTTCGCCAACTGCGGGTTGCCGTACTATCTGGGCGGCCAGATCGCCGAGCGGGCGAAGCTGCTCGTCGTCACGCCGCAAAGGTTGAAAGAGCGGTTCGCGCTCGACGTACGGACGCGGTCGTCGGTGGAGTCGATCGATCGCGCGGCGAAGACCGTGCGTGTTCGAGAGCTCGACACCGGCCGCGAGTATGACGAGCCGTACGACAAGCTGATCCTGGCGCCCGGCGCGGCCCCGCTGCGGCCGCCAATCCCGGGGCTCGAGCTGCCAGGCGTCTACACGCTGCGCAACCTGGATGACACCGACCGCATCTACGCCGCCCTCGGGTCTGGCGTGCGGCAGGCGGTGGTGGTGGGGGCAGGGTTTATCGGCCTCGAACTGGTCGAGAACCTCGTCCACCGCGGCGTGGCGACCACGCTCGTCGAACTGCAGGATCAGGTGCTGCCGCCGCTCGATAAAGAGCTGACAACGCCGCTGGCAAAGGCGCTGGCCGACCACGGCGTGACGCTCCTCTTGGGCGACTCGGCCGAAGCGTTCGAACAAGGTAGCGACGGCCTCGTGGTGCGGCTCAAGTCGGGGCGGCGGCTCGAGGCGCAGCTTGTCATCCTGGGAATCGGCGTGCGGCCCGAGAATAAGCTGGCGGTCGAAGCCGGGCTCGAGGTCGGCCCGCGGGGCGGCATTCGGGTGAATGACCGCCTGGAGACAAGCGATCCGAACATCTTCGCCGTGGGAGACGCGATCGAAGTCCGCGACTTCGTGCTCGACGCCCCGACCCAGGTTCCCTTGGCCGGTCCCGCCAATCGCCAGGGACGCATCGCCGCCGACAACGTCTTCGGCCGCGACTCGCGCTATCGAGGAACACAAGGCACGGCCATCGTCGGCCTCTTCGGCCGCACCGCCGCCATGACAGGCGCCTCGGAAAAGGCGCTCCGCCGCGCGGGTCGCCCTTTCCGCAGGGTCTACGTCCACCCGGCGCATCACGCCGGCTACTACCCTGGCGCCGAGGGGATGACGCTCAAGCTGCTGTTCGCACCCGACGACGGTCGCATCCTCGGCGCCCAGGCGGTGGGGGGCGCCGGGGTCGACAAGCGGATCGATGTGCTGGCGGTGGCGATCCAGGCCGGCCTGACCGTGTTCGACCTCGAAGAAATGGAGCTCGCGTACGCCCCGCAGTTCGGCTCCGCCAAAGACCCGGTGAACATGGCCGGCTTCGTGGCCGCTGGGCTGCTCCGCGGCGACCATCCGCAGATCGATCTCGCCGAATACCTCGCAATGCCGGCGAGCGACCGGCCGCTGTTGCTCGACGTGCGCACGCCAGCCGAGTTCGCCGCGGGGAGCGTGCCGGGGGCGATCAACGTACCGGTCGACGAGCTTCGCGCGCGGCTGAAGGAGCTGCCGGCGGATCGGCCGATCGTGGCCTATTGCCAGGTCGGGCAGCGCGGGTATCTCGCCACGCGGATCTTGCTGCAAGCCGGCCGCGACGTGCGGAACCTGAGCGGTGGGTATCGGACGTATGAGTTGTGGAAGCCGTGGCTGGGGTAAGCGGTGTCGCTACTTCAGCAATCCCCGCCCCTTCAACCACTCCGCGCAGGCCTTCGGCCAGTCGCGCGTGCCGGGGGTCTTGGGGGCCAGGCCCTGGCCGTGGGCGCCCTTCTCGTAGATGTGCAGTTCCGCCGGCACGCCCGCTTTGCGCAGCGCCAGGTAATACAGCACGCTGTTCTCCGGCGGCACGCCGGTGTCTTCGGTCGTGTGCATCAGGAAGGTGGGGGGCGTGTCGGCCGTCACTTGCGTTTCGTTCGAGAGACCGGCCAACTGCTCGGCGGTGGCGTGTTCTCCCAGCAGGTTGCGGGCAGAGCCCTGGTGGGCGCTCTTGTCGACGAAGCTGATCACAGGGTAGACGAGCACCGCGAAGTCGGGTCGGCTGCTCACGCGCTCGATCGGGTCGGCCGCGTCAGGCTTGCCGGCGTCGAACTTGGTGCTGGCGGTGGAAGCCAGGTGGCCGCCGGCCGAGAAACCGAGGATGCCGATCTTGGCCGGGTCGATCTTCAGTTCCTTGGCCCGTGCCCGCAGGGTGCGGATGGCGCGCTGGGCGTCGCCGAGCGGAATCGGATGGCGGTAGCCCTGGGCGCTATGGCGGTACTCGAGCACGACGGCCGTGATCCCGAGTGAGTTCAGCCATTCGCCAATTTGCTTCCCCTCGTGGTCAAGCGCCAAGTGCCCGTAGCCACCGCCGGGGCAGACGACGATGGCGGTGTCGTTGGGCAGCCCCTTCGGGAGATAGATAGTGATGTTCGGCTCGTGCCCGGCGCCCTCCCCCTTTGCCTCCGGAGCGCCAGCCGGCCAGAGCTTTTGCCGCACGGGCGTGTATTCCTTGCTCGAGCCAGCCTTGAAGTCTTGCGCGCTAGCGAGCCGCACGTTGGCAATGGAGAAGAGCGCAAACAAGAAAAACGCTCGCACGAGGGAAGGCGAAAGGTTCATTTGCGGGAGGCTCGGTGGAAGGGAGGACGGAAGGAGAGCTGCCGCCCGAATATGGTAGTTTGGCCGCCGGTCGGTCACAATCGAGCGACCGCCCTCCCAGTTTCCCACCCAGAGCTTCCCGCCATGCCCTCGCTGCTCCGGCCGCTTTGCGCGGCGCTCCTGTTGTTGTGTTGCGCGCGCTCGTTTGCCGCCGAGCCCGGTCCACCGCTCGACGTGATGACGTTCAACCTCCGCTACGCCAGCGACGAGCGGCCGAACTCCTGGCCCGAACGGCGCCCCGTCGTCCGCGAGGTCCTGCAGAAGTTCGCGCCCGACGTGATCGGCACGCAGGAGGGCGTGTACCACCAGCTTCGCGACATCGCCGCCGACTCGCCAGAATACGCCTGGCTCGGCGTCGGCCGCGAAGGGGGGAGCCGCGGCGAGTTCATGGCCGTGTTCTACCGCCCCGAGCGGCTCGAGCCGCTCGAGTTCGACCACTTCTGGCTCTCCGACACCCCCGAGGTCATCGGCTCGAAGAGCTGGGGCAACAACGTGATCCGCATGGTCACCTGGGTGAAATTCCTCGACCGCCAGGCGGGGCGCCCCTTCTACTTCATCAATACCCACTTCGACCATGAGGTGCAGGCCTCGCGCGAGAAGAGCGCCGAGCTGCTCATCGAACGCAGCAAGAAGCTCGACCCGACGCTGCCGATCGTCTTAGTGGCCGACTTCAACGCCGCGGCCGAAGACAACCGCGTGTACGACTTGATCACGGGCGCGGGCTTCGCCGACGCCTGGAAGCTCGCGGCCAAGCGCACCAACGAGGTCGGCACGTTCCACGGCTTTGGCGGCCCCCGCCCCGGCGGCGCCCGCATCGACTGGATCTTGCTGAAGCCCAAGGGCGAAGTGCTCTCGGCCGAAACGGTGGTGCTCGAAAAGAATGGGCAATACCCGAGCGACCACTGCCCGGTCGTCGCAAGGGTGCGGCTCAACTGGCCCGAGGCGAAGCCGTAAAGTCAGCATGGTTTTCGGGTGCGTCACACTAACCCGCAGCGCAAGCAAGGGACGCGAGCGCCCGCTGGGCGCGCCGGCCGAAAACGCCGCCCGGCCCGTGAAGGGGTCCGGCGAGGTTCGACCATGGACGCGTGGCTCTCCCTTGCTCGCGCTGCGGGTTAGTGGGGGCACGGCAACCGGAATTTGGAGCTATTACAAGGCACTCATTAGCCGTCACCCAAGCCGCCGACTATCCTGAGCATTCCAGTCGAAGGTCCTTGGCTCCTCCCTCGAGTCTCTTGCGATGCCCACGATCAGTGCCCGACAGAGCTTTCCGGTTGTCCGAGCTTTCGTAGGGGCATGCATCGCGCTCACCTTGATCTCCGGCGCCGCCCGCGCCGAAGAGCCCGCGACCAAGGCGCTGCCCCCCGCCGAAGCCGCCGCAACCGTCAAGCTCCCCCCCGGCTTCCAAACCACGGTCTTCGCCGGCGAGCCCGACGTCTTGCAGCCGATCGCCATGGCTTTCGACGGCCGCGGACGTTTGTGGGTGGTCGAGTGCAATTCGTATCCCGATTGGAAGTCGGACCGCCCGGGGGCCGACCGCGTGGTGATCCTCGAAGACGCCGACCACGACGGCCGCTTCGACCGCCGCACCGTGTTTCTCGAGGGGCAGAAGAACCTCTCCGGCATCGAGCTGGGCTTTGGCGGCGTGTGGCTGTGCGCCGCGCCCGACCTGGTGTTCGTGCCCGACCGCGATGGCGACGACCGGCCCGATGGGCCGGCCGAAGTGCGGCTCACCGGCTGGTCGCTCGACTCGCAGCACAACATCGTCAGCGGCCTGATCTGGGGCCCCGACGGCTGGCTCTACGGCTGCCACGGCATTCTGCACGACTCCGTGGTCGGTACGCCGGAAACTCCAGAGGCCGAGCGCACGCGCTTCAACTGCGCGGTCTGGCGCTACCACCCCACGCGGCGCGCATTCGAGGTCTTCACGCAGGGCTCGACGAATCCCTGGGGGCTCGACTTCGATGCCCGCGGGCAGGCGTTCATCACCAATTGCGTGATCCCGCACGTATTTCATGCGATTCCTGGGGCGCACTACCAGCGGATGTACGGCCTCGACCTCGACCCGCACACCTACGGGCTCATGGAGTCGTGCGCCGACCACCTGCACTGGGCCGGCGGCTGGTGGAAGACGAGCCTGGGGGGCAAGCACGGCGAGGCCGGCGGCGGCCATGCCCATAGCGGGGCGATGATCTACCTGGGAGACAATTGGCCGGCCGAGCACCGCGGCAATCTGTTCATGGTCAACATCCATGGCCAACGGCTCAACCAAGACATTCTGCGCCGCCAGGGCTCCGGCGTCGTGGCCAGCCATGGCGCCGACATGGCCTTCTCGCAGGACCCCTGGTTCCGCGGCGTGGCGGTGAAGTATGGCCCCGACGGCGGCGTCTACATCGCCGACTGGAACGACGACGGCGAGTGCCACGACTACGAACTGGTCCGCCGCGAAACGGGCCGGATCTTCAAGATCACCTACGGCCGGCCCAAGCCGGCGCCAGTGGATTTGAAGGCGGCGAGCGATGCGCAACTTGTCGAGCTGATCCTGGGGCCGCGCGAGTGGCACGCTCGCCAGGCCCGGCTCGAACTGCAATCGCGGGCAGCCAACGAGAAGGACCTGGCCGCGGTCTTGCCCGAGCTACGCACAGCGGTCGGCAAATCAGGCGAAGCCTCACGCCGTCTGCGGGGATTGTGGGCGCTGCACATCCTCGGCCAAGCCGACGACGCGCTGCTCGAGCGCTTGCTCGGCGATTCCGACGAAGACCTCCGCGGCTGGGCCGTGCGACTGCTGGCCGAGGACCGCGGGCTTACCGGATCGCAGACGGAGGCGTTCGCCAAGCTGGCCGGCGCAGATCCTTCGCTCGCCGTGCGCCGCGAGATCGCCTCGGCCTTGCAGCGGCTGCCGGCCGACACCGTGCGACCGCTGGCGAATGTGCTGCTCGCCAGCAGCGGCGACTACGCCGACGATCCGAACCTGCCGCTCCTGGTCTGGTACGGCGTCAAGCCGCTCGCGGCCAACGTCGACGGTGGGCTCGAGCTGCTCGCGCAGGCCAAACTGCCGCTGCACCAGCAGTACCTTGCCCGGCGGCTCACCGAACAAGGGCCCGAGGCGAGCGAGCGATTAGTGGCGTGGCTGGCAAACGCCGACTCTGCGCAGCAAGCGAGCGCGGTCCGCGGCATGTACGAGGCGCTCAAGGGACGTCGCAACGTTCCCCGCCCGCAGCGGTGGCCGGCCCTGTTCGTGCAGCTTCAGTCGAGCTTGAGCGGCGAGGACCGCGAGCGATTGCTGGCGCTCGGCCTGCTCTACGGCGACCCACTGGCCCGGCAGATGTTGCTCGGCACGGCCACCGATCGCACTCGCGGCACAGGGGTCCGGGTCGCCGCGCTCGAGGCGCTGCTCGACGCCCCGAATCCCGAACTACTGGCCAATCTGCTCCTTTTGCTCGCGGACGACGACTTGCGGCTGGCGGCGATCCGCGGCCTCGCCCGCTTCGACGATCCTCAGATCGCCGGCACGCTGCTCGAGCGCTACGCCGAACTGTCGGCCGCCGAACAGCAGGAGGCGCTCGCCACGCTGTCGACGCGACGTCCCTTCGCCCAGGAGCTGCTCGCGGCCATCGAGGCGGGCCGGGTGCCGGCCAAGGACCTACCGGCGTTCCTTGCTCGGCAGATCGCCGCGCTCGACGACGCGCAGCTCACCGCGCGGCTCACCAAGGCCTGGGGACAACTCCGCCCCGCCACCGGCGACAAGGCAGCCGAAATTGCCCGCTACCGCGCCGTGCTCACTTCGGCCGGGGCCGCCGGCGATCGCGCGGCCGGCCGCGCGGTGTTCGATCGCCACTGTGCGAGCTGCCACCGTCTGTTCGACGCGGGGCAAGCGATCGGGCCCGAGCTCACCGGCTCGCAGCGGGCGAATCTCGACTACGTGCTCGAGAACCTCGTCGACCCGAGCGCGATCGTGCCGACGCAGTACCGCGTGACGAACGTCGTCACGGCCGACGGCCGCCTGGTGGCCGGCATGATCGCCGAGGAGAACGACCGCGTGCTGGTGATCCAAACGGCCGGCGAGCGCGTGATCCTCGACAAGCAGGACATCGAAACCCGCGCGACCTCCGGCGTGTCGATGATGCCGGAGGGGCTGCCGGAGCGGATGTCGGCGGAGGAGCTGCGCGATCTGGCGGCCTATCTGGCGGCGCCGGAACAGGTGGAAGCGGCTGGGGGCGCAACGAACTAGCGCCTCACCATACCAACCCGCAGCGCGAGCAAGGGACGCGAGCGCCGGTTGGCGCGCTGGCCGAAGATGCTCACCAGCCGGTGAAGGGGTCCGGCGAGGTTCGACGACGGGGCCGTAGCTCTCCCTTGCTTGCGCTGCGGGTTAGTGTGGCGCGCAACCCCCAATTCCTAGCGGCGTGGGCGCTCCGGGCATTAGTGTACACAAGAACACTATCGCGTGCTATGATTCCCGCGGGGGCGCCGAGCCGGATGCGGGAGCTTCACCACCGATGGACTACGCCGAGCTGCACGCCAAGAGCAACTTTTCTTTCCTCGAAGGCGCCGCCCACCCCGATGAGTTGGCCGAACAGGCGGCCGCCTTGGGCTATCAGGCATTGGCTATCACCGACCGCGCGAGCCTGGCCGGCGTGGTGCGGGCACATGGGGCGGCCAAGCCGCTGGGCCTCAAGCTGTTGATCGGGGCCGAACTGCATCCGGTCGATGCGCCGCCTGTGATCGTGTGGGCAACCGACCGCGCGGCCTACGGCCGGCTCGCCCGGCTAATCACCGTCGGCCGCCGCCGCGCCGCCAAGGGAGAGTGCCACCTGCTGTTCGCCGACATCGCCGAACATGCCGAGGGGCTGCTAGCCGGCGTACTGCTCGTAGGGTGTGTCAAGCGCAGCGCAGACGCACCATCATCACCGGCGACTGTTCAAAACGCGTCGGATCATTCACCAGACCTTGCGGATGGTGCGTCCGCGCTGCGATTGACACACCCTACCTTGCCTCTGCGAGCCCCACTGGGGGCTGGCGGTTCTGTGGGGCTATCGCCCCACCCTACGGCTGCCTATCGCGAGCTATTTGGCGATCGCTGCTATGCGCTGGCCGAACTTCACCGCGGTCCCGATGACGCCCGGCAGCTCGCCTGCATGGTCGCGCTCGCGCGCGAGGCGCGGCTGCCGCTGGTGGCCGCGGGCGACGTTCACTACCACCTGCCGCAGCGGAAGATCTTGCACGACGTGCTGGTCGCCACCCGTCACGGCTGCACGGTGGCCGAGGCCGGCGAGCGGCTGTTCACCAACGCCGAACGGCACCTGCGCCCGCTCAACGAAATCGCCGCGCTCTTCGCCGCGGCCCCCGGCGCCATGGAGCGCACCTGCGAAGTGGCCGACCGCTGCACGTTTTCGCTCGACGAACTGAAATACGAATATCCTGAGGAACTCGCGCCGCCGGGGCTCACGCCGTTTGAGTATTTGCAGCGGCTCACTTGGGCTGGCGCCGCGCAGCGCTATCCGCATGGCGTGCCTGAGAAGGTGCGCGGGCTGCTCACACACGAATTGGGGCTGATCGGCGAGCTCGGCTACGAGGCCTACTTTCTCACCGTGTGGGATCTCGTGCGCTTCGCCCGCAGCCGAGAAATCCTTTGCCAGGGGCGCGGCTCGGCCGCCAACTCGGCCGTCTGCTACTGCCTGGGCGTGACGGCGGTCGATCCGGAGCGGATGGACGTGCTCTTCGAGCGATTCATCAGCCGCGAGCGGAACGAGGCGCCCGACATCGACGTCGACTTCGAGCACGAGCGGCGCGAGGAGGTGCTGCAGTACATCTACGAAAAGTACGGCCGCGAGCGGGCCGGCATGACGGCCGAGGTGATCTGCTACCGGCCGCGCTCGGCCGTGCGCGATGTCGGCAAGGCGCTGGGCTTGTCGCTCGACCGCGTCGACGCCCTGGCCAAGAGCCTCGAAGGGCATCGGGCGCACGCCGACCGCCTGGTCGACCGGCTCGAACAGGCGGGGCTCGATCCCGAGTCGGCCATTGGGCGGCAGCTCGAGTACGTGCTGCACGAGATCAGCGGCTTCCCCCGCCATCTCTCGCAGCACACCGGCGGCATGGTGATGACCCGCGGCCCCTTGTGCGAGCTCGTGCCGATCGAGAACGCGGCGATGGAGGGCCGCACCGTCATCCAGTGGAACAAGGACGATCTCGACGAGCTCGGCATTCTCAAGGTCGACTGCCTGGCCCTCGGCATGCTCACGGCCATTCGCAAGTGCTTCGACCTGGTGGCCGGGCAGACCGGCCGGCGGCTGGGGCTGGCCGACGTGCCGGAGGGGGATCAGCAGGTCTACGACATGATCTGCCGGGCCGACACGATGGGGGTGTTCCAGATCGAAAGCCGCGCTCAGATGAGCATGCTGCCGCGGCTGCGGCCGCGCTGCTTTCACGATCTGGTGGTCGAGGTGGCCATCGTGCGCCCCGGGCCGATCCAGGGGAACATGGTCCACCCTTATCTCAAACGCCGGGCGGGACTGGAGCAGGTGAATTACCCCAGCCCAGAGATCCGCCAAGTGCTCGAGAAGACGCTGGGGGTGCCGCTGTTCCAGGAGCAGGCGATGCGGCTGGCCGTGGTGGCGGCCGGCTTTACCCCCGGCGAGGCCGACCAACTCCGCCGGGCGATGGCCGCCTGGCGCCGCCCCGGCATCATCGACCAATTCCGTGAGAAGCTGCTCCGCGGCATGCAAGAGCGGGGCCTCTCGGCCGAGTTCGCCCAGCAGGTGTTCCAGCAGATCAGCGGCTTCGGCGAATACGGCTTCCCCGAGTCGCACGCGGCCAGCTTCGCGCTGTTGGTCTACGTGTCGTGCTGGCTCAAACACTACTACCCGGCCGCCTTCACGGCGGCCCTCATCAACAGCCAGCCGATGGGGTTTTATGCCCCTGCGCAACTGGTCCGCAATGCGCAGGAACACGGGGTTTCCGTGCGGCCGATCGATGTAAACCACAGCGGCTGGGATTGCACGCTGGAAGTAGGGTGGGGCGAGGCTCTGCGAGCCCCACCGGGTCCTGGCGATGCGGTGGGGCTACCGCCCCACCCTACCCTGCGGCTCACGCAGGGACTGTCGGAAGCAGATGTAGGGTGTGTCCAGCGAAGCGCAGACGCACCAGCGGATAGCCTACAAACCAACGGTGCGTCCGCGCTGCGCTTGACGCACCCTACGCTGCGGCTGGGCTTGCGGCTCGTGCAGGGGCTCGCGGAGGTTCAGGCGCAGGCCGTTGAAAAGGCACAGGCACACGGCCCCTTTCGCTCGCTCGAAGACTTTGCCCGCCGGACGCGGCTGCCGCGGGCAGCGCTCGAGCAACTCGCGGCGGCCGACGCCTTCGGTTCGCTCGAGCTTTCGCGGCGGAGCGCGCTCTGGCAAGCGCTCGGGCAGGATCCCAAGCCCGACGCGCGCCCTCTGCTGGCGGAGATCGAGCCCGAGCAGGATCGCGCCGCTGCGCTGCCGGCGATGAGCGAGGCTGCGGAGGTGGCGGCCGACTACCAGGCCGCCGGGCTCACGCTGCGGTCGCACCCGGTGTCGTTCTTCCGCCAAGAACTCGACTCGCTGGGCGTCGCCCGCGCGGCGCAGCTCGCCACGCTCCCCAAGAACCGCCCGGTGCAAGTGGCGGGCCTGGTGCTCGTGCGACAGCGCCCCAGCACCGCCAAGGGCATCACCTTCGTCACGCTGGAAGACGAGACCGGCGTGGCCAACCTAATCATCCGCCCCGAGGTCTGGCAGCGCTACTACCGCGCCGCCCGCACCGCGGCGGCGCTGCTGGCCGAAGGCCCGCTGCAGCGCGAGGGGCAAGTCATCCACGTACTCGTGCGCCGGCTCGAAGATCTCTCGGATCGACTGCGCGGCATGCGCTCGCAGTCGCGGGATTTTCATTGAGTCCAGGAGCGCTTCGTAGCAGGCACACTCCCGTGTGCCGTCCGCGAAGGCGACGAACTCCCTGAATCTCAGCGTCGCCTGGCATTCATCCCAGCAAACAGAATCAAGCGCCACGCCCCCCAGCCAGCGGCATGCGAAGCGTGCCTGCGGCGAGGTGCGCGGTACACTTGGGAGTCACGGATCGCCCCTGTCACGCCGGCCTCCCCTCCATGCCAGACCTCATCGCCCAAGGACCGCTCGTCCATCAGCGCTGGCGGCGGCGGCTGCCGCTGGGGCGAGCCGTGACGCTCGGCCGCGGGAGCGGCGCGTGGGAAGCGCCCTGGGACGACCGCATTTCGCGGGCCCATGCCGCGCTCCGCTGGCACGAGGGTCGGCTCGAAGTCCGCGTGGCCCCGGCGGCCAAGAACCCCGTCTTCTGGCGCGGCCAGCCTTCGGCCCGTTTCGATGCCGAGGCCGGCGAGCACTTCGTGATCGGGCAGACCACCTTCACCGTGGTCGACGAATCGGCCGAGGCTTCGCTCGAGCATCCTCATCCGCGGAACGAACAGACCTTTTCCGCCGAGTACCTGCGGCGACTCCCCTATCGCAACGCCGCCGAGCGGATCGAAGCCCTCAGCCGCTTGCCGGACTTGATCGCCGGCGACCCAACCGAGCGGGAGCTGTTCGTGCGCGTGGTGAACACGCTCTTGGCCGGTGTGAGCCGGGCGACGGCCGTGGCGCTCGTGAGCGCGGCCGACGAGAGCGTGCAGGTGCTGCACTGGGACCGCCGTGACCACCGCGCGAGCCCCTTCCGCCCCAGCGAACGGCTGATCCGCGCCGCGGTCGAGCGGGACGAAGCTGTGCTGCACGTCTGGTCGACCGTCGGCGAAGCCGCGCAGCACTATACCGCCGCGGCCGGGCTCGATTGGGCGTTCGCCATGCCGCTGTCGGTGTCGGCCTGCCGGGGGTGGGCGCTCTACGTGGCGGGCTCGCTGGGGCCGGGGAGCGCGACAGCCGAGGAACTGCGCGACGACCTCAAGTTCGCCGAGCTCGCCGCGCAAACGCTCTCGGCACTCTGCGAAACGCGGGCCCTCGAGCGCCGCCAGGCGGCGCTCGGGCAGTTCTTTTCCCCCGTGGTGCTCGAGGCGCTGGCGGAGGCCGATCCCGAGCAAGCGCTCGCGCCGCGCGAGGCCGACGTCGTCGTGCTGTTTTGCGACCTCCGCGGCTTTTCGCGGCGGGCCGAGCGCGAGGCGGGCGATCTGCTGGGGCTCTTGCGGCGCGTCAGCCGGGCGCTGGGAGTTGCTACGGCCCACATCCTGGCGGCCGGCGGCGTCGTCGGTGATTTCCAGGGAGACGCGGTGATGGGCTTTTGGGGCTGGCCGCTGACCACGCCTGACGACGCCCAACGGGCGGCCGAGGCGGCGCTCGCGATTCGGGCCGAGTTCGCCGCCGCGGCCCGCGATCCGGCCGATCCGCTGGCGGGCTTCGAGGCCGGGCTGGGGCTGGCCGCCGGCCGGGCCGTGGCCGGCAAGATCGGCACCGCCGACCAGGTGAAGGTCACCGCCTTCGGCCCCGTGGTGAACCTGGCCTCGCGGCTCGAAGGAATGACCCGGCTGCTGCGGGCCCCCGTGCTGCTCGACGAACCGCTCGCCCGCCGGATTCAAGCCAGCCTGACCGCTGGCAAGGCGCGGGTACGGCGGCTGGCGGTCGTGCGCCCGGTCGGCATGGACAACCCGCTCACGGTCTGCGAGCTGCTCCCCCCGGCGACGGAAGACCTATCCCTGACCGACGCCCAACTCGCGGCGTACGAACAAGCGTTCGACGACTGGCAAGCCGGCCGCTGGGAAGCGGCATTTGCCCGCCTGCACGAGGTGCCGGCGACCGACCGCGCCAAAGACTTCCTCACGGCCTTCATCGCCCAGCACCAACGGACTCCGCCGGCGGATTGGGATGGGGCGATTCAGTTGGGTGCGAAGGGGTGAGGACCGACCGAAAAGTCGGGGATTAATGGGATGGTGATCTGCCCTTACTGCGAGCAGGACGATGTCTGGGAAGTGTCCATCGACCAGGTTTGGAACAAGGCGTTCATGTGCCTCGAATGCGACACCGTCTGGAACGAATCGGAACCCATCATGGACGGATACGGCCTTGTTTTCCGGGACGTTATGTCCGCACGGGGATTGTCGGCAAACTGGAAAGCGGTGCGAAAGATACGCAAGCTTGAATGATCGAGGCAGAGAACAACTCCCTTTTCGGCGGAATCCACGACTGCACACCCCAATCCCCGATCGACAGACGCAAACTAGGGCATACGAGGCAGATTGGCGTTCGCCCCGTTTTGCTTCTTGGCGCGGAAGATGAACTCTACCTCCATTTCGCTGGGAAGCGTGTTCGCGGTCATCGCAGGCTGCGCAGTGTGTCTTGTCGTCCCCAATGCAGCAGCAGTGCTGCTGTTTTATGGCAGCATGCTTGGCATGCTGGCACTGGTCTTACTGGCGCCAAGACCAACCTTTTGGTTTGGCTTCTGCTTCAGCGTGTGGGGCGCCACTATTCTCGTCGGAGGTTTTCTTCAGAGTTATCTTCGCATCACTCGCGGTCTGGCTATGTGGCAGGTACACGCACTGACGGTGTTTCTCGTCGGCGTTTTGGGGGGCAAACTAATGGCAGTAGTGTTTGAGAAGCCAAAGTAGGCTCCGGGAGGAGAGCGGCGATCCGCCGCAGGAGAAATGGCAACCTACTTCAGTAGGCGCCGCCAGCCGACTGGGATGGGGCAATTCAGTTGAGGGCGAGGGGTAAAGCAGCAATGAACGCACGATCCTCGGCAGGGGATGGTGCGTAGACTTCTACGAGTTCAGCGGTCGCGCTCACCAATCGAAAGTGAATCATGTCGAGCGGCGCAGATAAGGTTGTCGCCCACTGGCCCTGGCATCGGCGGATCCTAGTCGCGCTGCTCACCCTGGCTGCCTTGACGTTTGGACTTCTCTGGCTGCTCGGTTGGCCGGGCACCCCCAAAATTCGCCTCTCCGCGGCGACGACCTACCTCACCGCTCCCGTCCGCGCCGACGGCACGATCAACTATGCGAAAGCGATCGACGATGTGTGCCGCCAACGTGTCGCACCGGCCGACAATGCTTGGATCGATTTACTGAAGGCGATGGGCATCGAAATCTTGCCAGACTCGATTCGCCACGAGCATCTCCAGCGGCTGGGCTTGGCGCCCGCGGATTTGCCGCCGGGAAGGTTTCCTTCGCTCCACAAGTACGCCCAGCCGCAGGATGCGGTTGAGGGCACGAAGCTCAACGGCGCCCTGCTGCTGGCGCGAACCCAACTCTGGTCGCCGCCTCGCCTGCCAGACATCGCCGGTTGGTTGACGGCGATCGAGCCGACGTTGGACTCGGTGGTCGCGGCCAGCCGAAAGTCAGGCTGGTACGTGCCGGTAGTCGTGGTGGCCGACGACGCGCCTCTGCTGAGTCTGCAGTTGCCGCAGGCCGACCCGCTCCGGCAGCTTGGCGACGCTTTCTGTGCGCGGGCGGTCTTGCGCACCGAGACGGGCCGAAGCGACTTGGCAATCGCAGATCTCCTCGCCGCGCATCGCTTGGCGCGGTTGCTGGCGCAGGGAACGCATGCCTGGGAGTTGCAGCAGGGGCTCGAGATCGAGCGGCATGCCTGCGAGGCGGGGCGCGTGCTGGCGACGTCGGAGAAGCTCAACGCACGGCAACTGAAGGATTACCTGAACTCGCTCGACCAGCTTGCGGCATTTCCTTCACCGACCTCTATGGTCGACCAAGGCGACCGTTTTGTGTACCTCGATCTGATTTCGGTCCTGGCGAAGCATGGCCGACCGCGATTCGAGTCGCTGGCGGCCCTTTCGAGCCGGGCGCCCAAGGTCCCAGGCGCGCTAGTCGATTGGAACGTCGCCCTCACCGAGGGCAACCGCTGGTACGACCGTATGGTGGCGGCGTTCGGACAGCGCTCGCCTCAGGCTCGGCGAACGGCCGTGACGGCGGTCGGCGCCGATCTTGAAGCCCTCGAAGAGCGAGCTTATCACGGCGGTCGTTCGTTGAGCGGCTGGGCCGAGCCGCGCCGCGAACTCGGCGAGCGGGTCGCCGAGCAGTGCGTTTATCTCACGACGCCGGCGTTGGCCCAGATCGCCTGGGACATCGATCGGACCACTGTGGAACGCGAGCTAACGCGGCTGGCGCTGGCGCTCGCATTGCATCGGGCGGACCAGGGGGCTGTGCCCGCTGCGCTCGCCGCGCTTGTGCCAGCGTACCTGCCGGCTATACCGCAAGATCCGTTCAGCGGGGCGTCGTTCGTCTATCTGCCCGCCGGCAATGGGAAGGGCTACTTGCTCTACTCAGTAGGTTCCAACGAGCGCGACGATGGAGCGCGGGGCCAGGCCGACCAGCCGCCGGGAGACGATCTCAAGGTGGAAGCAAATTGGTGAGCAGCCAGTCCGCCCGCTTCACTGTTCTCCACCTGCTCGGCGCGGTCACGCTCCTCGGCGTCGCCGCGGGTCTGCCGCGGATCTCGCTGGCGGTCTGCTTAGCGGCTAGCCCGGCGCTGGCCTGGTTTGTTCGCACGCCGTTCTGGAAGGGCTTTGCAACGGCGTCCTGGGCGTTCGCGCTCGTGGCCTTTTGCTTGTACCCGCCTACCTCGCGATTCCTGGAGCCTCCGTTTTCGCCGTCTCACCTGAACCCGCCGGAGATCGAGGTCCTGGTCCGCGACTACGAGCGCCAACTTCGCTGGACCCTGCCGGCTCAAGCGGCGGGAACTCTAGCCTTCGGACTCGGTGGGGGCCTCCTTTGGCCTAGGCGATCCAGGCCGGCGCCCCTCCCTACTCCCCCTCCTGCCCCTTCCCCAGCTTCAGCTTCACCGGCGTCTCCCGCCCCTCGCGGATGACGACCAGGTTCACCTCGTCCCCTGGCCGCCGGCTTTCGATCAGCGTCAGGAACTCGTCGGCCGTGTTGACGGCCTGGCCTTCGACCGACACCACGAGGTCGGCCGTGGTGACGTCGCGGCGCTGGAATTCGTAGACGAAGGCCCCTTGCCGCTTGCGCTCGGTGCGCAGGGTGATCCCGCGCAGCCCCGAGTGTTCGGCCGGTCCCCCCGGCACGAGTGCCGCGAGCAGCAGGCCGCGGTCGGTTTCGTAGACCTGGGCGATCCCATGGTCGGGCCGCTCCACGTGCCCCTTCTCGATCAACTGCGGCACGATCCGGGCAATCGTGTTCACCGGGATGGCGAAGCCGACGCCGGCGCTCTGGCCGGTGCGGCTGGCGATGGCCGTATTCATGCCGATCAGCCGGCCGCGGCTGTTGAGCAGCGGGCCGCCGGAGTTGCCGGGATTGATCGCGGCGTCGATCTGGATCACTGACTTAATGGTGCGGGCCTGGTCGCGGCTCGGGATCGTGCGGTTCAGGCTCGAGACGACGCCGGTCGAAAACGTTCGCTCGAGGCCGAACGGGTTGCCGATCGCGAATACCCGCTGCCCTACCCGCAAGCGGGCTGAATCGCCGAACACGACGGGATGGAGCGCGTCGGCCGGGGCGTCGATCCGCACGATGGCGATGTCGTTCGGCGGGTCGGCCCCCACGGGGCGAGCTTCGTAGCTCTTGCCGTCGAGCGTGACCTGGATCTCGCGGGCGCCTTCGACCACGTGATAGTTCGTGAGAATGTGTCCCCGTTTATCGAGCACCGAGCCCGAGCCCATGCCGTTCGACTCCTCGTCGAAGAACGGATTGCCCGCCCGCGTGCTGCGGGTATTGATGTTCACGACACTGCGGCGGCAGTTTTCGTAAACGGCGATGTTCACCCGCTCGTCGGGCGTGAACGTCTCCTGCTCCGCCGGCGGCTTCGGTCGGGGGCGGATCGTTTCGAGCGGCGCTTCGCTCGACTTGGGTTCCGGGCGAACCTCCTGGGCGTGAGCGGCGGCGCTCAGGTCGCGCCGCACCCGATTCTCGCCGAAGTGCATCAGCAGCCCGCCTAGCAGAATGCCGGCGGCGATCAGCAGCAAAGATCGTTTCATAGGTCGGTTCTGTAGGGTCCGCTGTGGGGACCATTCGTATGCGGTGAATCCTGCTAGCAACCCAAGAGAGCAGCCCGCGTGCCAGAGACAGGCTGGAAGCCTGTCCCACGATGACAGACCGGAAGCCTGTGCCACGAAGGTTCTGTTCCAATCATTGCCCCGCCTTCGAGTCCCATCGTGGCACAGGCTTCCAGCCTGTGCACCCTGCGTACAACACCTTTGATAACGGGTCTCGTCGAGCGAGTGAAGCCGGGCCGCCCGGCCGCTCACTTGGTAAACCTTGCGGGCCAGCGAAACTCTGCGCGTTGCCGGAGTGGTTCTTTGAGCGCACAGCCAACGCAGGCTACGCCAATTGCTTAACAGCGTCACCTTTCGCACTCCGATACTCCTAGCACGGCCGTGCGGCGGGATTGCGAACCGCCCCACGGCGCCGGCCAGGACCAGCCTGCCCTGTGGAGCGCCGCAAACCCATGACCAGTTCTCACGCCTTGCTGACCCTGCTGATGTGCGCCTTGGGGTCATCGCTGCTGACGTTGGAGAACGCTCGTGGGGCGCGCGATTGCGATGCGGTTCACGCGGCAAGTCCAGCCGCCAGCCCCGCCCCTTCGGCCTCGACTCTGGCGAACCATGGCTGCGGCCGTTTCGCCAGCGAGCCCTGGGGAGGCGCAGACGGCTTTTGCGCTCGCGAAATGGAAAGGCCCTGGTCGGCCCAAAGGTTGGCAAGACGGTTCGCCCTGGAAAGACTCAGGCAACCCGCTCGTCCGGCAGCCTCTGAAAGAGGTGGGCTGGCGAGCGCCCTGGCGGCGGCGGCGTTCTCGGCGCCGACCGCGAACCTGCGGGGGTCTCTCGAGATCGCGGCAACGTGGGCCGCCTCGCAAACCTGGCGACAGCTCGAGACGCTCGGCTGGACCGAGCGGGCTCTGGCGGCTGGGCGCATTAAGGCCGCCCACCTGTGGCAGACGGCGTTTCGTTCGACCGGGGCAAACCCGGCAACACTCTGGCGCCCTCTCGCCGCCCGCGCTCTGAACCCGACCTGGCTTGTGGTCAAACGTTCCGCGTCGAATCTGGGCAACGTCGCTCGTTCCGGCCTCGACCGGGCGGACGCCCAGCTTTCCCGGGCACTGGCCATTCACCGCTGCCGAGAATGGTGGGCCGCCGACAAGCGGTCCGGCGCCAATGCCCGCCCCCTTACCCATTGGCGGGCGAAGCGTCCTCGGGTTGTAGGCGTACGACCCGGGGACGCCGGACAGGCGTGGAGCGCGGCGGCCTTGCGGCTGCAGA
This sequence comes from Pirellulales bacterium, assembly GCA_044221365.1. Lineage (GTDB taxonomy): Bacteria > Planctomycetota > Planctomycetia > Pirellulales > JBGAPH01 > JBGAPH01. The sequence continues at coordinate 114,257 of JBGAPH010000010.1, forward strand.
CGCTGGCGGCGTCCTCGTTGGCCGGGGCGGGGCACACGATGCTCGACCTGGCCCGTTCGGTGGGGGCTGGCGAGCGGCCTTCGCCCCCGCAGGCCGGAGTGGGCGCCCAGGCCCGCAAGGGGGGCTTTTTAGAGCTTTAGTCCGCTCTTGGGTATTCACCCCAAGGAGAGTGCCGCCCTCGGCGGAGCCCAAGTCGCAACGACGCCGCACGTTTCGTGAGTTTCGCGCCCGCGGCGTTTTTGCAAATTTTTGTGGCGTAAATCGAGCAGCGCGGCTAGAATGTGACCTGTCCGGCATAATCGGCGTGGCCGGAACCGGTCTGTTCGTGCTGGTAGACCCGCTATCGGAACACGGCGTCTCGCACGTGGCTCTCCTCTCGGATGGAGTTTCTGAACATGGCTCCTGGCAAGTGGTTGGCGGGCTTGGGTGTGGCTTGTGTGGGTTGGGCTGTGGGTGCTGCGGCGTGGGCTGCGGAGGTTCCTGGTTCGGCCGGCGTGGCCCGTTTCGAGCGGTACGCGAAGCCTGACGGCCGCTCGTATTTTGCCCTGAGCCTGACGGCGCCGGCGGGCGAGGCCGCGGGCCCCGTCGACGTGGTCGCCCTGGTCGACACCTCGGCCAGCCAGGTGGGCCCCTTCCGCGAGAAGTCGCTGCAAGCCTTGCAGGCGCTGCTCACCAGCCTCCGCGCGCAAGACCGCGTGCAGGTGCTCGCCGTCGACGCCGACATCGTGCCGCTGACGAAGGGCTTCGTAGCCCCCGGCGGCGACGAAGCGAAAGCCGCCGTCGCCGCGCTCGAAGCCCGCGTGCCGCTGGGCTCCACCGACATGCCGGCCGCGCTGCGGGCCGCCGCCGCGACCTTCGCAGAGAATCATCCGACCCGCGCCATCGCCTACATCGGCGACGGCATGAGCGCGGCCAACGTGCTCAAGAGCGCGGGCTTCGCCCAGTTGGCCGCCGACCTGGTGGGGGCTCGCGCCCCCGTCTCCTGCTACGCCGTGGGGCCGCGGATCGACGCTCTGCTGCTGGCCGCGCTCGGCAATCACACGGGGGGCCGCCTGCTGATCGATCACGCCGATCTGGCCGATGGCGAAGCGGGCCGCTTCTTGGCCGACTCGAGCCATGCCCTGGTCTACTACCCGAAGTCGGCCGTCTGGCCGCACGGCCTGACCGAGGTCTTCCCGGCCGTCACGCCCCCCTTGCGGAGCGACCGCGACACCGTGGTCATCGGCGCAGGGGAACTGAGCGAAGCCGCCGAAGTGGCGATCAAGGCCGACGCCGCCGGTCAGACCACCGAGCTGACCTGGAACGTAGCGCCGGCCCCCAGCGACGACAAGCACGCCTTCTTGGCCACGCTCGTGGAAGACGCCCGGCCCGACCACGGGGCCACCTTGGCCACGCTCGGCACGGCCGGACTCACCGAGCTGCGGGGCATGTTCGCCGCCGGCGGCCACGGCCTCGTGGAGCTGGGCCGCCAGGCGGTGGCGGCCGGCAACCTGACCAACGCCGAAACGCTGGCCAAGGAAGCCCTCCAGCGCGATCCCCACGACCCGGCGGCCCGCGCCCTGCAAGGGGCCGTGCAGTTGGCCCAGGCAGGGCACGGCCAAGACGAGCTGCTGCTCGCGCAAGCCCCGGCCCCCGCGGCCGACGCCCAGTTCCCCGCCGAAGAGCAGACGTTCGACGAACAGGGCCGCTTGCTCAACGCCTTCGAGACGCAGCGGCGGCTGCTGGCCCAATCGCTGCAGGCCGACGTGCAGGACGCGCTCAACCAGGCCCGCGGCGTGATGGGGGACCAGCCCGAGCTGGCCCAGACCGACCTCAAGTTGGTCCGCGAACGGGTGTTGCGGGCCGAGATCGAGCCCGAGCTGCGGGCCCAACTGCTGGCCCAGATCGACACCTCGCTGCGGCACGCCAGCCGCCTGACGATCGAGCACGAGCAGCGCGAGGCGGAGCTGGCCCAAGAGCGGGCGGCCGCGGCCGAAGAGAACCGCATCGCCGAGAACCTGACCCGCGACGAACAGCGGGTGGACCAGCTCATGCAGCGCTTCAACGCGCTGATGGCGGAGGGACGTTACGTCGACGCCGAAGTCGACGCCGCGATGCCGGCCCGCGACCTGATGCCCCGCAATCCGGTCCCCGTGGCCGCCATGCTGACGGCCCGCACCGCGGGCTACTACGTCGAAGCGATGGCGCTGCGTGAGGCGCGTCAGCGGGGCTTCGTCGACACGTTGGCCCAGGTGGAGCGGGCCCACATTCCGACGCCCGACGATCCGCCGATCGTCTATCCCGATCCGCAGTTCTGGGCCGAGCTGACGGCCGCCCGCGCCAAGTACAAGCGGGCCGACCTGTCGGAAGGGAGCCCGGCCGAGCAGAAGATCTACGCCGAGCTCGACAAGACGACCCAGTTGAACGTGACCGACTCGCCGCTGACCGACGTGGTGAACCTGCTCAAGAACCAGCACGGCATCGAGATTCAGCTCGACAACAAGGCGATGGAAGACGCCGGCGTGGCGGTCGACACCCCGATCACGCTCGACGTCAGCGGCATCTCGCTCCGCTCGGCCCTGCGGCTGATGCTCCGCCAACAAGACCTGACCTACGCCATCAAGGACGAATACCTGCTGATCACCACCCCCGAAGAAGCCGAACAAAGCGCCCTCAGCACCAAAGTCTACCCGGTGGGCGACCTGGTCATCCCGGTCCAAAGCGGAATGATGGGAATGATGGGTGGCATGGGCATGATGGGTGGCATGGGCGGCGGCATGATGGGCGGCATGGGCGGTGGCATGGGCGGCATGGGTGGCGGCATGATGGGCGGCATGGGCGGCATGGGTGGCATGGGCGGTGGCATGGGTGGTATGGGCGGTGGCATGGGCGGCATGGGCATGTTCAGCGTGTCTGATCCGCTGCCTGCAGCCCCGCGCCGCGCGTTGTTCGCCGTGGCCGATGACCTCAAGCTCTCGTCGAAGAAGGCCGCTCCGGCGGACGAGGCCAAGGCGGCCCAACCTGCGGTCGCCAAGCCTGCTGCGGCGCCCGCCCCGAAGGCCCCGCGCGCGGTTCCCCGGGATGCCAAATTGGCGAAGCCCATCGTACTGGCAATCCCCGAGGGACAGGACGCCGAGACCGCCTGGAACGACTACTTGGCCAACCACGCCGACACCACGGCCGGCGCCCTGCGTTCGACGGTGCTTGATCGCGTGGCCTCTCGGAAGCTTGACGAAGCTCACGGCCTGATCCGCGCTTCGCTCCGCAACGGCAAGGCCCAGCCCTGGATGTATGAGGCCCTGGGTCTAATTCTGCAGATGCAGAACAAGCCCAAGGCGGAGATCGAACGGGCGTTGCTGTCGGCGGTCGACTTTGCGGTCAACTCGAACGATCTGTTGACGATCGCGGCTTACATGTCCCGCATCGGCTTCGAACAGCGGGCCCTGAAAATTTACCGCCAGGTTTCCGACCTCGAACCCTATCGCCCCGAGCCGTACGTGCAGGGCTTGCAACTTTCCAAGCGGTTGGACGACCTCGACGGCATTCGTTGGTCGACGGTGGGCGTGCTGCGGCAAGCCTGGCCGAAGGATCGCGAACAAATCGCCCACAACGCCGTGCGCGTGGCCGAAGCGACGCTGGCCAAGCTCAAGAGCGAAGGCCGCACGCAAGAAATGGAGAGCTTCGAGAAGGAACTGAACAAGGCCATGGCCCGCGATTGCGTGGTTCAGGTTTCTTGGGACGGCGAGGCCGACGTCGACCTGATCGTCGAAGAGCCGACCGGTTCGGTCTGCTCCTTCCGCAATCCGCGCACCACCGCCGGCGGCGTCATGATCGGCGACACGGTGGCCGGTTCTGCCGAGAGCGCGACCAAGGGCCTCTCGGAAGCGTATGTTTGTCCCGAGGCCTTCGCAGGCGCCTACCGCGTGCTGCTCCGCAAGGTCTGGGGCAAGGTCGCCGGTGACAAGGTGACCGTGGACGTTTACACGCACTTCCGCGATCAGAAGGCCCAGCACTTCCGCAAACAAATTCCGCTCGGCGACGATGACGCCGCCGTGGTCTTCGATCTGGCAGAAGGCCGCCGGCAGGAGCCGCTGGCGCAACGCCAGTTGGTCAACGCCGCCCAGGGGCAAATGGCGCTCAATCGCGCAATCATCGCCAACCAGATCGACGGCCTGGCCGACGACAGTTCGCTGGCCGCCTTCGCCGCATCACGCGGACGGGGCGCCTTCGCCGTGGCGGCGGCCAACCGGTTCCGTCCGGGCGTCGGCTACATGCCGGTCATCCAGACTCTGCCTGAAGGCACGATGATGTTCGCCTCGGCGGTGATCTCGGCCGATCGCCGCTACGTGCGGATCACGCCCTCCCCGCAGTTCTCCACGATCCGCTCGGTAACCACCTTTAGCATCCAGGGTGGCGCGTCGAACACGTCGGCCAACGTGGGCGGCGCCGGTGCTGGCGGCGGCGTCGGCGGTGGTGGCGGCGCCGGTGGCTTGGGCGGCGGCGGTGGCGGCTTCTTCTAAGCCCTGGCCACCGCAACGATCAACGAACCGCAGGCGAGCGGCCGGGTCGGATCAGCCCGGGCAAGGCGTCGAGGTCTAAGCTCTCCACGAGCCCCGCTCGCAGCCGCTCTGCGGCGATTGCGCCCATCGCGGCGTTGTCGGTGCAAAGCGCCCGCGGCGCGAAGTGGAGTTCAAAGCCTGAAGGTGCTGCGGCGGCCTGGGCTAGGCGATCCCCCAAGCGCGCGTTCGCAGCCACGCCGCCAGCTACGCAAAGTACGCGCAGCCCTGTGATCCGCAGGGCCGCCTGGGCCTTCGCCACCAGGCAGTCGATCACCGCCTCTTGAAAGCTCGCGGCCAAATCCGCCCGTGCTTCCGGCATCAGCGCCGGCAACGCGTCGATTGGTTTGCCTTGTCCGTAGAGCCGATAACGCACGGCTGTTTTCAGGCCGCTGAAGCTGAACTCCAACCGGTCGGGTTCGTCCAAGAAGGCGCGTGGCAAGCGCACGGCGCGCGGATCGCCTCCCTGGGCGGCGCGTTCGATCGACGGGCCGCCTGGATAAGGGAGCCCGAGGAGCGCCGCGACTTTATCGAAGGCCTCGCCGGCGGCGTCGTCGATCGTGCCCCCCAAGAGCTCGAAATCGATCGCCGACCGGCAGCGAAACAGGCTCGTGTGCCCGCCACTGGCCACCAGCGCCACACAGGGAAACACCGGCTTCCCCGCCGCCATCTGGCAGGCATACACGTGCGCCTGAAGATGGTCGACTGCCACGAGCGGCAGGTCCAGGGCCAACGCGAGCCCCTTGGCCGCCGACAAGCCCACCAGCAGCGATCCGGCCAGTCCCGGCGTGTTGGCGACGGCGATCGCGCCCAGTTCAGTCATCCCTACGCCCGCCCGCTGCAGGGCCTCGTCGATCACGGGCAGAATGCGTTCTAAGTGCGCCCGCGCCGCAATCTCCGGAACGACGCCGCCAAACCGCACGTGCAGTTCGTCCTGCGAGGCGACGACCGACGAAAGCACGCGGGCCTGGTCGTCGACCACGGCGGCCGCGGTTTCATCGCACGTGGTTTCCAGCGTGAGGAGATACATCCGCAGGCCTGCGCACTCGAAAAGAACACCTGGGGCCTAACGGCGACCGTCGTAGGAGTCCCACGGAGGGAGGCGCCAAGCAGGACCGAGCCCAACTCCAAGTGCCCGCTTATTGGGGGCTTTCCTTGATCTGGCCGGAAAGGCATTCCACGGCCTTGGCAAGCTGACGATCGACGTACGGCCGGGCCGGAGAAGCCGGCGCCTCGACGACGCTCTCCCCCGTGTTCAGCACGTCGCGGCGTTGCCGGTCGTCGAAGAGGTTGGCCATGTCTCGGTCGTTCAGCCGTAGATCGTAGCCGTCGTCGGGGCGAACGCCCCAGTCGTCGGTGTCCTTGGCGTCAGGGAAGCGGTGGATGTTCTTGCCGCTGGGACGCTGGTAACTCGAGGTGGTCAGCTTGAGGGCGCTCTTGCCCTCCTCGAGCTCGATCACATTCTGCACGCTCCCTTTGCCCCAAGTTCGCTCCCCCACGATCACCGCCCGCTTGTGGTCCTGCAGGCACGCGGCCACGATCTCGCTGGCGCTCGCGCTAAAGCGATTCACCAGCACGACCATGGGAAAGCCCTCGTAGGTGCCCGGTCGCTCGGCGTCCCACACGTGCTCCGGCACGTTCCGCCCCTGCGTGCTCACGATCCGTCCGTCGGCGACGAACATGTCGGCCACTTCGATGGCCGAACTCAGCAGACCGCCCGGATTGAAACGCAGGTCCAGCACGAGCCCTTGCAGTTTGGCCTCGGTCAACCGGTCAAGGGCCTGGCGCAGATCGCGGGCGGTGTCTCGGCTGAAAGACGACACGCGGATGTAGCCAATTCGCTTCTGCGGATCGAGCATAAAGTCCCAGCGGTCGTCCGTTCCGCGGCGCTCGCCGAGCACGGTTTCGACGTGCACCATCTCCCGGGTTAGCTTGCGGACGATCGGCTCGCGCGAGCCCAGGCGGGCCACGCTGACCGTAACCGAGGAGCCGGGCTCTCCCTTGAGGGCCTTGACCGCGTCGTCGAGCTTCATCTGCTCGGCGGGGCGGCCATCGATCGATACGATGCGGTCGCCGGCCCGCAGCCCGGCCCGATAGGCCGGCGTGCCGTAGAGGGGGCTCACGATCCGCAGGCGCCCGTCGTCGACCCCCAATTGAATGCCGATGCCGGCAAACTGACTCTCGACGCTGGTGCGGAAATTCGCGATGTCGTCGGGCGGGATATAGCTCGAATGCGGATCGAGCTTGCCCAGCATGCCGGCGATGGCGGCCTCCATCAGCTCGCGGCGGCTGATGGGCTGCACGTAGTTGCGCTCGATCTGGTCGAGGGTGTCGGCCAGGGCGCGAAACAGTTCGTAGTCTTCGTCCTTGACCCCCGCCAGCGAGGAGGGCTTAGCGCTGCCGGGCTTGCCCGGACTTTCCGAATGGGTGAGGCCCACGAGCGCGACCACGAGCCAGACCGAAGCGGCTCCCAGAACGACGGCCGTGCGGCGACTGACCATGCGGCGCTCCGATTCATCGCAAATGCGGACCCTACGGATGCCAGCGGATCGGACGGCGCGTCCTCGATTCCAGGCCTAGCCGAACAGACGCGATCCGCGGCGGCGACAGGCCCGATTCCTGGCGGGCTGCCAACTGCGGTTCATTGTAAGTGGCCGGGCCCGCAGCGGCAAGCAAAGACAGCGGTGGCGGTTGCGCGCCCGGCAAGCTTGGCGAAAAGACAGCCGCGACGCGCTCACCGCTCCGCCAACGGCGCTCCGAATTCTCAGCCGCAACGCCGCCTGCTAAGCTACAGTCAGGCCGCCGCCCCTGAGCCCCGAGTCCCGCGATGAAAGACCCCTCCTCCAAGGCGTCCTTGGAGAACGTGCGCCAGCGCTTGCACCAGGTGGGACTGCGCTCCACGGCCGCCCGCATCGCCGTGGTTCGCTTTCTGATCGCTGCGACCGCTCCCCTCAGCCACGCCGAAGTGGCCGACGGCCTGGCCGAGGAAGGGTTCGATCGGGCCACAATCTACCGCAACCTGATCGAGCTCACGAATTCCGGGCTCGTATCGCGAATCGAGCTGGGCGACCACGTGTGGCGGTTCGAGCTCAAGGCCGAGGGGGGCAGCGAGGAACACCCCCATTTCGTGTGCGTCGACTGCGGCGAAGTGACCTGCCTGCCGGAGGTCAGCGTCGACATCAAACCGACGCCGGGGAGCAAGCGGTCCGGCATCCGCGACGTAACCGGAGTGCTGCTGCGCGGGCACTGCGGCAATTGCTCTTAGAGCACTTGGCCGAGCGCGGCGAGCGTCTGCCGCGCCGCCTCGAGCGAACCGGCTTCCTGCAACAGCCTTTTGGCCGCCAGCAACGCCGGCAACGACACACGATCGCTGCTCGGGCGACGCCGTGCGGTGCTCGCGGCCTTCGAAAGGCGCGCGGACATTGGCGACCTGCGTCGAGGAGACGCTCACGCGCTGCGACTTCAGCGCGGCCACAATCTCGCGCGAGGGGGCGTCGAATCCGAGCGACTCGAGAGCAGCGCGGATTTTTTCAGACTTATTGACGCGTTTGCGGCCCATACTGCGGATGCACCTGCCAAATAGCATCAGCCCCCGCGCGTTGCGAGCCGCGGCCGAACACCAGCAAACTCAACGCACTCTTCCGAGGTTATCGTCGGCCAGCCGTCGTCGCCTCACAAGCCGGCTGCAGCCTTAGCGCAGCCGCGCCAACCGCTAGGGCCCGTCGCTGGTTCGGCCCAGCGACCACAAGACGCCCTGTCGCAGCATCTGCCGGAAGGCGGGCGCCGCGAAGTCGTCGACGTGCCCTAGCGACGTGTAGAACACCCGCCCGCCAGCCGACGTCTCGTGGGTCCAAGCCAGAGGTTCAGGAGGCTCGCGGCCGTCCACGCGGCCGTACGCCAGCACTTCGGACTTGGGCGCGAGGGGCCGCGTTTTGTAGAGCCACGAGCGGGTGGGAAGTTCCCCGGGCGGCAGCCCGCGTACGATCGGGTGTTTAGCTTCCTCGGGCACGATCCACCAGTACGAGCGCGGGCCATCGGGCGAGGAATTGCCGTGGTGGTTCGTGTAATTGCCGCCGAGCACTGCGTGGTCGAACTCCGGCCAAGCTGCATGGCCGGGCGGCGCCTGAAAGCCGCTGCGTTCTGCGAAAGCATGACTCGCCGTGCGAATGCCTACGACAGGCCGCCCCGCCGCCACATGGGTGCGCACGCGCTCGAGCTGCTTCGTCGTGGGAAACCGGCGCCGCACGCTCACGACCAGCAGATCGGCCGTATCGAGCGTCTCCATGCCGGGGAAGTTGTTCTTGTCCTGGGAATCGGCGTAAACGTAGCTTAGCCGCAGCCCCTGGTCGGCCAGTTCCGCATCAGCAAAGGCCGGCAGAGTCCGCTCGGTTTCGTACTCGTCCTCGCCGATCAGCAGCACGACGTGGGGCCGCGTGTCGCCGGCGAATGCAAAGGCCCCGCCCCCCAAGAAGTCGCTGCTCGTGATCGTAGGGCACCAGTACTTCTCGACGTGGGCCACCACGAGTTCGGTGGCGCGAAAATGGTCGAGCCCCAGCGGCGGCTCCCCCGAATCGTGCATGCTGTCGGTGAGGTCGCGCATGAGCACGGTGTTGAACCCCTGCCGCAGCAGATTGCGGATCGCAAACGGCCGTCCCAACACGCACATGTTCGTATGGACGCCCATCACGATCACGTTCTCGATGCCGTGGGCACGCAGCAGGCCCAGGGCTTCTTCGCTGTCGGTGATGGCGTCCTCGGGCGCGATCTCGAGCGTCGCCACTTGCCGCTTCCAGGGATTGCCGTGCGGACACTGCGGCACGCAATCGCAGCGGTCGTGTGGGTTGTCGAAGGGCAAAGCAGGCTCGCCCTCTGCCCGCAGCTTGCACCAGCCGGCGGGCCGCGCGACGAGCGCTGTTTTTTCGGCGGCCTTGGCCCGGGCCCGCTGCGGGTACTTTTCGTAGAACTCCATCGTGTCGCTCGGGCAATGCACGATGAACACCCCCTGGCGGCGCGCCGCCTTGAGCACCTCGTTCATCCGCGGCGCCATTTCGGCGACGCGGGCCGTCGCCCCCACGCACCAGTGGCGGTCCCACATATCGCAAATCACGATCGCGGTCTGCGCCGGTTCCCAAGTCAGATCGAGCGGGGCCGGGCGATACACGCCGCTCCCCGCCGCCGTTTCGAGCCGCTGCTGCCCGCGCAGGTGGAGCGGAGCGGCGGACGCTGCGACCGCGCCAAGCGACACAACCAGGCCAAAGAACAACACCGGCGGCACGACTCGCATGAGCAGACGCTCCGAGTGGCAGGGTCGATAGGGGAGCAAGTTCGGCAGGTGGGAAGGCTCTATCTTGCCTCGCCAGGCCGGCAATTCGCAAGCGGCCGACGGTCCCCCCAAACAGGCGAGTATCGCCGGGACGACCAACGCTCCCTGCGCAATCGCACCCCCAGGCTCCGGGAATCGCCGTGAAGGCTAGGGACTTTTTCTAGGCGCTGTAAGCATTTACTTGCGTTCGTTCGCCGAAATGCTAGGGTTTCACACCCGCCATCTAGAGTTCTTGCCATGAGCCACATCTTGAATTCGAGCCTCACGAGCGCCACGTCGCCCCGGGTGTTCGTCGTCGACGACGACGCCGCTTTCCGGCGCCTGGCCGACACGATTCTGACGTCGGTCAAGCTGACCGTCGAAACCTTCGACTCGAGCCGCAGCTTCATCGAGCGGCCGGTGTACGACGGCCCCGGTTGCCTGGTGCTCGACTTCTGCATGCCCGGCACCAATGGGCTCGAGCTACTGCGCACACTGCGTGCCCGCGGCTACTCGCTGCCGGTCGTGTTCATCACGGGGCAGGCCGACGTGCCGCTGGCCGTCGAGGTGATGAAGCTGGGCGCCTTCGAGTTCCTGCAGAAACCCTGCACGGCGAACGACCTGATCCGCGCCGTCCAAGGGGGCATCCGCCGCTCCGAGGCGACCTGGGCCGATCAGTCGCAGCGGGCCGCCGGACAGCGGCGTCTCGACTTGCTCAGCAAGCGCGAGCGCGAGGTCGCCGAGTTGCTTTCGACCGGCATGGGCACCAAGGCAGTGGCCAAGCGCCTCGAACTCAGCCCAAAGACGGTCGAGTTCCACCGCACGCGGCTCTATCGCAAGCTCGACGTGACCAACGCCGTGGAACTGGTGCGGGCGTTGCAAGGCGCCGGCGGCACAGCCAGCCCCCAGGCGCTGGCTGTGTAAGGGCTCTCGGCGCGAGCCGTCGCGACGCGCGCCGAGCCAGCGTGCTCAGCCTTGCTTTGGCGCCAGCGAGCGATCCACCGCCCGCGTCACGTTGATCATTTCGTGGGCCAAGAGCGACACGAGATCGTCAAACGTCACGATGCCCACCAGTTCGTTGTCACGGTTCACGATGGGCAGCCGCCGGAATCCGCGGCCGATGAAGTACTGCGTGGCGTCGTAGATCCCTTGATCTTCCCAGATCGTGACGACGTCCTTGGTCATCACGTCCTTGACGGGAGTCTGAGTCGTCGCCACGCCTTGGCCGAGCGCGAGGGCGACGTCGCGGTCGGTGAGGATGCCGGCGACCCGACGCCCCTGCACCGCCACCACGGCGCCGACGCCCTGGCTCGCCATGCGGCTGACCGCCTCGGCGAGCGGCGCGGCGGGCTCAATCGTGACCACTTCGCTGCGGAATTGTTGTCCCAGGTTCATGGCGCACCTCCTGACGAATCGTCACTAAGGGCCGGCGCTTTCATCGCCCCTTTTCAACGTGCGACGGAAGCGGCCGCGTAGCGCAGACTCGGCAAGAGTCCGCGCTGGCGCGGCAGTTGATCGGGCGGGACCACGTAGACCCGCCCTCCATGGGCCAGCGTGGCAAGCACCGCCTTCTCCACGGTGGCCTCGTGACGGCTCGCGGGCGAGGCGCGGCGCGGCGAGCGGCGGCCGATTGGGAGGCTGCCCTCGGCCACGAACAAAGCCTCGATGCGCCCCTGCTCGGCCGCCCCGAGGACCGCCGACAGCGAGTGCCACGCGGGATCGCCGCCAAACTGACGCGTTGCGGCCTCGAGCGCTTGTCGTTGTCGCACTGCGCGGCGCCCTGCCAGCACTTTGATCGCCAGATCATGGAGTTCCTCAGCCGACCGGTGATCGGGCGCCCCGCTCACATGCTCTGCCAGCAGGTTGGGATACGTAGCGAGCGCTTGAAACGCGGCAAACTCGTAGTCGACGGCTGCGACCACCAGTGGCCGCTGATCGCCGAAGAGCAGCGGGTGCAGCGTGTCGTCGACCTTGCGCAGATACGCGGCCAGATCGGCTTCGTCGTGCTCGCTGACGGCGCCCTGCCCGTGAAAGACCGCACCCACCGAGCCTGCCGCCGGGTGGCGCGTCGTCGAGCGGACCTGGCGCTGAATTTCGGGCCGATCATAGTTGAGCACGGCCCGCATGCCGCCGGCCAGGTCGGGCGCCTCGAGAGCGTGCAGCGCGTAGCGATCCCCCTCCCACAGCCGCACGCCGCTGCGGCTGAGCGCCAGCAGCAGGAACGGCTCGTTCTCCGCCGGCAGCAGCACGAGCGGCGCGAGGTGAAAGTGATCGTCGACGCAGCAGACGTCGGCAACGGCCATGGGCAGGCGAAACTTGGCCCACGAGTTGGGCGACAGGAAGATCGCCAGTCCCTCGTCGGTGGAATTCCAAAACGCGGGATCCTCGCAGAGTGCGTAGGCAGGCTCGAGCACTTTGCGATCAGCCTCCCACCCCTCCCCCAGCGTCTTCTCCGCCGTGGTAAGCAGATGCCGTAGCCGATTCGGCGCCGACTGCTCGCCGGCGCGTCCCGCAAGCGTGCTCAAGTACAGCGACACGCAGGGCCCCGTTTGCGGCTTGGCCAACGTCTGCAAATCACTCCAGTGGGGGCAATCGACGGTGCGTTTCATGGGACACCTTCCTTCGTCAGGCAGCGTACGTGCTCGCCGCCGCTAGACAGCCTTGACTTTCACCTTGTGGCTTTTGGCCTCGTCCGTCTTGGGCAGCGTGATGGTGAGCACGCCGTCTCGGTACTGGGCGTCGACCTTTTCTTCCTTCACCGGGCAGGGCAGGCTGACCGTTCGCGCGAACGAGCCGCAACGGCGCTCCATGCGGTGGAAGGCCCTCCCCTTCTCTTCGCGCTCCTCCTTGCGCTCGCCGCTGATCGTGAGCAGGTTGCCGCTCACCTGCACGTCGACCTGCTCGGGCTTGATGCCTGGCAGATCCATGCGAACTTCGAGCGTCGCATCGGTTTCCGACAGGTCGAGCGAGGGGGCGAACAGACGCGAGAAGTTCCAGGTTTCCGGATCCCCAATCGCCTGGTTGACCAAATCCTCGACCTCTTCACGGATCGCCTGGAAGGGGCGCGGCAGCCAAGTGCGAGTTTGGGCGGTGGGGCGTTTGGCAACGGCAGTGGACATGATCGTTCCTCCTTCAACAAGAAGACCCAGCCGTGTGCGGCTGGCACGCAAGCAGGACAACGATCATGCAAAGTTGCAACGAGCGTGCCGCCTGCCAGGGCGCTGGCTTGAAGCCGAGCGCACGGACTCGAGCGTCGGCCCCTATCTGCAAATGAGCAGGCCGTTTCCCGCGAACGACCGCGTTTCAGACGAGCGTTGCCAGCATGGAATAGAAGCGCCGCGCTCGGGCGTCGTAGGGAGCGAGCGGGCACGCTGGGGCGAATAGGTGCGGGCGTTTCCGCGCGCGGAGACGCCCGTTGCCGACGACGCGCTACGCCAAGATGCTCTGGATCACCTCGCCCGACACATCAGTCAGGCGGAAGTCACGCCCCTGAAAGCGGTAGGTGAGTCGAGTGTGCTCGATGCCCAGCAGGTGCAGGAGTGTGGCGTGTAGATCGTGGACGCTGACGCGGTTTTCCACGGCGTGATAGCCCAACTCGTCGGTCGCGCCGTAGGTGATGCCCGGCTTGACGCCGCCGCCGGCCAGCCAGAAGGAGAAGCCTGCCAGGTGATGGTCGCGGCCGTCCCCTTGCGCCATCGGGGTGCGGCCGAACTCGCTGCCGAAGACCACGATCGTGTCTTCGAGCAGCCCACGTTCGGCCAGGTCGCTGACGAGCGCAGCGGCCGGCTGGTCGACCTCGGCCGCGGTGCCGGCCGAGTGCGTTTTGATGCTGCCGTGATGGTCCCAGTCACGGTGGTAGAGTTGCACGAACCGCACGCCGCGCTCCACCAACCGCCGCGCGAGCAAACAATTCGAAGCGAAGCTGCCGTCGCCCGGCTTGGCGCCGTAGCGCTCGAGCGTGGCCGACGATTCGTCGGCCAGGTCCATCAGCCCCGGCACGCTCGTCTGCATGCGGAAGGCCATTTCGTATTGGCTGATGCGAGTGGCAATCTCGGGATCGTCGACCGCTTCGGCCTCCAACCGGTTTAGCCGCTGCACGGCGTCGACCACGTCGCGTTGCTGCGCAGCGTTCACGCCGGCCGGATTGCCCACGTAGAGCACCGGCTCTCCCTTGCTGCGGAATTCGACGCCCTGATACCGGCTCGGCAGAAAACCCGAGTGCCATTGCCGGGCGGCGATCGGCTGCGACTGGCCGAACTTGCCGGTCGACACGAGCACCACGAAGCCTGGCAGATCGCGCGTTTCGGCCCCCAAACCGTAGAGCAGCCACGAGCCCATGGCCGGGCGGCCGGCGATCATGGCGCCCGTGTTCATGAAGGTATGGGCAGGGTCGTGGTTGATCGCGTCGGTGTGCAGCGAGCGAACGATGCAGATCTTGTCGGCCAACTGCCGCCCCATCTCGGGCAGGATCGTGCTGATTTCCTGGCCCGACTGGCCCCACTTCTGAAACGGATGCTGCGGAGCGAAGCAGTTGAGCTTCTGGCCCTGGAGCTGCGCAATCTGCTGCCCCTGGGTTACGCTCTCCGGCATCGGCTGCCCGTGCAGCTCGGTCAGCTTGGGTTTGTGATCAAAGGTCTCGAGATGGCTCATCCCGCCGGCCATGTAGAGCCAGATGACTCGCTTGGCCTTGGCCGGCTTGTGGAGGGGCGCGATCGTGGCGGGCCAAGCGTCGCTGGCGGTGGAGGAGTCGCCACGCGCGGTTCGACTAGACGCCTCGCCCAACAGCGACGCCAGCGCAAGCGACCCCACGCCACGGGCGGCGCGGCCCAAAATCGCTCGGCGAGTCAACGCAGATTCAGGCGCCATCGAAACCTCTCACCAGGACATACGGAGAGTAATTTACCGCAGAGGACACAGAGGACGCAGAGGAATTCACTTTCTGTTGTTTGCTCTGCGGCCTCTGTGTCCTCTGCGGTTCAATTCAATTTCGGGTAATCGTTGCGTGCAGGTTGAGGATCGTGCGGGCGGCGGAGGTCCAGGCGGCGAGTTCTACTGCGTCCAGGTCGCTGGCGGCGGCGCGGGCGCCGTTGGTTTGAACCGCAACGGCTGCCTGCGGGTCGCGGCGGTATTCCGCCAGGTGCTTGTCGACGAGCGCCGCCAGCGCCTCGGCTTCCGCGGGGCGGATCGGGCGGGCGAGCGCTTGACGGAACGCCCAGTCGAGCCGCTGCGGCGTGCCGCCGCCTCCTTCACGGAGGATGCGCTCGGCGAAGGCCCGCGCCGCTTCGGCGTAGGTCGGGTCGTTGAGCAGGGCGAGCGCTTGCAGCGGCGTGTTCGAACGCAGCCGGTCGGCGGTGCATTCCTCGCGGCTGGGGGCGTCGAAGGCCATCAGGCTCGGGTGCAGGTACTGCCGTTGCCAGTGCGTGTAGAGGCCGCGACGGTACAGATCGTCGCCCGAGCCGTTCTGCCATTCGCGCGCCGGGAAGTTAAGGTAGGCCCAATAGCCCGGCGGCTGATAGGGCTTCGCGCTGGGACCGCCGATTTGCCGCGCGAGCAACCCGCTCGTCGCCAGCGCGCCGTCGCGCACGAGTTCGGCGTCGAGCCGGAACCGCCCTTGCCGCGCGAGCCAACGGTTGAACGGAT
The DNA here is from genome assembly GCA_044221365.1 of Pirellulales bacterium. Lineage (GTDB taxonomy): Bacteria > Planctomycetota > Planctomycetia > Pirellulales > JBGAPH01 > JBGAPH01. The sequence continues at coordinate 129,734 of JBGAPH010000010.1, forward strand.
CGGCCTCGTGCTGGGCCGCGGTGGCCGCCGACGACTGGCGATAGGTCCCGCTGGTCACCATCAACCGCACCAGGTGCTTCACATCCCAGCCTGACTCGATGAACTCTGCGGCCAGCCAGTCGAGCAACTCCGCATGGCTCGGGGGATCGCCCTGAGTTCCCAGGTCATCGAGCCGCCGCGACAGCCCAGCGCCGAAGAATTGCTTCCACAGCCGGTTCACGAAGACGCGGGCAACCAGCGGGTTTTCTCGTGAGGTCATCCACCGCGCCAGATCGAGCCGCGTCGCCCGCTCACCGGCGAGCTTCGGCTGCGGGAGCGCCGCCGGCACGCCGGGGAGCACGACGTCGCCGCTGTCGTCCATCCAATTGCCACGCGGCAGCACGCGCATCGTCCGCGGCTCGCCGGCCACGGTGGCCGGCATTCGCGTGATCTGCTGCTCGAGGTCATTCTTGGCCTTGGCAGCGGCGGCCAGCCGATCGCGCTCGGCGCTCAAGAGCGGCGTCGAGTTGCGGAAGTGTTCGGCGAGTTTGGCCTGCTGCTCGGCGTTGCGGGCATCCGGCGAAAGCTCAACAAGGCTGGCGATCTCCGCAGGCAAGATCTTCTCGCGTTCGGCCTTGGCGTCAGCCTCTGGCTTCGCTGCCGCGGCGGCAAGCTCGGCGCGCTTGGCCGATTCCCAATCGCGCTGCGCATCAGCCAGACCGCTCGCCTTCTCGTCGAAGGCTTTCTGCGCGACCTGCACCTGGGCATCGGCCTGCAATTGCGCCGTTTCTTGGTCGGGCGTCGGCAGGGCCATCATGGGGCCCCAGCCGCCGTGGTCGTTGGCGCCGCCATAGATGCCGCGCTCGGTGACGTCGGCGAAGAACGCGGCGAAGCGGTAGAAGTCGCGGGTGGCAAGCGGATCGAACTTATGGTCGTGGCATTCGCAGCATCCCATGGTGACGCCGAGCCAGGCGCCGCTCGTCGCCCGCACCCGGTCGGCGGCGTACTTCGCCAGATACTCCTTGTCCTGCCCTCCCCCTTCGGCCGACATCATGTTGAGCCGGTTGTAGCTGGCGGCGATCTTCTGCTCGCGCGTGGCGTCTGGCAGCAGATCGCCGGCGAGTTGCTCGAGCGTGAATTGGTCGAACGGCTTGTTGGCGTTGAAGGCCGCGATCACGTAGTCGCGGTACGGCCACATGGTGATTGCCTGATCGCCGTGATAGCCCACGCTGTCGCCGTAGCGCACGAGGTCGAGCCAGCCTACAGCCAGGCGTTCTCCGTAGTGGGGCGAAGCGAGCAGCTTGTCGACGAGCGCGGCGTAGGCCGCCTCTTCGTCGGCTGCAGCCTCGAAGGCGGCCACGTCGCGCGGATCGGCGGGCAATCCCAACAAATCAAGGCTGAGCCGGCGGACCAGGGTCGACCGCTCCGCAGGAGGCGCATGCGCCACGCCCTGCTCTGCCTGCTTGGCGAGCACGAAGGCGTCGATCGCGTTCCGCGAGAAACCAGCCTCGCTCGCCGGGGGCACGGCCGGCCGCTCGATCGGCAGGAAGGCCCAATGGCCCTGCCAGGGCGCCCCCTGTTCGATCCATGACTTGAGCAGTGCCTTCTGGCGAGCAGTCAGCTCCTTGCCGGAGGCGGCCGGCGGCATCTTCTGCTCGGCGTCGTCCGTCGTGATTCGCCGCCAGAGCTCGCTGTGTTCGAGGTCCTTGGGCGCGACGACATGTCCTTCGGCCGCCCCGCCAAACAGCCCGGCCTGCGTGTCGAGCCGCAGATCGGCCTGGCGGCTGTTGCGGTCGGGCCCGTGGCAGGCGTAGCAGTTGTCCGCCAGGATCGGCTTGATGTCGCGATTGAAGCTGATCTGGGCCGGCAGCGGCGGCTCGGCCCCACGGACCGCTCCCCCCGAGGCACAGGCCAGCGCGAACACGAGAAACCAAGAAGATCGCAGCATAGCAGCCGGGGGGGGTGGAACCGGAGGCATCCGGAAGGCGGGACGTGCGCTTCATGCTAGAAGCGCCGCAACGGGCATTCAAGCAGAAAACCGGCCCTATCGGCCGCTACAACGCGGGCTTTCCGCACGCTATATTGCCCCCCTGACGGCGCGGCCCTGCGGGCGCGCCGCAAATTCCTCCACCCCCCTTCCCCAGAGTGAATCCTTCCATGTCGCGCCGCGCGCTTGCACTCGGGATCGCCCTTTGTTTTGTCGGGAGCTCGGTCATGGCTGTTGAGCGTGGTGAAGTGTCGAAGGCAACGGACGCGGCCTCCGGCTGGGACGTCTACAGTCTCAAGTCAGGCGACACCACGGTCCGGCTCGTCCCCTCGGCGGGCTGCAACGCCTACTCGTTTGTGGTCGACGGGACCGAATACTTCTACACCCCCGAAAAGCTGAAGGACCTGCCCGGCTATCGTTACGGCAACCCGGTGATCTACCCCATGCCCAACCGGGTGCGCGGCGCCGAGTTCCGCTTTCAAGGGAAGAGCCACCGCTACGAAGCCAACAACAACACGAACTTCCTGCACGGCCTGGTGCACAGCGTCCCCTGGAAGGTCGAGAAGACCGAAGACGGCCCGGACTATGCGTCGGTCACCTGCGCCTACGAGTTCTCCCCCGGCGGCAAGAGCCACGAGCTGTTCCCCTTCCCGCACACCGTGCGGCTCGAAACCCGCGTGAAGCCAGGCGCCGTGCGCTGGACCTACACCGTGGATAACACGCAGGGCAAGGGCCCGGTTCCCTTCGGCATGTGCCTGCACCCCTACTTCCTTTATCAGGGCAAGCGGGCCGACACCTACCTGACGATCCCGGCCACGCACCTGATGGAATCGGTGGAACTGCTTCCCACCGGCAAGCTGCTCTCGCTCGACGGCTCGAAGTACGACGCCCGCCAGCCCAAGAGCTTGGCCGGCTTCGTCGTCGACGACGTCTGGTACGGCCTTTCGCAGAGCAAGCCGGCCGTCATCGACTTCCGCGACAAGGGGAAGAAGATCACGCTGCGGGCGACGGATGACTTCACCCACATGGTGGTCTACACGCCTGACGGCCAGCCCTTCTTCTGCGTCGAGAACCAATCGTGCTCGACCGATGCCCACAACCTGTTCGACCGCGGGCTGAAAGACGTGGCGCACCTACTGATCGTCGAGCCCGGCAAATCGCTCTCGGGCTGGATCGAATACGAGGTCACGCCCAAGTAGACGTTCTCCCCTCTCCTGTGGGAGAGGGGCCGGGGGTGAGGGTCCGCGTCGATTCTCCCCACGCAAGCTACGCTGCCGCCAGACATGCGGCGGGCGAGATCGCGGTGGTCTACGTCCCTCACCCCGGCCTCCCCCGGAGCGAAGGGAGATAGGCTTACTTCGGCGAGGGCAGTTCGCCGCTCGCGAGAAGTTTTTGCAGCGCTGTGAGTTCCACCGGCTTCACCAAGTGGGCGTCGAAGCCGGCGGCGCGCGATTGTTGCCGGTCCTCCTCGGTGCCGAAGCCCGTCATCGCGATCAGCACCGGCTGCCCATAGTCGGCGGCGCTCGCGCGGACCGTGCGGGCGACCTCGTAGCCGCTGAGCCCCGGCAGGCCGATGTCGAGGAACACGACCTCGGGGCGCGTGGCGGCGATCTGCTCGAGCGCCTCGGTTCCGTCGAAGGCCGTGGCCACGTCGTTGCCCAACAGCCGCAGCAGCAGCGCCAGCGACTTGGCCGAATCGCGGTTGTCGTCGACCACGAGGAGCTTTCTGCGCTGCCCCGAAGCTGCGAGGTCTGCCACGTGCCCATCGGGCGCCGCGGCGGGCGCCTTGGCCAGCGGCAACCGGACCGTGAATTCGCTCCCTTCGCCGGGGCCGTCGCTCACGACGTCGACCGTGCCGCCGTGCAGTTCGGTGAGCCGGCGCACGAGCGTCAGCCCGATGCCCAGGCCGCCTTGCGTACGGTCGAGCGCGCTGTCGACCTGGATGAACAGGTCGAAGATCTTGGGCAGCATCTCCTGGCTAATGCCTAGTCCGTTGTCGCGCACGCGAATGACGGCCTGGTCCTGTTCGACGCCTGCCCGCAGCCAAATGCGGCCGCCGCGCGGCGTGTATTTGGCGGCGTTGTTGAGCAGGTTGAGGAACACTTGGGCGAGCCGCACGGGATCGGCCACGATCGCCACCGGCGCCGGTGGAAGGGAGACCTCGAGGTGGTGGCCATGTTCGGCGATCACGGGCCGGCTGCTTTCCACGGCCCGCGCGATCACCGAGCTCAGGTCGACCTCTTCGGACTGCAGGTTGATCTTGCCGCGGGTGATGCGGCTGACGTCGAGCAGATCGTCGACCAGCCGCACCAGGTGCTCCACCTGCCGCTCCATCAGCTCGTGGGCCTGCTGATAGGTGTCGGGCGTGCCGCCGCCGAGCCGCAGAAAGTGGAGCGCGTTGCGGATGGGGGCCAGCGGGTTGCGCAGTTCGTGGGCCAGCATCGCCAGGAACTCGTCCTTCTGGCGATCGGCCTCCTTGAGCACTTCTTCGGCCCGCTTCAGGTCCTCGATGTCGGTGCAGGTGCACAGGTACTTGAGCACCTGGCCCTCTTCGTCCAACAGCGGCACGCAGCGCGTCAGATGCCAGCGCGCCGTGCCGTCGCAGGCGCGGCAGAAGCGGGCTTCGATCGAAAAACCCTGCTTCGAGCGGAGGCCCTCGTCGTAGGCCTTGGTCACGGCCGCGAGATCGCGGGCATCGAGCGCCTGCATCCAGGCCGTGGGGGAGGAGCGGGCGAACTCGAGGGTTTGCCCGGTGTAGTCGAGCCACTGCTGATTGACGAAGTCCATGTCGCCGCCCGGCAGGCTGATCCATACGGAGATCGGCAGGCCCTGCGCGAGTCCGCGAAAGTATTCCTCGCTCGAACGGAGGGCCTCTTCAGCACGCAGACGGTCGGTGATGTCGCGCACGACCTTGGCGTGCCCCAGCGGCTGGCCGGCCGCGTCCCGAAGGGCGCTCGTGACGCCGCTGGCCCAAAAGCGGCTGCCGTCCTTGCGCACCAGCCAGTTGTCGTCGTCGGCGCGCCCGAGCCGTTCCGAGCGCTCGAGCTCCTTGGCTGGCTTTTCGGCGGCCAAGTCTTCGGGGATGAACAGCCGCGCGAAGTGCTGCCCGAGGATTTCGGACTCGGAATAGCCGACGAGGCGTTCGGCGCCCAGGTTCCAGGCGGTGATGCGGCCGCCGCGGTCGAGCATCATCATGCCGAAGCCGCTCGCCCCCTCCACGAGCAGGCGATATTGCTCCTCGCTCACGCGCAGCGCCGCGTTGGCCCGCTCGAGCTCGATCGTCCGCTCGGCCACCTTTTGGCCCAATTCGTCGGCGTGCCGCTTCTGCTGCAGGGCATAGCGAATGGCGCGCTCGAGGGTGAAGGCGTCGAGATGCCCTTTGACGAGATAGTCGGCCGCGCCGGCTTCGAGCGCCCTCATCGCCAGGTCGCGGTCGCCCAAGCCAGTGAGCAGGATGATGGGCGCTTTGCACCCTTGCTCGAGCGCCTCTTGCAATAGCTCGAGGCCGTTGCTTGCCCCCAGGCGATAGTCGACGAGGTAGGCGTCGTGGTGGCACTCGACGAACGCCTCGCGGCCGGCGTCGGCGCTCGAGGCCCAATCGAGCTGGATCGTGCTCCCGGGGATATCCAAGAGTAGATCCCGCATCAGATAGTAGTCGTCCGGATCATCCTCGATCAGGAGCACGCGCACCTGACCGTTACCCCTGCTCACCGGAGTTCTCCTCGGCCGGCAACTCGACGATCTCCAGCCAATACTTGCCGAGCGTCTTGATCACCTCGGCCATGCCGGCGAAGGTGACCGGCCTGGTGATGTACGAGGCGGCGGAGAGATTGTAAGTCCGGTAGATGTCTTCCTCCGCCTTGCTCGTGGTGAGGATGACGACGCGAATCGACTTGAGCTTGGGGTCGGCCTTGATTTCCCGAAGCGCCTCGCGGCCATCCATCTTCGGCATGTTCAAGTCGAGCAGGATCAGCCCCGGCCGCGGCGAGCTGGCGACGTCGGCGTATTTGCCGCGCCGCCGCAGGTAGTCGAGCAGCTCCACGCCGTCTTCCACGAACCGTAGGTCGTTGGCGAGGCGGCTCTCCTCGAACGCCTCCTTGGTCATCAGCCGATCGTCGGCGTCGTCGTCGGCCATGAGGATGGTGATCGCCTTGGTCCGCTCGCTCATGCCGCGTCGTCTCTCGCCTGTCGCTGGGGAATCCGAACGGTGAAGGTCGCCCCCTGACCGGGAGCGCTGGCGGCCGTGATCGTGCCGCGATGCCTGTCGACGATCTTACGGCAGATCGCGAGGCCCATGCCAGTGCCTTCGTATTCCTGTCGGCCGTGGAGGCGCTGGAAGACATCGAAAATCCGCTCGCGATAGACCTCGTCGAAGCCGATGCCGTTGTCGCGGACCACCAGTTCGCACTGTGCGGCCCCCCCATTGGCCGATGGCGCCAGGCTTCCCTCGACCCACACCACCGGGGGGACGCCGGGCGGGTGGAATTTCAAGCCGTTGCTGATCAGGTTTTGCAGCAACTGCCGCATCTGCAGCGGATCGGCCTCGCAGGCCGGGAGCGTCCCCAACTCGACGCGGCCGCCCGACTCCTGCAGCCGCCCCTCGAGGTCCGAGACCACCTCGCGGGCAATCTGATTGAGATCGGTTTCGAGGAAAGGCTGCGCCTTCGTGGTCACGCGCGAGTAGTTGAGCAGGGCGTCGATCAGGCTCCGCATCCGCGCGGCGGAGCCTTGCATGCGCTCGATATAGTCGCGGCCCTGCTCGCCCAGGGGCTCGGCGTACTTCGATTGCAGCCGATCGCCGAAGGCCTGAATCTTCCGCAGAGGCTCCTGCAGATCGTGCGAGGCGCCCGAGGCAAACTGCTCGAGTTCGCTGTTGCTGCGGCGCAGCGAATCGTTGACCTCATTGAGCGTCGCCGTGCGCTCGCGCACCCGCTCCTCGAGTTGGCTGTTGGCCAGCGCCAAGGCTTGCACCGATCGCTGGCGGGTTTGCACTTCGCGGAGCGCAAGCGCATAGGAGATGACCACGAGCCCTAGTCCCAGGGCGCCTGTGAGCAGCAACGTGGCGCGGGCAGTCGCGTAGCTCACCCGGGCGGCTAAGCTGCGAATGTCCAGCAGTTCCTGTTCGCGTTCCTGCATCGCGGCCACTTGCGCGCGGATGGCGTCCATCTGCCGCTTGCCTTCGCCGGTCAACACGAGCCCGCGGGCGGCGTCGAGCCCTCCCAAATCGCGGGCTGCGATCACCTTTTCGAGCACGCCCACGCGACCCGCTACCAGCGCTTGGAGCTTGGTCAGTTCAGCCTGCTGGTACTCGTTGTCGCCGGTCAGCAACGACAGCCGGGCCGTCAGCTCGAGCAGGCGCTTGTTCGCCGCATGGTACGGCTCGAGGTAGGCCTTGTCCCCGGTGATCACATAGCCGCGCTGCCCCGTCTCCGCGTCGGTCACCGAGGCCAAGGTCTGCGCCAAAGCGTCGAGCACCTCGTGGGTGTGCACGACCTGGGCTTCGTTGTCGGCGACTTGTTTGAAGTTGTAGTAGGACAGCGCCGTGCTGGTGATCAGCACGGCGATGGCGAGCAGGAAGCCGATCGTGGGAAGCTTGCCGATCGACCAACTCATGGGCGGCCCCTTCCGCAAACGGCGGCGGGTTCAGCGGCCGTGTCCGCGGCGCCTTGGCCTGCTCCCGGATGAGGCCGCCCTAGCGCGAGCATGTGCAAATCGTTCACTGCCGAAACGAGTTCCCCGCTGGTTGAGACTAGATTGATAGGGGCCCGGGCGGCCAGGGTCAAGCTTCCGTCGTTCCCAACCTTTGCAACTGCCGCGCCGCCAGCAGATAATCGGGCGAGAAACTCCCAATTTTGTCTTCGCGGCGGCCGCGTTGCCCCTCCCACCTCGCGGGCCAGATGCCTTTCATGCAGTTCCGACTCTATCTTCTGCTCGGCCTGATCCTTTGGGGGCGCGATGGCGCGCTCGCCCAAACGCCCCTCCCCCAACCCATCGTCGGTTGGCAGCTCGAACTTGTCGCCCAATCCCCCCAGGTGTCGCACCCCTCTGTAGTGGCGTGTGCGCCCGACGGCCGAGTCTTCGTTGCGGAAGACCCCATGGACATCAGCGCCGCCAAGGCCAGCGAACGGCGCGGGCGCATCGTCTGCCTGCACCCCGATGGCCGCGCGACCATCTTCGCGGATCAGCTTCACGCCGTCTTCGGCATGCAGTACCTCGACGGCCGCCTCTACGTACTGCACAACCCTAAGTTCACAGTCTTCCGCGACGACGCCGGCGTGGGCCGCGACCCCGTCGACCTGATCGCCTCCACCAACCCCGAGCCCTGGGCCCTCGAGTGGAACGACCACGTGCCAGCCAACTTTCGCCTGGGCATGGACGGCTATTTCTACATCGCCGTCGGCGACAAAGGGCTCTTCGGCTGCACGGGAACCGACGGCCGCCGGATTGACCTGCGGGGGGGCGGCATCGTGCGGCTGCGCCCCGACGGCACCGGGCTCGAAGTCTTTTCGCGCGGCGTGCGCAACATCCTCGACGTCGCGATCACGAGCGACGACGAGTTGTTCACGTACGACAACACCGACGAACAGCAGTGGATGTCGCGCGCCACGCACATGGTCGACGGCGGCGACTATGGCTACCCCTACGACTTCCTACCCCGGCGGCCCTACACGCTCTGGATGATGGCCGACTACGGCGGCGGCGCGGCGACCGGCGCGCTGGCCTATACGGGCGACGCCTTGCCGGCCAACTACCGCGACAATCTGTTCCTCGCCGACTTCGGCAAGCGGCAAATCCTGCGGCTCGAGCTCGAGCGCTCCGGCGGCTCGTTTCGCGTCGTGCGCCGCACCGACATGTTCGCCAGCGTGCCTGACGACTTTCGCCCGGTCGGCATTTGCCAAACGGCGGACGGCCGCGGCTTCTATGTGTGTGATTGGCAGCACAGCGACACCAAGGAGCAAGTGCAGGTGGGTCGGCTGTGGAAGCTCGCCTACGAGGGGCCCTCACAAGCTGCGCCGCGACCCGCGTGGTATGTGCCGGCCGCCAGCGGGCAGCCGTTCACCGCAACGAACGAGGAACTGCTGGCCGGCCTGGCTCACGGCGACCGCGACGTGCGGCTGACGGCGCAGCGACGGCTGGCGGAACGCGGAGCGGCGGCAGCGCCCGGATTGATCGCGCTGATGACCGATACACGAGCATCGGCCGTAGCGCGAGGGCATGCCCTGTGGGCGCTCGATGCAATCGACGCCGGGAAGTCGAGCGAGGCTGCCGTTTTGGAACTCGCAGCCAGCGCGGAACCGGCCCTCGCCCGCTCGGCATTGCGGCAACTGGGAACTCGCCAAAGAGGCGCGGGGCGACCTATCGCCGAGCGGCGGTTGCAGGACCCCGACGCATCGGTCCGCTTTGCCGCAGCCGCGGCGCTGGGGCGGATCGCCTCGCCGGAGTCCGTCGCTCCCTTGCTTAATGCGCTCGAGGACGGCGATCTCTTCGCCCGCTATGCAGCGTTCCTCGCGCTCCGCCGCATTGGCCAGGCGAACCCGAGCGCTTGGCCGCAGATTGTGGCCGGGCTGGGAAGCGACCGGTCCAAGGTGCGCGAAGGTGCGGCCTTCGCGCTTCGCGATGTCTATGACGCTGCGCTGGCCGCCGCGCTCGAAGGAGTCGTCCGCGACGCAGCCGCGAGCGCAGCGGCGCGCGAATCGGCGGTCGAGTTGCTCGCCGTCGTCGCCCGGCGCGAGCCGCCCTGGCAAGGGCAGTGGTGGAGCTATCACCCCGTCAATGCGCCTCCGCCCGCTAAAAGCGAGACTTGGGAAGCGACGCCGACTATCCTCGCGGTACTCCGCGCGGCGATCGACGATCCGACGCCCGAGGTTCGGCTGGCCGCCGTCGAGGCGGCGGCCGCCACGCGCGACCCAGCGGCCGCAGCGCCGCTGCGAGCGCGGCTCGCGGCGGGAGCGGACCCCGCTCTGACCGCCAGCGTCGTGCGGGCTTTGGCCGCGCTCAAAGACGCTGAGTCGGTCGAGCCCATCGCGCAGGTGCTCGCCGCACGGGAGACTACGCAGGAGGTTGCCTTGGTCGCGATGGAGGGGCTGCGCCAGCTCGGCGGCGATCGCGCCCGGGCGGCCCTGCTCGAACGGCTCGAGCGGAGCAACGACGTTGACCTCCGGGCAGCGGCCGTGACGGCGCTCGGCGAAATCGGCGCCGCGGCCGACATCGCGCCGCTCGCGGCGCTGCTCTCCGCCGACTTCCCAGCGCTCTGGGGCCCCGCGATCGACGCCTTGTTGCGTCTCGAGCCCCCGGAAGCGGTTGCACCGGTCGTCGCGCTCTTGCAGTCGACGGACGCGGCCGCAAAAGCCGCGGCCCTGGCCGGCCTGGCCCGCCGGCCGCGGCGCGAGGCCACGCCGGCGTTGCTCGCGGCCTATCAATCACCAGAGACGCGTCTGGCCGCGGCCGAGGCCTTGGTGCGGCTGCCGCAAGCCACGGCCGCCGACGTATACCTCGATCTGCTCGAGGGGCGCGACGGCAGTGCGCTCCGCGAGGCTGCACGGCGAGCCCTGTTTCCGATTCTCGACGACGCGCTGCCGGCGGTCGAACTCCGAGCAGCCAGTCTCTCTCCGGCGGCGCTCGCCGAGCTACAGCGCATGTACGAACGTCACGATGCCGCCAAGAAGGGCCTGCTTTTCGCCAAGACGGTCGTCGTCCCCCAGGCCGACGACTTCGCCCGCCATGCTCTGGGCCAGACCGGGGACATCGCCCGCGGCAAGCAGATCTTCGCCGACGAGCGCGGCGCTGCCTGCACCCGCTGCCACGCCAACTTGCACGTGCGCCCCACGCCTGACACGCTGGGGCCCGACCTGACGACGATCGGCGCGCAGTTCCCCCGCGCGGCCCTGATCGAGCACGTGCTCTATCCCAATCGCTCGGTCCGCGAAGGCTACCAGGCCACGACGGTGATCACATCGTCCGGCCAGGTGTTCACGGGGCTCTTCCGCGGCGAAACGGCCGACGAGGTGCTGCTCGCCGATCAAGACGGCAAGCTGCAACGGATCGCCAAGGACGACATCGACGAGCGCGCGCAGAGCGCCCAGTCGCTGATGCCGGAGAACCTGCATGCGGGGCTGTCGCTCGACGACTTCGCCGGGCTGATCGCCTTTCTCGAATCGTGCAAGGCGCCTCCCAGCGGCGGCGACGCCGGCGGCGAGCCCCCAGCCGGCAGCCGGCCGATCTTCAACGGCCGCGATCTAACCGGCTGGAAGGTCGACGACGAGAACCGAGGGCATTGGCTCGTCCGCGACGGCGTGCTGTTCCATGACGGCGTGGCCGGCGACCTGTGGACCGAGGAGTCGTTCGGCGACTTCACGCTGTCGCTCGAGTGGCGGTTTCCCGATCAGCCCACCTGGCAGGATCATCCGCTGATCGGCCCCGATGGTTGGGAAGTGCAGGACGACCGCGGCCGCACGGTCACGCAACGCACACTCGACGCCGGCGACAGCGGCGTCTTCCTCCGCGGCTTCCGCAAGGCCCAGGCAAATTTGTTCTGCTACCCCGTCGGCAGCGGCGAGGTGTGGGAATACCGCACCGATCCCAAAGTTTCGGAAGAAGTCCGGCGCGGCGTCACGCCCCTCCGCCAGGCCGATCGGCCGCTGGGGGAATGGAACCGCATGACGATCACCCTGGTCGGCGACCGCATGACGGTCGATCTCAACGGCCACCGCGTGATCGACCAAGCTCAACTCCCCGGCGTGCCTCCCCGCGGACCGATCGGCTTGCAGCACGAGCATGGGACGCTGGAGTTCAGGAATCTCTCGGTGCGCGAGATGGCAGTTGGCCAATGACCGATGCTCCCCTCTCCTGTGGGAGAGGGGCCGGGGTGAGGGATTCGCTGTCAATCGCGAATGATCCCGTCGCCATACACCTTGGCGTACTCGATCTTGAAGGCTTGCGAGATCCGCTCGTTCTCGTCGACCGGCGGCTGCTTCTCGACCCGCCACACCCAATAGTGCATGGCGAAAGCCAGTGCGAGCAGCGCAGCCTCTAGTGCTGCGTCACGCACGGATTTTAGGGTTGTGCCACACTAACCCGCAGCGCAAGCAAGGGACGTGAGCGTCGCTTGGGCGCGCTGGCCGAAAATGCCGCCCGGCCCGTGCAGGGGTCTGCGCGGCTCGGCCAGGGAAACGTGGCTCTCCCTTGCTTGCGCTGCGGGCTAGTATCGGAGGGGCAACCCGAACTTCTAGCTGTGACGCGGCACTAGCCTGTTCGCTTGAGCCGATGCCTAAGCCACCGGCCGCCGGAAGTGCTGGTACGACAGGATCACTTCGTAGAGGTCGGCCGAGATCGTGATCTCTTCGTCCTCGAAGTCCGTGAGCCAGGTCCGCTGGCTGCGGACGGCGTCGGCCAACAGCGGCAACACCTCTCCCAAAGGCACCGAAACGGTCTCGCCCGCTTCCGAACGAGAGACCGAGGCGGTCGTCGCGGTCGCTTGCGGACCGTGATACACGCGCAGACGGCTGCGAACCATGCGGCGCTTTCCTTACGCGGGTGATGGACGCTCGCCCGGAGCCCCCCGCCTCCGCATTGGCGGTCGGCCGGTAGGCGCGGGCAAACGCCCGTTGTCCTTCGCATCACCAATTATCGACCAAGCCGACGGCACGGGTTTGGCTAAAAACGACGAACTTTCCGAAGATCGCCAGCAGCCACGTAAATCGGGTCTTGCCGCCTTTGCGCAACTTCCCAGCCCTGGCTTGCCAGCGGCACGCGCAGCTTGCCTCGTTTCGCCAGGAACCCGAAATGGTCTTGTTGCGGCGCGCGCCCCCGCTTATCGTTCGCGCCCTTCCAATTTGGGCCAGCGCTTCACGGATGAACGAGCTCCGCCTGCCGAACAGAGCAGCTGCCGCGGTTCCGGCCTTGCCGGCCGTTGGGGGGCGCTGCGCGCGGGGCTTATTTCTCGCCCTCCTGCTCACGCTGCCCCTCGGCGGGCTCGGCTGCGCCTCGGCCGAGTGGGTGACCGTTCGCTCGGCCCCCAAGAACCCGCTCACCGAGAGGTTGATGTTGCTCTCGAGCGGCGGCCCGCAGCCGACCGACCGCACGCAGCTCCTGCTGCGGCGCTACGACCTCGACAAGCTCTATCAAAAGGCGCCCGAAGAAGCCCTGGGCAAGCTGCAGCAGATCATTCTGCAGGAGCCTTCCGCCGACCGGCTCTACGCCTTTGCCGAGCTGTCGTATCTGGCGGCCGTGCGCAAGCAGGCCCACGGCGACGAAGGCTGCCTCGACCTCTACATCGCTTCGGTCGCCCACTCCTATCTCTACCTGTTCGACGAGCGGTTCGGGCAGTACCGCAACCCGTATGACCCGCAATTCCGCGGCGCCTGCGACCTCTACAACACCTCGCTCGAGAGCGCGCTGCGAATCGTCCGCAAGCACCAGGACTTGCGTCCCGGCGAGGCGCACGTGATCAAGTCGGCCAAGCAGACGCTGCACGTCAACGTCGTCTCGCGGCTGCGCGATTGGCGGAGCGAAGACATCGAGCGGTTCGAGTTCGTTTCCGACTTCGAGGTCCACGGCCTCAAGAACCTGTATCACACCTATGGCTTGGGCGTGCCGCTGATCGCGGTCCGCAAGAAGCCCGAGAACCCGGGCCCGGCCGACCGCTACTATCCGCCGGGGCTCACGTTCCCGGTCACGGCCTTCCTGCGCGTGATTCCCGGCGGCCCCGACGGCGACCGCCAGGTGGTGCTCGAGCTCTACGATCCGCTCGAAGGCTGCGACATCACGGTCGAAAACCGCCTCGCGCCGCTCGAAACCGATTTCAGCACGCCGCTGGCCTACTTCCTCAACAGCCCCGCGTTCAAGGAGATCGACCTGGCCACTTCGGGGCTCTTCAACCCCGGCTCCAACCTGGCGATGTCGACCCGCGGGCTCTACATGCTCGAGCCCTATCAGCCCGGCAAGATTCCGGTCCTGATGGTCCACGGCCTCTGGTCGTCGCCGCTCACGTGGATGGAAATGTTCAACGACTTGCGCTACTCCCGCGAGCTGCGCAACCGCTATCAGTTCTGGTTTTACATGTACCCCACCGGGCAGCCCTTCTGGCAGACCGCCACGCAACTGCGCGAAGACCTGGCGCAAGCCCGCTCGATCGTCGACCCCGAACACCGCGACGTGGCGCTCGACCAGATGGTGCTCGTGGGACATAGCATGGGCGGCCTCGTTTCGCGCTGGCAAACGCTCGAGAGCGAAGACCGCTTCTGGCACCTCGTAAGTCAGAAGCGGCTCGATGACCTGAAGGCCAAAGAGGAACTGAAGGACGGCCTGGCCCGCACGTTCTATTTCCACCCCAACTCGTCGATCAAGCGGGTCATCACGATCGCGACGCCCAACCGCGGCAGCGACTTTTCCAATAGCGCCACCCGCTGGCTGGGGCAGCGGCTGATCACGCTCCCCAAGATGTTCGACGTGGCCGAGCAGCAGTTGCTGCACGACAACCCCGACTACTTCCTCAAGCCCAACCTGTTCGACGTGCCGACGAGCATCGACAGCCTGGCCCCCGATTCGCCGATTCTGGAAACGATGTTGGCCGCCGACCGCGCTTCGTGGGTGACCTATCACAACATCGTGGGCGTGGTGCCGAACGAAGGCATCTTCGGTCGCGTGGCCCAGGGGACCGACGGCGTGGTTTCCGACGGCAGCGCGCACCTCGACTTCGCCGCATCGGAAATCACCGTGGCGGCCGACCACGTGAACGTCCACCGGCATCCCCTGTCGGTGCTCGAGGTCCGCCGCATCCTGCTCGAGCATGCGGGGCAGCTCGAAGGCTCAGGCGTGTTGCCGCCGGCCTACATTCCGGCCGCCGGCCGCACCCCTTTCGGCCCGCCCCCGCTTCCCATGGCCGCCGCCCCCGCAGCCCCCGCCCGCTAGCCCGCCCAAACCACCCCTCTCCCCGTGGGAGAGGGGCCGGGGGTGAGGGACGGCCACCGTGCCAGCTAACCATGGGTCATCCCCAACCGCGGCCTAGCTCCGCGCACGCAAAAAACTCTCTCCAACCCCGTTGCCCCCAACCGAAACATCTTGGTCGAGAATGCCGGTTTCGCTATGATCCGCCCGCTTCCGACCCCAGCGATCTGCCGAACTTCGTACTTCGCGCGACGACGAGAGCCCTGGTGAATCCACTTCGCACGCTACTCTGCGCGGTGCTCTTCCTGTGCCTGGGCGGCCTTGGCTGCTCGCAGGCGCCCATGCGCGTAGGCAAGCTCCCCTGGTCGGCCGACGAAGATCCCTACCTGCCGCCCGACTATCCGACGCCCGCCCGCCGTATGGCGAAGATGAAAGAGCTGGCCACGGCCGCCAAGAGCGGCTCGCCGGAGCAGCAGTCGCAGGCGGCGGCCGAACTGGCGCGGCAGATTCAAACCGAGACCGACGACAACATCCGCCTGCACATCGTGCTGGCGATCCAAGAGCTCGACACGCCGCTGGCCGCCGAAGTGCTCAAGGCCGGTCTCAGCGACGGCAACTCCGATGTCCGCGTCGCCTGCTGCAATGCCTGGGGCGTGCGCGGCGGAGAGCAGGCGGTGTCGCTACTCGGGGAAACGATCAATCGCGACACCGACCTCGACGTCCGTCTGGCGGCCATTCGCGCGCTGGGCAAGATTCGCGAGCCGAGCGCCGTGGCCGCGCTCACGCCGGCGCTCGAAGACCCGAACCCGGCGGTGCAGTACCGCACGGTGCAGTCGCTCCGCCACGTCCACGACCGCGACCTGGGGAACGACGTGAACGCCTGGCGTCAAATGGCGGCCGGCCAGACCGACATCACGACGCCGTCGATCGCCCAACGGCTGCGGAATCTGTTCTAGGCGGAGCGGGGCGGGGCGGGGCGGGGCGCTTTGCTTCTTCGGCCCTCGCCGCGCGGGACCGCGGCGCTTCTTTACGGCCGATCCACGGACGCCGCACGACTGCTGATGCGGCAGAGTCGTTGGATCTCGTCGCGCGGCGAGACTCCTGCCGGTCGACGTGCTCCGCGATTCCTTGCCTGGGCCGACGCCGGAATGTTCAGGGGCGTGCCCCGCGTCCTCGACATCGTAGAAGCAGCTTGGAGTCGGTCCGAACAGGTGAGATAATGGCTTGCCTGGGGCCAACAACAAGGATCAGGCGATGGCTAGGTTTTCGCTGAGGTGGTTGTTTGTGGGCGTTGCGGTCGTTGCTTTGTTTTCTGCTGCATACGTCAACGCAACGCTGCCATGGTCTCTCGCGGTCGACCTAACACAGATCAGCGCATTCTCCGTCGCGGGGATCCGTGTCTTTCTCCTGCACCGGCGGGCTGCATTCTCAGCAGGTTTCTTGTTGGGCTTTATTGCATGCTATTACAACAACATGCCCGCTGTCGTCGCACAGAGCATCATTCACGACATTCTTAGTGATGCCGCCGACAGCTACCGCTACTCCATCATCGTTGTTGCGATCCAAGTGACGATTGGCTGCTTGGTGGGTGCGTTCGCTCGCTTTGCAGAGGCACGACACAAGGAGGACGACAAGTGCGAACGTTTCAAATGAAATGGCTTTTTGTCGGCGTCGCCGTTCTGGCTTTGCTGTGCGGATGGATTGCGGATCATCGTGGGTTAAGCACGCAACTTGAGATTGAACGACGCAGCGTTCGACGACTCACGAATGATCGAACGAATTTGCTCAAGCTAATGAGCGTCGCAGGCTCTTTCGGCTACTTTGGAATCGAACAACCAGCAAACTTCATGCCTGGCACTATCCCGGGCGAAATTCTCTTGCTGTCGGAGGGCGAAGTCGACGACATGACTGCCTGGTATTTAGCCACCAGCGGCTTCCCTAACATTCACCTTAAGGATGTGCGGGTCACGCCGGAAGCGAAGCAAGTACTTGCCGAGGAATTCGACGATAGATTTGACGGCACATATCACCTTTACTGGCGTCGACAACCGAGGGCCTCTGTCAAGTGAAACCGCCCTTCTCACTAAAGTGGCCGACTGTCGTCCTTCTGATGATCGTGGTGGCAGCGTGTTCTGTTCTGTTCCCACGCTCCACGATGGCTGCCTGTGCCATTGTCTCAATGTCCTTATTCGTGCCCCGCTTTCGTTCTCCTTTTCGATGCTATCGGAGCTTTGGTGTCGCTGGCGTGGTTCGTCGCATTTCCGCCTGTAGAGATTGTCTTCAGCAATCCTGGCAACTTGTCTGTATCTCCAGAACACAAAGCCTTTATGGATGAATACCATAGGGGAAGAGATGCTGAGATGAGGCAGCACTCTGACCGAACGGTTGTGTTCGGCCTTATCGGCGGCGTCGTCGGAATGACCACGGCTCCCTATCTAAGGCCGTCGCTCACGAGAATCATGGCTACTGCCGCATACCGTCGTTCGTCGTTAGCTCTGCGGTATGGTGCGGCAATCTTCGTTGGGTTCTGGTGCGTCTTCCAACTTTTGATGAGGGCGCCGGAAGGGATGCTAGGGCTCGGTTACGCAGTCGTCGGCGTGGTTACGGTCGGTTGCGTGGTTGTTGCTTGGCGAAAGGGAAGAACGCCTAAAGAGGTCGAAATTGAGGGCCCCGCCAAGTGAACCCTACATTCCTTCGGACGTTGTGTGAGGTGCTGACACCTTTCGCGGACAGGCACTCGTGAATCTCTAACGCGCTTCCAGGCAGCCCAGCCTTCGTCGCGCCTCCGTCGAGCCTTAGGTAGGCGAGGCGGGGAACCAGGCGGAGACTGCTGGCAACGTCTCGTTGTCAGTCTCGCTCCACCTCCCCTCCAGGGGTCTCCGCCATGACGAAGCGCCGCGTCATCATCGAAATGCGGGCCACGCCCGCCCTCTGGCAGGCCGCCAGTCAACCGTTCGCCCAGGCCGCCGAGGCCCTGCCCAGCCTGCCAGGCATTGCGCTGGACACGTCGTTCGCGCCCGTTCCTCTGCCGGCGCTGTTGGAAAGGCGCGGCGGCGATGAGCCCGCCGAGCGGACCGACCGCCTGACGCTCGGTCTGCGTCCCGAGCAAGCGACCTACTTGGTCCGTGGCGAAATCGACGACGAGGCGCCGGCCGTTGCGGCCGCGGCTCAACCGCCCGTCCACCCCGACGTCGTCGGCATTTTCGCCGACGTGCAGATCGAGCCCTTCGGCGTGTGCCCTGGCTCGCCGCCGGTCGGCGACGACCACGATGTCGAGCGCGCCCTGGGTGTGGCCGAGTTGCACCGCCGCGGAATGGATGGCCGCGACGTACTGGTGGCGATCGTCGACACCGGCATCAACTTGGCCCACCTGCAAGCCAAGGGCAAGAACCCCTCGCTCGACGCTTCGCGGAGTTGGTCGCCCATTTCGGGCGGCCATGATCCCGGCGAATGGCCGACGAACCATGGCACGATGTGCGCGTTCGACGTGTGTATTGCCGCCCCGCGCTGCACGCTGCTCGACATCGCTCTATTGCAATCGACCGCTGGCCCGTTCCCGGCGTTTCTCAGCGAAGCGGTGCGGGCATATCAGCACCTGCTGGGTCTGATGACGGGCTTCGGGCGGCCGTCGCTGGTCGTCAACAACAGTTGGGGAATGTTCCATCCCTCGTGGGACTATCCAGTCGGCCACCCTGGCAACTACAGCGACAACCCGAACCATCCTTTCAACCGCATCGTCGGCGCCCTCGAGCGCGCGGGGGCCGACATTTTGTTCGCCGCCGGCAATTGCGGCCGCGACTGCCCCGACGGACGCTGCCAAGGGGTTACCAACCAGGCGCTCTACGGCGCGAGTTCCCATCCCCAGGTCCTCTCCGTGGCGGGCGCCGACGTGACTCGCGTCCGCGCCGGTTACTCGTCGATCGGTCCAGGCCGACTGACCCGCGAAAAGCCCGACGTGACGGGCTACACCCACTTCGCAGGCTCAGGCGTCTACCCGGCCGATGGCGGCACCTCGGCGGCCACGCCTGTGGTTGCAGGCGTGGTGGCGGCCGTGCGCACGGTGCGCCCCTTCCGGCGGCTGCGGCCGGCCACCTGGCCTTCCGCGATCCGTAGCCTGCTGCGTCGCACGGCGATCGACCTGGGCCAGACCGGCTACGATTTCGAATACGGCTACGGCATTGTCGACGGAGAGGCCGTGGCCCGGCATGCCCGCATTCCGCTGGTGGGGGCCGAGCCCGACGACGAGACTGCCGATGACGAGGTTCCAACCGCTGGCCCCGTTGCGGCCTTCGCAGCGACCTGGCCAGCCGCGGAGCAGGCCGCGGGCGGAAAGGTTGCAGGCTGGCAGGTTACGGCCCAGGCTGCTGACGCTGCCGCGCCGAAGCAAGCGGCTAGGCTCGCGCTGCCGCCGCGCGTGGCTGCGGCGGCAGGCGTGCAGCACTTCTTCGGCCGCATTGCGCCCGATGCCGGGCCGGGGCTCAACACCCTCACGATCACGGGCCTGCCGGCCGGCACGCGCGGCATCAGCGCCTGGATCACCGAGTGGGTGCAACCCAACAACCCGCACGCCGGCGGCGCTCGCTTCGACACGATCAGCGTGCAGTTGTTCGACAACGGCCAGCAATGCCGGGTGGTCTACAACTTGCAGTGGGGACGGTCGCTGCCGGCCGCGGTGCAGGGGCTCTTTGGCCCCTAAGATGCGGCCCTTGAACGGCGGGCGGTTGTCACGGCCGAAAATCCCTTCGCGGTACGCCGCTCGCCTACAATGACAGTGACGAGGCGCAAGAAGTCCGGATTGCCCTGCGATACTAGCCCGCAGCGCGAGCAAGGAAGAGGCGCGCGTCCCCTGGTCGAGTCTCGCGGACCCCTGCACGGGCCGGGCAGCATTTTCGGCCAGCGCGCCCAACGAGCGCTCCCGTCCCTTGCTCGCGCTGCGGACTAGTTTGGCGCGACCCGAAAGAGCTGTGACAGAAACCTAGCTGCTCCGCGTCTATGGGAGAAACACGATGGCGAAGGTCATGGTGAATCTAAGCGGCCTGTCGGCGCCGCCGACGCTCGCCGAGGTCCAAGCCCGCTACGGCCTCTCGGCCGGCGACCTCGACCCGGAGTTTGGCGTGATCGAAGTCGACCCCGAAGAGCGCGTATATACGGTGCTCGTCGACGAGAGTGTCGCCGCCCGCATCACGGGCGTGGATCCGGCGGCCAGCGGCCCCTTTTCGAATCCGCCCATCGCGCCCTTCGGCCCGCCGCAGCCGTAGCGCCTTCGTCCACCATACTGAACCAGCTCACTGTGCCGGCTCAGCCCGTCAAATCGAGTTGGTTGCCCGATTGGCCGGTGGCGTCGCGGCTGACGTGGGGCGGTTCCGGCTCGGCAGACGTTCCTTCGGCTCGCGGCTTGGCTGGGCCGATCTCCCAGATGCGGCGGCCGTCGGCGTCGCGCTCGTTGGCCGTGTGCTCCTCGCCGTCGGTCTTGCCCACGCCGGCCGCGTCTTCGGTCTTCTGCGCGCTTTGGGAATGCCGCGCCTGCACGGCGGCCTCGCCGCGATGCTTGGCGGCCTCGGCGCCGCTCGCCTGCGAAGGCGCAGCCGACACGCTGCTGAGAATGCCCATGGGTCCGATGCTCATCGGCTCACCTCCTGCGGCCCGAGGGGAAGTATGACCCCTAGCCGCGGCTAGCTCCAACATCAATCCAACCGTCTGGTAAAGCCTAGCTTTTCGCCTGCCAGCGACGGGAAGCGCCACCGGACCGCGGCCGCTGAGGAACTTTTCCCACCCGGCCGGCGACTAACCCCCTGAGGCGTCGCGGCGCCGGCCGCGAATCCCTGTTTTCTTGGCGGAATCTCGCGAGGGAGGTTGGTCATGTTGCGCCGCTTGCTCATTTTGTCGGGTTTGCTGGCAGTTCTGGGCGTTCTCGGACCCTCCCTAGCCGCTGCCCAGGGGGTGCTGGTCGTCGTCGACCCGCACCAGATCGTGCGGCTTCCCCGCCCGATTCCCACGCCCCTCCCCGAGCCGGCGCCCACCTACAAGATCAAGGAGCTGGCAGTCGATGCCCGGCTCGACGCCCAGATCGCGCGGGTGCAGGTGTCGCAGTCGTTCGTGAACACCGGCAGCCAGCAAATGGAGGTGTCGTTCATCTTCCCACTGCCGTACGACGGCGCGATCGATCAGCTCACGCTGCTGGTCGACGGCAAGGAGTTTCCCGCCAAGCTGCTCGAGGCCAAGCAGGCCCGCGAAGTCTACGAGGCGATCGTTCGCAAGAATAAAGACCCGGCCCTGCTCGAGTGGCTGGGGGCGGGCATGTTCAAGACGAGCGTCTTCCCGGTGCCGCCGGGGGCCGAGCGCAAGGTGACGCTCCGCTACACGCAACTCTGCCGCAAAGACAACGGCCTCACCGACTTCGTTTTCCCGCTCAGCACTGCCCGCTACACCTCGCAGCCGCTCGAAAAGGTAAGGTTCCAGATCTCGATCGACGGCCAGGCCCCGATCAAGAACGTCTACAGCCCCACGCACTCGCTCGACATCAAGCGCCCCAGCGACAAGCACGCCGTGGTGAGCTTCGAGGCCAAGGACCACGTCCCCAGCGGCGACTTCCGTCTGCTGTTCGACGTGGGGCAAGATCCGGTGGCTGCCCGCGTCATCAGCTATCGGCCCTGCGACAGCGACGACGGCTATTTCATGCTGCTGACGACGCCTGAGATCAAGGCCGACTCCAAGGACCTGCCCAAGAAGACGGTGGTGTTCGTGGTCGACCGCTCCGGCAGCATGAGCGGCGACAAGATCGAGCAGGCCAAGAATGCCCTCAAGTTCGTGCTGAACAATCTGCGCGAGGGGGACCTGTTCAACATCGTGGCCTACGACGCCGAGGTGCAGAGCTTCCGCCCCGAGCTGCAAAAATTCGACCAGGAAACGCGGGCAGCCGCGCTCGGCTTCGTCGAAGGCCTGTTCGCCGGCGGCAGCACCAACATCGACGGCGCGCTCGCCGCCGCGCTCGGCCAGCTCAAAGACACGAGCCGGCCGAACTTCGTGATCTTTTTGACCGACGGCCTGCCCACTCACGGCGAAACGAACGAGGCCAAGATCGCCGCCGCCGCCAAGCAGCGGAACGACGTGCGGGCACGCGTGTTCGCCTTCGGCGTTGGGTACGACGTGAACAGCCGCCTGCTCGACAAGCTGGCCCGCGAAGGGCGCGGCCTGAGCGAGTATGTGCGGCCGAACGAGAACATCGAAGCGAGCGTGAGCAAGCTCTACAACCGCATTGGCTCGCCCGTGATGACCGACGTCAAGTTCGACTTTCAGTTCGACAACGCCAAGACCGAGCAGGGCCCGCCCGTGCAGCGGGTCTATCCGACCGGCACGTTCGACCTGTTCGCCGGCGAGCAGCTCGTGCTCGTGGGACGCTACAAGCAATCCGGCGCCGCCAAGGTGGTCGTCCGCGGGCAAGTGGGGAACGAGGAGAAGAAGTTCGAGTTCCCGGCCGAGTTCGCCGCCAAGACGAACGACGACTCGTTTGCCTTCGCCGAAAAGCTGTGGGCATCGCGCCGCGTCGGCGAGATTCTCGACCAGCTCGATCTCAACGGGCGCAACGAAGAGCTCGTGAAGGAGCTCGTGCAGCTCTCCACGCGGCACGGCATTCTCACGCCGTACACGTCGTTCCTGGCCGACGAAAACACGAACCTGCGCGATCTGGCGACGAACGCCGCCACGACGAGGCTGTCGCTCGAACGGCTGGCGGAAACCGACGGATTGCGCGGCGTGGCGCAGCGGCGGGCCAAGGCGGGCTACCAGCGGCTCACCAACGATTCCGAGCTGCGGGGCGGGGCCGTCGACCGCTTCTACGCCGAATCGGCGCGCTCCGCGGGGCGCGGCGGCTACGGCGCGCCGGCCGGAGGACTCGGCGGCATTCCTGCGGCTACCCCTGCCTCGGCCGCAGCCGGCCCGGCGCTCCTCTCGGCTCCGGCGGCCCAGCCCGTGGCTGTGCAGAACACCGACACCGACCAGGCTGAACTCGTGGCCGGCGTGATGCAGGTGGGGAACAAGACCTTCTACCACCGCAACCACCGCTGGGTCGACTCGGCGCTGACCGAGGAACAGGAAAAGGCCGCCAAGCCCCTCGAACGCTACTCGTCGGCCTACTTCGATCTGGCCGCCAACAACGCGGCCGCCGCCAAGCTGCTGGCGATCGAAGCCGCCGTGGTGCTCGAAATCGACGGCCAGGCTTATGCGATGGCGGAGTGAGGGGTCGGCCGTGGACGGTTAGTCACGCTCGTTGTCCCCCGGCGACTCGCCGGGGGCTAATGGTCGACTCGCCGCTATTGGTAACCATTAGCCCCCCGTCAATGACGGGGGGCAGGTCGCGCCCGTTCGAACCAATGGCCGCGGAATCGCGTGGTTGGGCGGACCCGAACCGCGCCGCCTCTCGCCTTGTCTAACCGCCCAGGGCAGACGAAAATGCCTGGCTGGCCCGAGGTCGCCGGAAACAGCGATTCCCGCCGCCAGGCCTAATTTCCCGCGGTGCGCCGCGCTTCTGTTTCTCTAAGGTTTAGCGGTTCCGATGCCTAGTTGCGTGCTGGCTTATTCTGGCGGTCTCGACACTTCGGTCATTCAAGGCTGGCTGCAGGACCAGGGTTACGACGTTCACTGCGTCTACGTCGACCTGGGGCAGCCCTGCGAAGACCGCGAGGCGACGCTGGCCAAGGCCCGCCGCTGCGGGGCCAAGAGCGCCCGCATCGTCGATGCCCGCGAGGAGCTCTGTCGCGACTTCGCCTTCCCGGTGCTCCAGTGGCAGGCCCGTTACGAAGGCGTTTACCTGCTCGGCACGTCGATCGCCCGTCCGCTGATCAGCAAGGTCTGCCTGCAGGTCGCCCGCGAAGTGGGGGCCGACGCCTATGCCCACGGCGCGACCGGCAAGGGGAACGACCAGTGCCGGTTCCAACTCGCGGCCGAGGCGCTCGACCCCGGCGTGAAGCTCATCGCCCCCTGGCGGATCGAGGCCTTCCGCAAGCAGTTCCCTGGCCGCACCGAGTTGATCGCCTACTGCGAGGCGAAGAACATTCCGGTGAAGGCGACGGCCAAGAAGCCGTATAGCTCGGACGAGAACTGCCTGCACATCAGCTACGAGGCCGGGTTGCTCGAAGAGCTCGAGACCGACGGGCTCGAGCTGGTCGACTTCGGCATGACCGTCTCGCCGCAGAAGGCGCCCGACGAGGCGGAGACGATCACCGTGGGCTTCGAGTCCGGCATGCCGACCACGCTGAATGGCCGCAAGCTGGGCGCGCTCGCCATGGTCGAAGAGCTGAACAAGATCGGCGGCCGCCACGGCGTGGGCCGCATCGACATGGTCGAGAACCGCTTCGTCGGCATGAAGAGCCGCGGCGTGTATGAGTCGCCTGGCATGTCGATCCTGTACGAGGCCCATCGCCTGGTCGAGCAGCTCACGCTCGACCGCGACCTCGTTCACCTCCGCGATCGCCTCTCGCCCGAGGTGGCCGAGATGGTTTACTACGGCTTCTGGTACACGGCCAAGATGGACGCGCTGATGTCGTTCATCCGTCAGGCACAGAGGCCGGTGACGGGCGAGGCCTCGCTGCGGCTCTACAAGGGCAACCTGCTCACCCACAGCCGCCGCAGCCCCAACAGCCTGTACGACGCCGGCATCGCCAGCATGGAAGGGGGCGGCTCGTACAACCAAACCGACGCCGAAGGCTTCCTGCGGATTCAGGGCCTGCCGCTGCGGGTGCAAGGGCGCGTGACGCCGCGCGGCTACTGAGGTTGCCGACGCTTCCGCGACGCCAATCCCGCCGACACGGAATCGAGAGCTAGAGAATCTCGAAGATCCCCTCGATCTCCACCGAGATGTTGCCCGGCAAAGAGCCCATCCCAACGGCGCTGCGGGCGCCGATTCCCCGTTCGGGGCCGAACACCGCGGCCAGCAGTTCGCTGCAACCGTTGATCACGGCCGGATGCTGATGGAAGTCGGCCGTGCAGTTGACCATGCCGAGCAGCTTGACGACGCGCTGCACGCGGTCGAGGCTGCCCAAGTGACTGCGGAGCGTGGCGAGAATGGCGAGGCCCGTTTGCCGCGCGGCGGCGTAGCCGGCCGCCTGATCGACCTGGTCCCCCACGCGCCCCACGTAGAGCGAGCCATCAGGCTTGAGTGGGCCGTGCCCCGAGACGTAGGCGATGTTGTCGACGATCACGACCGGCTTGTAGACCCCCATCGGCTTGGCGGCCGGCGGCAGCTCGAGCTCGAGGGTCACGATCCGGCTCTCGGGGTGGTCGTCGTTGGACATCATCGGGTCGGTTCTCCGTCGCAAACATTGCCAGGCGTGCCCGCCGGCGCGCCCGGCGAAACCACTTCTTTACCTGGTGCGGGGGAGCGGCACAACGGGTGGGAGGCTAGTGGCCAGAGACGTCCGCGATGCAAATCCGGGCTTGGCTGCCGGCTGCCGGCCACTGGCTACAAGCGGATAGAAGACCTGGCCAAGCGCTTCAACTGCAATTCGCGGAGCTTGCCGCCGAGCCAGGCGGTCGGCACGGCTAAGAGGCTGAGCGCCAGCGGATACCAAGCGGGACCGGCGTCGCGCATCGACACCGCCCCGGCAAGGTTCGCCGCCAAACCAGCCAGGCCCAGGACGATCGCGTGCCGCATCGGATGGCTGGGAGCTAGTCGCGCCGTCAGATAGCTGCCGCCAACGCCATACACGGTTCGATAAAGCGTCGCTAGCAGCAACAACGGAGTGCTGAAGCGAGTAGGTTCGTCCAAGGGAGGAAAGACTCCCGCGGCAACCAGTGCAGAATCGGTGCCAACCGACAGCACGATGCCGGTGAGCATGCCGGCCAGAAAGGCGCCGATGCTGCGCAGGAAGTTGCCAGTGGGCTGCATTGCGTGCCAAACGCCTCGGGGAGCTTTCCCTAATGCTCGGCTAAGGTGAAACAAAGACGGGCGAATTGCGAGCGGACGGGCCCTAATCATAGCGACCCTGTCACGCGGGCGGGATGGGCCGATGGTCACGAATTACCGGCCACTAGCCTTGGGTCCCGTCACCCTCCAGGTCAGCTCCGAGTCTTCGTTGCGGGGGAACTCGGGATCCTCGCTTTCCGGCAACTCGCCGCGATTCTTGCCTTCGCGGCCGACGCACCAGAGGGCGCGGCGGGCGGCCGAATACTTGAAGGGTTGGCCGTCGAAGGGGTCGCGCGGAACAGCGGGGAGCAGTCCTTTGCTCACGAGTTCGCTGAGGTCGTTTGGTAGGTGACCGTGCTCGGTCTCAAGGGTTCGCAGCGCGATCCGCAGTTGGACTGCGGCGACCACAGCCTGATGATAGTGCAGCGTGGGCACATCCAGCGTGCCGGTCGCCAGGTCGACGAGGTGCTTGCCGAACACGTTGTCGATCTTCCGCAGAGCCGCCTTGGCCGAGCGGAGCTTGCCGGCCGGAACGCCGGGCTCGCGCGATTCTTCCGAGTAGGCGGCGCCGATCACGTCGAAAGGGCTGACCGCTTCGGGCCAGACCGATAGCTCTTTGACGAGCGCGTCGAGTTGAGTTTGCCGAGTCTCGAGCCAGGGACGGGCAAGAGTGTCGATGTGGCTCAGATACAGTTCGCCTGCCAGGCGGACCGTTGCCTGCTTGTCGAAGGGATGGGGATGATCGGCCAGCACGGCCGCCAGGTCGCGGCGGAAGCGTTCGGCCTCGCGGAGTTGGGCCGCGTTCGGCGCTTGCCCCGTGTCGCCGACGTCGAGCAACTCCGCGGCGTAGTGCCGCGCCAGTGTTTCGGGGTCGGCTTCATCGGGATAGTTGGCCAGGGTCGGCAGGAACCATCGGCAGAGCTCGACGCGATAGGCCGCCGCCACTTCGGCCGGCTGAACCTCTGCTTGGGCCAAACCGGCGATGGCCCGCTTCCTCTGGTCGGCGGTCGCCAGCTCGCTCATCGCCGCCTGAAACGCGCCGCGGATGCCGAGGCTGAGATTCGCCTTGGCGATCAGCAGATCGACGATCAGGCATTCGGCGCGAAGCTGGAGCGCGCCCATTGCGATCGCCGCGAAGGCGGCCTCGAGCGCCGCGTCGACATCGCCGGCCAGCAGGCTCACCCGCGAGGCGACGGCCAGCAGCCGGCAGAGGTCGCGCATCGCGTCGGTCTCGTCCGGCGCCATCGGCAGCCGCACGCCCCGGCTCGCCCGCGGCAACTCGAGCTGCCCCCGGGCCGTGCCGGCCTCGATCACCTGGCGGCAACGCTCATTCTGCCGCACCCACCCGGCGACCCGCTCGAGAAACGTTTTCGAGGGGATAGCGCCGTGATAAAGGAACTCATCGAACTCGCGGCGAAACTCCTCCTGCTCCGGCGGCCGCACATACGCCTGATGCGCCTCGGCCCATACGGGCCAGGCATTTTTCTCCGGCGGAACCGGGGTGCGGCGATAGTGCAGGCGGGGATCGAGGAGTTGGAGCAACTCGTCGACCGAGCGGGCGAGCTCGGCTTCCGACTTCCGCGGGGTTGCGAGCGTTGGATCGTCGCCGGCAGCGGCGGCGGGGGGAACGACACCTGCCGCCAGGGACGCGGCGGCGCACTGGGTGAGGAAGTTGCGGCGGGGAAGCGGGGAGGGTTCGTTGCGCATGGCCTTGCCGCCTCAAGCCAACAGCGAGCGGATGGGAACCGAAAACTCCGGATGCAGTTCCGGCAGCGCGAGCGTTTGGTCGGCGTCGAGGGTCAGGGGGGCGGCGGCGGGGCGGCAGAGGGTGAGGCTGGCAGCCTCGGGATCAACGATGCAGACGGCCAGCGTGCCGGCGCTCAGGTACTCGCCGGCCTTGCCCAAGGTCGCGGCCCAGCGGTCGGAGGGAGAGAGGACTTCGAACACGATCTCCGGCGCGACGCTCGGATAGCCGACAGGCGTCGCCTCGGCGGGCAACCGCTCGAAGCTGTAGTAGGCCACATCGGGGCCGCGCACGGTGTCGGGCCCGCGCTCGGTGACCACGCCCGCGTCGTTGCTAATGACCCGCCCCAGCAGCCGCCCCTCCAAGAACCGCCGCAACTCATAGACGATATTGCCGCACACCGCGCCATGGCGAAAGCCCGGCATGTTCATCATCACCAGGCTCCCACGCACAAGTTCGGCGGGTTGATCCAGCGGCGGCAGGCGGAAGAAGTCTTCGGCCGTTAGTAGATCGGTGAGCGTGGCCATCGAAGTGGAACCAGCGAAAGAATGTCTAGAACCTTGATACCAGGCTGGCCAGCGGCTACCCAAGCGTTCGCCTAAGCAGAATCGCAACGGGTACGCTAGCGGCTCAGCATCTGATGCTTGGCCCGCGCTACGTCGGCGGCCGTTCCGATATAAGCAATATCGTTCAAAACACAGTTTCGGAATTGGCAATCTTGGCTGAGCGCCACGATCCCGTAAACGGCTCGACCGTCCTCGACGGTAATGAACAGATCGTCGATCGGCTGCCGTCGATCGAGGTGCATCTGTGCAAAGCCGCCGCCTTGAAGACTCACGACGGCCGGGCCGTCAATAATACAGTCCTCAAAGATCTTCCCCGAGATGTAGCGACGGTCCTTGTCGGACCGAGGAACGTCACAGAGGCGGACTCGCTTTCCCTTGATGTAACTCTGTTCGAGGTCATGAGAGCTCGCCAAGGGCCGATCCTGAAACACCGGATCAAGTGGGTGCAGCAGGGACTCCGAGACCGCGCGTGGCATCCATCCCCACAGGACGCCCGCCAGCAGGCCGAGACACCCGACACTCACACCCCACGCTCCCCATACCACTCGGGGCTCTGATGTCCGTCGCCGATGCCATAGGGCGAGCGTCGCGAGGAGCGAACATGCGACCAACACGGCGACGGAACAGACGAGCAAACGCGGCAGCGCGCCCCCGATAGCCCAAACGGCGAAGGCAATGGAGGCCACGACCGAAAGGAAGGAGGGAAGCCCCCCAACCAAGCCAACCAGCGCCACCATGAACGCGCCAGTCCGCGCAATCACCGACCTGCCCTGAAGCTCCGGTGCGGCCTGCATCGACCTTCCGGCCTGCCTAACACGTTTCGACGAAGGAGGCTTCTCGCTCATTTCGTGATTGGCATCACTCAAGACGCTGTGAGAGTGCTCTGCCGATAACCTGAGCAACAAAATCCGAAGAATGCACGATTGCGAATCGCTTCTTAAACAGAACGGGACCGACGACCAACGCCAGTTTTCCCAAGCATTCATCGGCGAAAGAGGACGACAACGCATCAATGCCCTGAAAGTCGACTAGTACACGTCCTTCGCAAAGCTCACTAAGGTTTAAGAGTTCGTTTCGAACTGCCTCGCCATCTTGGCGCGTCCCTAGACCTTAACCAAGCGTACCGTCGGCGGTCGTGCGGGGTGGGGGCGTAAAAAAACTCGAAATCCTTCGGGCGTGGGCGGGGTTTCATGGGTGTACGAAGCTCATGAAGCCAACCCCGACGAAGGAGTTTCGAGTGAA
>JBGAPH010000111.1:0-3361 GCA_044221365.1 Pirellulales bacterium
TCGTGGCCGGGCTGGCGGCAACTCACTGTTAGGACACCAACTAGCGGCGCCGCCGCATTGCGACCCCTGCCCCCCGTTGCTACGATTCGCCCTATGCGAAAGGGCTTGGCGGTATCCCCCGGCGTTGCGGTAGGCGTGGCCTACTGCATCCACGAAATCTTCGTCAATCCGGCCACCCGGCGGCTCGAAGAAAGCGAAGTTCTGCCGGAGCTTGCGCGGTACGAACTGGCCCGCGACCGCGCCGCCGAAGAGTTGCACGCCCTGCAGAACAAGGTCGCCGCCCAGGTCGGCCCTGAGCAGGCCAAGATCTTCCAGGTCCATCAGGCGATCCTTTTCGATCCGGCCTTCACGGCGAAGATCCGCGAGCACATCGCCGAGCAGCGTTCGTCGGCGCCGGCGGCCCTGCAGGCGGTGCTGGGGGAATACGTCTCGCTCTTTGCGCGGACCAAGGACGAATACCTGCGCGATCGCGTGGCCGACGTGCGCGACGTGGTGATTCGCCTGAGCACGCATCTCTCGGAAATCCTGCACCCGCCCGATTCGCCGGTGTCGGGGCCGTTGATTCTCGTGGCCGACGAGCTGCTCCCTTCGCATGTGATGACGCTCGGCGACCGCGAGGTGGCCGGCGTCGTCACCCAGGCGGGCGGCAAGACGAGCCACGCCGCGATCCTGGCCCGCAGCCGCGGCATTCCGGCCGTCTCCGGCATGACCGGCATCCTCAAGCACGTGCAGAACGGCGATGTCGTGGTGGTCGATGGCCGCGAAGGACACGTGCTGGTCAACCCCGACCCCGAAACCGAGAGCGCCTACCGCAAGCTGCAGCGCGAGTTCTTTCAACTTAAAGACACGCTCGCCGCCAACCGCGACCAGCCGGCCGTTTCGGCCGATGGCGAGCATGTCGACCTGCTGGCCAACATCAACGGCCTGGCCGACGCCCACGCCGCCCGCGCCATGGGGGCCGCTGGCGTGGGGCTCTACCGCACCGAGTACCTGTTCCTCACGCACCACGACGTGCCGGACGAGCAGGAGCAACTGCGCGACTACCGCTCGATCATCGCGGCTTCGCCCAATCATGCGGTGACCATCCGCACGCTCGACCTGGGCGGCGACAAGAGCATTCCCTATCTCGGCAGCCGCCGCGAAGCGAATCCGTTCATGGGCTACCGTTCGATCCGGCTGTCGTTCGAGCACCCGGAGTTCTTCAGTACGCAAATTCGGGCGATCCTCCGCGCGGCCGCCAACAACCGCCGGGGCACTCCCAAGGTGCGGCTGATGTTCCCCATGATCACGGCGCTCGAAGAGGTCCGCCGCGTGCGCACGCTCGTGCGTAAGGCCGAGCAGCGGCTGGCCGAGGAGGGGCGGGCCATCGGCCAAACGCCCATCGGCATCATGATCGAAGTGCCGGCCACCGCAGTGTCGATCGACACCTTCCTGCCGGAGGTCGACTTCGTGTCGATCGGCTCGAACGACCTCGTGCAGTATCTGATGGCCGCCGACCGCGACAATCCCAAGGTGAGCCACCTCTGCCAGCCGCTTGCGCCGCCCGTGCTGCGGGTGCTCGAGAGCGTGATTCAGGCCTGCAACGCCGCGATGAAGCCGGTCACGTTGTGCGGCGAAATGGCCGGCTCGCCGCGCGGGTTCGTGCTGCTGTTCGGCATGGGGCTGCGGAGCTTCAGCATGAGCCCGGCCTTCGTGCCGTCAATCAAGGAGCTGCTCTCGCACCTCACGCGGGCCAAGGCCGAGCGGATCGTACAGAAGGCGCTGTCGCTCAAGACCACGGCCGCCGTGAACCGCTACATGGGGCAGCAGATCGCCGAGCTTGCGCCCAAGCTGGGGCTGCTCGATTCGGCGTAAGCGCTGCTGGCGTTGCCGACGACTGCTACGGGATCGACGTCAAGATTTCTTCTGCCCGAGCAGCCGCTCGAGCTCCTCTTCCAGCCGCGGGCCGCGCGTTTGCAGCGCCACGACCTTGCCCGACTGATCGACGAGGAACATGGTCGGCAACGCCTCGACGCCGAACTTCTCGGCGTTGGGATCTTCCGGCACGCTCGCGCTCTTGTTGTGCACCACGGTCCAGGGCACGGGGTTCTTCTGGAGGAACGCCTCGACGTCGGCGCGGTCGTCGTCGATGCTCACGGCCACGATCTCGAACCCTCGGTCGTGATACTTCTCGTAGGCGGCCTTCATGTTCGGAATCTCGCCGATGCACGGGCCGCACCAGGTGGCCCAAAAGTCGACGAGCACAACCTTGCCCTTGTACTTGCTCCAATCGAGCGGCTGGCCGCTCACCGTCTTGCCGACGATCTCGAGGGGCTGGCCCACGCTGCCCAGGCGTTTCTCGGCGGCGGCGAGCACGGGCTGCAACCGTGGTCCGAGGAGCTCGTTCTTGCCGAACTCTTGTTCCACGAGCTGGTAGGCCTCGCGCGCCCGCGGAATGTCTCCCACGGCTTCGAGCATGCGGGCGATGTTGAGCGAAAGCTCGGCCGATTCGCCGGTCGCGCCCTGTTTGGCGAGGTAGTCCTTGAGTCCCGCCAACACGTCGGCCGCCACCTCCGGCTGCCCCGAGAGCATGCGGTCGACCTTGGCTTGCAGGGCAAACGAATCGAGCCGGTCGAGCACGTACTGCCCCTGCTCGGCCAGGTCCTTGTTGTCGCTCGACTTGAGTTGCGTGGCGAACTTCTCGAGCGCCTCGCGGCTGCCGGGTTCGTCGAGCTTGGCGAACTGCGTGATCAGGGCCTTGAGCTTATAGCCGCTCGCGCGCGTCTTGAGTTCGGCGGGCGCGTCGCCGGCGAGCACCTTGTCGGCGGCGGCCAGCATGCCATCGAGCTGGGCGGCGTAGTCGGCGCGCTGCTCCTCCGCCGACGCGCCTTCGAGTTCGCGGGCATCGAGCTCGGCGGCGAACTCGAGCAACTGCTCCGGCCCGCCCTCGGGCAGGGGGTATTTGGCGGCGGCCTTGGCGGCGGCCTTGGCGGCGGCCTGCGGGGCCGCCCCCACGGGCGTCCCGCCGCACCCCCAAAAGGTGAGGGCAACGCCACCCAGAGCAACCAGCAGGGCCCAACCGGGCAGGTTATTTCGAGCCGTCATCGCGCCAGTCCTCCGGGAAAAAGCTGTGCCGCCAGGCCCCAACCGTAGCAGAGCCCCCACCCGGCGGCAACGTCACCAATCGGCCGCCCGACCCTTCGGATGCCGTGAGACGCCGCCAGGTGACGGCGTTCAGCCATGTAGACAGAATGGTTGGACCAGTCGCTCACGTGTGACGTGGGTTACGCTGGGGTGATTTTGAGTTTCACCCTGTGCGCAGAGCCACAACGGGAGGACTGGTCCAATGAGATCGAAGGTACGTTACGTCGGGCTGGACGTC
>JBGAPH010000083.1:0-21969 GCA_044221365.1 Pirellulales bacterium
TTCACTCGAAACTCCTTCGTCGGGGTTGGCTTCATGAGCTTCGTACACCCATGAAACCCCGCCCACGCCCGAAGGATTTCGAGTTTTTTTACGCCCCCACCCCGCACGACCGCCGACGGTACGCTTGGTTAAGGCCTAGTCGGATCGCCAACACGCGAGCGAAGGTCCGGCCCGAGATCGTGAGGCCGGCAGCAAGAAGAAAAGGTCGCCTCCACCGTAGGCGGCGAAGAGCGAGTGCGTCCATGCCGTCGAGGCAACAAAAAACCCGCAGCCAACTCTTGGTGAGCCGACTCCGGGGCATGCTGGACCCGCTGCCCGATCTCCGTCAGGAGAGAACGAGCTAACTACGTCGTGATGTTAGTCGGCCCAATCGTCGTTGTCAAATAAATCAGCGAAAATAACACGATTTGCCCTGGCGCTCCCAACGCGAGCGTCACATGCCCTTCGACTGCTGGTAGTCCTTGTCGCGAAACACCCACACCGGGTCGCGCCCCACGACGAAGTAGGTCACCTCCTTCGGCTTCTGGTTGCGAATCGTGAGCTTCACCGCGAACTGCGTGGGGCCTTGGCCGCTCGCCTTTTCGCCTACGATCTCGTAGGCAGCCAGTTTCCGGCCGGCCGACCAATCGCTATCGACTGCCTGGACTTTCGCCAGGCCGGCCGGCGGGTTCTTCACGAGCCCTGCCTTGCCGCCCCCTTTCCAGGCGTCGAGCGCGGCTTCGAGCGCTGACCGCGCCGCGCCCTCGGGCGGCGTGTAGGAGGGGCTTCCGCCACATCCGGGAATCACCCAGCAGCCCAGGCAGCCCATCAAGCAAAAGGCCGCTGAGTACGCGCGCCAAAGCGACTGCGACCGAGGCTGCCGTGGGCGGCAAGCTGAGTTTCGCCAGGCCATCACCGGGTCTCCACAGAGGCTGCAGTCAGGGAATTTGACGGAACCGGATCGGTTGAACGCATGGATCGGGGCAAGTCCGGAAGCTGCGTCTCCGGGTGCAGTCTCCGCCACCGCCATCGGCGGACCCAAAAGAACATGACGGGCAGAAACAGGTCGATCACCTCGTCGGCCACGAGCAGCCCGCCGAGCACAGGCGCCGCCATGGGACGGATGACTTCGGCGCCGACGCCGGTGGCCCAGAGGAGCGGGGCCAAGCCGATGATCGTCGTGGCCTCGGTCAGCAGCTTGGGCCGCAGTCGGTGGACGGCGCCGTCCATCACCGCCTGCTTCAAGCCGTCGAGCGACAATTTCTGCAGGCCGCCTGCCCGCTCCACCGCCTCGCGCAAATAGACCAGCATGATGATGCCCGTCGAAGCGGCCATGCCCAGGCAGGCGATGTAACCCACCCACACGGTGACGGAGAACTTGTAACCGAGCCACCATTGGGCGATGAGTCCGCCGCTGAGCGCCCCTGGCAAGGCCAAGACCATCAGCAGAGCGTCGGCCAGATCGCGATAGGTCCACCAGAGGATGCCGAACACCACGGCGATCACGGCGGGAACCACGACCAGCAGCG
Organism: Pirellulales bacterium; assembly: GCA_044221365.1. Classification (GTDB taxonomy): domain Bacteria; phylum Planctomycetota; class Planctomycetia; order Pirellulales; family JBGAPH01; genus JBGAPH01. The sequence goes on from JBGAPH010000083.1 coordinate 1,509, forward strand.
TCCGCCGCGCTCGCGCCTGGTGTTCGAACTGGCCCGTCCATTCCAGATACACGCCCGGCGGCAACGAAACGCGCTGCGCGACGGTGCGTTGAGCCTCGGCGACGAAGTCGATCGCCGAGCGGTCGCGCACGTTGAGCCGCACATAATTTCGCAGCAGGCCATTCTCGCTCTTGATCGACGCCGGCCCTTCGGTCCGTTGCAGACGGGCCACGTCGCCCAGAGTAGCCAACGTCGGAGACGCTCCCGCGCCGGTCGAGGCGATCGCAGGCGCGACAGGCACGGGCAACCGAGCCAGCGCGTCTTCATCGTCTCGCCACATCCGCGGCAGAGTCAGCCGCACCGCGTGCCGCTCGCGGCCCGACCGCACCTGGGTAGCCACGTGGCCGCTGAGGGCCGTTTCGATCACGATCTGCACGTCTTGGGCCGCAGCCCCGAGCGACGCGGCGCGCTCGCGATCGAGGTGAATGTCGAGATAGCCCTTGCCGCGCACCGGGTCGGCCACTACGTCAGCCGCGCCGGGAACTCCGCGCAGCGCCGCCGCCACTTGCTCGCTGCTGGAAACGACGTCTTCGAGCCGACGCCCCAACACGCGCACGCCCACTTCGCTGCTCACCCCCGTCGCCAACATATCCACGCGATTCTGGATGGGCATGGTCCACACGTTGGCCCAGCCGGGCATCTGCACGGCGCGATCCAGTTCGCCGCCAAAGCCCACCAGCTCTTGGCGGTCGGCCCGCCACAACACGAGCTCGCCGTCCCAACGCTCCGTCAGGTCGCGCGCCAGGGCGTCGACCTGGGGGACCGGATCGATGGCCGGCAGCGAGACCGTATGGTGGTGGGCCGCTGCGCTCGACCGTCGAGGAGGCGCCGAGCGGAATGCCTGTACCTTGGCCCACGCGGCGGCGGTCGCCGGATCGACGATCGCACGCCGGGCAAGAAACTCCTCGAGGAGCAAGTTCGCCGCCGTGCCTGCCGCGCGGGACGGCAATTCTCCGTCGAGTTCGTAGACGTGCAACCGCCAGGCGTCTTCGTAGGCCTGCTCGACTGCGGTCATTGCCCGCTCGACGAGGGTCGGCGCCTTCCATCCCAGCAGCTCCAGCGTCGACGGAGCGCGCTCCTCCGCAGAGACTGGCGCGCGTTCAGAGTCCACGGCCGTGGTCGGGCGGCCAAGTTTCTGTTGAATTGCTTGAACGACGATTGCCACGTCGGATCGCTGCGGCATCTGCCCTAGCCGCCGCAAGACATCCGTCGGAACGTTGTCGGTCAACTCGGTGCGCTGCGCGAGCGAAAGTGGCTGGGCGAGCGTTCCATCTGCAAGCATGCCCGCCGCCGCGGCGTCGATGAGCTGACCCAGCAGTTGGCGGCCCAGCCCGCGCGCCAGTTCCTGGTGGCGATGATAGGCATACTCGCGCATCTGCGCGTCGAAGCGGAAGTGCGCCGCCTCGGACACTTCGTCGAGCAGTGGACCGCGCTGCACGTCGGCCACTTCGTCTACGATGCCCCGGCCGACCAGCTCGCTCCAAGCAGCGCTCGCGAGCGTCTGCATCTTGGTCGCCGGCAGCTTGCGGCGCACCCAGTGCTCGCGGCGACGGAAGCTGACCATCGTCTCGATCATGTCGAGCGGCGCCGGATCGTTGGGCGTGTCGGCCCGGCCAATCTTGCCCATCACCATGAGCACTTCGGGGAACCGGCAGAGCACCATGTCGCGCGCGGTCAGGTCGTCGGCCCCTTGCGCCAGCGACACGCGCGGGATGGTGATCGGCATGTCCATCACGGTCCCCTCGTCGAGCGGAACCATGAACTCGCTCCCCAACGGTGTGATCCAGCGTTCGGCCAACAAGGCCACGAGGACCAGACTCGCCAAGACCAGGAGCTTGCCAGCCGACGAGCGCGTGAGCCAGGCGCTGGCGCACAGCGCGACGAACAGCGTGGCCAAGAACACCGGTTGGCTGCCGAGCGCGGCGGCCCCCAGCAGGCCGGTGACTCCCAACACCCACACGAGCGGCGCAGGCCGCTCGAGCAAGTGCCCCAGCACCGGCCGATAGACATCGACGCAGCTTCGCAGCAACCAGCTTTGTTGCTCGCTGCGCAGGCGGCCGCGAATCAACACCGTGCAAAGGGCCGGCACGAGCGTCAGCGAGAGCGCCGCCGACGACGCCAAGGCAAAGCACTTGGTGAAGGCCAGCGGCCGAAACATCTTCCCCTCGATCCCGCCCAAGGCGAACACCGGCAGAAACGAGAGCAGCATGATCAGCACGGAGAAGAACATCGGCCGCGCCACCGTGCGGCAGGCGGCGAGCACGATCGGCCGCACGTCGCCCTGCACTGGCCGGTCGCCAAAGTGCCGCCGCAGTTCGTGCATCACGTTCTCGGCCATCACGATCGAGGCGTCGACGAGCACGCCCACCGAGATCGCCAGTCCGGCCAGCGACATGATGTTCGTTTGGATCGCCGTCCAACCGAGCGTGTTGCCCAGCCAAATCAGGCCAAAGCAGCTCAGCACCACGGTGGGCAGCGTAAGCGCGATCACTAGCGACGTGCGAAAGTGCAGCAGCACCAGCAGAATGCAGACCGTGGACGTGACGATCGCCTCGACGAGCGTCAGGCTGACGGTCCGCGCCGCCCCGCGGATCAGGTCGATGCGGTCGTAGCCCGGCACGATCGACACGCCCGGCGGCATACTAGGCTGCAGATCCTCGATCTTGTGCAGGATCGCCCGAGTGACGTCGAGCGTGTTCGCGCCATGCCTCAGCGAAACGACGCCCCCCACCGCTTCAGAGCCGTCCTTCTCGAACACTCCACGCCTCGGCCCCGGCCCCAGCGACACGTGGGCAACGTCGGAAAGATGCACTGCCGCCTGGCCCGCGCGGGGGACGACGACGTTCTCGAGATCGCGGATGGCTCGTTCTGCCGAGAATTCGCGCGTCGCCTCGGTAGGATCTGCCCCCAGCGCGCCGCTGGTGCGGACGACATATTCCGTGCCCCCTTGATGAACGAAGCCCGGGCCGCCGGCAGCGTTCGACGCCTGGACCGCCGCGGCCACCTGAGCCAGAGAGACTCCCTGGCTAGCCAAGGCGAGCGGATCGACCTCGACGTGCAGCTCCACGCCGAACCCGCCCACGCTGGCCACCTCGGCCACCCCGGGAACCGAGGCCAACTGGTGGCGGACGTGCCAATCTTGGATCGTGCGCAAGCGGCCCAGATCGCACCCTTGTCCCTCAACGGTGTACCAAAAGATCTGGCCCGTCGCCGGCGAGTCGGGGGCGAGAGAGGGCGCGACGCCCTCAGGCAGATCTTCTCGCACGCCCGCGAGCCGTTCCGTCACTACCCGCCGCGCGGCCTCGATCTCGACCTGATCGTCGAAGATGAGGTGGATCATGGAGAAGCCGACTTCACTGGCGCCGCGCACGCTCCGCACGCCGTCGATCCCCTGCAGGCCCAGCGAGAGCGGGAAAGTGATCTGGTCGTCTATCTCCTGCGGCCCCGCGCCCGGCCAAGCGGTGAACACGATCACCTGAGTTTCCGAGAGATCGGGGATCGCGTCGACCGGAATCCGCCCCAGCGCCCACGCTCCCCACGCCGCGATCGCCACGCCGATGGCGATCGTCAGGCCGCGACGGCGGATCGAGAGTTCGACGATGCGGTCGATCATGAGAGGGTTCGGCGCGAGTCAACCAACCTGGTCCGGTCGGCGGAGGTCACTTTTCAGTTTTTTGCTGCGCTTCGTAGCGCCCGCGGCAGGCGGGGCAGCAGAGGAACACCGGCTTGCCGTCCGTCTCCAGGCGCAGCAGGGGCCCCATCGACCCCAAGGGCAGCTTGGTCACCGGACACACGCGCTGCGCTTCGGCCAAGGCGCGGTCTGCGGGACTGAGATCCAAGCCGTCGAGTGCGGCGGCTGTCGCCTGCGGAACGGGCTGAGGCGCCGAACCCGATGCAGTCCCCGCGCCGAAGTACGTTGACGCCAAGCCCGGGCCCAAGCGTGTTTCGGCGTCGAGCAGGAACGCCCCTGCCGTGACCACCCGTTGTCCGGCCGACAGCCCGCGCACCACGGGATAGTAATCGCCCGCTCGTCGTCCGACCTCGATCTCGACGCCGTCGAACATGCCAGGCATCGACTCAACGTACACCACTTTCTGTTTGCCCGAATCGAGCACGGCCGTGAAGGGCACCGCCAGCACTTCGCCGAGGGGCGCATAAGCCACAATGCTCGCCTGTCGCTGATCGTTCTCGCACTGCTGGCACGGTTGCGGCGCCGCGCTCCGGTCGCCAGCGTGCTCGCGACAGGTCCACCGCAAGCGCTCGTGCGCGGCCAGTTCGCGCATCGCCAGCGGCAGATCGTCGCGCGGACAAACGCCGGCCGCGGTTGACACGACGTCGGCGTGATCCGGACAGACGTAGACGCGCCTCAGCTCACCCGGCTCGAGAGCCGGAACGCCGCGCGGCAGATCGAGGAAGGGGGGCGTTTCAGCGACCGGCACGGTCAGCCGCACAGGCGCCGCACTCGGCAGCGAAGCGGGTCGATCGACTCGCACGACGGCGTGGGCTAGCCCCGCCTCGTCGGTCGCGACCGCTTCGACCGTCGCAGGCAGCGGTTCGCCGCCCTCGACCAGCACTTCCCCACGGACCCCGGCACGAACGATCGATCGATCGCGCGGAGTGAGCGGCGCGGTCACTCTTGGCGCATCCGCGCTAGAGCCACTGGATTCGCGCGACAGGCGTTCGCCCGGCTCGAGCACTTCGTAGGCGAGTGGGAGATAACGCACCTCCGATGTCTGCACTCCTGCAAGCTGCAGCCGATAGGGCGAGAGCCGCATGCGAGCCACGACCCCCGACGGCAGAATCGCCGCCTCCCCTTTGGCGCGGCGCACGAGCGGCATGTTGCAGACGGGGCACTTTGCCGGCCACTCGCTGAGCACACCGGGGCACATCGGGCAGAAGTATTCCGTGTCGGACGACACCGCCTGCGGGGCGCCTGCCGAATGCCGTAGCGATCGTCCCAGCCGATCGACGAGCGTGCCCAGGGCGTCCCACTTCGCTACCAGCAGGAAGATGAGAAGAAACACAGCGAGAAATCGGAGCCGCACCCAACCGATCGCCAGCGCAGCGCGCAACGTGCCGAAGCGCGAATTCGGCTTCCAAGGCGACGGCAGGCGCTGTTCGTCGATCATTGTGCTTGGCGACTCATGGCGACGGGCCGCGGGCGCCTTGAGCGTCCTGCGGCGCTGCGGACTGCCCATTCATCGGGTGATCCCAGTGCGTCAGCATCTCCAGGTCCTGCTGGCGAATGACCCACACCGGGTCGATGCCAATCACTACGTAGTTTACCTTTTGCGCCGGATCGGGCCCGTCGAGCTGGATTTGCACGAGGTAGCGGCGGCCCGAGTGGGCGCTCCCCTCGCCGAGTATGTCGAACCGTTGAAGCTTACGCCCCGACGCTTGTTGGCCGTCGGCCAGGTGTGCGCGGCCGCCGTCGAAGCTCAGCGAGTCGACGGGGCCGCCCGCCTGCCAGGCGCTAAGGGCCGTTTGCAACGCAGCCCGCGCCGCGGACTCCGAGGGGGTGAAGCGCTGCCCTGGCGGCGCTGCATCTCCGCAACCACCGGTCGCGAGCAGCAACCCTGCCAGCAACGCACCCAATCCACCCCAGCCCATTGCACAGCGCCCTTGTCGTCGACGATCGATCACGGAGGGCTGATCGGCTCGTCGCCGTCTCGCGTGCCCATTCCGCGCCATACAACGAGATCCACGCCGTTGGGCACGAATCGGACCGAGGCGTCCCCCATCATCACGTTGACACCGCCGGGGTGCCGGCTGTTCGGCGACACCTGCATCGACATGTTGGTCATCGTGCCGGGAAACGGCAGCCCAGCGCAGCTCCTGGTGTTGGGCGTCGAAACGTGGTTGTAGAGCGTGCAACAGTTTTCCCCCATCACCCAGCTATAGCCCCACTTGCTCGTGAGCGGCGTGGCCGTCTCCGGATCTAAGCTGCTGCACGCAGTGTACGTGCCGTTCAAGGTCTGCTGGTTAGGCATCGTGAACAGATCGCTCACGGGATCCGGGTCGCCCTGACCGCGAATTTTTTCGGAGAAGAACGCGGTGTTGCTCAGGCCGTCGGTCACGTCGGCAATGCGGACGCCGCTCAAATAGTAGACCACGCCGTGGTTCACTTCTTCCGGCAAGGTGTCGGTGTCGGTCGCCGGGGCGTCACCGCGGTCGCAGAGCCAGCTTCCTTGATTGCCGGCGTAGTTGTTCTGGCCGCTCCAATCGGCTGTGGGCTTCAGGTCCGAAGGGCACAGGAATAGCGGGATGCGGAGCCGCGATACGTCGGCGTTCTTGCGGCCGGCGTTTTCGAACGGCGGCATGAAATCGATCACTCCCCCCATGCCGGGCGTCTCGGGGGGAAACTTGAAGTCGATGGCGTTCTGCACGTTGGCCAGCTCGAGATACGGCAGCAGCAGGGCATGCGCCGACCAGCGCGCGTAGCCCTTGGCGCCTTGATAGCTCGATCCCTTGCCGACAGGGAACCGCTTCTGATTGTCGTGATAGTTTTGCAGAGCCAGCCCAAGCTGCTTCAGATTGTTCACGCACTGAGTGCGGCGGGCGGCCTCTCGAGCCGCCTGCACCGCGGGCAGGAGCAGAGCAATGAGAATGCCGATGATGGCGATCACCACCAACAGCTCGACCAACGTGAAGCCCCGACGCGGCGAACACACGGTGCGACTCCCAAAAGCCAATCGCGGAGGAAGAAACTTAGGTCAACGGGCGCTGACTTCTGTGATCCGGCGCGGCGATCGGTTCGCGAAGAACGATCTGCTGCACGAGCCGGCCCACAGGCAGGAGACCGGCGGCAAAAGAGTGGGTACGCCGAACGTCGAGGTTTCGGCTTTTTCAGCGCGGCCGCCGTTCACTGCCGGGAACCCGGCTTCGCCGACCCGAGAACTGGATTGCGGCGCAAAGAAAACGGGGTGACCATCCGCGCATCCCCCGTCGCGAGGGGACTTGCTCGATTCCGTTGAGCCTAGCCGGCCCGAGCCGGGTTGTCAAACAAATCCGCCAGATTATGACGGCCAGGCGGACCTTAGCGAGCGATCGGTCGGCGACTACTGAGTGAGCGAGGCGGGCAGCGGCTCCCCTTGGGAGCTGGTGAGGGCCGCCATGACGATCCGCCGATCCATGCCCTCGTAGAGGAACTGGACCGAGCCGTCCCCCAGCAGCAGCATGGCGCCCCCCTTGTGAAAACTGTACATGCCATGCGCGCTGCAAAAGTTGATCTGGGGATAGACGAAATCTCCCGTTTCCATCGGCAACCAGCCGCCAGGGGTTTGTTCGTCGCGCACCTCGGGGCCGTGATAGTGGGTCGGCGAGCCTGCCTGCTCATGGAGCATTCCCGTGTTCGACAGTCCGTCTTCACACTCCTGCAACCCGACGGGCGTCGTGACTTGGCTGGGATACGAAGTCCGCGGCCCCTGGGTGAAGTTGTTCGGGGTCCACATGGTGCGCAGGCCCTTCGCGCTCAAGTCCTCGGACGTCAGGACGCCATACACCGCCACGTAGTCGAGCGACGCCATGTCGAAACGGCCGTTGTGTCCGTCCGACGCTCGCCCGGTGCGGCTTTGATGCCGGGGGTATTCGGGCGTCGAGGGACACTGATGCACCTTCAGCAGCGTCCCGGCGACCTGCCAGTTGTCGAAGCTGTACGGCCCGCTCTTGAAGTCGAGCAGGTTGTAGAGCGCCTGCTGCTCGTGGAATGGCAGCACTGCCGCTCGCCACGCGAACCAGGCTTGGGAGCCGCGCGGCCCCCGGCCCAACGCCGGCAAAAAACTGCGATTCTGTTGGGCATAGTTGTGCAGCGCCAGCCCCATTTGCTTGAGGTTGTTGCGGCACTGCACCTTGCGGGCCGACTCACGGGCCGCCTGCACCGCCGGCAACAGCAGGGCGATCAGCACGCCGATGATCGCGATCACGACCAAAAGCTCGACCAGCGTGAAACCAGCGCGGCGCAACATGCAAAGCGCTCCCGAGGCGCGGGGGGCGAGGGGGACCGCCATAGCTTCTCTGATCCGCGGAGTATACCCGAGGGCTTCCCGACACGCCACGCAAGGGACTTGCCTGTTTGTCATCTTTGACCGAGCGTTTAGGATGCAACTTGGCGCATTGTCAGCAACACATTCATTCCCCAAATCCCGATGCAGGACGAAGCCAGCTACACCTGTGACGCTTGCGGCGAAGAGATTGTGATCCCGATCGACTTGTCGGCAGGCCAGAGCCAGGAGTATGTGGAGGACTGCCCTGTCTGCTGCAGGCCGAACGTGATTCGCGTCGAAGTCGACAAGCGCGGACGCGTGCGCGTGAGCAGCGAGGGGGAGTGACCTCGCCTGCCACGAGCCTGCGTTCGCTTGGCGAGCCGTTGCCGATTGTTCCCAAGACCGTCTGGGCAGGACGCCGTCTATCTCGCTGCCAAACCGTTGCGCGCGAGTCAACCTCAGTCGGGCGAGAACAGCAGGCGAGCCAACCAAGGTCAGGCTCCATTCCCTTCAGGACTTTACGAAGCTGCAAGGTTTCGTGCGCATCGCAACGATCATGCGGATTCGTTGACCCCAACTCCGCCCGGAACTTAGACTGGACTCTTGCGACCGGGGTGTGCGTCGACCCTTCCCAAGGGGCGCCGTGGGCCCCGTCCGCCGGTGCTGAGAGCCGCATTTTAGGGGAGCGGCTTCGCGGCGCCGCCGTCCGCCCTCCACCTCCTGACGCTGCAGCCCATGGCCCATAAGCCCAGTCTATTTCGTCGGTTATGGCGTTCCATCAGCCGGCGAGGGCGAGGGCCTTTTGCGCCCCCAAGGCTCCGTCTCGAGCCGCTGGAAACCCGGGCGCTGCTGTCGGTGAGTCCGCAGGGGGGCGAGGCTCCGTCTCGAGCCGCTGGAAACCCGGGCGCTGCTGTCGGTGAGTCCGCAGGGGGGCGGCTTCTCGCTCGACTGGGAAGATCTGGGGCTCACGGGGGAGCGGACCCAGGTCGCCGAGGGAATCTGGTACCTGGGCCCCGGCTACGCCCCCCATCAGGTGGCCCAGCGAGAGCCGGAGAACATCAATGCGGCCGACACCACCAACACCGACCAGCTCTGGTCGGGGGGCGGCCTGGGGCTCAACCTGACCGGCGCCGGGCTGACGGTGGGAGTTTGGGACCAGGGGGGCGTGCGCACGACCCACAAAGAGCTCGTGGGCCGCGTGACGCTCGTCGACAACGTGGCCCTAGTCGATCACTCGACCCACGTGGCAGGCACGATCGGGGCCTCCGGCGTGCAGCCCAACGCCAAGGGGATGGCTTCGCAGGTCAACATCCTCAGCTACGACTGGAACAACGACTTTGCCGAAATGCGGGCCGCCGCCGGCAGCATCGTGGCCTCGAACCACTCGTACGCCACGCTCACGGGCTGGGCTACGATGTCCACCGGCTCGACCCCTCCGTTTACCGACGTCTGGTACGAAGACCGGGCGACCTACACCGAGGACACGAAGTTCGGCAAGTACGACGCGTCGGCGGCCGAGCTCGACGACGTGATCTACGACAACCCGAGCCTGCTCAGCGTGTGGGCGGCCGGCAACGATCGCGACGACGCCTTCGGCAACTTGCACTTCGACCAAACCTATTTCACCTACCTCTCGACGGGGCCGAGCGGCGCGGGATGGTATCAGGTGAGCACGGCGGCTTTCTCCGCCCCCCCCAGCGACGGCGCGAACGGCGGCTTCGACTCGCTCCCTCCCACGCAAACCGCCAAGAACAGCCTGGTGGTGGGGGCCGTCAACGACATCACGGCCGATCCCTACGTGTTGGCCAACGTGTCGCTGGCCGGGTTCTCGTCGTTTGGACCGACCGACGACGGCCGCATCAAGCCCGACCTGGTGGCCAACGGCACTTCGGTCTTCAGCTCGGTGGCCGGCACCGACGGCAGCTACATCACGATGTCGGGCACGTCGATGGCGGCGCCGAACGTCACCGGGTCGGCCGTGCTGTTGGCTCAGCACTATCAGAATCTGTTCGGCAGCCTGCCGCTGGCGGCCACGCAGAAGGCGCTGATGATCCATACGGCCTTCGACGCCGGCAATCCGGGTCCCGACTACGCCAACGGCTGGGGGCTGCTCGACTCGGCAGCCGCGGCCAACCTACTCACGGCGGCCGCCGGCGCGAACCCCACCTCGAGCGTGCTCGCGCGCAGCTACACCGGCACGGAGCAGACCTATCAGTTCACCTCCACCGGCGGCAACCCGCTCAAGGCGACGATTGCCTGGGTCGATCCGGCCGGCACGGCCCAGCCCGCGGGGCTCGATATTGCCACCTCGGTCTTGGTCAACGACCTCGACATCTGGGTCACGGGTCCGGGCGGAACCTACTTCCCCTGGAACCTCAACCCCAGCAACCCCTCGGCGGCGGCCTTCCAGACCTCGGCCAACCACCGCGACAACGTGGAGCAGGTGCTGATCTCGGCCCCCACCGCCGGCACGTACACGTTGCACGTCGGCCGCACCGGGACCAGCTTCAACCAGAACTACTCGCTGATCGTCAGCGGCGGCGCGCTCGACACGGCGCTCCCCACGGTCGACGTCCTCGACGTCACGCCCGATCCGCGGAACTCGGCCGTGGCCGCGATCACCATCCAGTTCAGCGAGGCGGTCACCGGCTTCGACCTGGCCGATCTGAGCCTTACCCGCAACGGCGGCGCGAACCTGCTGACCGGCAGCCAGACGCTGACCACCGGCAACAACATCAGCTTCACGCTGAACAACTTGTCGGGGCTCACGGGCGCGGCGGGCAACTACGTGCTCACGCTGAACGCGGTTGGGTCGGGCATTCAGGATCTCTCGTCGAACCTGCTGATCTCGGGGGCGAGCGATTCTTGGACGGTCGACACGACCGCGCCGACGGCCGACGTGGTCGACGTGACGCCCGATCCGCGGGGCAGCAGTGTCGGCTCGCTCCAGATCGTGTTCAGCGAGGCAGTGAGCGGCTTTGACCTGGCGGACTTGAGCCTCACTCGCAACGGCGGGGCGAACCTGCTGACCGGCAGCCAAACGCTCACCACCAGCGACAACATCACCTACACGCTGAACAACCTGGCGGGCCTCACCGGCACGTCGGGGAACTACGTGCTCACGCTGACGGCGGCCGCCTCAGGCATTGCCGACACTGCCGCGAACCTGCTGGCGGCCAACGCCAGCGACGCCTGGGTGGTTGATACCACCACTCCGACGGTCGACATCACCGACGTGACGCCCGACCCGCGGAACACGGCGGTAAGCTCGATCCAGATCGTGTTCAACAAGCCGGTCAGCGGCTTCGATCTGGCGGACCTGAGCCTGACGCGCAACGGCGGCGGCAACCTGCTGACGGCCAGCCAGACGCTCACGACGGTCGACAACATCGTCTACACGCTGAACAACGTCTCGGGCCTGACCGGCACGGGGGGCAGCTATCTGCTGACGCTCACCGCGGCCGGCTCCGGCATTGTCGATGCGCTGGCCAACCCGCTGGCCAGCGGGGCGACCGACGCTTGGGCGGTCGATGTGACCCCGCCCACGGCGGACGTCATCGATGTTTCGCCCGATCCGCGGGGCAGCGCTGTCGGTTCGATCCAGATCGTGTTCAGCGAGGCGGTGAGCGGCTTCGACCTGGCAGACTTGGCGCTCACTCGCAACGGCGGCGCGAACCTGCTGACCGGCAGCCAGACGCTGACCACCAGCGACAACATCACCTACACCTTGAACAACCTGGCGGGCCTCACCGGCACGTCGGGGAGCTACCTACTGACGCTGACTGCGGCCGCCTCAGGCATTGCCGACACTGCCGCGAACCTGCTGGCGGCCAACGCCAGCGACGCCTGGGTGGTTGACACCACCACCCCCACGGTCGACATCACCGACGTGACGCCCGACCCGCGGAACACGGCCGTAGGCTCGATCCAGATCGTGTTCAACAAGGCGGTCACGGGCTTCGACCTGGCGGACCTGAGCCTGACGCGCAACGGCGGCGGGAACCTGCTGACCGCCAGCCAGACGCTGACGACGGTCGACAACATCGTCTACACGCTGAACAACCTGTCGGGGCTGACCGGCGCCTCGGGCAGTTACCTGCTGACGCTCACTGCCGCCGGCTCCGGCATCGTCGACGCCGTGGCCAATCCGCTGGCCAGCGGCGCGACCGACGCCTGGGTGGTCGATATGACCCCGCCGACAGCCGACGTCGTCGACGTGTCGCCCGATCCGCGGCAGTCCTCGGTCCCCTCGATCCAGATCGTGTTCAGCGAGGCGGTGAGTGGCTTCGACCTGGCGGATCTCGCGCTCACGCTGAATGGGGGCCCGAATCTGCTGACGGGTTCGCAAACGCTCACGACGAGCGACAACATCACGTTCACGCTCGGCAATCTAGCCGGGCTGACGGGGCAGCCGGGGACGTATCAACTCACCTTGAATGGCACAGGCGCCGGTATCGCCGACCTCCTCGGCAATGCTTTCACCGGCTCGGCGAGCGACGGCTGGTTCATGAGCACGACGGAGATTCAGGCGGAGAACTTCACGCGTCGCACCTCGGGCAACGGCCATCAGTGGTGGACGGTGGATCAGGAGACGGCCGGAGTAGGCGTCTTCAGCGGCGCGACCGGCCCCAGCGCCGATTTCATGCAGGCGCTGACCACTGCCGGGCAAGACAGCTCCCAGGGCAACATCAGCGGCCCATTAGCGCCTTCGCTCGAATACGACGTCACGATCACAACCCCCGGCATCTACAATCTCAAGGTGCGGGTGGCGGGAATCAGTTCAGCGAGCGATTCGTTGTGGGTCGACTCCACAACGGGCACGCTCAGCGACGCCCAAGGAAACGAAACCGTCGGCAGCGCGCTCAAGATCGAAACCGGGGCCACTGGCGCCTTTCAATCGCGGGACGCCGGTCGCTGGCTGCTGAGCGCCGGACTGCACACCTTCCGCTTCTCCATGCGGGAGTCGGGCGCCGCGATCGACGCGCTCCAACTCATCGCGCCGACTTCAACCTCCATCGCCGGCCCCACAGAGATTCAAGCGGAGAACTATTCGAACCGCCAGGATGGCGGAAGCCATCGCTGGTGGGTCGCAGATCTCGAGACGCCGGGCGCCGGCGTGTTCACCGGGGCCACCGGGCCGTCGCAAGACTACGTGCAGGCGCTCAACCTGTTAGGCCAAGACACTACCTTCGGCAACCTTTCACCTGCGGCGCCGTACATCGACTACACGATCGAAGTGCCGACGACGGGGGCCTACGGCCTGCAAGTGCGAACGGCCGGGTTGAGCAGCGCGAGCGATTCGCTGTGGGCCTCGATCCCCACGGGAACGCTGCAGGACGGCCAAGGGAACACGCTCACGAGCGGCGCTCTCCAGATCAACACCAACTCGAGCGGCGCCTTCGAGCTGCGCAGCGCCGGTGTGTGGCTCTTGCCGGCGGGCACGCACACGGTTCGCTTGCAAATGCGCGAATCGGGCGCCGCCGTCGATTCGCTGCTGGTCACTCCGGTCGCGGCCGTGCCGATCAGCGGTACGACCGAAATCCAGGCCGAGAACTTCGCTCGCCGGCAGAGCGGCAACAACCATCAGTGGGCGATCATCGATTTGGAGAATCCGGGAGTCGGCAACTTCAGCGGCGCGACAGGCAGCGGGCAGGACTTCTTGCAGTCGCTGAATCTCACCTATCAGGATACAACGGTCGCCAACCTCGCGCCCGCTGCGCCGTCGGTCGAGTACGACATTCAGGTCAGCGACGCCGGCATCTACGACCTCAAGCTGCGCGTGGCCGGCGTTTCGGGCAACAGCGATTCGCTGTGGGTCGAGATCCCCACGGGCACGCTCAACAATGCCCAAGGGAACGCCACGTCCGGCAGCGCCCTGCTGATCAACACGAACAGCACGGGAGTGTTCGAGCTCAAGAACGCCGGCCGCTGGAATCTCACGCCGGGCAACCACACCATCCGCATTTCGATGCGGGAATCGGGGGCCGCAATCGACAGCCTCCAGGTCGTCGCGCCGAGCGCGCCGACGCCGATCGTCGGGCTCACCGAGATTCAGGCCGAAACCTTCTCACGCCGCCAAGCCGGCAACGGCCACCAATGGTCGATCGTCGATCAAGAAGTTGCGGGCGCGGGGGCGTTCACCGGAGCGACCGGCCCGGCGAGCGACTATGTGCAATCGCTGACCACGAGCGGCCAAGACAGCACCTACGGCACGTCGGCCCCAGGCGCGCCTTCGGTCGAGTATGACATTCAGGTGAACTCGGCAGGCACGTACGAACTCAAACTGCGCGTGGCGGGGCTGAGTTCGGCAAGCGATTCGCTCTGGGTCGAAGTGCCCACCGGCACGCTCAGCGACGCACAGGGCAATGCGGTCACCGGCGGCGGGCTGCGGATCGAAACGAACTCCACCGGGGTTTTCACGCTCAAGAGCGCCGGCCGTTGGAATCTCTCGGCTGGGGTTCACACGATCCGCATTTCGATGCGAGAGTCAGGGGCGGCCGTGGATGCGCTGCAGATCGGGCAAGTCGGCGCGGCGCTCGGGACGAGCCAGGTTGCCGAGCGAATGTCGGCTGGCGCGTTTGACGTTGCGGCGCAACCTGCGGCGCAGCCGAGCTTAATTGAGGCGGACTCTACGCCCTCACCCATCGTGCCGAGCGGCCGGGCCACCACGGTCGCTTCCGCCCTCGCAACGCAGTCCGCGAACGCCAAACCCTTGGCCAGCACAGCGGCTGCGAGGCCCGCGCGGAGCGCCGTCGAAGGGGTTCCTCTCCAAGCCGCAATCGACGCGGCGCTGCGAAGCTGGCGGGGTTAGCGGAGTCGCGCGAGGAGATCCCGTGCGGCGGCAGCGGGGTCGGGCGCTCGAGAAATCGCGGCCGACACCGCGACTCGGCCGAGCCCGGCCGACTTCACCTGCGCCACGTTGCCGGCGTCGATCCCGCCAATCGCGAAAGCGGGCAGCCGGATTTCGGCCGCCACCTGACGGACCAACTCGAGACCTGCGAAGGCCTCAAAATGCTTGGTCTGGGAGGGAAACGTCGGACCTACGCCGAGGTAGCTCGCACCTGCCAGCACCGCCTGCCGAGCTTGTTCGAGCGTGTGGATCGACACGCCGATCAGGGCCCGGGAGCCCACGATGGCCCGGGCCGCCTTGAGCGAGAGATCCTCCTGCCCGAGATGCACGCCGTCGGCCCCGGCCTGGCGAGCTAGATCGGGCCGATCGTTGAGAATCAGCAAAGTGGGGAAGCCAAGGAGCGCCTGTTTCATCGCTTGGGCGCGCTCGACGACCTCGTGATCTGCGAGGCCCTTGGCCCTCAATTGAATCAGGTGAACCCCGCCTGCAGCCAACGAGGCCGCCTGCGCCGCCGCCTCGGCGGGGCCGCCGCCGCCGTCGACGAGCACGTAGAGCCGCGCGAGGGCGAGGAATTCGAGGGACTGCAGCGTGGCGTCGACCGCCCGCTCCAAGGTGTACGTGCGATAACGCAGCGCTTCGCACGCGACGGCGGCCGAGCCGTGCCCGCGGAGCTTGGCGTGCTCTTCCAGGCTGCGTAAGGCTTCCTGCACGCGCTGGAAGTTGGCTGCCAAGAGTTCTCCCGGCGTGGCGCGGCGCCCTTCTCGCGGCGTGCTGAGAGCAGCGCCGACGTCGGCCACTGGGTCGCGGCGGCGCCGCCGCTCGGCCCGCGGCACATCGGCTAGCGCCGCGGCCAGGTCGTGCCGGAGTTGTTTGCAGAGACCGGTCAAGTGGCGGTCGTCGAGCGCGAACCTTACCCAATCTTCGATGACCCGGAGCCCTTCGGAGGCGCGGTTGGCCGCGGCGTCGAGGACGCGCAGCAGGGCGACCTCGTGGTCGACGAACTCCGTCGGAGCCTGCAGCGGCGTCGTTGTCGCGGCCGCCGCGACAGCGACGGACGCCGGTTCCAGGCGAGGTTCCGTCGGCGGAGGCTCGTCGAGGTCGATCGGCTCGCCATGATTCTTGGCGAAGCCATAGATCCGGCGCACTTCGGCCTCGAGGCGCTCGGCCGAAAGCCCCCGGTCGCGGAGCCACTGGCCGGTCTCGTCGTCGGCGGCCACCAAGCCGAGCAGCAGGTGTTCGGTAGCGAACTCCCCCGCTTCGAGGCATTCGCCCAAGCGCGCCTGAGCCGCGGCCAGTGCGGCGCGGACCTGGGCCGAGAGCCGCTGCGCTCTTTGGCCGTCGCCGTCGGTCAGAGGGCGGATCTGCGGCCAACGGTCGGCGACTTGCGGCGCATGGATCCCGACGTGGGCCAGCATGACGGCCGCCCGGCATTCAGGCTCTGCTAGCAGGCCGAGGAGCAACTCGGGCGCCTCGACCTCGTGCGGCTGCTCCGCCGAGCACCAGTCGCAAGCCGCGCGGAGGGCGCGTTCAGCGGCAGGAGTGAATTGCACGGATCGCCAGCGCTGCATGTCAGCTCAAATCGCCTGCTGCCAACCACGAATCGCCCTGTCCCCATTATGCGGGGCAGCCGGGCAAAGCCCAAGGAATGGCAGGCCTACACGAAATTGCACCTCCAGGGTAAGTGATTCGATGTGCATCCGGCCTGATCGCCCCAACCCATGCAACCCGTTTGTCTTGCGGAAAATGGGGGGCTTGGCTAGAATCCCCCAGCCTAGAAAGAACGGATTCCCCAGCAACGTAACGCTTGGCAGCGGCGGAAGGAGTCGTGTCGCATGCGCTGGAATTGGGCCTTCTGCCTGTGGCCCGGCTTGCCACGATTGTGGCAACGTGGCGCGTGGTCGGGAGTTGCGGTGGCGGCGGTGTTCGCCCTGACGCTGAACCTGGCTCTGCTCTGCACCCTTGTCTGGACAGAGTGGCTGGGCCCAGCGGCGCTGCGCTGGCTCTGGCTGGTTCTGGGCGCCTGGTGGGGCGGAACGACCCTGTTTTCGTTATGGTCGGGTCTGCCCGATCTCTATGCCCCGCTGCCGGAGGTCGAGCAGGACTTGTTTCCGCTTGCTTTGAACGAATACTTAAGGGGCAATTGGTTTGCGGCGGAAACGAGCCTGGCGCGGCTGCTGGAAGCCGAGCCGGGCGACGTCGACGCGCGGCTGCTGCTGGCCAGCGTCCTCCGGCGGTCGGGCCGCGGCGACGCCGCGCGGCGCGAACTCGAACGATTGGAACGGTTCGACCGGGCGGCCAAGTGGCGGCTCGAGATCGAGCGGGAACGGCAGGGGCTGGCTGCCCCGGCGACGGCGCCGGCCAAGGAGGAACTGGTCAAGGCGGCTTAAACCGTGCAATCGTCCGCCGGACGAGCGACGTATAGAATTGGATGTCGACCTTGGAGTTGGTTTCGTTGATGTAGGTGGCGGGGCTGATGGTTGTCCCAGCGGCGACGCCGGCGGCCCGAGCGCTATTGCCTTCTGGGTAGGGCGTCTTTTCGAACGGAGAGCGTAGATGTACGAGAGATTCACTGACCGGGCGCGGAAGGTCATGCAATTGGCCAACCAAGAAGCGCAGCGGTTCAACCACGAATATATCGGCACCGAGCACGTGCTGCTGGGCCTCATCAAAGAGGGCAGCGGCGTCGCCGCCAACGTGCTCAAGAACCTCGATATCGACCTGCGCAAGATTCGTCTGGAAGTCGAGAAGCTCGTGCAGAGCGGTCCCGACATGGTGACCATGGGCAAACTGCCCCAGACGCCGCGCGCGAAGAAGGTCATCGAGTACGCCATGGAGGAGGCGCGCAACCTCAATCACAATTACGTGGGCACCGAGCACATCCTGCTCGGCTTGCTCCGCGAGCAGGAGGGCGTGGCCGCTCAGGTGCTGATGAACTTGGGCCTCAAGCTCGAGGACGTCCGCGAGGAAGTGCTCACGCTGCTCGGTCACGGCCTCGAGTCGAGTGAAGGCGAGCGCCCCAGCGGCGAGCGCGGCAGCGGCGCTGCCGGCGGCGCTGCGGGAGGCGGCCAGCCCGAGTCGGGCAAGGCCAGCAAGTCGAAGACGCCCGCCCTCGACAGCTTCGGCCGCGATCTCACCGAGCTCGCCCGCCAGAGCAAGCTCGACCCGGTCATCGGCCGCGAAAAGGAAATCGAGCGGGCCATTCAAATTCTCTGCCGCCGCACGAAGAACAACCCCGTGCTGCTCGGCGAAGCGGGCGTGGGCAAAACGGCCATCGTCGAAGGCTTCGCCCAGCGCGTGGTCGAAGGCAACGTGCCGGAGCTGCTCTTGGACCGGCGGATCGTGGTGCTCGACCTGGCCATGATGGTGGCCGGCACCAAGTACCGCGGCCAGTTCGAAGAGCGGATCAAGGCGGTGATGAACGAGGTCCGCCGCGCGAAGAACACGATTCTGTTCATCGACGAGCTGCACACCTTGGTGGGCGCCGGCGGCGCGGAAGGGGCGATCGACGCCTCGAACGTGCTCAAGCCGGCCCTGGCCCGCGGCGAGATCCAGTGCATCGGCGCCACCACGCTCGACGAGTACCGCAAGTACATCGAGAAGGACAGCGCCCTCGACCGCCGCTTCCAAGTGGTGATGGTCGAGCCGTCGACCAAGAGCGAGACCGTGGAGATCCTCAAGGGTCTGCGCGACCGCTACGAGGCCCACCACCGCGTGCAAATCACCGACGAGGCGATCGAATCGGCCGTGGAGCTCTCGAGCCGCTACATCACCGGCCGCTGCCTGCCGGACAAGGCCATCGACGTGATCGACGAGGCC
This sequence comes from Pirellulales bacterium, assembly GCA_044221365.1. Lineage (GTDB taxonomy): Bacteria > Planctomycetota > Planctomycetia > Pirellulales > JBGAPH01 > JBGAPH01. Next base: position 20,196 of record JBGAPH010000083.1, read on the forward strand.
GGCGCTCGGGTGCGCCTCAAGGCGATGACCCGTCCGCCCAATCTCAAGGAGATCGGCGACGAGGTCGACCAGCTCATCAAAGAGAAGGAAGAGGCCGTCGCGAATCAGGACTTCGAACGGGCCGCCCACCTGCGGGACCAGGCCGACAAGCTCAAGAAAAAGAAGATGTCGCTCACTCGCGACTGGCGCGAGCGTTCGCGCGAGACCGACGGCGTGGTCGACGACGAGGTGATCGCGGAAGTCGTGTCGAAGATGACCGGCATCCCGCTCACGCGGATGAGCACCGAAGACAGCAAGCGGCTGATGCAGATGGAGCAAGACTTGCACCGCCGCGTGATCAGCCAGCACGAGGCGATCAAGGCGATCTCCAAGGCCGTGCGCCGCAGCCGCAGCGGGCTCAAAGACCCCAAGCGGCCGACCGGCTGCTTCGTGTTCGCCGGCCCCACGGGCGTCGGCAAGACGTTGCTCGCCAAGGCGCTGGCCGAGTTCATGTTCGGCGATGAGGACGCCCTCATCCAGATCGACATGAGCGAGTACATGGAGAAGCACAACGTCAGCCGCTTGATCGGCGCTCCGCCGGGCTACGTCGGCTTCGAAGAGGGCGGCCAGCTCACCGAGAAGATCCGCCGCCGGCCGTACGCCGTGGTGCTGCTCGACGAAATCGAGAAGGCCCACCCCGACGTGTTCAACATGCTGCTGCAGGTCATGGAAGAGGGCCGCTTGACGGACAGCTTCGGCCGCAACGTCGACTTCCGCAACACGATCCTGATCATGACCACGAACGCCGGCGCCGAGGCGATCAAAAACGAGAGCGCCTTCGGCTTCCAGAAGCCCGACGACGACGCTTCGTACGAGAGCATGAAGGGCCGCGTGAACGAGCGGATCGAAAAGGTGTTCCGTCCCGAGTTCCTCAACCGGCTCGACGACGTGATCATCTTCCGCCACCTGAACGTGGAGGATCTCAAGGAGGTGGTCGATCTCGAACTCTCGAAGGTCCGCGAGCGGCTGCTCGAGCGCGGCATCAAGCTCGTGCTCAGCGACGAGGCCAAGAAGTACCTCATCAAGAAGGGCTCGAACACCGACTTCGGCGCTCGGCCGCTGCGTCGGGCGATCGAGAACTACGTCGAGGATCCGCTCTCCGAAGAGCTCCTCAAGGGCGAGTTCGAAGGCAAAGACACCATCACCGTCCAGGTGAAGGAGGTCGGCGGCCGCAAGCAACTCGTTTTCGAGGGAACCGCGGGCGAGGCCCAGGCCGAGCCAGTCGGCGCCGGGGCCGCGGCCGATAGCGGCGGAGACGGCGCGGCGAGCGAGTAACCCTCGCAAGCGGTTTCGCAACAACCACTCGAGCCGCCCGGGCGGAAGTTTCCTCCCGGGCGGCTTTTTTGCTGCGCCGCAGCGGCCTCGCTCGGGGGAGCGGAGAAATGCTGGCGAAGCCTCGGCGCGGCTGCCGAATTAAGGCACGGCTTGGGTTGACCCTGCCCAGGGCCCCTCCTACCCTGGGAAAAGCAAGCCCGTCCTTGTCCTCGTTCGGTTCGATCCGCATGCTGTCTCGCTGTCTCACTCTTGCCGCGCATGCCCGCGTCTACCAGTTGGTGGTTGTGGTGCTGTGCTGCTGCAACGTGGGGCGCGGCGAGGCGGCCAGCTATTGCCTCCCCTTGCTGCCGGCGAGCGAGACGACGGAGACCGAACAGACGCCGAGCGAATCGGCCCCCGAGGAAGGCCAGGCGAGTTGGGCCACGCCCCGTGGCCGCGACGTGCGGCTGTTGGGCCTGAT
>JBGAPH010000011.1:0-156080 GCA_044221365.1 Pirellulales bacterium
CCCTGACGATCAACAGGCGCAGCTCTACTACGTGGAGGCCACCGAAGCCCAGGTGCAGCAGACGATCGCAGACCTCAAGGCTCAGCCCCAGGTCTTCTATAGCGTGCTGCCGCTGGCCGCGGCCCCCCAGGGCCAGGAAGAGCCCGCCGGCGCGGCGACCGCCGCAGCCGAAACGACGAACTTGGCTGATGCGCAGCCGGTCGAAGAGAAGGCCGTACCCTTCGCCGAGGCCGGCCAGGCCGCCGACTCTCTCGGCGAGACCCTGGAATCGTTCTCGGCAGCCGCGAAGAAGGAAGGCTCGACGGAGTTGAACGCGGCCACGTCGCCGGCCGCCGGCGCAGATCCGGCTGCCAAGCGGGGTTTGGCGGAGCTGGAAACACGCGGCGAGGACCGATTCCGCGCCGCGGCGCCCGTTAACAATGCGCAACCAGCTGACGCAGCAGCGGCCGCCAACGTAGCAACGGACAACCTAGCGGCGGACAAGGAAGCGTCTGTCGACTCAGCTCGGGATGAGAAGTCGGACCTCGGCAAGTCTCAACAGGCGCGCTACGCGACGCCAGAGCAATCGCTGCAACGGCGCTTGCTTACGCAGCAACAAACGCAGCAGTCCGGGCGGGCCTACCGCCTGAACGTGCCGCAGACTCAGCGGGCACTGGGGAGAGGCGCGTCGGGAGGCGCCGGGTATGGCCGCGGCCGCGGCGGTCAGGCCTATGGTCTCCCCGGCGGCGCCGCTGGAGGAGGTATGGGCGGTATGGGCGGTCCGGGACTTCAGTTGCAGGTTCCCACTCGGCAAACCGGCGACGTGGCGGCCCAACCCGTACAGGCCGCGGCGGCGGCCCCGGAGGGCGCGCTTGCCGAGCCGCCGGCCGCCGACCCGCAGCGCACGGTGCGGGCGTATTTCTACTTGCGTCAAGCGCCAACCCTGCCGGCCGCTGTTGAGCAAGCGCCTCCGCCGCCCGCGACGCCGGGCGACAAGTAGTCCTTCGAGCAGCCCCGCCTGCCGCGTCTCGCTACTTGGGCGACATCGGCCGCACGTCGACCGACACCGTCATCGCGTGGTGTCCCCCGCCTACGAAGACACCCTTGATCGGGCAGACGTCGTGGTAGTCGCGGCCCCAGGAAAGCGTGATGTGCTCGAGCGACGGCATCACGTCGTTCGTGGGGTCGAAGTCGACCCAGCCTTCGCCCGGACAATAGACCGACAGCCAGGCGTGCGAGGCGTCGGCCCCCACCAACTTCGTCTTGCCGGGGGGCGGAGTGTTGAGCAGGTAGCCGCTCACGTAGCGGGCCGCCAACCCCACCGAGCGTACGCACGCCAGCGCCACATGGGCAAAATCTTGGCACACGCCGCGCCGCTCGTGGAACACCTCCTCGAGCGGCGTGTTCACCGTCGTGGCGGTCGTGTCGTAGCGGAAGTCCTTGTAGATGCGGGCAGTCAGTTCGCGCAGCGCTTCGAGGAGGGGGCGGCCGGGCAAGAACGTACTTTGCCCGTAGCCGACAAACGTCGGCGAGCGGCGGACGAACGGAGAGTCGAACGTGAACTGGTAGACGTCGAGGCCTTCGGCCGAACGATCGGCCCGCACGGCGTCGCGCACCTGCTCCCAGGCGGGGCTGGCCGCCAGATCTCGTTTGGGGGCGGCGCGCACCTGCACGCGGCTGACCGCGGTGACGCTGAGGCGGTGGTGACCTTCGTGGATCGAGAAGTGCTGCAGGGCGTTGCCGAAGTAGTCGGTCCGTTTCTCGATCCAGGCCGGTTCCGGCCGAATCAGCAGCCGGTGCTGCTTGCAGCGCTGGAAGCCGCTCTCGCGCGGCGTCAGATGCACTTCGTTGTGGCAAACGGGCACGACATCGGAGTAGAGATACGTCGTGTTGTGGGTCACTTTATAGAGCATGGCTTCTCCGCACTCTCGGAGCATACTCCGAGAAACGCGGCGGCCGCTAGGGGCCGGCCCAGGTCGAATGCGCCGCACTCGCCGATCTCCGGAAAAACCGCCACGATCGCACCAGCCGCCCCAACCCGGCGCGTAATTCCCGCACTCCCGAACTGCACGGAGTAGAGTTGTCTCCGGGGCATACTTCGACCTGGTTCGGCGGGGATCGGCTCGAGCCTGCATGTTGCGACAACTCTGCCATTGGCTAACGCCCGAAGCGGCCCGGCGCGACCCCGAGTCGCTGCGCCGGGCCAGCCGCTTTGTGGGCCTCGCGCTCGCCATGCTGCTGTGGGCGCCCGTCTACGCCGGCATCTACGTCGTGCTCGGCGCGCCGCGGTCGATCGGCGTCTTGGTGGTCACGGCCCTCCTGCTCGTGGCCGATCTGTGGCTCTTCCGCCGCACCAACCGCCCACGCCTGTGCGGGCAATTGCTCGTGGGCCTGGCCTGGGGCACGTATTCGGCGCTGGCCAGCCTGAACGGCGGGTTCGCCGCACCTGCGGTGGCGTGGTACACGACGGTGCCGGTGCTGGCGATCACGCTGGCGGGAGTGCGGGCCGGGCTGTGGTGGTCCGTGCTTTGCGCCGTCACGATCTTGATGTTCTATTGTCTGCCCGAATTGCAGTCGCTCAACGAGCTGACCCCCGATGGCGCGCACTTGCTGGGATGTCTGGGGCTGCTGGGGCTGCTCACGTGTCTGCACGTGCTGACAATGGTGTTCCAGCGCATGGAGCAATGGTCGCGGCAATCGATCGACCGGGCCCTCGACGCCGCCCGCGTGGCCGACCGCTCGAAGAGCGAGTTCTTGGCCAACATGAGTCACGAGATCCGCACTCCAATGACTTCGATCCTGGGATACGCGGAGTTGCTGCAGCAGGGCGACCTCGAAGGGCCGCTGGCGGGCGAGGCGCTGCTCACGATTCGCCGCAATGGCGAACACCTGCTGACGATCATCAACGACATTCTCGACGTCTCGAAGATCGAGGCCGGCAAGCTCGTCGTCGAGCGGATCCCCTGCAATCCCGGGGAGCTGCTGGAAGAGGTGATGCAGCTCATGCGGCCGCGCGCAGAGGTCAAGGAGTTGTCGCTGGAGCTGGAACTCGACCCTGACTTGCCGGAATCGATCCTGACCGACGCCACACGGCTCCGGCAAATCCTCATCAACCTGCTGGGCAATGCCCTGAAGTTCACCGAGGAGGGAGGCGTGCGCGTGACGGCCCAGGCCCTCGATCCCCGGGGGCCGGCTCCGCGGCTCCGCGTCGACGTGTGCGACTCCGGCATCGGCATGACGCTGGCCCAGTCGGCCCGAGTGTTCGAGCCGTTTCAGCAGGCCGACTGCTCGACCACGCGCCGCTTTGGCGGCACCGGCCTCGGCCTGGCGATCAGCCGCCGGCTGGCCGAGATGCTGGGCGGCGGCATTCAGGTGGTCAGCGCACCGAACTCAGGGGCCACGTTCACGCTGACCATCGACGCGCCGCTGGCGCCGGCTCAGCAGCCGCTCGAGTTGGCGGCCGCTCGTTAAGCGACGCCTCGATCGGGTACGCTAAGGGCTTGCCCTGTCTCCCTCTCCTCTCGCCGGCCCTCCATGGATTCCGCTGAACACGAATCCCAAACAACGGAAGCGATCGAGCTGTTTTGGGGGCGTGCGAGCCCCGCGGCGGCGACTTTTTACGCCCGTTTTCGAACAGCCGATCCGGGCGGCGCGCGGATCTCAGGTTGGATCGAGGGTCCCGAGTGCCCCCATGCAGCCACTCTGCAGGCGCGCTTTCCGCTGCGCTACTTCGGCGCCGATCCGCAGCCACTTGCCCAGGCGACCGTGACGGAGCCTTGCTTTTGGACTCCGCGGACGCCCTACGTCTATCGGGCCCGAGTCGAAGTCTGGCGGGACGAGCGGCGGATCGCGAACGCGGAACAGCTTTGCGCGGCGCGGCCCTTGGGAACCGTTGGTCGAAGCTTCGTACTGGCTACCAAGCGGTGGGTGCTGCGCGGCGTGTGCCGTGAGACGCTCGAGCCCGCGGAGCTGAGCGACTGGCTCGAGGCGGCCGCGGTTGCCTGCGTACCATCGCCCGCGGACGACGTTTGTCGTCTGGCGACGCTGCAGGGGCTCGGGATCGCAGCAGCGGTTGAGGGAACGGCGGCCGGCCTGCGTGCCGAACTCACGCGTCTGGCCCGCTGGCCGGGTGTGATGGCGGCGATCTTGCCCGAGGATGCACCGCTTCTCGAAGGCCCATGGACCCCCCCCTCTGGTCTGCTGCTTGTGCAACGCGTGGGGCGCGAGGTCCCCTGGCGGCTGCGGACTTGGGCTCAGGCGATCGTGGCCCCCATGAACGAGCCGGGGGCGTTTGCCGCTGCCGCGGCTGCAGTCGGCTGCCCTGTCATCGCGTGGCGGCCAAGCGACGCGGGCGATTTGCCTTCGGCCCGCCAGGACTGCGATCGGTTGCAGCGCGATCTGGCCGCCGTCGGCGATTTTGCCGGCTATTTGGTTTGACGCGCGGCGCGGCGTCGCGGACCATAGCCCCAGCGATCCTTAGCGCCTCATCTGCCGAGAGTTCTCTCCCATGGCCGCTGCCCCGTCGGGCGACCGTCCTTCGGTCGATCCGAGCATTCTTGTTCGTGCCCATCAGGCGTTCGCCAACGACAACGCGGCGGACCTGGCCCGCCTGCTCGAGCAGCACCCCGAACTCAAAACGCGGCTCAACGATCCGAGCGGCGACTTCGATTCGCCCCCGATTGTGCATGTTCGCAGTCGCGCCATGCTCGATGTCTTGCTGGCAGCCGGCGCCGACATCGATGGCCGCAGCCAATGGTGGGCTGGCGGCTTCGGACTGCTCGATTCGGCGTCCCCAGAGGTCGCGAAATACGCCCTCGAGCGCGGGGCCACGCTCACCGTGCATGCCGCCGCCCGGCTTGCGATGATCGACGAGCTGCGCGCCTTTCTGGCGGATCAGCCCAGCCTGGTCCATCTGCGCGGCGGCGACGGGCAAACCGCGCTGCACTTTGCTGCGACCATCGAGGTAGCCGAGATCCTGCTCGACGCCGAGGCCGACATCGACGCCCGCGACGTCGACCATGAATCGACTCCGGCTCAGCATATGCTCGGATCACGCACCGAAGTCGCTCGGTTCTTGGTCAGTCGCGGTTGTCACGCCGATCTGTTGATGGCCGCGGCGCTCGGCGATCGCCAGCTCGCCGAACGGCTGCTGCAGGCCGATCCCGAGTGCATCCGCCTGCGGGTAAGCGACGAGTGCTTTCCCATGATCGGCGGCCGCTGTGGCGGCACGATCTACCAGTGGACGCTGGGATGGCATGTGTCGGCCGTGCAGGTGGCGAAGCGGTTTGGCCATAACGCGCTGGCCGACTGGCTGGATGAGCGCTCGCCTCCCGAAGAAAAGCTGCTGAACGCCTGTTGGTTGCACGACGCCGAGGCGGTGTCGACCCTCTTGGCTGCGCAGCCTGACTTGGCGGCGGCGCTGCCCGCATCCGGCCGTCAGCACCTGGCCCACGCGGCCCGCAACAACGACACCGGGGCCGCGCGGCTCATGCTGCAGGCGGGCCTGCCCGTCGACGGCGTAAGCCAACACCGAGCCACGCCGCTGCACTGGGCGGCCTGGCAGGGCAACGCGGAACTCGTGCGCCTGTTGCTCGAGCGGCGACCGGACCTCGAGAATAGATCCAACGATTACAGCGGCTCCCCCTCGACTGGGCGCTGCACGGTTCGGAAAACGGCTGGGACCGCGCCCGAGGGAACTATCCAGAAACCGTCTCGCTGCTGCTCGCGGCCGGCGCTCAGCGCCCGGCAAAAACCTCGGGCTCTGCCGCGGTGCAAGCGGTCTTACGTCAGCCCGGCGCGGCTTAGGCGGCCTTCGGCGCGGGAGCGTTGCGAACGAGCGATCGCAGCGTCGCCGGCGACACGTAGGCCAGGTTGGCCGCCAGGAGCGTGGCGAAGAAAAGCGTGAGCCCGGTCACCAGGGCGAGCGGCACGTAGACCAGCACGGCCGCCACGAGCAACAACGGCCGCGCCAACCGATTCCAAATCAGCACGGGAAACAGCAGTTCGAAGGCCACCGTGAGGTGCGTCCACAGGTTCCACGCGTACTCGTGCCCGGCGAGGAACGAAAAGTCCCACCACCGCGAATCGGGACGCGCGATCAGCCACCACATGGCCAAGCCATTCCACCAGGCTTCGCCCCCGAGCTTGGTCAGGCCCATCAGCAGATAGAAGCCTGCCAGATGGATCTGGATCAGCCTGGTGGCGATCGTGGCCGTAACGAACTCCTCGGGTTCGCCTTCGCGCGGCAGCTTGCCGCGCGCCCGCCGCAGCAGGCGATCGAGCGAAAGGTAATTGCCCGCCGGCGCGATCACCAGGTAGAGCAGCAACATCGAGAGAATGGGTTCCGCCTGGCCGTTGATCATTGGCCCGCGGTGGACATACGAGAGAAAGACGACGAGCGTGGCGACCGTGGCGACGCGGGTAAAGAAGCCCAACAAGAAGCAGCCGATCGCCGCGGCGCCCAGCCAGTGGAAAACCCACAGGTCGGCGGGGGTCGCAGCCCGGTCGAGCAGCGAGAGCTTGCTCTCCGGTCGCACGGCCTGGATCATTTCGAGCGGCACGAGCCCCTGCGGGCCAAACCACTCAATGAGATCCCAGGTGAAGCTCAGGTGCCAGTAGAGCACGAGCAGGCCCACCAGGATCCGCAGCAGGCAGAGCGTGAAGGGGTTCGTGGGCTGATACCAAAAGGTGTTCCAGCCGGCGCCAAACCGCTCGCTGAGCTCTTCCGCGTAGTTGCCGACAGCATGGATCACGGCGGTCATTTCGCGGGCGCCTGGGTCTGCGGAGAATTCGCGGCGGGGGCGGCTTCGAGGGCGTCGGTCGATTCCTTGAGCAGGATTTGGCCCCCGAGCGAGCGGGCCGTGGCGTCGTAGAGCGTGCGATACAGTCCGGCCGCATTGGGATCGGACTGGGCCTTGTCGGCCGAGGCGGCCGTCCGTGCATCGAGCAAGAGGTGAGACTTGATCCGTACGCGGGCCGAATCGGCCTTCGCTTGCTGCATGTAGCGAGCCGACAAGGCTTGGGGAATGTGCTGCTTGAACTCGTCGTCCTGGGCGGTCAACCAGTCGGCAGCGACGTTGGCCAGCTTCTGCTGGCGGCGAAAGGACTCGCCGCCGCGCCAGCCGTCGCGCGGAATGCGGAATACCTCGGGTTCGCCCTGCGCCGAGGGCACGTCGACCTCGATCGCGTGGTCGGCGTCGAGCGACAGGCCGTGGGTGAGTTGGTAGTTGGTCGAGTAGTCGACCGTCAGGTTGAGGGGGTACAGGTAGTAGCTGAATGAGGCCAGGAGCTTCCCCTGCAACCCCGAGGCGACGTTCGAAGACAACGCCACGAATACCAGGAACAGGTGGATGAAGATCGCCAGCGAGACCCAGGGACGGACTTCGGCGGGGAGCCCGAGTCGGGGCGGCGGTTTCTGAGGTGCGGTCATACGGGCGAGAAGATCGAGGACGCGACGGTGCGCCGCACAACGGCAGGAACGGCGGGCAGACGATGTTCGCTATTCGTCATCGTCTGGGTGTTGCAAAAAATCTACGCTTCTTTCCTGCCCTTCCTAGGCGTCATGGCTTTCGCGATCGTTCAGCTCTGGGCGAATCGTCATGACCCAACGAAAAAAGCCGAGGCCCACGAGGGGCCTCGGCTTTCTGGGTCGATCGAAGGACTCATGTCGGCCCAAAGGCCAACGCGTTCCTCGGTCGTAGGAGCTTTCCGCAGACTAGCGGCGGAAGCTGACCTTGCGGACCGAGTAGGGCGAGCGCTTCATCGTGGTCGGGGCCGGCGGCGCCGGGGGGGTGGCTTCAGCCGGAGCGGCCGGAGCAGCCTCGGCAGGAGCGCTGCCGCTGCAGCTCGGCGCCGTCTCGACGACGGTGCCGCAGCAGGTCGGCGCCGGGGCGCCGCAGCAATCGCTGGCGCCGCTGCAACCATGGCAGCGGTGCCGACGGTGGCCGAACAGGCGGTGACGGCGGCCGTGGCAGCCATTGCAACCGCTGCAGCTCGAGCCACTGCAATCGCTGCCGCTGCAGTCGCTGCCATCGCAGCCGCTGCAGTCACCCGAGCAACCGTGGCAGCCGTGGCCAGCCACAGCCTGCTTCTGACCGCCGATCAAAGCGATCCCGACGACTGCGAAGAAGATCGCAATCCCAAGAGCCAAAGTACGATTCATCCGTTTCCTCCAAACAAGACAGGGCCAGGGAATCCCAAACACCCACTGCCGTCGGTAAACCAAGTTTGGTCCGTTCGGGACGGCTACTCGAACGGGGGAGTTCAAATCGCAAAGCTTTCGCGAACGCCCGTCATTTTAGGGGGCGTCGGAAAGTTTGGAAGTCTATTCCGATTACGAAGGATTTGCTGCTAGCACTGGGCAGGCTGATAAAGCTAGCACGGTGGGCAAGGTTGTCAAGCCGCGAAGGATCGTCAGGTGTTAATCTGCGAATCCTGGGAAGAATAGCACGGCATTTTTGCCATGCGGGGTATTCCGGCAACCAAACGCGCTGCGCATGAAAAACGCCCACGCCGGGGATCTCCCCAACGCGGGCGCGTGATCGTTCAAATTAGGGTAACCGCCTAGGCGCTAAGGCCTTAGCACGCTCCCAGTGACCGGAGGGCCGGACTCGCTTAACGCAGCTTGTTCACCGGGGCGCCAGCGGCGCCCGAGGCCTTCGCCTCTTGGAGTTCCGCCTGGCGAAGTTCATTCGTCGCCGAAGTTTCGGCCCCAGCGGCAGCCGCGCGACGCTCCATCTCCGCTTCCACCGCCGCCTGCTTCGCCTGCATGCTCTCGTGGTCCTCGAAGTTGAGGATCAAGGGCGGCTCATTCTCGAACACCTTCGTCGCCATGCCGGCGATCCGCCACCCCTCCGACTCCTTGCGGAGGATCCACACGATCGTGTCGGTGCGGACTTGGTCGTCGATCACGTCCGACCATTTGCTGGCGACGTGGGCGCCCATCTCCCCTTCTTCCTTCCGGTACTCGACTTCGCCGACCTCAAAGGTGGCGGTCGGGCTCCCCGGCGGAGCGACGCTCATGCCGGACTTTTCCGATTCGGCCCGCGCGGCCGGAGTGAGCAACAGGTCGGCGGCCAGTGGATCGGCGGCCTTCACGGCCTCGAGAAACTGCTTTACGACGGCTTCCGGAGGCGGCCCGGCGTCCTTCGTCGGCGCCGCGGCCGTACTGGTTGCTGCCTCCTCGGGGGCTGGCGCCCCACCACCGCAGCCTGCCGCAGACAGAGTCAACATCGTCAGAAACGCCGCCACCTTGTTCCGCTTCATGCGAAATACCTCCGCTCGAGGCCCCCACCTGGGCTGATTCCGGCCAACCCTTGGGCATCGTGCCGCGGGGATTGGTTCGCCGTGTCGCGCGGAGTGTCGCACGAGGCTGCGGACCGGTCAAGACGAGCCGCCGTCGCCGCCCGAATCGATAAGCACTGCTAGCAACCACCGAACCGCCCCTTGATAATGAGCCCATGACCGAACCCGAATACCACCCGCTCTTCCTCCAGGGCATTGAGCATTTCAATGCCTGCGACTTCTTCGAGGCGCACGAAGTTTGGGAGGAGTTGTGGACGGAGTACTCGGGGCCCTCGCGGCGGTTCTATCAGGGGCTGATCCAGGTCGCGGTGGCGCTGCACCACTTCGGCAACGGCAACATCCGCGGCGCCCGCAAGCTCTACCACGGCAGCCGCGGTTACCTGCAGGACTACCGGCCCCAGTACGAGGGCGTGGACCTGGAGAAGCTCTTCGCCGACTTAGAACGCTGCTTCGAGCAAGTGCTGGCGACCGAGGACGACTTTCCGGATCTCGAAATCGATCCCGAGCGCATCCCCGAAATCCACCTCGATCCGCCGCCAGCCTAACCGCAGCAGCTTAGCGGAACACCTGGCCGAAGAGCTGGAGCAGGCTCGATTCGGGGAACAGGCAAAACGCGTACTCGCGCGAGGCCAGGAGTTCGCTTGCCCGAGCCAGTTCGGTGAGCTCGTCGCGCTCGCCCAGCAGCTTCGTCCGCAGGCCCGCCACCCAGGGTTGCAGCGCCTCGTTTGCGCCGCGCAGCGCCAGATGCCGAGCGCGGGCGTTCTCGGGCGAAAGGGGAGTGCTTAGCCAGCGGCGTTTCTCCGAAACCAGGTCCTCCAGGCCGACGCCCACACCGGCCGCGCCGTTCTGCAGATAGGCTGCATCGGCATGGGCTTCAGGGTGATAGGTGAGCTCGCGCAGCAACCCGTCGACGCGGCGGACGTCGGCCGAGGAGGCCTGGGGTCGCTCGATCGGCAGCCGCAACGTCGCGGAGAGCACCTGGTACGGCGGCGGAGGCAGCTCGAAGAACCGCGCGATGAGTAGGTCGGTCAGCTCGTCGTACTTGGCGCCGCCGATGCCGTGGAGGAACAGGTCCGAAAGCACGACCCGCGCGAACAACGTGGTAAGCAATGCCCGCGTGCGCAGCTTGACTCCCCCCGGCAACGAGCACAGGGCAGCCGGAAGCCCGTCGCCACTGGCCGGCAGCGCAGCTTGCCAGCCGGCGCGATCGGTGAGCTGCAGTTCGGCGCCGACCGAGCGCACGAACAAGCGGCGGCGGCGCGGGTGAGCGGCCGACCAGACCCAAAACGGGGCTTCGATCCAGTCTTCGTGCCGGGCCAGGTCTGGCACGGGATGCGAGCGGCTGCGGACACCGTTGACGCGGCGGTACTCGTGCAGCGCTTCGTTGTAGACCTTGCGCAACCGCACCGCGTCGGTCAGCAGCGCGGCGGCGAACCAACAAAACGACTCGAAGCCGCACACGTGGCTCTGCGGCAATTCGAGCGTGTGACTGCCCCACTGTGCCTCCAGCCGATGCCGCGCCTGGGCCACGGCGAGGCCCAAATTCCCCGTGGCGCGGCCGCGCTCGACAACGTCGGGCCAAAAGCGGGCAACGAGCGGGTCGGCAATCAGCGGGTGCAAACGCTCTTGGACACGGCCGCTGAAGCTGGCGAACAGGTCCAAGTCGGCAATGCGCCGCTCCTCGAAGGGCATCTCGCCGAGCGACGCGTCGAACGGCACGGTGGCCACGGTGGGGGCCGCGGCAGTGCCGCCGGGCACGAGCACGCCGGTGGAGCGAGCCGTGTCGGTGTCGACCACCAGGTTGACGCCCACGGCCTGGCCCTCTCGCACCAGTTCAGCCAGGGCGAAGTTCTTGATCCACACCCCAGGGTGAAACAACTGCGGCTGATGGCCGGCCAGTGCAAACGGCGCTGCGGAGTTCAACCCGCGCACCGGTCGCTCGAGATAGCCGTTCGAGTAGTCGACGGCCGCTTGGAGCAGTTCGGCGCGGGCCGTCGGAATCAGCTCGCTCAGCCGGCGGCCGTGGAATTCGTAGTCGACGAGCTCGCGCCGAGCCGATCGCTCGGCCAGCAGCGTGCCTGCCGCTTCGAGCGGGGGTTCGGCGAGCAATCCCCCGTCGACGCGTGGGGCCCGCAACCGGCGATACCTAAGCGGTTCCGGCATGAGCCTCACTGGTGAGCAGCTCCACAGCCGCAACACGTGGGCGCCTGGCGGCCAACGGCCATGGGCTTGGCCGCCTCCATGCTCCGCTCGATTACTTCGTGATAGTGCGCGAGCCGTGTGCCCGAGTTGTCGAGCGAGCCGCCGAACGAACGTTTTTCGTCCAGATAGATCAGCGGCACCGGCAGCTCAACGACTTTGAGGTCGAGCGCCGCGGCCTGCACCCACACTTCGAGCGGCATCGCGTAACCCGGCTCGACGAGCCGCAGCCTTGCCAGCGTCTTGGTGCGGTAAGCCTTGAAGCCGCAGAAGGTGTCGGTGAGCTGGTATCCCAAGCGGCAGTTGAGCTCGTCGGTGATCTGCTGGTTGATCCGCCGCCGATCGACCGGGGGCGCGCTGTCCCCCTCGTACTGCTTCAGATACCGGCTGCCAGAGACGATGTCGGCGCCCGACTGCTCGATGGCGGCCACGAACTCGGGGATGCGGCTCGGCTGATGCTGCCCATCGCAGTCGATCGTCACGAGCACGTCGTAGCCGTGCTCGATGGCGTAGGCGAACGCCGTGTGCAGGGCGGCCCCGTACCCGCGGTTTTTCTCGTGCCGGGCGAGCAAGATGTCGCTGCGGGCCGCCAGCAGATCGGACGTGCCGTCGGTGGAGCCGTCGTCGACCACGAGCACGTCGCGGCAATAGCGCGCGACCTCGTCCAACACCGGGCCCACGTGGTGCAACTCGTTGTACACCGGCAGGGCCGTCAACACGCGACTGGACATGGGCTTAGCTCCCGGACAAAAAAGCCGGCTGTGCGGCCGGCCTGGGTTCATTCTAGGCACAAGGAACGGAGCGTCAACGAACCGACGCCCTGCGCCGTTGGATGCGGCGACCTTCGGCCGCGTGACAACGTGTGCGACCGTCAAAGTCTGGTAGATTTTGCCGCCGCACGCGCTTCCCATTAGCCCCCGGCGAGTCGCCGGGGGGGCGACAACTGCAACGGGGCGAAAAGCGGTTAGAGCCGCCGTTCACTCGCGAATGAGCGTGCTCACAGCTCGACGCTGGTTCTCCCCCCGGCGACTCGCCGGGGGCTAATGAGGCGCTCGGACGATCAGGCCCACGCCAGCGGATCGCGTTCGCTTCGGCTTGCCCAGACCGTGAGCTGGGGAAACGCCTTGCCGAGCTGCGCGGCCAGCGCCTCGAGACCGAACCGCTCGCTGGCGTAGTGCCCCACGAGCAGCAGGCCGAGCCCGCGGGCCTCGGCCTCAAGGGCCGTGTGAAAGCGGGCCTCGCCGGTGACAAAGGCTTGGCAGCCTGCCAACCCGGCGGGACCCAGTAGTTCGCCCGCGCTGCCGCAGCCCACGGCCACGCGCTCGACCCGCGTATCGAGAGCTCCCACGATTTGCACCTGCTCGAGCGCGAGAAACCTTTTGGCGGCGTCAGCGAGCGCGCCGAGCGTGCCGCCGGGGAGTAGGCCGATGCGCCCCGTGCCGAGCGCCGGCGACGCTGGGCTCGGCGTGAGGGGCGCGATCTCCCGCAGGCCCAGTCCTTCGGCCAAGCGTTGATTGATGCCGGCCGCCGCCGAATCGAAGGCTGTGTGCGCGCTGTAGACGCCGATGCCGGCCTCGATGAGCGCGAGCAATAGCCGCCCCTCCGGCGTGTCGGTCGTAAGTCGGTTCGTCGGCCGAAACGGCAGCGGATGGTGCGTGATGATCAGCTCCACGCGTTCTTCGATCGCCTCGGCCGCCGAATCGCCCGTGATCGTCAGGCACGTCATCACGCGCTGCACCGCGCGGCTGCGGTCGCCGACGAGCAGGCCTACGTTGTCCCAGCTTTCGGCGAGCGCAGACGGGGCAAGAGCTTCGAGCGCGGCGGCGATTTCGGCGATGGTGGGCATGGTGATCTGACCGACTCCGCTTGTGTTGACGCTCTCCCCGCCCAAGCTCTAAGCTGCTCGGGTCGGGGTGGTTTGCCGATTCTCCCTTCGAGCCGAACTTCCATGCAAGTCGCCTGGCGCGGCATCTTTCCCGCCGCCACCACTCAGTTTCGTTCCGATCAGTCGCTCGACCTCAAGGCGACCCTCGCGCACCTCGACCAGCTGCTGGCCGCCGGCATCGACGGCCTGATCATGCTCGGCACCGTCGGCGAGAACTGCTCGCTCGGGCCGGCCGAAAAGCTCGAGGTGCTGCGGGCAACGGTCGACCACGTGGCGGGGCGCGTGCCGGTGCTCACGGGCGTGGCCGAGTACACCACGGCCATGGCCTGCCGGTATGCGGCCGAGGCTGAGCGGATCGGCGTCGCTGGGCTGATGGTGCTGCCATGCATGGTCTACAAGTCCGATGCCCGCGAGACGATGGCCCACTTCCGCACGGTGGCCGCGGCCTCGGGGCTGCCGATCATGGTCTACAACAATCCGGTGTCGTACCACGTCGACATCACGCCCGAGATGTTTTGCGAGTTGGCCGACGAGCCGCGGCTGGTGGCGATCAAGGAGTCGTCGGAGAACGTGCGGCGGATCACCGATTTGGTGAACGCCTGTGGCGACCGCTATGTGCTTTTCGGCGGCGTCGACGATCTCGCGCTCGAAAGCCAGTTGTTGGGCGCCCAAGGCTGGGTCTCGGGGCTGGTGAACGCGTTCCCGCGCGAGAGCCGCCGGATGTGGGACCTGGGGGCGGCCGGCAAGTGGGACGAGGCCCGCGAGATCTATCGCTGGTATACGCCGCTGCTGCACCTCGACACGCACGTGAAGCTGGTGCAATACATCAAGCTGGTGATGCAGGAATGCGGCATCGGCAACGAGCTCACCCGCGCACCGCGGCTGCCGATCGTGGGGGCCGAGCGCGAGCGGATCTTGCAGCTCGTGCGCGCGGCCAAGGAAACGCGGCCTAAGCTCTAAGCCCTGCTCTTCAAACTCAGCTTGCTACCCTACCAGCATCGCCGAAGGAGTGGGCGGGGGGTTGCTAGCAAGCGTTCGAGCGGGCCGAGGACGCGATGCAAACGGTTGTGCGGCTGGGTAGTTGCGCGCTAGGACCGCGCGACGGGCGCCCACCCATCAGCGGAACTGAATGGGTGTAGGGCGGATCGGCGGGCGCCGCTATAATCCGCCGCCCATGATTTCGATGGACGACGATATCCGCTGGTCGCCGCACGTCGAATCCGCTCGCCGCGGAGCGTTCGGCGCTGCGCTCCTGACGCTCGTGATGTTCGCCGGCTGCGGCACCACGAAGTGGAGCGACACCCCCCGCACAGCGACCGAGCAGCTGCTGATCTCCGACGCCATCGATCGGGCGATCAGCCAGATCGATTTCGGTCCCCTCAAAGGGGAAAAAATCTTCCTCGATACGCAGTACCTGAACACGACGATCGACAAGGACTACCTGATCAGCACCCTGCGGCAGCACATGCTGGCCAGCCAGTTGACGCTGTGCACGAAGAAGGAAGACGCCGCCTACGTGGTGGAGGCCCGGTCGGGAGCGGTGGGCACGAGCCGCCACGATCTGCTGTATGGCGTGCCAGCGACCAATCTGCCTTCGATTTCGCCCATGCCGGGCGCCCCCAGCCAGATTCCCGAGATTCCTTTCGCCAAGCGGACCGACCAGATGGGCGTGGCCAAGTTGGCCGTGTTCGCCTACGACAACCAGACGGGCGAACGCGTCTGGCAGTCGGGCATGACCCGCGTGGTGAGCAACGCGAAGGACCTGTGGGTGCTCGGCGCCGGGCCCTTTCAGCGCGGCACGATCTACTCGGGGGACGACGACGTGATGAAGGTGCCGCTGGCCTTCGGGCGCCCGCGGTTCCGCAAGAAGAACGACGCACCGGTGCGCGTGGTGCGCAACGAGAACTTCCGCAGCGGCGGCCAGCTTGCGAAGAAGGACAAGGAGAAGGCGGAGGAGCCGGTGCTGACGGCGCAGGCGCCGCCGGCGGCGACCGCGCCGCAGACCTCGGCGACACCTCCGGCCGCACCGCCGGCAGCGCCCCCTGCGACGCCCGCGCAAACGCAGCCCTTGCCGCCCGTTGAGGGAGCGGCGCCCGGCAGCGCTGCGCCGCAGTTCAACCAACTGCAGATCCCTGGCCCGCCGCTGCCTTCGGGCCGTGAGGGAGAAGTGCTGCGCCGCTAGCACGTTTGCCGGCGGCCGCGCTTCATTCGTCGCGCCTTCTGTGCGCCGCGCGCGGACCTTCACGCGCCTCGCGCCTATTCTGGGCGAGGGTAAGCAACAGGTCTCGGCAGTAGGTCAGTTTGCGCGAGGAACGAAGTCGTCTTGGCCTCTCAGACCGAGCGCAAACGCCGCCAGCAGATCGGCCGCCCGATCGAGATCGTCGAGCGAGATCATTTCCACCGGGCTGTGCATGTAGCGGTTGGGAATGCTCACCAGCCCCGTCGCCATGCCCCCTCGATTGACTTGCATGCTGTTGGCGTCGGTCCCGGTCGCGCGGCCGCTCGCGCCGAGTTGGTAGTCGATCGCGTTGGACTTGGCCGTGTCGATCAACCGCTCGACCACCACCGGGTTCATGTTGGGCCCCCGGTAGATCACGGGGCCCTTGCCGAGCGCCACGTCCCCTTCCTGCTTCTTGTCGATGGTCGGGCAATCCGTGGCGTGCGTCACGTCGACCGCCACGCCCACCTGCGGATCGATCGAGAACGCGCTCGTCTTGGCCCCGCGCAGGCCGATTTCTTCCTGCACCGTGGACACCGCGAACAGCCCGCATTGCAGCGGCTTGCCTGAGGTCCGCCGCAGGGCCTCGATCACGACCCAAAGCCCCGTTTTGTCGTCCATGCCCGGCGCGGTGGCCAGTTGGTTGCGCAGCGTGTTCAGCCGTAGCTTGAAGGTGACGCAATCGCCGATCCGCACCGCGGCGGACGCCTCTTCCTTGTTCTTCGCGCCGATGTCGAGCCACAGGTCCTTGAGCTTGGGCACCTGCTTCCGCTCGTCGTCGGTCAGCAGGTGAATGGGCTTGCGGGCGACCACGCCGTCGATCGGGCCGTCGGCGCCCCACACCGTCAGTTCCTGGCCGATCAACACCTGTGGGTCCCACCCGCCGATCGGTTGCAAGTACAAGAAGCCTTCGCCGTCGATGTACTGCACGATCAGGCCGATCTGGTCGCAGTGCCCCGCCAGCATCACGCGCAGGGGGGCCTGCGGATTGCGAGCGGCGATCAAGTTGCCGTGGAGGTCGAGCGAGATATCGTCGGCGAAGTCCGAGGCGTACTGCCGTACGACTTCTTGGATTCGCCCCTCGTAGCCAGAGGGGCTGGGAGTCTCGATCAGTCGACGGAGGAAATCGAAAGGGGCGGCATCCATCGAGCGGCAACTCTCCTGAAGGGGCAGGCAGCGACAAAATACCTCGTAGGAACAGGGCAGTTTAGGGGGTGGGCCGCAGTGCTGGCAACGCCGGTCCCGCCCGCCGAGCGACCTCGACAGGGTCGGCCCTTAGCCCTAGAATCCGCGGCCCCCGGAAATCCCCCAGCCGCTCCCAGGCGACCGCGATGGGGTAAGCGCCTTGTCCGACCGCGCCGTGTTCCCGGGTTTCACCGCTCGAGCAGGGAGGCTCTTGATGACTCATCTCGCCCGCTTCGCCCAAGCCGCAGTTGCGGTCGCGTGTTTGTCGCTCAGCGCCGGACGCGTAGCCGCGCAGCCCGTGGGCGGCGATTCAACAATCACGCTCGAGGCGGTGGATGCAGCGGTCAAATCGCTCGACGAAACGCCCGACCTCGACCCGGCCGTCAAGGCGACTGCCAAAGAGTCGTTGGCCGCCGCCCGCGCGAGCCTCGAATCGGCCCGCAAGCATGCGGCCGATGCAACCCGCTTCTCGGCCGACCTCGAGCGCGCCGCTACCGAGCGCACGGCGCCCCCCGCCGCTGCATCGGAGGCCGTCTTCAAGTCCGATGCCGAGTTGAAGGGGCGCCAGCGTGACCTCCCCCATCTCGACCCGCTGCTCGCGAATTTCGAATCGGCCCTGGCCGCCGCGCGGTTGGAACTCGCCCGCCTGCAAGATGAGCCACGCCGCCGCGCGGATCGCAGCGTGGAATGCAACAGGCTCGATGCCGAAGCGCGCAAACAGCTCGAAACGCTGGCGGCGGCGCTCGCAGCGCCCGCGCAACCAGGGCCCGTAGGCAGCGCGGCTCACTTGGCGCAAGCGGCTCGTCAACGCGAACTCGAAGCTGCGCTCGATGCCCGCGGCAAAGAGCTGAACTACTATAAGCAGACGAACGACCTCGTCTCTCCGCGTCGAGAAAGGGCGGAGCAAGAGGTCGCTCGCCTGGAGAAACGCGTGAAGGAACTCGAGGCGGAGGTCAACGCCGAACGTCTCGAGGAGGCCGAGCACAGCGCCGAGAAGGCGGCGCAAGAAACCGAAGACGCCGCCCAAAAGCATCCGGCGGTGCTGGCGCTGGCCGAGGCGAACGCGAAGCTCTCCAAGGAGTTGACCCCCTCGGCGGAACGGCTCAAGCGGGCTGCAGGCGAACGCAAGGCGATCCAAGATGAGCGAGCGACGCTCGCCGCCGACTACGAAGAGGTCAAGGATCTCGTCGAAAAGTCAGGCCTCACCGACGCCGTAGGCATCCAGCTTCGTCAACGGCACACGACGTTGCCCGATCCACGCACGGTGCGCGCCGCGCAGCTTGCGCGCGAGGCCGAACTCTCGAACGCCCAGATCGAGTATTTCCGCTTCAAAGACGAGCACGAGCGGTTGGCCGGCTACCGCGAGAAATGGGAAACGATCGTCGAGGAACTGTTTGCGTCGCTCGGCAAGCGGGCGCCGGCCACGCCCAGCGGGCAGGAGGACATCGATCGGCTGGTGCAATTGCTCGAGCAGCGCCGCGCCATGCTCGACACCCTGCAGGACCAGGCATTGCACTATATCGAGGAGCTCAGCACGATCGAGGCCGAACATGTGCAGCACGCCCAAACGGCCCGCGACTATGCCGAGTACATCGACGGCCGGGTCCTCTGGATCCGCAGCACGGAGCCCCTCGACGGCACGACTCTAGCCCACGCCTGGCGCACCTGGCAGCATCAATGGTTGGGCGGGCAGTGGCTCGAAGTGCTGCGCACGTTTGGCCGCGATTTCGTCAGCCACCCGCTGCTCGACGTGTTGCTGCTCGCGGTCTTCGGCCCCTGGTTCCTGATGCAGCGCAAATTGCGCCGGCATCTTTGGGACGTCGGCGAACAGGCCGCCAAGTCGACCACCTGCCGCTTCTGGTTCACCGCTCGGGCGATCTGGCTCACGGCGCTGATCAGCGCATTTTGGCCGGCTCTGTTGTGGACGCTCGGCTGGCGGCTGGGCGCCCCGCTCGAGGCCGTTCCAGCCGACGACGACGCCACGCAACTGGCCCGAGCCCTCGCCTCGGGTCTGCAGACCGTGGCGATCGTCTACCTGGCCGGCGATCTGCTGCGGCACTTGTGCCGCGGGCGTGGGCTGGCTGAAGCCCACTTCGGTTGGCCGCAGAGCTCGCTGCGCTCGATCCGCCGCAACGTGCGCTGGCTGATGGTCTTCGCCGTGCCGCTGGCGCTCGTCGTGTGGACGATGGAGCAGCATCCCGATCTGCAGCGCAATTCGCTGGGAAGGCTGGCCTTCATCGGCTGGCTGCTGGCGGCGGCCGTGTTCTTGCAGCGCGTGCTCTCTCCCAACAGCGGCGTGCTCAGCGAACTGATTGCCTATAATCGGGGCGGCTGGCTCGACCGGCTCAGCTTCGCTTGGCGTCCGCTGGCCATCGGCGGTCCCGTGGCGCTCGCGCTCTTGGCCGCCGTGGGCTACTACTACACGGCCATCCAACTTGTGGGGCGACTCCAGGCCACCGCGTGGCTGCTGCTCGGAGCGCTCGTGGCCTGGGCTGTGGTGTTGCGCTGGCTGCTGCTTGCCCGACGGCAAATGGCGATCAACCAAGCCCGCCAGCGACGCGAAGCGGCCCTGGCCCAAGCCGACGCCGAAGCGAGCGCCGCGCCGGCGCCCGACGCCCTGCCCGAACTGAATCTCTCGGCGATCAACACGCAAACCCGGCAGCTCATCGCCAGCTTCGCCGTGCTCGCGGTCATGCTGGGCGTGTGGCTGATCTGGGTCGATGTGCTGCCGGCTCTTGGCATGCTCGACCGCTTTGTCGTTTGGGGTGAAAAGACCGTCGGCAACCACGTGACCTTGAGCGACGCCTTCGTCGTGCTGGTGATCGCCACCATGACCACGATCGCCGCCCGCAACATCCCCGGCTTGCTCGAGATCGCCATCCTGCAGCGGCTCCCGCTCGATTCGGGGCTGCGGTATGCCGTCACCGCGGTGTCGAAGTATCTGATCACGATCGTCGGCATCACGGCCGCTTGCGCGCAGATGGGCATTCGCTGGGAAAAAGTCCAGTGGCTGGTCGCCGCGATCTCCGTGGGCTTGGGCTTTGGGTTGCAGGAGATCTTCGCCAACTTCATCTCCGGCCTGATCATCCTGTTCGAACGCCCGGTGCGCCCTGGCGACGTGGTGACCGTGGGCGACGTAACCGGCTGCGTCACGCAAATCCGCATCCGCGCGACCACGATCACCGATTGGGACCGCAAGGAGCTGCTGGTGCCCAACAAGGAGTTGATCTCGGGCCGCGTCGTCAACTGGACCCTCAGCGACCGCGTGGTGCGTCTGACCGTGAAGCTCGGCGTGGCCTACGGGTCCGACGTCGCCCGCGTCACTCAGATCCTGACCCGATTGATCAACGAACAATCGGGGCTGCTAAGCGATCCGCCCCCCTCGGTGACGTTCGAAGGTTTCGGCGAGAGCACGCTCGACTTCGTGGTCCGGGGCATGCTGATCAGCCTCGACGAGACTCTGCGCGTCAAGCACCAGCTCAACACGAAGATCGAAGCCGAGTTTCGCGCCGCCGGCATCGAAATCGCCTACCCCCAGCGCGACGTCCATGTGCGTTCCTTGCCCGCCGAATTGCTGCCGCTGGCCTTTGATCGGCGGCGGACGGAGGAGGCCGCGCAGCGGAAACGGCCGGCGTAACGGTGTTTGCGGCGCCCTGCGAACTTGTCAGGTTCCTGCGGTACGGCGGTTGCACGCTTGGTCGGCAGGATGACATCCCAGGAGCTCGATCATGAACCGCATTCCGTTGTCCCTTCCCGAAGTCGCCGTAATCGCTGGAACCCGTGCCGCGCTCGGCGCCGGCATCGGCCTGCTCTTGGCCGACCGTCTCGACCGCGACCAGCGGCGGGCGATCGGCTGGACGCTGTTCGCCGTGGGCGCGGTGAGCACGGCGCCGATCCTCGCGCAACTGCTGACGTCGTCGCATTCCGCCTCGACGGCAAGCGGGACCGCGGAGTATGGACCACGGCCCGCTGAGCCTGAGTACGCGAGTTGAGCGCGATTCAGTGCCGGAAGAGCGCCAACACGATTTCCGAGGCGATCAGGGCGATGACGACGAGTTCCAGGAACTCGGTGCGGTGGCCGGCCGCTTGTTGAGACACGACCTGATAGACCCCCTCCGCCACCGAGAGCGAGCGCTCGATGCTGGCCGACCAGTCGTCGAGGTGGAAGCGTGCGCCCAGCAGCCGGTAGAGCCGAGACAGGTACTGGTCGCCGATCAGCTTGAGCACGTTGTTGGTGCGCTCGAACACGGCGTGCGCTTCGATCTTCATGTCGCCCACCTTGCGCAGCGAGCGCGCTTGGCTCCGCCAGATGGGCAGCCAGGACCGCACGAGCGGGTGGATCAGCCGATAGGCGGCGGCCAACTCGTCGTCGAGCCGATTGTCGATCAACCGGAACTCGAGCAACTGCAAATTGGCGAAGGCGATGGTCTCCAGCGTTTCGCCGCAGTCGTCGTCCACGAGCACGGCGGCCGACCATTCGGGCAGGAACAAGTCGTTGGGGCCATAGCGCAGCCGCAGCCGGAGCGATTGCTCGATTTCTTCTTCCCCGAGCGGGTCGTCTTCGAGCTTGAGGAGCCCCGCGAGCCAGGCTGACTTGCGCTCGAGCAGATCCTCAACGCTAAATGGCATGGTCCCCGGCGGCCACTGGAACACCAGGTATTCTTCGGTCAGCTCGCTCCAGCGCGGCCTGTCGATCGCCGGCAGCAGCTTGTCGAACAAGGGCCCGGCCGCGGCGCGGGCCACCGCCACGAGCGGTTCGGCGTCGGCCAGGCCGCCGGCGAGGTGCGACAGCGTTTCCGCGGGCAATGAGAAGGGAATCTGCAGCCGCAGAGTCACCCCGCCGAAGTCGAACACCGTGGCCTCGACTTCGGCCGGCAACGGCCCCGCGCCCGGCAAATCGAGCGTCACCGGCGTCAGGCGAAAGCGCAGCGGCCGCGGCCGGTAGGCGATCGACGGCGGCGTGCGCGAGCGACGCGGCAAAACGTGGTAGGTGGCCGGCGCCAGGCTCTGGGCCTGTTCGAGGTCGATTTCCTCGCCCCAATCGAACGCCACGTTGACGTGCAGCGTGCCGGCCAGAGGCCGATCCCAAGCCGATGCGTCGCTTACCATTCGACATCCCGTACGAGCGCCCCGCGGAGCTTCAGCATAACAACCCAGCTTTCACTCTTCAGGGCCACCTTTGAGTGGGCCTGCTTTGTTCCGCGAACGACGGCCACAACCCGCCTGTCTTGCCAAACCGCAGCCGCATTGCTAGCAATGATCGCTTCTCACTAACCGCTGCAACGTGCCCGCCGCCTTCGTGGAGACCTTCGTGAGCGTTCATGCCCAGAGACGAGACAAGCTTCGCCGGCTGTTCAAGAAGGCCGAGGCCGACGCGCTGCTGGTGACCAGCTTCACCAACGTGACGTACCTCACCGGCTTCACGGGGGACGACAGCTACCTGCTGCTCACGGCCAAGGAATCGCTCCTGCTGAGCGATCCCCGTTACACCACGCAACTCGAGGAGGAATGCCCCGACGTCGAGCGGATCATCCGCACCCACGGCGAGCCAATGGCCCAGTCGATCCAGCGGGTGGTCGGTAAGCTCAAGCTCGGCACGATGGGCATTGAAGCCGGCTCGATGACGGTGGGTCTTCGCGAGCAATTGGCCGAGAAGCTGCCGGCCGTTTCCCTCGCGCCGCTGAGCGGGCTGGTCGAAGAGCTGCGGGTGATCAAAGACAAGGCCGAGGTCGACGAGATTCGCGAGGCCGCGCGTTTTGCCGAGCGGGCCTTCGACGTGCTGCGGGCCACGCTGCGTCCCGACCTCAGCGAAAAGTTCGTGGCCGACCAAATCGAGGCCAACGTCCGCGGCTTCGGCGGCAAGTGCACCAGCTTTCCGCCGATCGTGGCCGTGGGCCCGCGTGCGGCTTTGCCCCATGCCCGGCCGACGGAGCGGACGATTGGCGAAAGCGAGTTCGTACTTGTGGATTGGGGGGCTTCGGGCAAGCTGTATAAAAGCGACTTGACCCGTGTGTTGGTGACAGGTAAAATCCCGCCCAAACTCGAACGGGTGTATCGACTTGTGCTGAAAGCGCAGTTGGCCGGCATCGAGGCCATTGCCCCGGGCGTTCCGGCCAATCAGGTGGACGCCGCGGCACGCAAGGTGATTAGCGATGGTGGTTTCGGGCCGCAGTTCAGCCATGGCCTAGGGCATGGCCTTGGGCTCGACATTCACGAGGCCCCGCGGCTGAACTCGCTCAACACCGAACCGCTGCGCCCCGGCATGGTCGTGACCGTGGAGCCTGGCATTTACATTCCCGGTTGGGGTGGAGTGCGGATCGAGGACGACATCTTGGTCACCAAGACCGGCCACGAAGTCCTCACCAGCGTGCCGAAGGAGTGGGAAGAGGCCCAGGTGCGGCTCTAAGAGTCCGACGCCCCGAACGCGAGTTTTTGGCAACCCAGCGGCCGGGAGAAGTGCATGGGGACGTCTGCCGACGATTCCGGAGAAACCGAAATGAGTGGATCAGGCTCCACGGGCGACACGTTCGATGTCCGCCGTATCCGTCGCCTGGTGGAACTGATGAACGAGTTCGACTTGGCGGAGATCGACCTCCGCCAGGAGAATCACCGCATCCGTCTGCGCCGCGGCGCGGAGCTTCCCCCCTTGGAAGCGGCGCCGGCGCCTGCCGCCGCGCCCCGCACGGCGGCCCCTGCCGCTCCGGCGGCGGCCCCCAAGCCCGAGCCAGTGGCCGCGGCCGACGACAAGAACATCGTGGCGATCAAGAGCCCCATGGTCGGCACGTTCTACCGCTCCCCCAGCCCCGACGCGGGCCCCTTCGTCAAGGTTGGCGACCACGTGGGGCCCGAGACCACGGTCTGCGTAATCGAGGCCATGAAGGTCTTCAACGAGTTGCCCGCCGAGTGTTCGGGCCAAATCGTGGCGGTGCTGGTCGAGAACGGCGAGCCGGTCGAATTCGGCCAGCCGCTGTTCCGCGTCGACACCAGCAAATAGCGCGCTCCGGTCGGGCTGCCCCGTCAGGCGGCGGCTGGCCCCTCGCGCGGCCGGCCCTTGCCCCTAGCGTTTCCTCTTCCGTTCTCCGAAAGCCGCCCGATGTTCAAACGCATCCTGGTCGCCAATCGCGGCGAAATCGCGCTCCGCGTGATCCGCGCCTGCCGGGAGATGGGCATCGAAACGGTGGCCATCTTCAGCGAGGCCGACCGCGGCGCTCATTACCTCCAGCTTGCGGACGAAGCCTACTGCGTCGGCCCCGCCCGCGCCAGCGACAGTTACCTGAAGATCGACCGCGTGATTAGCGCGGCCGAAATCGGCAACGTGCAGGCGATTCATCCCGGCTATGGGTTTCTTTCCGAAAACCATCACTTCGCCGAGATTTGCCGCAGTTGCAAGATCGACTTCATCGGCCCCACGCCTGAGGCCATGAGCCGCCTGGGGGACAAGAACTCGGCCCGCAAGCTGGCCAAGGAGGCCGGAGTGCCGGTGGTGCCCGGCAGCGAAGGGTTGATCGAAGACGATTCGCAGGCGGTGTCGCTCGCGCACAAGATCGGCTTCCCCGTGCTCATCAAGGCCACCGCCGGCGGCGGCGGCCGCGGCATGCGGGTGGCCGCCAACGACCTGGCTCTCAAATCGGCCCTTCAGCAAGCCCGCACGGAGGCCGAGGCCGCCTTCGGCAACGGCGGCGTCTATCTCGAGAAGTACATCGAGAAGCCCCGGCACGTCGAAGTCCAGCTCTTGGCCGACCACCACGGCAACGTGGTGCATCTCTACGAACGCGATTGCTCGGTGCAGCGGCGCCATCAGAAGCTCATCGAAGAGAGCCCGGCCGCCAACTTGCCCGAGGCCACGCGCGAAGCGATGTGCGCCGCGGCGGTGCGGCTCGCCAAGACCAGCGGCTACACGAACGCCGGCACGGTGGAGTTCATCGTCGATCAGCAGGGCAACTTCTACTTCATCGAAGTCAACGCCCGCATCCAGGTGGAGCATCCGGTTTCGGAGTTGGTCACCGGCATCGACCTGATCAAGGCGCAGATCCGCGTGGCGGCCGGCGAGCCGCTGCCGTTTTCGCAACAAGACATCGTGCATCGCGGCTCGGCGATCGAGTGCCGCATCAATGCCGAGGATCCCAAGCGGAACTTCCAGCCCAACCCCGGCAAGATTCAGCAGCTCATCGCGCCGGGGGGCTTTGGCGTGCGGTTCGACTCGCACGCCTACAGCGGTTACACGGTGAGCCCCTACTACGACTCGATGATCGGCAAGCTGATCGTCTACCAGCCAACGCGGGCCGAAGCGATCGCCTGCATGCAGCGGGCCCTCTCGGAGCTCGTGGTCGACGGCATCCGCACTACAGCCGAACTGCAGAAGGAAATCCTCGGGCATTCGGCCTTCGCCGAAGGACGGATCGACACCAAGTTCGTCGAGCGGACCTGGATGAGCTGAGCGGGCGTTTGGTCGCTTCGTAGGGTGGGGCGGCAGCCCCACCGCGTCCACGGTGACGTCGGCACTCTCCGGCGGGTCTTATGGTGGGGCTCGCAGAGCCTCGCCTCCCCTACAGGTTTTTTCATGCCTTGCTCCGTTTGGCTGCTCGCGCTGCTTGCGCCGACCTTGGCGGCCGCCGATGTTCAACTCACCGACGGCGCCAAGGCCCACCTCGCCACCGTCGAAGAAGCCCGCCAGGTCCTGTCGGCTCATGACGACTTCGCTCAAGCCGTGAGCCCCTTCGACCGCCAAGCCCGGCTGCAAGCCGCAGGGCCGGTCTCGCTCGAGAACTGGCTGGCGTTCAACGCCGCCCAGGCCAAGCCGTGGAGCGAAGCAGAGCAGGCGAAGGTCGAGGCGGCGCTCGCGAAACTGCAGCCAAAGCTTGATAAGTTCCGCCTGCCGCTCCCCGAGAAGATCCTGCTCATCCGCACCACCGGCAAGGAAGAGTCCGGCGCGGCCTACACGCGTCAGGCGGCCATCATCCTGCCCGACGGCATGCTCAAATCCGACGACGACAAACTCGAACGCCTGCTCGCGCACGAGTTGTTCCATGTGCTCAGCCGACACGACGCGGCGTGGCGGGAAAGGCTCTACCGCATCATCGGCTTCGAGCCGATGCCGGCGATCGAGTTGCCCGGCGAATGGGCGGCCCGCAAAATCACCAACCCCGATGCCCCGCGGATCGACAGCCGGATCACGCTCGAGATCGACGGCCAACCGGTCACGGCCGCACCGGTGCTTTATGCCACGCCGGCCGAGTTCGATCCCCAGGCCGGCGGCTCGCTCTTCAAGCATCTCACCTTCCGGCTACTCGTGCTCGAAGCCGGCGGTGACCGTTGGCGGCCGAAGCTCGAGAACGGCCAGCCGGTGTTCCTCGATCCGCGCGAGCAGCCCGACTACGCCCGCCAGATCGGCGAAAACACGGGCTACATCATCCACCCCGACGAGATCCTGGCCGACAACTTCGTGCTGCTGGTGCGCGGAGAGCGCGACGTGAAGACGCCCAGGATTCTGGAAGCGATGGGCGCGTTGCTGGCGCCGTAGGGTGGGGCGAGGCTCTGCGAGCCCCACCATCAACAGCCCTGGTCGGGCACGCTACGCGCGAAGTCTTCACACATCGACCGTAGCGACGAAGGTTCCTCTCGGTGAGAGGCGGTGGGGCTCGCAAGGCCTCGCCTCACCCTACAGGATGAACCGGCTCAGGTCCTCGTCTTGGCTAATCTCCGTCAGCCGCTCGCGGACGAGCGCCGCGTCGATCTTCACCTTGCCGGGCCGCTCAGGCGCGTCGAAGCTGAGTTCCTCGAGCAGCCGTTCGACGATCGTCGAGAGCCGCCGGGCGCCGATGTTCTGCGTCGTCTGGTTCACCTGAAAAGCGAAATCGGCCATCGCGTCGATGGCGTCGGCGGTGAACTCGAGCTCGACTCCTTCAGTCTGCATGAGCGCGGCGTACTGCCTCGTCAGAGCACTCTTGGGCTCCGTGAGAATCCGGATGAAGTCGGCGCGGGTTAGGTCTTGCAACTCCACGCGGATCGGAAACCGACCTTGAAGCTCCGGCATCAGATCGCTGGGCTTCGTTTTGTGAAATGCGCCCGCGGCGATGAACAGTACGTGGTCGGTGCGAACGTAGCCGTAGCGAGTTTGCACCGTCGTCCCTTCGACGATCGGCAGCAGGTCGCGCTGCACTCCCTGACGAGAAACATCGGCCCCGCGGCCGTCGCTGGCCACGATCTTGTCCATCTCGTCGAGGAAGATGATGCCTAGGTTTTCGGCCAGCGTGATCGCCTGGGCGTTGACCTGCTCAGGGTTGATCAGCGCGTCGCTCTCCTGGTCGAACAAAACGCGCCGCGCCTCGGACACAGTCAGCTCGCGGCGCGAGGTCTGCTTAGGCATGATCTTTTCGAACATCCCCTGCAGGTCGACGTCCATCTGCTCGAGCCCCATGCCGGTGATCATCATGGGGGCGGACTTCTGCTCGACCGTAATCTCCACCTTGCGCTCGTCGAGCTGGCCGACGGCCAGCATCGCCCGCATCTTCTCGCGGGTGCGCTGGTAGCGCTCGGCGGAGTCGGCGCTGTCGGTCCCGACGTCGTAGGCCATGGGCGCCGGGGCCAGCAGATCGAGCAACCGCTCTTCGGCCCGGCGGCGAGCTTCAGGCTCGACCTTGGCGCGCTCCTGGCCGCGGACTAGTCCAATGGCGTTTTCCACGAGCTCGCGGACCATGCTCTCGACATCGCGGCCGTAATAGCCGACTTCGGTGTACTTGGTCGCCTCGACCTTGATGAACGGCGCGTCGGTGAGCTTGGCCAGCCGGCGGGCGATTTCTGTCTTGCCGACGCCGGTGGGGCCGATCATCAGGATGTTCTTCGGCGAGACCTCGGCCTGCAGTTCCTCGGGAAGTTGTTGCCGGCGCCAGCGATTGCGGACCGCGATGGCCACAGCCCGTTTGGCTGCCTGCTGGCCCACGATGTGCCGGTCGAGCTCGGCCACGATCTGCCGCGGAGTCAGCTCGCGCACGGCATTTCCTCCACCAGGATGTTGGTGTTCGTGTAGATGTCGATCCCCGCGGCAATCTCCAGGCTGCGGCGCACGATCTCAGCCGCGGAAAGCGACGAATGCGCCACAAGAGCCCGCGCCGCGGCAAGCGCATAGTTGCCCCCCGAACCGATGGCGATCAGGCCGTCGGTGGGCTGGATGACATCGCCGTTACCGGTGACGAGCAGCGTGTGCTTGGCGTCGACCACGGTCAGCAGCGCCTCGAGACGGCGGAGCGCCCGGTCGGTGCGCCAATCCTTGGCCAACTCCGTGGCGGCGCGGGGGACGTTGCCGGGAAAGTCCTTGAGCTTGGCCTCGAAGCGTTCGAGCAAGGCGAAGGCGTCGGCGCTCGAGCCGGCGAAGCCGGTGATGACCCGGCCGTCGAGCAGGCGGCGGATCTTGTTGGCGTCGGCCTTCACGATGGCCGAGCCGAGCGTGACCTGGCCGTCGCCGCCGATGGCGACGACGCCGCCATGGCGAACGCTGACAATGGTGGTGGAGCGAGTCTTCACGAAGTCCTATCTAGCTGAGCCGAATGCAGCCGTCCGGTCCCCTCTCCCTCCGGGAGAGGGCTAGGGTGAGGGCCGGCAGAGTCGCCTCCCACAGTTCGCGGCGAACCACCCAATATCGGCCAAACCCACCCCCGCCGCTAGGCCTGCGTTGCTCGTCGACGCGCCCATCAGCCTGCCCCTTGCAGCGCCTCCCACAACGCGTCGAGCGCCTGCGGAATCACCCGCACCCCCGCCAGCGAGGGCATGAAGTTGGTGTCCCCCTGCCAGCGCGGCACAACGTGCCAATGCAGGTGCCCCGGCAGCCCCGCCCCGGCGACGCGCCCCAGGTTCAGCCCCACGTTGAAGCCCTGAGCGGCCATCAGCCGCTCGAGCCGCGCGACGTAGGTGGCGACTTGCTCGACGCACTCGAGCTGTTCGGCGGATGAGAGGTCGTCGAGCCGGGCCTTGTGCAGCTTGGGGGCGATCAGCAAATGACCGTTGTTGTACGGATAGCGGTTGAGCACGCACACGGTGTGCTCGCCGCGCCCCGCCACCAGGTTCTCGCGGTCGGCGGTGTCGGCCACCGCGCGGCAGAGAAAGCACTCGGCGTCGGCTCCCGGTAACAGCGTGAGCGGACGCGGAGCGGCAGGCTCCGCCGGTGGATCGGCCGTGACGTAGGCCAACCGCCACGGGGCCCACAGCTGGGTATGCAACGGGGACTCGGGGTCGCTCATGGGCAGCTCAGACGAGGAAAGGGCGCCAGATCGGTGAACGAAGAACCTAGCGTTCCGCTGGCAGGTCTGCCAAGAGATAGGCGATCAAGTCCAACACCTCGGCCGCCTGCAGAACGTCGACCGCGCCGCTCGGCATGTTCGAGACGTCGGAGAGCCGCCGCTCGGCGATCTCGGACTTCGGCAGCGTAACCAGTTCGGTCTGGTTGGCGCCGGTGCGGAGCACGAGCGTTTCGCCGTCTTCACGGTCGACGCGCCCCAGCAGTGCCCGGCCGTCCTCCGTCTCGATGATCGTCAGCGCGTATTCCGGGGGAATCGTTTTCGAGGGCGTGAGGATCGCCTCGAGCAGGCCGCGGGCGCCCAAGCGTCGGCCGGCGTCGGTGAGGTCGGGCCCTACCGAGCCCCCCTGGCCCTGCCGTTTGTGGCACTGCGCGCAGCCGAGTTCGTGGTAGAGTTCGCGGCCGTTGGCCGCCGATGGTTCGTCGGGCAGCGCAGTTTGTCCGGCTGGCAGCAAGTCGTCGATCTGCCAGGCACGCACGAAGGGCCGGGCTGGCTTGAGCTCGGAGATCCACGCGCGGAACAGCGCCACCGCCTGCTCGTCGACCTGCTGCGTGCCCAAGGGGGGCATTTGCCCCGGACCGCGGCGCGAGAGCCGCTGCACGAGCACCGACTGATCGGGCTGGGACGGGGCCACGAGCATGGCGTTGGCGAGGCCAAAGGTGTCGTGCTGCGGCCGCACTCCGATCAACCTCATGCGGTCTTGTTCCCGAGTGAACTCCAGCTCCATCTGCGCGTTGCCGCCCCCCGCCTCAATGTGGCAGGCCGAGC
Source organism: Pirellulales bacterium (assembly GCA_044221365.1). Lineage (GTDB taxonomy): Bacteria > Planctomycetota > Planctomycetia > Pirellulales > JBGAPH01 > JBGAPH01. The sequence continues at coordinate 29,828 of JBGAPH010000011.1, forward strand.
AGTTCGCGTGCAGGTACGAACGAGCGCGCGCTTCAAGCGGCGCTGCTGCGTCGTGCGGACTAACGAGCTTCGGCAACTCTGCCGGCGGCTTCTCGAGCTTGCCCGACAACATGCCCTGGCGTTCCAGCCACACGAGCTGGTTATCCGGACCGTCGCCAAAGTCGTGATCGCGGTTCATCTGCACGGTCGTGAGGCCGAGCGAGTAGTTCGCTGCCCGCGAGTGGCAGGTCATGCACTCGGTGCGGCTGGGGGAGCGCCACGTTCTGCGAGCCGATTGCGATGAAACCGCGGCTGGCAGCAGCCACTCGGCTCCTTGCTTGGGCAGCAGTTCCGCATCGGTTTGCGCGTCGTTCCAGCGAAAAGAGTACCCCACCCACTCGTTGTCTTGGCGGAGCATGAGCCGCGTTTCGACGCGAACGGCCGGCTTCGAACCACCCGCCGCGGGTCCGATCGTCAGCGTTTGCCCCAGCACCGTTCCGTTGGGAAAGTTCCAGCCGCGTGACTCGGCGAAGTCGATCTGCCCGTCCCCCGGCAGGGCCAGAAACCGCTCGGCCTCCGCCCCGTCGGTCCAGCCTGGAGCATTCACGGAATAGGAGATGACTCCTGGCGCCAAGCGGTGTTCCACTGTGGAGGCGAACAGGCCGCTCTCGCTGAGCTTAATGGGAAACACTGGCCGCTCGGGATCGGGCACACTGCGCGCCAGCCGATACAGCCCGCCGCCATGGTCGACGATCAGCAAGTCCCCCTGCTGATCGACACGGAAGGCAGCAATTTGCAGCGTCGTGTCGGCCAGCTCTTGCCAGAAGGTGAGCTGCCCCGCTTTGTGCCGAGCGCCCCAGATCTTGCCGGTGGCGTAGTCGCCGTAGAGGTAGGTTCCGTCCAGCTCGGGGAACTTGGCGCCGTAGTAGACCACGCCGCCGGTGAGCGAGCGGAACTCCGAGTGCGGGTGCTCGATCGTGGGCGGCACGATCGGCGTCGGGCCGCGACGGCGGTGGATGTAGAAGGGATGGCTTCCTTCGTACACGCTCCAGCCATAGTTGTCGGCCTTGTGAACCAGATGGGCCGTTTCCCATTGGTCTTGCCCGTTGTTGCCAACCCAGATGTCGCCGGTCCGCTCGTCGATTCCCATCCGCCAGGGGTTGCGAAACCCATAGGCCCAAATCTCGGGGCGGGCGCCCGCGTGGTTCACGAATGGATTGTCGGCGGGCACGGAATACGGTCGGTCGGGCGACGGATGATCGACATCGATTCGCAAAAGCGCTGCCAGAAGATTCGTGATGTCTTGCCCGCTGTCGTAGCCGTCGGAATCGCTGGTGCCGTCCCCCGTGGTGATGTAGAGCATGCCATCGGCGCCGAAGGCCAGGTCGCCGCCGTCGTGGCCGCCGGAGGCCCATTCGAGAACCACGAGCTCGCTCGCCAGATCGCACTTGGTGGGATCGTGCGGATCGAGCGTATAGCGCGAAACGCGGTTGCGGCGGTCACCCGTATTCCAGGGGCCGTTGGTGAACAGGTACAGGTAGCCGTTCTCGCGAAACCGCGGGTGAAACGTGAGGCCGTAGATCAACCGCCGCTCGACCTCGAGGACGGTGCTCGTTTCGGCCGCGTTGGGGTCGTTTTCGATCGCCAGCAACTTGGAAGGCCGGTCTTCCTCGCCGCCTGAAAGGACGACGAACAGCAGGTTGCTGCCGGGGACGGGCGCCACGTAGAGGGGCGCTCTCAGCTCGAGCTGCGGAAACACGCGCTCCACGGTGTACGGAGCGGGAGGCTCGGGGGAGCCGAGCAGCCTGGCGTTCTGCCAGCGTGGCCGGTTGGCGGCGGGCTCGGGCTCTTCAGCGCTGGCCGCGGCCACGGTCCACAGGGCGCCCAGCAAGAGCAGCAGCCTGAGCGTGTGGGCTGGCAGACGATCTTGGAGGGAGAGGAGGGACATGGCGCCAGCCGCGGAAAAGGTCACGAAGCAGAAAGGTAAGTCGGCGGCGCGCCCTCGCTGATGCGTGGGTTGGAATACGGCTGACCGCGCAGGCACGCTTTTCTGAGGCTATTTGCCCTGCCCGGCGGGCACAAGCGGGGGGCCGACCGCGTATAGCAGTTGTAACGGGCGAGGGCCGGTTGCCGAGAGGGGCGGCGACTGGGATTCTAGAAGAAGCCGGCCCGTCGCCCGTTTGGTGACCCAACTCGGTCTCAGTCTCGAGCCTATGCACCGCCTTCGCGCCATCGCCGCTCTGTTGCTGGCCCTGCTAGCGGCTTCGCCGGTACGCGCTGGCGTAATCGTGGTGGCGAACCGGTTGCCCAAAGAGGTGGTGCTGCGGGTCTCGGCGCCCAAGGCGTCGTCGCTCGATCTGCACATCCCCGCGGGGCAGTCGCGCCCCGTCTTCGTCGACGGCAGCGTGCGGGCGGCAGTTAACCGGGCCCCTGCGCAGCGGCTCGACCCGAACACCGTCCACTTCCTGGGCGCGAACGCCGCCGGCCAGGTGACACTAACCCAAATCGGTTTCAATTCGGCGTCTGTGCCGGCGCCTCCTCCCGATCCTAAGGCCGCGGTTTCGTGGGCCAGCCGCATTTCCGACCGACGTCCGACCGTGCGGATTCCCGTCAAGCTTTGCGTCGACGAGAACGAGCCGTCCCGGCGCGAGCTCTGGGAGCCCAAGCTGCGGAAGCGGCTGGCGGCGGCTTCCGAAATCTTCGAGGCCCATTGCGGCGTGCGCTTCGACACCGTGGAAGTCGGCATGTGGCGCAGCGACGACCGGGTGCTCGACTTCGGCCGCTCGCTCCGCGAGTTCGAAACCGAGGTCGCGCCGGGCTCGGCCCGGCTGGCCGTCGGCTTCACGAGCCAGTATCAACTCCCCAAAGGGCGGATGAATCTGGGGGGGACCCGCGGACCGCTGCTTTCTCATATTTTGCTCCGCGAGTGGTCGAAGCACTTCAGCGAGCCCGAGAGGCTCGAACTGCTGGTGCATGAGCTCGCGCATTTTCTCTGCGCCACGCACAGCCCCGAGCAAACCTCGGTGATGCGGCCGATCCTGGGGGACCGGCAGGCGAACGCGCAGCAATTTCGCATCGGCTTCGACCCGGTCAATACGCTGATCCTGAACCTCGTGGCCGAGGACCTCCGCGCGAGCCGCGTCGCGGAGTTCGACGATCTTTCTCCCGCCACGCGGCTGCAGCTCCGCGGCATCTACAAAGAGATGGTGCTCGCGGTTCCCAACGATCCGGCCGCCGACCGCTTCGTGCAACTGCTCCTCTCGAGCGGCGCCACGCCGATCGCCGAGGGAGCGCGGGCAGTGACGCGGGCCGTGGTGCTACTAGCCGAGCGCAACCAAAAGCTGCCTGAAGAGGCGACGGCCGAGGCCCCGCGCCGGAAGCGCGTGAGCGGCGACCGGCTCACCGAACTTTACGTGCAGATGGCGGCCCGCGAGGCGGCCAAGTTCCCCAAGGAGGATGCTTGGAAGTGCTTCATCGTGGGGCTGGGCGTGGCGCTCGACCGGCACGGCGTGTTCACGCAGCCTGGCACGGCCCACCGCATCCGCTCCCTCTATGGCACGATCGAAACCGAGGCCGAACGGAAGCATCGTTTGGAAGTGATTGGCCTGCCGACGATGAATGGCCGCGAGGATTTGACGCAGCACTTCATGGTGTCGGCGGCGCTCGATATTCTGATGGGCGCCCCGGCCACGGAGTCGCTGGGGGTGTTCAAGGAGGTGTCTGACAGCCAGCCGGGGGGCAGCGGGTTCAGCTTCGCCGACCTCACGGCCGACTTCTCCGGCATGGCCTTCACCGACGCCTTGCGCCGCGGCCGCGTTTCGGTCGACGCGTTGGCCAAGGGTTTTCAGATCACAGACTTCCTGCCGTCGACCGAGGGTGTGACCGAAGGCCTGACGACTAAGCAGTTCGCGGCCCAGTACGGCTCCGTCACCGACCGGCGGTTCTTTGAAGAGCGGCGAAAGCTGCGCGAAAAGATTGGCGCCCTGCCAGGTTATCGTTAGCCCTTGGGCGCGGTAGGCTGCTGCGACACTGTGCGAGGGGTTGGCTCGGCTCGAGGATCGGCGCCATGTTTCGCTTTTCGGTGCGTTGGCTGCTCGCCGCCACGGCGCTGTGCTGCTTCTGCCTCGCGGCGCTCAACTATCCCAGCGAGGGGATGCTGGTGTTCGTGGGGCTCGTGCTGTCGGCCTCGATGCTCGTGGCGATCGCCGCGGCGGCCGGCGGCCGGAGGCGGGCGTTTGCGGCGGCGTATGCGGGCGGGCTGCTGGTGGCGCTGGCGTTTAGCAGCGGCGAGTTCGTAATCTTTCGCGTGCCGGTAGACCGTGTCGTCAGTCATGCCGGACTCCGCATCTTGGGGCCCAAGGAAAACGCCCACCACCCCTTGGACGCCACGATGTATTCGATGCTGTGGGACCGGCCCCGTAGCGGAATCAAGGTGCTCATCGATCATCTGCGCATGTGGCGGTTCCATCGCATTGCTAAGGCGTTTCTGGCGATGGCGTTCGCGGCGTCTGCTGGCCTGCTCGCGGAAGGTCTTGAGAGACGCAGCAAATCAGGGGCATGGGCGTCGCCGCAGAAAGGCGCCTGCTCCACTCGTTGGTTCGTCTCAATGGTCGGACTCTTCGCCCTCCTGACGACGGTGGCGCTTTACTGCGGAAGCGAAGCGTGGGCGGTTGTCGTCGGCTTGGTCGTGATCGCTGGGCTGTTACTCGCGACGGTACGGGCCGCTTCGCTGGGGCGAGCGGCGCCGTTTAGTCTCGGATTCGCGCTCGCCGGCTGGGCCTATTTGGCCCTGAGCATCTTCTTGTTCGGAAACAGCGAAGCGGGCTTGCGACTCCCCACCGAAGTCATCACCTCGTTCGCCCTCAGTGAATCGCTCGACTTGGCAAGCGAAACCCTGTCGACTGCCGCGATCACGCGCGGCGACTACTATCCTCTCTATGCTGGTCGCCGGTCCTATCTAATGAACGTCCACCGGATGGCCTTGCTGCTCTGGTCCCTCGTCATGGGACTCGTCGGCGGCATGGCCACCGTCGTGTTCGTGGAGCGCGACGCGCGGCGGCACAATTCGCTGGGAAGCGAGGCCTTTACAACTCCTCGCGCCGAATGAGCCGCCATGCCGCCCACGACTTCCAAGTGCGTGTCTCCGCTGCCCGGTTGCGAGCCTGCGGTCGGCCGTTGGCTGTGGGCTTTGGAAGAGGTCCGCCGGCGTACACTCGAGCTGGCAGCGGATCTTGATCAGCGGACGTTGGATTGGGAGGGGCCGGACGGGCGCGAAAACGCCATCGGCTCGCTGCTCTACCACTTGGCGCTCGTGGAGGCGTCCTGGCTGTTCATGGATCTCTTGCAGCAGGAGATTCCTTCTGACATCAGCCAGCACTTTCCGCACGATGGCTTGCAGACCGGCTTCGCCCGCGTGCTAGCGGTTCCACTGCCGGAGCATCTTGCCCGCTTGACACTCGTTCGCCGAGCGCTGCTCGAGGCGATTTCCCCCATGACGCTCTCGGAATGGCGCCGCCTCCGCGAGCCGGTTGATCGCCCCGGCTACCAAGTCACGCCGGAATGGGCCGTCTTCCATCTGATCGAACACGAGGCGGGACACGCGGCCCAGATCAGCTCGCTCCGGGCGCGAGTTGCCAGGCGCCGGGAAAACACCAGATCGAGCTAGCCTGACATCGGTATCCGATGGCTTAGCGGTTGTCGTTTGAGGACGCCGCGGGGACAATGAACAGCTTGGCCCTTCACGTCAGCCGCCCCGAGCCGTCTCTCCATGAACATCCTCACCATCGACTGCCGCCAGGGCGACCCCCGCGACAAACTGGGCGACCTGCGGCGCAAGCTTAGTCTGCAGGGAGACGTCGTCAGCGAGGAAGGCCGCCGCCGCACGATCGAGATCTTTGGCGAACCCCTCTCGCCGGTGCAAGTCGTAGAGCGAATCTGCCGCGACGTGCGCACCCGCGGCATCGAGGCGGTGCTCGACTACGCGGCCCGCATCGACCGCGTGCAACTGACGTCGGCGACTTTGCGCGTGACGGACGACGAACTCGAGGCGGCCCACGCCGGCGCACGCGCCGAGTTGCTAGCCGCGGTGCGTCGGGTCAAGCAGAACGTCCTTGCCTTCCAGCGAGCGCTGCTCGCGCAAGACGTGCGCGTCGAAACAGGGGCAGGCAGCTACCTGGCGCAGCGTTACGTGCCGTTGCGGCGGGTAGGCGTTTGCGTGCCGGGGGGAGCGGCGGCGTACCCTTCGACCGTGCTGATGACGGTGGTCCCGGCCCAGGCGGCGGGTGTGCGTGAAATCGCCGTCGTCGCGCCGCCCACCGCGTTCGGCTCGTACAACGCCGATCTGCTGGCCACCTGCAAGGAACTGGGCGTCACCGAGGTGTATCGCCTCGGCGGCGCGCAGGCGGTCGCGGCTCTGGCCTACGGGGCCGAAGGCATTCCGCCGGTCGACAAGATCGTGGGCCCCGGCAACCTCTTCGTGGCGCTCGCCAAGAAATTCGTCTACGGCGAAGTCGACATCGATTCGATCGCCGGCCCCAGTGAGGTCGTGGTCATTGCCGACGCCAGCACGCGTCCCGACTTCACGGCCGCCGATATGCTGGCCCAGGCCGAGCACTCGCCGGGCGCGAGCATCCTCATCACCTGGAGCCCCGCCGTGGCCGAGGCCACGCTGGCCGAACTCGAGAAGCAGCTCGCGCTCCTCAGCCGCGGCGACCTGGCCCGCGCGAGCCTCGAGCAGTTCGGCGCGATCGTGATCACGCGCGATGCCAGCGAGGCGGTGGAGATCACCGACCTGATCGCCCCGGAGCACCTGCACATCGCCACGGAGAACGCCGAGGAGCTGTTACAGCAAATCCACAACGCCGGCGCGACGTTTCTCGGCAACTTCAGCCCGGTAGCCGCAGGCGACTACGCGGCCGGGCCTTCGCACGTGTTGCCTACCAGCGGCACGGCCCGCTTTGCCAGCGGTCTCAACGCCAATCACTTTTTGCGCGGCCACAGCGTGATCGCGCTCGACCGCGCGGGTTTGTCGCGGCTCGCGCCCGACATTCGCGAGCTGGCCGATGTCGAAGGTCTAACGGCGCACCGCGCGAGCGTGGATATTCGGCTGGGGTGATCGACGGCGTCGCCGGAATTCCCCGGGGTTCACCGACCCTCACCCCGACCCTTACCCCGGCCCTCTCCCACGGGGAGAGGGAGACATCTAGTACAGGCCTTGGCCGGAGCGGGCGCCGACGACGATGGGGCCGGCGCTCGACCAGCGGAACGGATCGAGCTGGCCGCCGTTCCAGCCGGGTGAATAGGTCAGGCCCATCCAGGGCGTGTGGTTGGCCACGGGGCGCGAGGCCGAGTAGCCGAACCAGGCTTGGGTGGCCAGCCGCCGCTGACGCTGCGAGGCCTTGAACTCGGCCTTCGCTTTCACGAGCTGCTTCGGGTCATTCGCCCGCCGCCGCTCCTGCTCGTAGAACCACATCTCGGGGGTGGGGGCGAGCATGCCGGGGGAGAAATCGGTGCGGATTTCCGGCGCCGGCGACTTGGGGATTTCGACCAGGGGGGGCTGGGCGGGAAGGCGGCTCACCGGCGCCAGCGACAGCACGAAGGCCAAGGTCAGGAGCTTCTTCACGGGCAGGATTCCTGGCGAAAAAGGGTCAGGCTGCGCGACGCCCGATCTCGATCCCTCGAGGCCGCTATCGAGTCTCCTTCGACCGGCGGCGGCCGGCGGGTTTAGCGCGATTCGCCGGCTCGAAGGCCGCAGGCAAGCTCGGGCGGCTACATAAAGTATAGCGCCGACGGTAGCCAAGGGCAGGTTCCTGCGCCCTACGGCACACTCCGCCCAGCCGCCCGGCTTTGTCGGTTGACAGGGCCCCCAGGGCGGAGTGCAATCAGGGGTACGGTCTGCCTTGGTTCCGTTTTCGCCGCGTGGCGCTCACCCACGCGGTCCCGCCCCGTTCCCTTCGAGCGAACCCTTGCTAATGATGCCCCTTCGGCCCATGCGCGCGGCTGCGCGCCGGTTGTTCGTTGGCCTGGCCCTCGGACTTGCGTTCCTTGCGCCCCAGCCTGCTCAGGCTGACGACGCGCTGCGATTCGACCGCGACATTCGCCCGATCCTCTCGAACAAGTGCTTCGTGTGCCACGGGCCCGACGCCGAGGTGCGGCAAGGGGGCCTGCGCCTCGACGAGCGGGCGGCCGCCTTTGCACCCGCCGAATCGGGCGAGCGGGCGATCGTGCCAGGCAAGCCGGCAGAGAGCGAGCTGGTGCGGCGGATCCTGGCCGAGGACGAGGGGGAGCGAATGCCCCCGGCCGACAGCAACAAGCAGCTCACCGACCATGAGAAGGAGCTGCTGCAAAAGTGGATTGCCGCCGGCGCCAACTGGCAGGCCCACTGGTCGTTCGAAACGCCGCAGCGTCCCGATCCGCCCGCGGTCGCCGACGACTGGGGCAAGAACCCCATCGATCGATTCATTTTTGCCAGGTTACAGGCGGCCGGCCTCAGTCCGTCGCCCGAGGCCGATCGCACGGCGCTCTTGCGGCGACTGACCTTCGACCTCACGGGGCTCCCCCCCACGCCGGCCGAGATCGATGCCTTTGTGGCCGACGCGTCGCCCGAGGCCTATGACAAAGTGGTCGACCGACTATTGGCGTCGCCGCACTATGGCGAGCGGATGGCGCTCGAATGGCTCGACGCAGCTCGCTTTGCCGACACGCACGGCTTCCACCTCGACAGCGGCCGCGACATGACGGCCTGGCGCGAGTGGGTGATCGAGGCCTTCAACTCGAACAAGCCGTTCGACCGCTTCACCGTGGAGCAGCTCGCTGGCGACCTGCTGCCCAATGCGACGCTCGAGCAGCAGATTGCCAGCGGCTTCAACCGCAACCACATGATCAACTTCGAGGGAGGGGCGATCCCCGCGGAGTATCACAACGCCTATCTCGTCGACCGGGTGAACACGACGAACACCGTGTGGCTCGGCCTCACCATGGCCTGCGCCCAGTGCCACGACCACAAGTACGATCCGCTCTTGCAGAAAGACTTCTATCAGTTCTACGCCTTCTTCCACAACGTGCCCGAGAACGGCCTCGACGGATCGCAAGGCAACGCCGCGCCGCTGGTGAAAGTGCCCACGGCCGAACAGCAGGCGAAGCTGGCCGAAGTCGACCGGGCGATCGCCGAGCTCGAGTCGCGCGCGGCCGCCCCCACCCAAGCCACGGCTACCGAAAAGGAACGGCTCGACGGCGAGTTGGCGGCTCTGCGCAAAGAGCGCGAGGAACTCGACAAGAAGCAGCGGTCCGCCATGGTGATGTCGGAGATGCCGGCGCCGCGCGACACCTTCGTGCTCGTCCGCGGGCAATACGATCAGCCGGGGCAGAAGGTGACGGCCGACGTGCCGGCGTCGCTCCCTCCGTTGGCCAAGGATGCGCCGCGGAATCGGCTGGGTTTGGCGCAGTGGCTTGTCGATCCGATGCATCCGCTCGTCGCCCGCGTGATCGTCAACCGCTACTGGCAGATGTACTTCGGCACGGGTCTGGTGAAGACGGCCGAGGACTTTGGCACGCAAGGCGAGCGGCCCAGCCATCCGGAGTTGCTCGATTGGCTGGCCCGCGAGTTCGTTGACAGCGGTTGGGACGTGAAGCACATGCAGCGGCTGATCGTGACTTCGGCCACCTATCGGCAATCGTCGAAGGTGACGCCAGATAAGTTGGCCGCCGACGCCGAGAATCGGCTGCTCGCCCGCGGGCCGCGGTTCCGGCTGCCGGCCGAATTCGTGCGCGATCAGGCGTTGGCCGTCAGCGGCTTGCTCGATCCGCGGATCGGCGGGGCCAGCGTGTCCCCCTACCAGCCGGAGGGACTGTGGACCGAGCTTTCGAGCCGACAGGACAGCGGCAACTGGACGGCCCAAGTATATGTGCAGAGTCACGGCCCCGACCTCTACCGGCGGACGATGTACACGTTTTGGAAGCGCACCAGCCCGCCGCCGCAGTTGTCCACCTTTGACGCTCCGGACCGCGAGACTTGCACGGTGCGCCGCGCTCGCACCAACACGCCGCTGCAAGCGCTGATCCTGCTCAACGACCCGACGTACGTAGAGGCTGCTCGCAAGCTGGCCGAGCGGATGTTGCGCGAGGGAGGCGAAACCCCTGCCGACAAGGCGCGGTTCGCCTTCCGCCTTTGCACCGCCCGCTTGCCCACCGCCGACGAGGAGCGCGAACTGGTGGCCGCCTACGAAGCGCAGAAGACCCACTATGCGGCAGACCTGGAGAAGGCGCAGGTCCTGCTCAAGGTCGGCGAATCGCCGGCCGACGGGGCGTTCGATGCCGCAGAGTTGGCGGCCTGGACGATTGTGGCGAGCGTGGTGCTGAATTTGGATGAGACGGTGACGAAGGGGTAGAATTGGTTATTGGGATTTTGCGATACTTGAGTTTCGAGAACGCAGATCATGGCCAAGACGATTTCCTTCGACGTGCCCGACGCCGTCTACTCGGCGCTCGAGCAATTGGCCGTTGAGCAGGGCAAGGCGCCGAGTGAAGTTGCCGCGGAATGGGTTATCTCCATCGCACCCAAACAGCTCCCACCTTTGAGCGCAGAAGAATCGGCCGCCGCCCGCGACCGCATGCGGCAGCACTTCGGCGTGTTTGCCTCTGGAGATCCGCACTTCGCCGACAACGATCGGATCGACGAAGACCTGGCCAAGGAATACGGTCGCGGTCTTGGTGGAGATGATTAGGGTTTCTGGCCCGGCTGGCGGGCCGAATCACAGTCGCGGAAGGTGAGATTATGGCGAAGACAATTACGCTCGAACTCCCGGACGAAGTCTACGAGAGTCTCGAACAGGTCTCGCGCGAGGCCGGACGCGAACTGGAGGACGTAGCTGCGGAATGGCTCGCATCGAGAGCGCCTGCGCGGCTCATGCCTCTGACGGACGCTGAGCGGCGAGCGGCACTCGATGAGCTGGCGCCGTTCATTGGGGCCATCGAGAGCGGCGACCCTCGCTCCGCCGACAATTGGCGCATCGACGAAGACCTAGCGACAGATGCAGCAGATCCCCACGATGGCCGCTAGTCATGCTTTTGGACACATCCGGGCTACTGTGCTTGCTAGATCGTTCTGATGAGCGGCACTCGGTTGCTCGCCACCTTTGGCATGAGACGTCGTCGATGGTCACGCATTCCCTCGTGCTCGCGGAGCTAATACCACTGGCGGCACGGAGAAGTCCGGGCCAGCAGGTCGCCGTAAAGTTCGTAGACAAACTATTCAATAATCGAGCCGTCAAGGTAGTGTGGGTCGATGAGCTTCGCTTCAAGTCCGCCCTGCGGCTTCTACAAAACCGCGCGGACAAACAGTACTCCTTGTGCGATGCGGTCAGCTTTCAAATCATGCGAGAGGTGCGAGTCTACCGCGCCCTCACCACCGACCAACACTTCGATCAAGAAGGTTTTCAGCGGCTGCTCAACCGCTGAAAACAAATAAGCGCGAGGCTGAATCGCCATGAACCCCCTCGAACAACATCACCAGCTCCTCACCCGCCGCCATTTCTTCGGCCGCTCGGCTGCCGGCATTGGCACGGCGGCCTTGGCGTCGCTGCTCAACCCGCGGCTGTTCGCCGCCCCCGCCGCCGGCAACAGCGCGCCGCTTGGGCAGCCCGGGCTCCTCGCCCAGCCCCACTTCGCCCCCAAGGCCAAGCGAGTGATCTACCTGTTCCAGTCGGGCGGGCCAAGCCACATCGACTTGTTCGACTACAAGCCGGCGCTGCGCGAGCATCACGGGCAGGAACTGCCCGCCTCGATCCGCATGGGCCAGCGGATCACCGGCATGACCTCCGGGCAGAGCTCGTTTCCCTGCGTCGCGCCGATGTTCAAGTTCGCCCAGCACGGCCAGTCAGGCACGTGGCTCAGCGAGTTGCTGCCGCATACCGGTAAGATCGTCGACGACATCGCCATCCTGCGGGCTATGCACACCGAGGCGATCAACCACGATCCGGCCACGACGTTCCTGCAAACCGGCTCCCAGCAGCCCGGCCGCCCGAGCTTGGGCGCTTGGCTCAGCTACGGCCTGGGCGCTGAGACTGCCGACCTGCCGGCGTTCGTGGTGATGATCTCGCAGGGCTCCGGCAACAAGACCGACCAGCCGCTCTTCTCGCGTCTCTGGGGAAGCGGGTTCCTGCCCTCGCAGCACCAAGGCGTGCGGTTCCGCTCCGGCAACGATCCGGTGCTTTACCTTTCGAACCCCCCCGGCATCGACACCGCCACGCGCCGGCAGATGCTCGACAGCGTGGCCCGGCTCAACCGGCAGGCAGAAGCCGCGGTCGGCGACCCCGAGATCAACACGCGCATCGCCCAGTACGAAATGGCTTTCCGCATGCAGGCCTCGGTGCCGGGCCTCACCGATCTCTCCGACGAGCCGCAGCACGTGCGCGAGGCCTACGGGCTCGATCGTCCGCACGACGACGGCGGCTATGCCCGCAATTGCTTGCTCGCGCGGCGGATGATCGAGCGCGGCGTGCGGTTCGTACAGCTACTGCACCGCGGCTGGGACCAGCATAGTGATCTTCCGACGCAAATCCGCGGGCAATGCCTGGATGTCGATCAGCCGTCGGCGGCCCTGATCCAAGATCTCAAGCAGCGTGGGCTGCTCGAGGACACGCTCGTGATTTGGGGGGGCGAGTTCGGCCGCACCGTTTACAGCCAAGGCAAGCTCTCCGACGACAACCACGGCCGCGATCATCACGGCCGCTGCTTCTCGCTGTGGATGGCCGGCGGCGGCATCAAGCCGGGCGTCACCTACGGCGAAACCGACGACTACTGCTACAACATCGTCAAGGACGGCGTCCACATTCACGACTTCAACGCCACGCTGCTCCACTGCCTGGGGATCGACCACACGCGGCTGACCTACCGCTTCCAAGGCCGCGACTTCCGTTTGACTGATGTGGAAGGGAACGTGGTGCAGCCGATTCTGGCCTAGGGCTCTGTGTTGTGGCCGGCGTCTAGAAGTTGTTGTCGCCGTCGAGCAGCCGTCCCAACCCGCCGAGCAGCGAGCCCTCTTCGCGTCCACCGCGCCTCTTGCGCGGCGGAGATGCGCCCCGCCGGCCGCGAGCATGAGAGCGACGGGCGCCATCCCTCGTCCGGCCCGGTGAGCGCGGCAGAACAACCCTTCGCCCCGACAACGGCGTTCCTTCACGCCGCCGCCCTCCATGGCCTATCCTTGGGCATTGCCACATGGAAAGGGTGGGAGCACACGGAAATGGCCGAACTACCAACTCGCTTTCGTCTCGATGGCGCCCGCGCGCTCGTCACCGGCGGCTCACGCGGCCTCGGCGCCGAGATCGCCACGGTGCTGGCGGAAGCCGGCGCTGACCTGGCGATTGTCGGCCGGCAGAGCGCCGGGCTCGAGCAAACCCGCGCCGCGGTGCTCGCCCGCGGGCGGAGTTGCCTGAGCATCGAGGCCGATCTGCAATCGGTCGAAGGCACGCGCGCCGCGGGCGCCCGCGCGCTCGACCATTTCGGCACGATCGACATCCTGGTGAACAACGCCGGCGTGTTCCATCGCCAGCCGCTGCTGGAAACGACCGTGGAGAACTGGGACGAAACGCTGGCGGTGAACTTGCGGGCGCCATTTCTGCTCGCGCAGCTCGTGGCCCCCGGCATGAGGGCGCAGCGCCGCGGCAAGATCATCAACATCTCCTCCGTCGCGGCGGTGGTGGGCTGCGAGGGACACGCCGCTTACAGCTCGTCGAAAGGGGGCCTCGACATGCTCACCCGCGTGCTGGCGACGGAGCTTGGCCCTTTCAACATCCAGACGAACTCCGTCGCCCCGGCGATCGTGCTCACCGATATGGGCAAAGAGGCCTGGAGCGACCCGGCCAAGGCCGACCCAGTGAAAGCGACGATCCCGGTCCGCCGCTTCGGCGAGCCGCGCGAAATCGCCGACCTGGTGCTCTACCTGGCGGCGCCCGCCTCCGACTTCGTGTGCGGGCAGGTGATGCTGATCGACGGGGGGTATTCGGCGGTTTAGCGTCCTCCGGGCGCGCTCTTGGCCTGACTTCTCGTCGCTACCCCATGCGCGGGCCGTCGCGAGGCTTGTGCGCGACTCGAACCGACGGCGACCGACGCCGCCAGGTCGGGCAAATGCCGGGGAGCGTTTCTTGCGGGGGAAGTTCCTTGGTAGGCGAAGGAACAAATCAGGTGTCTTCCCGACTCCCCTTGGTCCGCACAGCGGACCCTACGTTCAGCAAAGTGAGCGACTCCGGCGCGAGGGCTTGCCGCGGGCGATTCGCGCGTTTGCTCGGCTTGGCGCGCTCGTGGGCGGACAAGACGTGTTTACGGAATGTATACGGCCGCAGTGCGAAACGTTCACCGAATTCGACACGTTGCGGCGCGTCAACACGCCCCTACAACCGGCCGTGGGGGTGTATCGTCAAGCGGCTCATGCGCTTAACGCTTCGAGTCCTTCTTGCTCGGCTCGAGAGTAGGCCCGCGGCACAGGGCGTGCATTAAGAACGCGGCACTCCCCGGCGGCGCGAGCGCGGCGCTTGGGTCTTGTCTGGGCGCTCCGTCGGGGAGCACCCCAACCTCTTCTCGTGAGCCAGGAAAAGGAGCTCAATGTGAAGCATCTGCTGCGGAGAATCTGGCAGGAAGACCAGGGTTTCTTGACTTTCGAATGGATTCTGTTGGTCACGCTGTTGACCATCGGCATCATCGGCGGCATTGCCGCCGTGCGCGATGCCATCATCGATGAGCTGGGCGACGTGACCCAGGCGATGCTTACGGTGGATCAGTCGTTCCGCGTCGATCCGCCGTTGGCCATCACCGTGATCCACGCGCAGAGCACCAGTGGCTCGGCCGGCTTCAGCTTCAAGGACTCGTTGCAGTTCGCCGACTGCTCTCGGTACTGCATCCCCATTAGCTGCCAGCCGCCCCGCGTCATCGACGACGGCGACGTCTCCCTGCCCTAGTCCCACTTGGGCCTAGCGCCTGCGACGGTCCTTTCCAACCGTCAACGACCGTTTTCCCCGAATCCAGTCTCTGCGGCGCGTCCTCCTTTGAGGAGGCCGCCGCAGAGACTCTTCGGGTGGCCGACTTCGCACGACTGGCCCGCAGTTCAACGGGCCGCAACTACCGAAATCAAATGACTGCCTCGACGATTCTGTTTGCCGCCTGCGTGATGACCTACACGGCCGTGGCCGCCGCGGTCGACGCGCGGCTGCGCCGCATCCCGAACTTGCTGACCGTGCCGACGGCGATTGGCGGCCTGCTGTATCACACGCTGGCGCCCGAGGGCTGGGGCCTTGCTGCCTCGGCGGCCGGCCTGGGCGTGGGCTTCCTCTTGTTGCTGTTGCCCTTCCTGCTCGGCGGCGGCGGCGCGGGGGATGTGAAGCTGCTGGCGGCCCTGGGCGCTTGGCTCGGCCCGCAACAGATCCTCGTGGCCTTTGTGCTCGCCATCGCCACCGCCGCGTTCCTGGCCGCCGGGGTGCTGGCCGCCACCGCGCTGCGGCAAGGCATCGCCAAAACCCAAGCCCGCCTGCGGCCGAACTCGTCGCCCGGCGCCCGCCGCCGCGTGCTCCCCTTCGCCGTGCCAGTAGCGGCCAGTGCCTGGGCCGTGGTGGCCTGGCTCGTGGCCTCAGGCCGGATTTAACCGCGGAGACTCGGAGACACTGAGATGGACTGCAGCGACTTCAAAGCCCTGAACAAACACTCTGGTCTCTCCGCGTCTCCGCGTCTCCGCGGTGGAAACATCCGTCGGCAGCGCCGGGGCATGCTGTCGGTCGAGTTGATTATCGCCCTGCCGCTCTTGCTGTTGGTGTTGGCCGGCTCGGTGCAAATGGCGCTGTTGCTCATCACGCAACAGGCGCTGGGCGCCGCGGCCGCCGTTGGCGCTCGCGAGGCCAGCCTCCCCGGCAGCACTCAAACGCAAGTTCAAAACGCGGTGAACCGCTCGCTGGCCGGTTGGCGGTTCGCTTCCCAAATCAACGACGTGGTCATTCAAGTTGGCGATGAACAACCCGGCGCCGTGCCGCTGTCGCTCGCCCGCACGGGGGAGTGCATCGGCGTGACGGTGAGCGTGCCCGCCGCGGCCGCCGCCCCCGACCTGCTCAAGTACGTCGGCCTGAGCCTGGCCGATCAGTTGTCCGCCACCAGCATTCTGCGGAAGGAATGAGCTTCCGCCCCTCGACCTCCTCGTCCTGCACACACGTTCCGCTTCTGTTCTGGAGATTCTCGCCGTGAAACGCATCAGCCCCTCGACCGTGACGGTCGGCATGCTGGCCATCCTGTTCGGCCTGGTGGCCGCGTATGGCGCACGCCGCTTCTTCGAACCGGCTCCTCCCGTCGACAACCGGGTGGAGGTGGTCGTTGCCCGCATCAACCTGCCGAAGTATGCCCGCATTCGTGAGCAGGACGTGGAAGTGATCAAGGTCGATCCCGCCAAGGTTCCGGCCGGCGCGATTCACTCGCGTCAACTGGCCCTCTACCGCACGGTGCATGACACGCTGATGGCGGGCCAGCCGATCACCGAGGGCGCGCTCTACGGCGTGGGCGAAACTCCCACCCTGGCCGAGCAACTCCCCACCGGCTACCGCGCGGTGACAATCGCCGTCGACCGCATCAACGCCCTGGGCGGCCTGCTGCTTCCCGAGTCGTATGTCGACATCTCGCTGACCGTGAACAGCGCTCACCCTGATCTGCAAGGGATCGCCACCAAGACGATCCTGCGGCACATCAAGGTGCTGGCCACCAGCCAGCAGCGCTTCAAGAGTGAAGAGCGAATGGAGCCCGAGTTCCGCAGCGTCACCGTGGCCGTCACTCCCGAAGACGCCAACAAGCTGATTCTGGCCCAGCGCCACGGCACGCTCAGCGTCACCCTGCGGGGCGAGCACGACGACGAGCTCGCCGAAAACAACGGCGACCTGGCCAACGTCTACTCGCTGCTCGGCATCGACCCGGTTCGCCGCCAGCAGCACAAGGCAGAGGTTTGGCTCGGCACCCGCATGCAGGAAGTGAAATTCGGCGAGGCTCGCATCCTCGAGGCCGAGCGGGCCACCGCTGCCCAGCAGAACCGCCAGCCGGTTGCCCGGAGCGCGGCTCTGCCGCCGAGCGAGCTCGAAAGCGACCCGCTGGCCGAAGGGGGCGGGAACTAACAGCAAGTGTCAGATCCCACTCCCCGCGTGGGGAGAGGGGCAAGTTGAGCGATCCCCGAAGCATCAGCAACGAGCAGTCACAACGATGAAACGCCAACCCTCCACAATCCGCCGATCGTCCGCCCGCCGCGGCCAGCGTCGGGGCGTGGTGGTGCTGCACGTGCTCGTGGCCCTGGTGTTGCTGTTGCTCGTGGCCTCGCTGGCGATCAACTGGGCCTGGCTCACGCTCGTGGCTCGCAACCTGCAAGCGCGGGCCGACGCCGCGGCACTGGCCGGGGCGCCGGGATTGCTCGACGAAGACTTGCTGCGAGACCAAGCCGGCGACCAGGCCGACGATCGCCTCGAGGCCGAAGCGCTGGCCGACGACTGCCGGAAGCGGAACAACGGCGTGAGCGCCCCGTCGCTGCAAGTCGTGCCGGCGGACCTGCTGCTCACCCCCGGCGTGGTCGACGATCCGTCGCTCGGCGCCGCGGCCCACTTCGCTCCCAACTTGCCCTACAACGCTCTGGAAGTGCGGGCCCAGCGCTCCTCCGCTGGCGCGAACCCGCTGACCTGGCTGCTCAACGTCTCGGGCATGGGTCCGGGGGCCTTGAGCGTGACGGCCCGTGCGGCGCTCGACAACTGGTTGGTCGGCTTTCAGCCCACCACGGACCGTCGTTCGCCGGTCGTGCCGCTGGCGATCGACGTGCAGGCGTGGAAGAACGCCCGCACGCAGGACAAGTTTCCCAGCGGCGGCAATGGAGTGAAGGAAATCGTGGTGCGGCTGGGCACGTTCGAAGCGAACGCCGTGACGGCGAACTCGGCCGTGATCGCCTACACAGGCTGGTTTCAGCCCGACCAAATCATCGACCAGGTGTTGCACGGTCTCTCGCCTGCTCACCTGACCGTCACCCACGGCCAACTGGGCCCGGTGAAGTCGAGCGCGGCGCCGGTCGTGTTCCGCGGCGCCAACAAGGTGGTGTCGTCGTTCGTCTCGCAGTTCGCAGACACGTTGCAGTCGCTCGTCGACGAAGGACGCGACTTCCGCCGCGTGTTCCTGCTGTACGACTCGCAAGATCCGCAAACCAACGTGGCCGCGGGGCGGTTTCGCATCGTGGGCTTCGTGGCTGCCCGCGTGTGCCAGGCCCAGTTCACCTCGAACCACCTGCAGCTCACCCTCGAACCCTGCTTCCTGCTCCATCCGACGGCCTGGACCGACTCCGGCGCCGACCAGCCGAACCTGTACATCCACAAACTGAGAATCGTCCGCTAACGTCCGCTCCGGCTTCCGCTCCTTCCCGCCGGCGGCCCACCGAACCTGCTTTAGAGGTGCTTCCAAGATGCGTATCGTGATTGCAGACCACCAGCGGTCGCGGAGCCAAGAGCTGCGACGGCAGGTGCTGGCCGCGGGCCTCGAGTGCCAGAGCGGCGACGTCGTGGCCTACGACTCGGTGCCCGCGCGAATTGCCGAAGCCGGCCCCGAGCTGGTGCTCGTGATCTGCGACGACGAAGGCGAAGCGAGCCTGGCGGCCATCCGCGCAGCCTTTCAGGTCACCGGGGCGCCCGTGTTGGCTTGCGGACCGGCCCACGAGGCAGTCCGCATTCGCGAATCGCTCAAGGCCGGCGCTCGCGAGTACTTCGACCTGGCTGAGCTGCACAGCGAACTGGTAGGCGCGATCCACAAGTACCAGCCCCGCGAGCCGGGCGCTCAGCGCGGCACGGTGATCGCCCTCTACTCGCCCACCGGCGGCGTGGGCGTGTCGACCACGGCCGTGAACCTGGCCGCCACCCTGGCCGCCGAGAACCGCGGCCAAGTGGCTCTGGCCGAACTGAAGCCGGCGCCGGGCGACCTGTCGCTGATGCTCGACCTCAACCCCGAGCACACGCTCGACGACGTTTGCATCCACGCTCGCCGCCTCGACAAACAACTGCTGCTCGGCGCCCTCGTTGAGCACGCGGCTGGGCTGCGAGTGTTGGCACAGGAGGGCTACCCGGAAGACGGCAGCCGCCCCGAAAACCTGCTGACGCCGCAAATCGTGCGGCAGATCGTGCTTTTGCTGCGGGGTATCTGCCGCACTTCGGTGCTCGACCTCGACCATCGCTTGGGCGAACCGCAGTTCGAAGCCATGCGGCTGGCGAACTTCGTTGGCCTGGTCACCCGGCCCGAGGTCACCGCGCTGCGGCGGGCCCGCTGGGCGCTCGACGTCGCCGCGCATCACGGGCTCGAGCGCGATCGCTTCCGCCTGATCCTCACCCACGCCGGCGAGAAGAGCCAGATCGGCCTCGAGCAGGTCGAGCGGACGCTGGGGATCCGCGTGTTCCAAACCATTCCTGAGGATCGCCGCGCTGCCGGCCGTGCGGTGAACGCCGGCCTGCCGATCGCAGCCCTCTCGCGGCTGTCGAAGCTTAGCCGCAGTTTTTCGGCCTTCGCCCGTTGTGTCGAGTCCACCGCTAGGAGCACGATTGCATGAACATGCCTTTCGACATTTTCCGCGGTCGCGGCGACGTAGCGGTGCAAGATCGGCCCGCGCCGCGCTCGGGCGACGGCTTCGAAGCGGAGTTCCAGCGGATCAAGACGCGGCTCCACCGCGAGCTGATCGATTCGCTTGACCTGTCGCGGATCGCCGCGCTCGACGAGCCGCGTCTGCGGCGGCATATTCGCAGCCTGGCCGAAAGCTTGCTGCGGAGCCGCTCGGAGCTGCTTTCCTCGGTCGACGAGGAGCGGCTGATCGACGAGTTGCTGGCCGAATCGTTCGGCCTGGGGCCCCTCGAGCCCTATATGCAAGACCCGGACGTGACCGACATCCTGGTCAACGGTCCGCGTGAGGTCTACGTCGAGCGGTTCGGCCGCCTGCAAGAGACCAACACGGTGTTCGCCGACAACGAGCACCTGCTGCAAATCATCGGCCGCATCGCGGCCCGCGTGGGCCGTCGCATCGACGAGCAGTCGCCGATGGTCGACGCTCGCCTGCCCGATGGCTCCCGCGTCAACGCGATCATTCCGCCCCTGGCCCTGAACGGCCCGGTGCTGTCGATTCGCCGCTTCGGCCATCGCCCGCTCGAGCTCGACGACTTGCTCGGCTTCGACTCGCTCTGCCCCGAGATCGTCTCGGTGCTGCAGGGCGCCATCGAAGGCCGCGTGAACGTGATGATCTCCGGCGGCACCGGCGCCGGCAAAACGACGCTGCTCAACGTCGTGTCGCGCTTCATTCCAGCCGACGAACGCCTGGTGACGATCGAAGACTCGGCGGAACTCAAGCTGCAGCGTAAGCACGTGGTGTCGCTCGAAACGCGCCCCGCCAACGCCGAAGGCAACGGCCTGATCTCGCAACGCGAGTTGGTTCGCAACAGCCTGCGTATGCGTCCCGACCGCATCATCTTGGGCGAAGTTCGCGGGCCCGAAGCCCTCGACATGCTCCAGGCGATGAACACCGGTCACGAAGGCTCGCTGACCACGATCCACGCCAACGACACCGACGACGCCCTCTCGCGGCTCGAGGTGATGGTGAGCATGGCCGGCTACGAGTTGCCGGTCTCCGTGGTGCGGCGTTACATCGCCTCGGCGATCACGCTGGTGGTCCACGTCGCCCGCTTGAAGGGGGGCATCCGCCGCGTAACTCGCGTGTCGGAGATCATGGGGCTCGAGAACGGCGAATACCGGATGCAGGAGTTGTTCGGCTTCCGCCAAGAAGGAGTCGACGATCAGGGCCTGGCCCGCGGATCGTTCTACGCCTCGGGCAACGTGCCCAAGTTCGCCCGCCGCCTCGACGAGATGGGCGTGGCGCTGCCGCGCGACGCCTTCGCCGCCCGTGTGTTGAGCAGTAAGTAACGAAACGCTGGTGGGTCTGCGCTGCGTTTGACCCACCCTACCAGATGCCAGCTCATCGAGATCACGCAATGTCCGCCGGTGTCTTCAGCATCATGATCTTGGCCTTCACGGCCGTTTCGTCGTCGGTCGCCGGCATCGCCCTGGCGGTTCGCGATGTCTCGGCGCGGCGTGCTCGCGTGGTGCGCCGCTTGGGGCTGAACGACGAAGAAGAAATCGCGCTCTTGCCGCCGCGTCCGCGGGCCGGCGTCGATCGCTGGTTCGCCCTCCTGATCGAAGGGACGGGGCTCGAGATTTCGGCCGCGGCCGCGCTGGCCCTGGTCGCCGCGGGCGGCTTGGTCGGTTGCGCGGCGCCGCTCCTCTTGGCCGATAGTCTGCTGTGGGCGGGTGCGGGCCTGGTGTTGGGGGCCGGCTTGCCGCTGGGAATCTTCCTGTGGGCTCGCGCCCGTCGCTTGGCGAAGCTGCAGAAGCTGCTGCCGGAAGGGCTGGAGATCGTGGCCGACAGCGTGCGGGCGGGGCATAGCATCGAGCAAGCCTGCAACGAGGTGGCGGTCGACCTGAAGGGCCCGATCTCGCAAGAGTTCGGCCGCTGCGTTCACCAGCTCAAGCTGGGACACACGCTGCCGGCGGTGCTCGAGCAGCTCGTCGACCGGGCGCCGCTCGTGGAGTTGCGAATCTTTTCGACCGCGGTGCTCGTGCATCGGCAAACGGGCGGCAACTTGGCCCTGCTCACCGAGCGGTTGGCCCATGCCTCGCGCGATCGCCAGGGGCTGCGCGATCACCTGAGCGCCGTGACCTCGGGCAGCCGGTTTTCGGCGGTCGGCCTGATCCTGGCCTCGATCTTCGGCGTAGCCGCACTCAGCTACATCCAACCTGCCTACCAGCGGACGCTGTGGACCCACCCGCTGGGTCCGACGCTGCTGGCCACGGCGGTGGGCCTGCAAGTGATCGGCCTGATCTGGCTGTGGCGCGTGATGCGCGTACGAAGCTAAATCCTGTTCCCTCTCCCCGTGGGAGAGGGCTAGGGTGAGGGGAGCACGGCAAGGTTGCCGCGGACGATAGGTTTGCCGGCCCTCACCCCGACCCTCTCCCACAGGGAGAGAGAGAAGAACCACACTGAACTGCGAACCCTGACGGCTCGAGTCGACCATGATCCAAACGCTCTCCTTGTTCGCGACCGTGTCGAGCTCCGCCGGGCTGAGCCCGAGCTTCCTTGGCGCTGCGGCAGTGTTCGCCGCGGCGGCTGCGCTCTTCTTCGTGGTCGCTCGCCGGGCGCTCGACTCGCGGAAGCGGCTGGCCGATCGGCTCGATCGCGCTCTGCCGGGCGACCGCCTCGATGAGCCCGAGCCGGGCATCTTCGGCGACCTGACGCCGGCCTTGGCCGCGCAACTGCCGGAAACGCGCCGCGGCCACGAGGCCTTCCGCAAGCTGCTGCGTTCGGCCGGTCTCTATCAGCCGAGCGCCTCGCAGAGCGTGGCCGCATTGCGATTCGTGCTGCTCGTGGCGCCGCTGGTGATCGCCGGCCTGCTCGCGATCCTCTCGGAGAGCGAGCACACCTTTGGCATTCTCGTTGGCGGGTTTGTGGCCGCCGCGGCGCTCTCGATTCTGCCGCGGCTCTACGTCTGGGCCCGCGGCAACAAGCGCCGCCAAGCGATTCAGGCCGGCCTGCCCGACACGCTCGACATGCTCAGCATGTGCTTGGGGGGCGGCATGCCCTTGGGGCAAAGCCTGGCCCACGTAGCCGGCCAGATGCCGCATTGCCCGGCCTTGGCCGAAGAGCTGCTCATCCTGCGTCGCCAGGCCGAAGTAGGCAGCCTGAAGCAAGCCCTGGCCGACTTCTGCTCCCGCAACGATCTGCCCGAAACGCGGCAGCTCGTGAACCTGCTCACGCGTGGCGAGCGGCTCGGTTCGCGGGTGGCCGGCTCGTTGATGGAGCAGGCCGACCGCTTGCGGGAATCGCGCAAGCAAACGGCCCTGCGTCAGGCCAACAAGACCCCGGTGAAGCTCGTGCTGCCGATCATGTTCTGCTTCGCCCCGGCTGCCTTGATTCTGCTGGTGGGGCCAGCGATGCTGGAATTGAAGGAGTTCTTGGCCCCCACGGTGGGCCGCAGCATCTTGTCGACCAACGAGGGGCTCGGCACGCGGGGGATCTTCCGCACGCTCGAGAACCTCGATCAAGGGGTGAACGTACCGTAGGGAGTGAGCAGGAACTGAAGTGAGATCACAGGCTGGAAGCCTGTGGAGCAAATTGTGGGACAGGCTTCCAGCCTGTCTTGAAAACAACGTGAGGTCGCGCGACGAGCGGACCAGGGAACGACGTTAGCATGCTCATCCTCCTGGCATGCGTTCGCCGTCGCCGACCTCACGCCTTCTGTTGCTGCGGTCGCCAACTCGACTGACCTCGCTGACGCGTCGGGTTATGATGCGAGGAACTTCAGACCGCAGCGTAAGCGAGGAACCCCACGATGGACGAGCGCGCACCTGAGGCCGCGTTCGACCGCGCGGGGCTCGAGCGCGCCGTGCGCCGGGGGTTGCGCTCCGCCGCTTGGCTGCAAGTCGCTTCGCAGCTCGTCTCGATCGCCGTGCTCGCCGTGCTCATGCGGCTGGTCGGACCCGATGGCTACGGCCTGTTGGGGATGGTCTTCCCACTGCTCAACCTGCTGCGGCTGTTCACCACGCTGGGCCTAAACGTCGCCACGGTGCAGCGCGCCGAGCTCGCGCCCGCCGAGATCTCGGCCATGTTCTGGTGGAACATGGCGCTGGGCGCTGCGGCGTCGCTCGTGGCCGCTGCGGCCGCGCCGGGGCTCGCGCTCTTCTATGGCAACGCGGCGGTGACGCCGGTGGCGCTTGCCATGGCCTTCACGCCGCTGCTCATGGCCTTGGGCGCGCAACATCAGGCGCTGCTCGAACGGCAACTCAAGATCGGCGCGGTGGCTCGGCTGCGGTTGGCCGCGCAAGTCATCGGCAGCGCGGCCAGCATCCTGGCCGCCGTCACGGCGGGGTTGGGGGCCGGAGCGCTCGTGATCGGACAGTACGTCGAATTGCTTGCGCTCGCGGCCTTGGCCTGGGCTGCTGAACCCTGGCGGCCAGGCAGGCCGCGGTTGGCGCGTGAGTCGTGGGGCCTGCTTCGCTTCGGTGGGCAGTACACGCTCAGCCAGCTTGTGTTCTTCGTGGCCGGAAATCTCGATAAGGTGTTGGTGGGCCTGTGGTTCGGCGAACGGGCCCTGGGCTGGTACAGCCAGGCGTTTCAGATCGCTCAGAAGCCCGTGTTCCTCGTCACTACGCCGGTGAGCAGCGTGATGCTGCCGGCCTTGGCCCGAGCCGTGGGAGACCGGGCGGCTCATGCCGCGCTCGTCGGCTCGTTCTTTCGCCTAGCGGCAGTGCTGCTCTGGCCCTGCGGCGTGGGCCTGCTGCTCGTGGCCCCCGAGGCGATGCTTGCGCTCGGCGGCCAGGAGTGGGCGCCGGCGGGCGGGCTGTTGCGCGCGCTAGGATTAACGCTGCTCATGCAAGGGTTCGTGAACCTATGCGGGAGCATCTTTGCCGCGGCGGGGCGGGCCGATCGCTTGCTCTGGGGCGCGGCGGTGCTTGCGCTGAGCCTGGCCGTGGCCTACACGGCTGCGCTCGTGGTCGCGCCGCGGTTCACGTCTGACGCGCTCGTACAACTTGAAGCATTGGCTTGGGCGCATTCGGCTGCGTTGCTCGTCGTCGGCATCCCGTACGTCGCTTGGTGCTGCCGTACCGAAGGGGTGTCGCTGCGCACGTTGATCGCCTTGCTTGGGCCCGCGCTGCGCGCCGCGCTGCTCATGGGCGTGGTCGTGCTCTGCGCGCGCACGATGCTCGTGTCGTTTGTGCAGCTCAGCGCGCTTGTGCTCTTGTTGCTCGAAGTGAGCGCGGGCGCTCTGAGCTATCTCTGGTTCGCACGGCGCGAGTTGGCCGCGGCGCTTGCACTGCGCGAGCGCTCGAACAGCTAGTTCGCGCGCGTACGATTGTCCCGCGCTCGTTCACGCACGCTTGATGCTCCTCGCACGGACCGTGCTCGACAGGTTCTCCACGAACCTCGAAGTGCATCTCGCTCGGCAATCTCCGCGAGAAACGCGCCCGCGCGCGGCCCGCGAAAAAAAGATGTGCAGGAGGTTGCTTGACAATCGGACGCCGCTTCGCAAAATGTGACGAACGCTCGAGGATGAACCACGAGCGGATGCGGCCGCTAGTGCGTTGTGCGATGCTAGCAAGGGTCGTGGTGATTGGCTCGTGATCGTAGGAATCGATTTCAGCCTGGGGGGCGGCGACAGCAGGGAACGAAACGTCGACGACCAAGTCGGGAACGGGATGTCCCCCCCAAGGCTTTTTCGGTTCGGCTCGCCACGAGCCGAGTGGGCGAGATGGGCGGCAGATCTTCGCGTGCGCCTTTGAGAGCGCGCGTGTGAGAAGGCTTATGAACGCAGCGCAGCAGTCGATGGATTGTCTCCGCGCCGGGCGATAAGCTGAGTGCATGGCCACCGTGCTCGTGGGAATGGGTTCGAATCTCGGCGATCGCCGGGCGGCGCTCGAGGCGGCCGTTGCGGCGCTCGCAAGTCGTGCCGGCGTGCGTGTCGCAGCCGTCAGCGGCTTTCGCGAAACGGTCCCCATCGGCGGCCCCCAGGATCAGCCGGCCTATCTGAACGCAGCGCTGCGGCTCGAGACGGAGCTCGACCCGCGCTCGCTGCTGCATGTGCTGCAAGGGGTGGAGAACGAGCTTGGCCGCGTGCGGAGCGAACGCTGGGGGCCGCGGACCGTCGATCTCGACCTGCTGCTCTACGACGACCTCGCGCTCGACACGCCCGAGCTCACGCTCCCCCACCCGCGCATGAGCTTCCGCCGCTTCGTGCTGGAGCCGGCGGCCGAAGTGGGGGGCGAGATGATGCATCCCACGACCGGTTGGACGGTGGTGCGGCTGCTCGAGCATTTGAATACGGCGAAGCCGTATGTGGCGGTGCTCACCGCATCGCCGGAATTCGTTCAGCGCTTGGCGCGGATGCTTGAGGCAAAGCTTGTGCGGATGGACTGGCGCGGCCATGTCGGCGGCAGTTGGGAACAGCAGGGCCGCAGCATACGAGCTTTTGCAGAGTCTCTCGACGACACACAACTGCCCTCGGATGGTGAGCTCGTGGTCAGCGACTGCCGCGTCGACCATTTCTTTTGGCGACGATTCATGCGGCGCGAAGATCCGGGCGTCGCTGCTGCCATCGATTCCGCGGCGACCCCAAGACTGACGATCACCTGGGATGCGAGTCCTGAAGCCGTGCAGGACCCGGATATGGAGCCAGTCACTGCCTTAGAGCCGACGCAACCGAGTCAGCTGAAGAGATTTGCCCGCTTTCCGGGCCGCGGGCCTATCTGCCATCTCGAAGCCAGGAACGTCGAGGCCGCCCTGGCAGAAGCCATCGCCGCCGTCCGCGCGATGGACTGAGCTTGCCGCTCGAACAGCCGCTAGAACCACCCCTTCGCGCCGATCAAGTAGTCCTGCTCGAAC
Source organism: Pirellulales bacterium (assembly GCA_044221365.1). GTDB lineage: Bacteria > Planctomycetota > Planctomycetia > Pirellulales > JBGAPH01 > JBGAPH01. The sequence goes on from JBGAPH010000011.1 coordinate 56,253, forward strand.
TCCCGGTCCGACTTGAGCAGATAGATGATCCCCTCGACGATGGCGAGCACCCAAACGATCAACCCAACGATGCCGCACGACAACAAGGTGACGAGGAGCATGATCAGGCCTTCGACATTGCGCCCCAGAATAAACTTGTGGATACCGAAGTATCCGGCCGTGATTGCCACCACGCCCAGCGCCAGCCGGGCGACCGTGACCGTGGCCAGCGGCGTGCGCGGAATGGCGCCGGCGAAGCCGGCCATCCCAGGGGGCGGAGGCGGAACCGCGCTCCCCGCGGGCGGCACGCGGAACTCCCCGCTGCACAGCGGGCAGCGCGAGGTCTGGCCAGAGAGCTGTTCGTCGACTTGAATCGTCGAATGACAATGAGGGCAGGCGACGTGCATGGCGTCCTAGCTTGCGGCTCGTGAGCGTGCTAACGGGGGCAGTTGGCCCCAACCTAGTTCGCCCCTCGGGCCTCGATCTTGGCGGCTATTTTCCGCGGGTGAGCTCTTCGACGAGCGCCGAGGCCCCGTAGACCTTCATCAAGGCCTCGATGATGGCCGCCGAGTGAACCGAGACTGCCCGGCCCTGTGTGTCGGAGTAGGCGAAGTCCCACACCAGGCTGTAGATGTTGCCGTCGAAGATGATGCCTACCACCTGGCCCTCGCGGTTGACCACGGGGCTGCCCGAGTTGCCGCCGATGATGTCGGCCGTGCTGACGAAGTTGTAGGGCACCTCGCGGCCGATTTGATCGGCCTTCTCGAGCCAGCTCGTGGGGAGCTTGAAGGGGACCGCGTTGCCGTGGATGGCGGCGTGTTCGAACGTGCCCCCCATCGTGGTGTAGGGGGAAATCTGCTGGCCGGCCGCCTCATAGCCCTTCACGGTCCCCAGCGCGAGCCGCAGGGTGAACGTGGCGTCGGGGTACTCGCTCGTCCCCTTGAGGAGGAAGCGGGCCTTGGCGATCTTGGCGTAGGCCTGCCGTAGCGGCTCTTCGACCTTTTCTTCGTAGTCCTTGCGGACGGCGCGAGCGGGGCCGTCGACGAGCTTGGCCAGCAGGATCATCGGGTCCTGCGATTGCTGCACGGCCGCCGCGCCGCCGTCGACGAGCGCCTGGCGGATTTCGACGACCTTGAGCTTCGTGCCGCGCACCAACTCAGCCGCGCGCTCGCCGGGGGACTTGCCGGCCAGGATCTGCTGCACGAGCGGGTCCTCGGCCCCGGCCATTTCCAACAGCATGCTCAGCGAGTCAGTGAGCTTGGCGATCTCGAGTTCTTCGTAGATCGGCGCTGCCGAATAGAGCTCTTGCTTGAGCGACTCCAGGTTCGATTCGCGGAATTCGCGCAGGCGGTCGGCGTTGCCTTTGGCCGATTCGTCGGTCAGCCGCACGATCGTGCGGGCGACGTCGAACAGTGTGCTGTTGAAAGCCATGCCGCGCTCGTAGAGCACGAAGGGCGTGTACATTTCCTTCCACTGGCCGATCGCGCCCGACACTTGATCCCAGGCCGGGGCGAGGTCCTTGGTCTTCTCGTCGGCGAGCACCTGGGCGAAGAACTGCCCCTGCTCGTTCCGCTTGCGCTCCATGAGCGCGGGGTCCTGCAGGCCGGCCAGGCCGCCGAGGCGGGCCTTGCGGCTGTTCTGCACGCCGAAGTACTCGTCCTTGGCCTGCCGGGCCTTCTCGAGGCTCTGGTCGCCGTAGGTCTTGAGCATCACCTCGCGGCGGCGGAGGGTGTTGAGCGAGGTCGGATACACCTTGTCGCGCATGAACTCGAGATGCGCCACCGTGTTCAAGCGGTCGGTCCGGCCCGGATGCCCCGCCACGAAGATCAGCTCGCCGTCCTTGGCGCCTTCCTTGCTCCAGTTGAGGAAGTGCTCCACCTTGGCCGGCTTGCCGTTTTCGTAGGCGCGGAAGAAAGTGACGTCGAGGTCGTAGCGGGGGAACTCGAAGTTGTCGGGGTCGCCGCCGAAGAAGGCGATCTCCTGCTCGGGGGCGAAGACCAGCCGTACGTCGGTGTATTTCTTATAGCGATACAAGTGATACTGGCCGCCTTGGTAGAGCGTGACCACGTCGCTGCGCAACCCGGTGGCGTCGAGCGATTCCTTCTCGATCGTGTTCATCGCCGCGCGGCGGGCCTTCTCGGCGTCGCCGGCCGACATCTCAGGCTTCACCGCCGCGTTGACCTTGTCGGTCACATCCTCGATGCTCACCAGCACGTTGAGCTCGAGGTCCAAGCACTTGAGCTCTTCATCCTGCGTCTTGGCCTGAAAGCCTTCGGCCAACAGATCGCGATCAGCCGTCGAGAGCTTCTGCAGGGCGTCGGCCCCCACGTGGTGGTTGGTCATCACCAGGCCGTCGGCCGAGACGAACGAGCCTGAGCCGCCGCTGTTGAAGCGCACGGCCGACTTCTGCAGGTGCTCGAGCCAGGCGTCGGTGGGCTCGAAGCCGTAACGCGTTTTCAGCAGCTCGCGGGGCGGGTTCGAAAACAGCCACATTCCTTCGTCGGCGAAGGCCGCGTGCCCCACCAGGCTCATAGCCAATCCCCAGGCTGCGTAGGTCAGTCGAGAAAGCAGTCGCTTCATGTCGCACAATCCAAAAATTCGACAGGGCCCGCGCGGCCGGTCGGCCAGCGCAGGGCGAACGTACGTAATCCTAGGTCAGCGCTTGACCGGCGGAGTTCCCTTGGGCGCCGGGTCGACGAGCGGTTTGGCGGGCTTCTTGGGACGGCCACCAAAGCCTACTGCGGCCAGAATGAAGATCAGCAGGCCGAAGGGGATGAGCGGGGGCCAGTTGAGGTGCGTCCACGGGCCCCCGAACGCATCGGTCAATCCTTCCGAGGCGTCGATCCGCGCGCCGACGTTGATGAACTTGTTCCAGGCATCGGGCAGGAACTCGAAGCACGCGATCAACACTCCGGCGATCGACCCGCCGGCAATGTAGCCGGACGAGAGGAGAATGCCAGGGCTCATCTCTCCTTCCGAAGGAGCGCGGCGCGTAGCCCGATCGATGCCCCAGCGCACCATGCCGCCCAGGAAGATGGGCACCGACGTTTCGAGCGGCAAGTACACGCCCACCGCGAACGGCAGCGACGACACCCCGACCAACTCGAGCACAACGGCGATCAGAGCGCCAATGAGGACCAGGCCCCAGGGGAGCTTTCGGTTGAGTACGCCGTCGATGACGATGGCCATCAGGCGGGTCTTGGGCGCCTCGAACTTGCCTTTGACCTCGGTGCCGTCGTCGCGGGTCTGCAGCGTGCCGCCGATGGCGGGATCGACCTTGTAGCGGATGATTCCCTGATCGTCGACGAGGTACTTACCCTGCGGAACCCCCGGGATTTCGCCGGTGCCGGCCATCAACACGTGATAATCGGTCGTGTCCTTGCCTGCGTACTCGCTGCCCGGCTTCTCGAGTCTGGTCAGCTTGCTTACGTCCGGTACGCGGTACTGCGGCAAATGCTGGGGGTTCTTGGTATAGATCGTCCCCGCGGCGTCGAGCACCATCAGCACGAGCCCAATCACGAGCGCCGAACTGAGTGCGCCGACGAGAATGCCGATCTGTTGCCGGCTTGGAGTGCCTCCCACCAGGAAGCCGGTCTTCAGATCCTGGGCCGTGGTGCCGCCGTTGCTCGAGGCGATGCAGACCACGCCGGCGATGGTCAGCGCCGTAAGCGTGGCCGCCTTGTCGGTGCGCCCCATCGCCAGAAACAGCAAGCAGGTGAGCAGCAGCGTGGCCACGGTCATGCCGGAGATCGGGTTCGACGACGAGCCGATTTCCCCCGTTAGCCGGGCCGAAACGGTGACGAACAGAAACCCGAAGAAGACGATCAGCAGAGCGCCGATCCCGCCATACAAGCTGAACCCGAGCCCCAACTGCGGCACGGCCATGAGCGCGACCACCAGCCCGATGCACCCAACCACGACGAGCCACAGGGGCAGATCGTGGTCGGTGCGGAGCAGGGCCCGCGCGGCGCCGTCGGCCGATTTCGCGGCCCGGAGATCGCGCAGCCCAGCGGCGATCGAAGAGACGATGAGCGGCAGGGCTTGCACCATGCTGATAATGCCGCCCGTGGCCACGGCGCCTGCGCCAATATAGAGGATGTAGCTCGAGCGGAGTTGCCCCACAGTCATGTCGCGGATCAGCTTCTCGGCCGGCGGCAGCGGGGCATTCAAGTTTTCGCCGAAGAGCGCAATCAGTGGCAACATCACCAGGTAAGCCAGGATGCCGCCGGCGAGCATCGTGGCGCCAATTTTGGGGCCGATGATGTAGCCGACCCCCAACAACTCGGGCGTCACTTCGCCGCCGAACTCCGCCTTCCGCAATCCCTGGCCGCTCGACGTGTGCAGCGGCCACGCCGGCACCTCTTGCCAGAGCTTCAGCTTGCCCATGAGGAACTTATAGACGAACGCTAACCCGAACCCGGCGAACACAGTCTTCGCCGTAGCCCCCCCTTCCTCGCCCGAGATCAGCACGTCGGCGCAGGCGGTGCCTTCGGGGTAGGTGAGCTTGCCGTGTTGGCGGACGATGAGGGCCCGCCGCAGCGGGATCATCATCAGAATGCCGAGCAGGCCGCCGAGGGCCCCCACGGTCATCACCCGCACCACGTCGAGGTCGAAGCCCAGGAGGAGCAAGGCCGGCATGGTCACGCCCACGCCGAAGGCGATCGACTCGCCGGCAGAGCCTGTGGTCTGCACGATGTTGTTTTCGAGGATCGTGGCCTTGCGGAGCCCGGTCACCTGCGAGAACAGCCGGAAGATGGTGATCGAGAGGACCGCCACCGGAATCGAGGCCGACACGGTGAGCCCGACTTTGAGCACCAGGTAGAGGGACGAGGCCCCAAACAGGATGCCCAGCACCGCCCCCAGCAGCACCGCCGTCCAGGTGAGCTCGGGCAAATCGGCCTCAGGCGACACGTACGGCTTGTGCGCCGGAGTCGAAGAGTCCGAACCTTTGCCCTTGGGCGCCTTTTCGATGACCGCCATCGGCTCGCATCCTGATTTGTCAAAGGAGGGGGGCCCCCGCAGGCCCGCCAGCGCTCGCGGAACGGGGGGGGGCAGGGCGGGGCTAGGCCCCATTCCCTGGAGAAACGCCGTGCTCCGCGGCCCCCGTAGCTTCGGAGATTAGGGGATTCTTTGCAAGCGCGGTGCAGGAAGGGGCTCAGCGGGGGGCGCCAGCCAAAAATCTGGCTATTCGCCAGCGGCCGGCGGATATTCGGCGATCAGCTCGATCGGGCCTAGAATCGCAGCGTTCAGGTCGGCGAGCCGTTCGGCCGGAATCCAGTACTCGAGGTGCTGTCGCCCGCCGACCTGCTGAACATCGAACGGTTCGAGGAAACCCTTCGGCAGACGAAACCGAACCACGAACCCCCGGCCGCTCTCCTTGACGTTCCAATCGCGGGCAATCTGCCGAGCGTAGTCCTCGTTGAGCACCGGGTAGAAGATCGGCTGCTCGGGCAGGCGCGGTGGAAACGCCGTCCAACCTGATCCAGCGATCAGCTCGAGCTCGCGCGGGCCGACCGGGCGGAAGAGTACAATCGTGTCGTTCATGGGTTTGATCAGGAGGCCGCTCGGTTGGTGACCGCCGAAGAACTGTATCAGATGTCCGACCGCGACGGCGTTTGTGAACTGGTGCGCGGCACGGTCCGGCGACGCCCCTTTCTCGGCTACGAGGAAGGGCAGATTGTCAGTCGCCTGGGTCTTTGCTTGGCCTCCTTCGTTCGTGACCATCGCCTGGGGCAGTGCGTTAGCAGCCGTTGCGGGTTCTTGATCTCTAAGGATCCAGATACCGTGCGGACGGCCAGGTTCGCCTTCGTGCAGTCCTGCCGCGCGACGCCGCCTGCAGGCAAAGGCCCCTTCTTCCCCGGCCCGCCTGACTTGGCGATCGAAGTCATCTCGCCGAGCGATCGCGCGGGCGAGATCGATGAGAAGGTCCAAGACTGGCTCGGGCACGGCTGCAAAGTGGTCTGGTTGGTTAACCCGACGACGCGCACGGTGACTGTGTTCCGCAGCCGCCTCGACATCGCCGTGCTAACGGAGGCCGATACGCTCCGCGAGCCGGGGCTGCTGCCCGGGTTCGAGTTGCCGGTGCGCGAGGTCTTCGAGTTGCCGCGGCCGTAGCCCGGCCGCCGGCTCGGGCCTTGGGGCGCGAGCTCAGCGGCCCCGTGCGCTTCTCACGCGAACAGCCACCAGGCACGCCCCAGCCAGGGCAGCGAGCACAAAGGTGGAAGGCTCAGCGCCGGTCAAGGGTGGAACAAACACGATGTCGCCCGCTCCCCCTGAAGTGCCCCCCACTTTGTAAAAGAATTCGACTGCGAACCCGCCGAAGCCAAACGGCTTACCAATGGCGAACTTGCCGCCGCCCTGGAGCGTCCCGACGCCGCCGAGGTTGAGCTCCGCCAGGTTGCCTGCGCCTGGATTCGCCTCCCCAAAAGTCAGAGCGCCCGCGCCCAACAGCCCAATGACGTCGAGCGGATTCGCGGCGACCTGATCACTGATGCTTTTCCAGTGGACCGGATCGAGTCCGTTGGTCTCTGACGCGATCTGGTAGCCGTCGAAGGAGATCGCGGAGCCGGTGGTGTTTTGGATATACGTTGTCCCGTCGGGATCGATCCACAGCGTCAGCGGCGCTCCTGCCTTCGCTGCCTCGACGGGACATGCGCAAATCGCCGCCACCAATAACATCCACCTGATCATCGCCGCGCCCTTGATGTCCGAGTAGGGAGTCTTGCCGCCATGATTATGGGCGCGGGCCCCCCCTCCGGCAACGAATTGGCCTGGCGGGCAAAGACTTTTAGTCCGCGAGCCGAAGACGCTCGGCGCGGCTCATTCCCACCGACTGCAAATCCCGAGCTAGCGCGCAATCGCGCCAACCCCTACCCCCGCCTCGACGGCCAGGGGCGAAACAGTCTACACTTGTTTCAGGGAAATGCCTCATTTTTTCGCTGGCCGCCGGATCTCCGGCCAGCGAAGGCGATGCGGGGCGCGGAGCCACTCTTTCATGCAGCGGATCGCTTGCCTTGCCGCTTGGCTGCTGTGCGTCGGCTGGGCAACCAGCGCGGCCGCCGACGAGCCCCCCTGGCAGCCGCTGTTCAACGGCCGCGATCTGACCGGCTGGGTAAACGTGAACACGGCCCCGAGCACCTGGGCCGTGCGCGACGCGATGATCGTCTGCTCCGGCATTCCCACCGGCGTGCTGCGGACCGAGAAGCAGTATCAGAACTTCGTGCTCGAGCTCGAGTGGAAGCACTTGAAGCCAGGGGGCAATGCCGGGCTCTTCATCCACTCCGACGACATCACGGCCCCGGGCGTCCCCTTCACGCGGTCGATCGAGTGCCAGATCCTCGACGGCAACCACGGCGACGTGTTCGCCATCCACGGCGCGACGTTCGAGCCCGACCGGCCGCACCCGAAGGGTTGGCTCCGCTGTCTGCCGAGCGAGCCGCGGGCCAAGCCGGCCGGCGAGTGGAACCACTACCGCGTGGAAAGCCGCGACGGCCGCCTCACGCTGGCCGTCAACGGCAAGGCGGTCTCCGGCGGCACGCATTGCAACCCGCGGCAAGGTTATATCTGTCTCGAGTCCGAAGGGGGCGAGGTCCATTTCCGCAACCTGCGGCTGCAGGAGTTGCCGTCGACGCCGGCGCCGCCGGCCGAAGTGGCGGAGTCGGCCCGCGGCTTTCGCTCTCTCTATAACGGCATCGACCTGACCGGTTGGGCCGCGGCCCCCGAGGCCGAACGCTCCTTCCAACCGCACGATTGGATCCTGCGCTACGACAGCAGCGCCGGCATGCGCAACCTCTGGACCCAGCGTTCCTTCGGCGACTTCGAACTGATCGCCGACTGGCGGCTGGCCGGCGAGCCCCAGCCGCGCGACGCCCTTCGCATCGGCGCCCACGGCGCGGCCGAAGTCGACTCCGGCGGACGGCCGCGCACCGTGCGCTACGAGGACCGGGGCTCGAGCGGCCTCTTGCTCCGCGGCTCGGCCAAGGCCCAGGTGAACATCTGGAACCACCCCGTTGGCTCCGGCGAAGTCTTCGGCTACCGCACCGATCCCGCGCTGCCGGAGGCGCTGCACCGCGCGGTCACGCCGCGGCAGCGGGCCGACAAACCGGCCGGCGAGTGGAACCGCTTCGTGATCACGCTGGTCGGCAACGAACTGACAGTGACTCTCAACGGCGAGCGCGTCATCGACCGCGCCCGCCTGCCCGACCTGCCCGACAGTGGCCCGATCGCCCTGCAGAACGGCACGGGGGTGGTGGAGTTTGCGAATCTGTATGTGCGGGAGTTGGATGGGGAGCGGGCGAAGTAGCGGCGAGCGGCGCTACTTGCGGCGCCTTGGCTTGGGACGGCGGCCGCTGATCGAGTCGGGTCCAATGGTTCACAGCCCCCAATTCTCCCACGCACTCCGCTCTGGCTTCCGACGCCAAACGACCACGCCACCAGCCTCGGAATGGTCGAACGCTTTCGACAGGATTTGATGGGTGGCCGCAGTCTGCGGAACGGTCGTTTTGACCACGACGATCTCGGGCGCGAGGACGACGCCCTCCGCCTCGTCGACCGACATCGAGCCGCCAGCGATCTCGAACTCGTACTTGTTCGGCGTCAACTGCCGCCACTGCAGGCGACCCTGCCCGTCCTCGAGCCTGTCGATCGCCCGTCGGAGCGGTGGCAGTGGACCACCCGTTGAAAAGCCCGACAGCACGAACCAGAGAACGGGCCAACTAACGATCAACGCGCCGATGATCGCCATCGCGATGAAAAGCGTTTTGAGAGAGAATCTAACTTTCATCGGGCGCAGTCCTGTGCAGACAGAATCTCACCCTAGTGCGCCTCGATCTGCAACGGAGGTACATAGGCCGGGGCCAGTTCCTCGCGAGCCCGATCCGTGGCCATTTTCCAGGCCGACGCCACGACCGCGGCGAACAAAATGAGCGCGAACAGACCTTCCAGCACGATCGTGCGCCATGGAGTGGGCGCTGGCGAAACACGCTGCGCGATCATCCCTCCCGCGACGCCGCAGACCATTGCCAACCAACAAGTGACGATCTTGTTCTCGTCACCCCCAATGCTGAAGACAAGCGCGGTGTGCCGCACAAAGGCGCCGACGAGGACCTCGGGCATTACAAACCAAAAACACAACGCTGCGGCCGCGAAGCCGATGCAGAACGCCGCGTTATGACGGTCGAGGACTCCCTTGGCCGCACTCGCCGCCACCGCCAGGCTTGTTCCCATGGCGACCGCAGTTGCCCACCACGCGTTCGCACTCAGAATCGAAGTCACCGCGACCGCGACGACCGCGACGGCAATGAAGATCCAGCGGAGGCTCATGGCATGTTCCTGTCCAGAAATCGGTGCTGCGGCAAGCTGGGCCGCGAGCACAGCACTTTGGAACGCGGCATGGTAGGATCAGGTGCGAAGGCCACTCTATGCGATACTCGATCCGCTTGATTCTCTGGACCACACCGGTCGCGGCCATTTCGCTGGGGTGTTGGCGCCTTGACCGCCAGTGGATGGCCGCACGACTTGCCAAGGCCGAAGTAGCAAACGCCAGGGCCCGAGACATGCTCGCCCTCGAGGTGTTGAAGGTAGCAGAGCTGGAGCGGATCAACGAGGCTCTATCACGTGACATGATTGTCTTTGCTGGCAGTGTTGCGCCGGCCACGCAGGTACCCGAGCGCGACGCCACCCAAGAAGCAGTAAGTAACACACGACGTGAATCCGACGTGAAAGGTTATGATCGGCGTCGCGATCAGCCGTCTACAAAACACTAGCGATCGGGAGCATCTCGGTTCGCAGCCCAGTGCAGGAACGACCCGCCAGCGAGCCCGGCTCCAAGCATGCCGACTGAATGCATCCCAAGGAGTCGGAAGAAGTATCTTTCGTAAGCATCATAGGCGACCCGCTCTTCTTTGTTCTCCGGCATGCGCGTCAGACGGATCGCCGAGATCACATGATGTCCGGCGGCGAATGTGTACAGCCACATGGTGAAGGCGAAACCGATCGTGAAGGGCCGCGGCTTGAGCAGCAGGAAGACGCTGATAAGCAGCAGCCACACCATCGACGCTAGCCCGCCAACGTAGCTCAGTCCCACTATGACAGGGGCGGCAAACAGCCACTTCAGCGAAAACTTGGGCATTTCCGGTCGGTCGGGCTTGGGGGCGTGGCAGACGAAATGCGTGCGTGGGGTTCACTGTCCATGGTCAGCTCGCGGCGCCGTGATCCTGAGGTTGGCCTCGCGCAGACCATTGTCGCACGCTGGAGACCCAAGCGGCTAGATCCGTGCCTCACGCCCGGTTCTCGCCTCCCTGCAGTCCGTTAGGGAGACCTCGAAAATTCTTTCCGCAGATAGACCACGTAGGGCCCCTCAGATGGCCCGGGCTCTTCGTAGCCGAGTACCGAACCTCTCCTCACAAAGTTGCCCAACAGGTAGGCGTTGGCTTCGTCGGTCACCCGAGCATTGACGACGATTAGTTGGTCCGCCTCCACGGCCTCCAGCGTCTTGGCCGCGGCCAGGCTCACTTCTCCGTCGTTGATCTTGACGTGCCCATGCCCTGCCGGTTGGCGTGGATGCTGAATGAACTCCACCTTGCAGCCGCCAGCACCCAGGGTTTGGGCCGCGGTGACCAGAGCCGCCACGGCGCGGTATTGGCGATCTCTGAGTCGCCGGAGTTGCAAGTTGGTCCACATGGAAGCCGCGAGCGCGAGCCCCAGGCAGACGACCGCCATCCGTGTGAACAGTTGCCTCACGGTGAATTGCCCCGACTTGCGCTCCGAGCAGAATGGCGACCTGAGAGAAGCGACGATGGACGCAATGACCAAGGCGCCGAAGAGGGCCAAGACAGAAACCAAGATGATGTCGCCAAACTGGACGAAGAACAGATGCATAGGGTGCTCCCGCGAGGCGGGATGATGCCAGGCAGTCGAGTTACAACGCTAGTGCTGCGTCACAGCTAGAAGTTCGGGTTGCCCCTCCGATACTAGCCCGCAGCGCAAGCAAGGGAGAGCCACGTTTCCCTGGCCGAGCCTCGCAGACCCCTGCACGGGCCGGGCGGCATTTTCGGCCAGCGCGCCTAGTGTGGCACAACCCTAAAATCCGTGCGTGACGCAGCACTAGGACCCAGATTGATCCGGCCGTCGTGACGCACGCTCGACCGTTCACATCGCTGGCCCGCTGGCCGGAAAAAACGCACGGACGGCTCGATCCTTTGTCCGAGTCACGATCACGGACCAAGTGCGGACCTGTGGACCTTAATACTTCTGATGCGCCCCTCGCGATGCGCGACTGCTACGCGCCACCTTTCGGTGACCCAGCGGCTTTCCGTTGGCACCTCTCGCTCACACGACAACCGTTCATCGCCGTCCTCGTTCTTCTCCGTGGACCCGCACAAAAAGCCCTGTTCGCGAAGGCGTTGCTGGAGTGGCGCCAGATCGCTATCTACCGGATGGCGTTCGTAAAGCCATGCGGTTGCCTTGGCTTCATCCCTGGGGAGCAGAACGGGATTGATCGGTTTCGGCGGGGCTTGGCTGGCGGACCTGCAGCCGAAGCTGGCTAGCGCTACGACCAGTGCGAAGCCGAAAAGCATGTCGAGCATGTCCATCCTCCGAGCGATTGCGAGCAACTTCGCGAAAGTTGGAAAGGGCTTCGTCATCGCCTCCGCTCCCACACCGAGGTTCCGGAACCGTCCGTTGCGTGTAGAGTGAATGCTTTTCTAAGCGTTGCCTCTGCCGCCGGTTCAAGCGGCGTATCGATCATCACAGCAGTAATCAGTTCTGCCGATGCAATGGCTTGTGCGCTCGCCTCATTCAGTCGCCACGTGGCGATGAGCAGCGTCTTCTCTCCACCAATCACCAAAGGGATGTCAACATACCCCTCGTATGCCTCCAATTCCTTGTAAGCCTTGAGCAGCAGCGAAACTTGCCTAGGGTCTTCTTCTTGCTCGCGAGCATCGAGCTGAATCCGCTCCATTCGCGGTTGCTTGGATCTCGAGCGAACCCTTCTGCGGCAAGCTGAGAAAGAAAAGTCCGAATTCGCAACGAGAACCGTCAAGGCAAGCGCAGAAGCGATTTTGAGGCTGCGTAGTTTCATCGCAAACGTCCTTCAGGAAGGTGACGACGTACCTCACCTGGTCTCGGCGACCTCACTTCGAAGCAGAGACCTGCGCGTCGCCAACCCGCTTGCGAACCGCAGGCAACAATTGCTCCTCCAGACGCTCGACGACCCAATCGGCTGCGCCCTTGATTTCGTCTGGTCCTTCGAACGAGCGCTTGACGATCACGGGCTGCCCGTCGCTGAAGAGATGCCGGCCAAAACGGTCGGCCGACCACTTCTGGTACTGCTGATCGGTCAGCATCGGCTTCGCGGCTTCGACGAGCCGAATGCGTTCTTCCGCCCAGCAAACGAGGTGGCTCGTGCCTTTTGGTTCCCAGATCAAAACGCAGTGAAGAGCGACATCTTCGTTGTCGGTTACTACGTCGACGGAACTCGCCCGCCGCAGCGAATTCTTGAGCCTCCAAAGAATCGATTTATGCATGACTTCGTGGGCCTCGAGTGACACACGGACTCGCACACGGACGGTGTCGGAAGCTGGGGAAGGGGCTCTCGCGGCGACACAGATCGAAACCGCCGCACAGAGCAGCGCGGCGAGCGCAAGCTTGGTCGCCGCGGACTTCATGGATCCGCGTCTCGGGACTCGCGAGTGGTCCATACCCGTTGCCTGACCGGCGTCGTGATTCATTTGTGTGGCTCCTGTCGGCGACTATCCGCCTTGGAATCCAGATGCCACCCCTGGCAGGATTGTCACGCGATAGCTGAGCCGAACGCAAGATCGGTCAATCCCGTTGATCGACGCTGGCAATTCTCCTAGCCACTGCTGGCCCGCCGCCTGCTAAGATGGTCAGCATGAGAGTTTCCCCTCGACAAGCTTGGGCGTTCGTAATGGCTGCCGGCCTGGCGCTCATGTGCTCTATCGGGATCCATCGGAACCTGTGGATCTTTGCCTGCGGCTTGACCGTGGTGGTCGTTGCTGGCTGGAAGCGAGACCGTCGGCATCGGCGCACTCGCCCGCTCCGACCCGGACGAACCTCCCCGTGATCCGAGCGCACGTGCGGGCCGCTTGATTCTCTGCTGTTCCGATGGGGCGAAGGTCGGTCGTCATGATCGGTTGCCCTACGCCCTTTCAAGCCGGAAGCGCCTGAAACCGCCGGGAAATGCCAGGCGTTTCCACCCCCCGCTCATCTCTCGAGGGTAGGCCGCCGATGGGCGGTTGGGTACAATCAGTTCTCCAGCGGCCACCTCACCAGCCCACCTCCGACCGGCCGCTGCCCGCCTAAAGGTCCTTTGAACGCGAGGCTCTCGAGCGCATGCAGATCGCTCGCAGCGCAAGCCTGATGTCCCTGGTTGCAGTCGCCGTTTGGTCAGCGGCTGGCGCTTTGGGGGCCGCGGAGATCAGCCGCGACCTGCACGAGGGCTTCGAGAAGTCGATCCAAGGGTTCGTGGCGAAGCATTGCGCCAACTGCCACGGCAAAGACGATCCGCAGGGCGGCCTCGATCTTGTTTCCTTTATCGATGTGCCGAGCGTGTTGGGCAACTTTCGCCGCTGGGAGGTCGTTCGCGAGCGGCTCGAGGCGGGGGACATGCCGCCTGAGGACGCCGAGCAGCCCGCGGCCGAGGAACGCCAAGCGGCCCTCGACTGGATTCGCAAGCTGCGGGCTAACGTCATCCAGGAGTCGAGCGGCGACCCGGGACCCGTGCTTGCCCGCCGGCTGAGCAACGCGGAATACGACTACACGATTCGCGATTTGACCGGCGTCGACATTCGCCCGGCCCGCGAGTTTCCGGTCGATCCGGCGAACGAGGCCGGGTTCGACAACTCCGGCGAGTCGCTGGCCATGTCGCCGGCGCTCGTGCGGAAGTATCTCGACGCCGCGCGGCTGGTCGCCAGTCATCTGCTGCTCACGCCCGATGGCGCTCGGTTCGCGCCGCACCCGGTCGTCGTGGTCACGGATCGCGACAAGTACGCGGTGAAGCGGATCGTCGAGTTCTATGCCCGGCAGCCGACCGACCTGGCGGCCTACTTCGCCGCGGCCTGGCGCTATCGCTGGCGGGCGGAGTTGGGCCAGTCCGAGGCGACGCTGGCGGACGTGGCTCACCAGGCCCAGGTCAGCGAAAAGTATCTGGGCATGGTGTGGGCCGCGCTCAACGAACCCGAAGCGGTCGGCCCCATGGCGCGCCTGCGGTCGCAGTGGCAAGCGCTGCCGGCGCCGGCGGGCGGCCAGCCCCCGGTCGACCTTCAAGCCGGCTGCGAAGCGCTGCGCGAATCGTTCGTCGCGCTGCGCAAGAAGCTCACGCCCGAAGTGCGGAATCTGCGTGGCGGCCGCGTGCATTCGGGCTCGCAGCCGCTGCTGATGTGGAAGAACAATCAATGGGCGGCCAACCGCCGCCGCTACGATCCGGCGGTGCTGCAGCCGCCTGCCGGCACTCTCGCCACGAATGAAACGGAAACCCCGCGCGAAGAAACCGAGGAATATGACGACGACGAGCCGCGGCGGGAGAAGAAAACACCGCCTGCCGATCCCGATCTCAGGGTTCCTACGGAGCCGGCCGAGCGCGCCAAGCATGAGGCCGCCTTCGCCCGCTTCTGCGACGTCTTCCCCGACGCGTTCTACATTGCCGAGCGCGGCCGCACCTATGCCGATCAGGCGGAAGAACTCGCCGAAGGGCGCGGCGGTCGCCTCTTGAACGCCGGCTTCCACAGCATGACCGGCTACTACCGCGACGACCGGCCGCTGTATGACTTGGTGCTCTCCGCTGAGCAGCAGCGCGAGCTCGACAGACTGTGGGACGAGTTCTTCTTCACGAGCGACGTCGCCCGGCGCATGCACACCAGCTTCCTCTGGTTCGAGCGCTCGGATTCGAGCTTCCTGCTCAGCGAAGAATTCAACTTCACGCGGGCAGAAGACAAGGACTGCACCGACGAGCCGGTGCTCAAGAGGCTAGCCGAGGCTTTCGAGGCCAAGGCCGCCAAGAACCGTGCCCGGCCGGTCGTGCTGCAGGCGATCCGCGAGCACTTCGACACGGTCAACTGCAACGTCCGCTGGTACGAGCAGACCTGGCGCGACGCCGAGCCGCGCCATCTCGAGGCGCTCGTCGCCTTTGCAGGCAAGGCGTATCGTCGGCCGCTGACCGCTGAGGAGCGCGAGGGGCTGCTCGATTTCTATGGCGACCTCCGCAAAGAGGGGCTCGAGCACGAAGAGGCAGTGCGCGACGCGTTTGCGGCGGTGCTGATGTCGCCCCATTTCTGCTATCGGGTCGATCTGGCCGCGCCCGGCGGCGAAGTGCAGCCGCTCACGAGCTACGAGCTCGCCAATCGCCTCAGCTACTTTCTCTGGTCGAGCCTGCCGGACGATGAGTTGCTGGGTCATGCGGCGGCCGACGACCTGCGCGATCCCGCGGTGCTGACCGCGCAAACGCGGCGGATGCTCCGCGACCCGCGCTCGCGGGCATTGGCCGTGGAGTTCGGCGCCAACTGGCTCGACTTCCGCCGCTTCGAGGAACACAACGCCGTCGATCGCGAGCGATTCCCCACGTTCAACGACGACCTGCGGCAAGCGATGTTCGAGGAGCCGGTGCGGTTCCTGCACCACCTCGTGCAGCAGGACGGCAACGTGCTCGATGCCCTGTTCGGCGAGTACACTGTCGTGAACGCTCCGCTGGCCAAGCACTACGGCATGCCGCACACCGGAGATCCAAGCTCCTGGTTGCGCATTGACGACGCTGCGCGCTATGGTCGCGGCGGGCTGCTGCCGATGTCCGTGTTTCTTACGGTCAACTCGCCGGGGTTGCGCACGAGCCCCGTGAAGCGCGGCTATTGGGTCGTGCGCCGCGTGCTCGGCGAACAGATTCCGCCTCCGCCGCCCGACGTGCCCGAGATTCCCAACAATGAGGCCGAGCTCGGCAAGCTCACGCTCCGCGAGGTCTTGGCCCAGCACCGGCAAGAAAAAGCCTGCGCCGGCTGCCATGCCCGTTTCGATTCGTTTGGCCTCGTGTTCGAAGGGTTCGGCCCGGTCGGTGAGCGGCGCGAGCTCGACCTGGGCGGCCGGCCGGTTGACATCGCAGCCGAATTCCCCGACGGCAGCCAAGAGGCGGGCGTCGCGGGTTTGCGCAAATACATTCAGGCGCATCGCCAGCAGGACTACATTGACAATCTATGTCGCAAGCTGCTGGCCTATGGCCTGGGACGCACGCTGATCAATTCCGACGAGGGGCTCGTCGACGGCATGAAGCAGCGGCTCGCCGCGAGCGATCATCGCTTCGGCACGCTCATCGACGCGATCGTCACCAGTCCGCAGTTCTTGAACAAACGTGGCGGCGGGACCTCTCAAACGCCTCTTGCAGGAGAATGACATGGGTGGCTCTCCCCAGCGCTCGGCCCACCTTCGCCGCAATCACGTTTCGCGGCGCACGTTCTTGAGCGGCGTCGGCGTGACCATGTCGCTCCCCTGGCTCGAGTCCTTGCCGGTGTGGGGGCCGCAAACGGCCCTCGCCGACGAGTCGAGCCCCGCGGCGCCCCCCAAGCGTTTCGCCGCGCTCTTCATGGCCTGCGGCGTGAACTTCCCCAACTGGTGGGCCAAGGGCGCCGGCAAAGACATGGAGCTCGGCCGCTGCCTCGAGCCGATGGCCGCCCACAAGACGCAGCTGAACGTCATCGACGGCCTGTTCAACCGCAGCGCCGTCGGCGTCGGCATTCACCCCGGCCAAACGGGCAACGTGCTTTCGGGCGCGGCGCTGCAAAAGGGGGCCGAGCTGCGCGGCGGGATCAGCGTCGATCAGGTGCTGGCCAATCACTTTGCCGAGCAGACGGCCGTCCCCAGCATGGTGCTCGGGTGCGAGCAGCCGATCACCGGCTACCACGAGACGAACTTCTCGATGGCCTACAGCTCGCACATCTCCTGGGAAAACGCCACCTCGCCGGTGCCGATGGAGGTCTACCCCTCGTTGGCCTTCGACAGCCTGTTCGAGAACCGCGGCCAACTGCGCAACAAGAGCATTCTCGACCGCGTGCGCGAAGAGGCGGCCAGCCTGAGCCGGCAGGTGAGCGCCCACGACAAGATCAAGGTCGACGAATACCTCTCTAGCGTGCGCGACGTGGAGAAGCGGATCACCGCCATGCGCGGCGCTGCCGACAAGGCGGCCGCGAAAGCCGGCGAGACCGGCCAGCCTCTGTTCGCCATGAAGCGCCCCGACAACGGCCTGCCGGAGGACATTCGCGATCACATGCGGCTGATGTGCGATCTGTTGGCGCTTGGCTTCCAGACCGACAAGACCCGTGTGGCCACGTTGCTCCTCTGCCGAGACATCTCCGGCATGTTCTATCCGTTCCTCGGCGTGCGGGCGTCGCATCATCCGGCCTCGCACCAGGACGAGAACGAGAGCTACGAGAAGATCACCAAGTACTACGTGAGCCAGTTCGCCTACCTCACCGGCCGCCTGGCGGAGATGAAGGAGGGCGACGGCACGGTGCTCGACAACTCGTGCTTGCTCTTCCTCTCGAATATGTGGTCGGGCAAGGAGCACGATTCCTCGCGACTTCCGGTGCTGCAAGCTGGCCGCCTGGGGGGCACGATCGAAACGGGCCGCGTGCTCAACTACCTGGACGCCGGCGACGACAACCGCAAGCTCTGCAGCTTGTACCTGTCGGTGCTCAACCGGATGGGGGTGGAACAGCCGGCGTTTGGCGACGCCGACAGGCAGTTGGCCGGGTTCTAGCCAGCCGGGTACGGAATACGCGTCCTGGGCGGCTGCCTTTGGGGAGCGAAGGTCCGGCGTCTCGGTGGCGGCGCCCCAAGGCGGCCGGGCCCCCAAGAAACAGTGCGGATTGCACGTCTGCCGGAAAAAGGCTCGTTGACACCGCCTGGGCTAACTCCCTACAATCCTGGATTCGCCGAAGCTATGAATCCAGACTTTTCCGCGTCTGCTCATGGACCCCCGAGGGGCGCAGCAGACCGCTGTTTTAGGGAGATAGCCAGCCATGGCTCATAAGAAGGGACAAGGCTCCAGCCGCAACGGCCGCGATTCCAACGGGCAGCGCCGCGGCGTCAAGCGGTTTGCCGGACAGAAGGTCGTGGCCGGCAACATCTTGGTCCGCCAGGTCGGCACCAAGTTCCATGCCGGAGCGAATGTCGGCCAGGGAACCGATTTCACCCTCTTCGCCCTCACCGAAGGCGTGGTCAAGTTCGACCGCGAAGGCCGCCGTGTGAGCGTCGTCGCCGCCAGCTAACGCAGCGGCTGACCCCGCACTCGAGACCGCCCGTCGCCTGCCATGTTCGTCGATCGCGTCAAGCTGCAGGTGGCCGGAGGCAACGGCGGCAATGGCTGCGTCAGCTTTCGCCGCGAGAAATACGTGCCGCGGGGCGGGCCTGACGGCGGCAATGGCGGCCCAGGGGGCAGCGTCATCGTGCGCGCCCAGGGGGGCGTCGACAGCCTGGCGGCCCTCTCCTTCCGCAGGCACTGGCGCGCCGAAAACGGCGAATCCGGCGGCAGCGCCAACCGACAGGGCGGTCGAGGGCAGGACCTCGTAATCTTGGTGCCACCGGGCACCACCGTGGTCGACGCCAAAGGCGGCCACGTGCTCAAGGACCTTTCCCGCGAGGGGGACGAGGTCAACGTGGGGCATGGCGGACGCGGCGGGTGCGGCAACCTGCACTTCAAGACCTCGACGAACCGCGCGCCGCGCGAGGCGATGCCCGGCGGGCAGGGCGAATCCCGCGAGATCTTGCTCGAGCTCAAGCTGATTGCCGACGTCGGCGTCATCGGCAAGCCCAACGCCGGCAAGAGCACCCTCTTGAGCCGGCTGTCGCGAGCCCGGCCCGAGATCGCCGACTATCCGTTCACCACGAAGTATCCCAACCTGGGGCTGGTGCAGGTCGACTTCGACCGCCGCTTTGTGATGGCTGACATTCCGGGGCTGATCGAAGGGGCGCACACGGGCGCCGGGCTCGGGCACGAGTTCCTCCGGCACGTCGAGCGCAACCGCATTCTCGTGCATCTGGTCGAGCCGATGCCGGCCGATGAAACCGACCCGCTCGCCAACTACCAGACCGTGCGGCAGGAACTGCTGGAATACGATCCGCAATTGGCCGAACGCCCCGAGATCGTGGCCGTGTCGAAGGCGGAGCTGCCGGGCGCCGAAGCGGTGCGGGACGAGCTGGTCGCGGCGCTCGGCCGCGAGGTGCTCTTGATTTCTGCCGTCACTGGGCAGGGGCTCGACAAGCTGCTGCGGCAGATCGTGGAGCAGCTCGATCGCGAGCGGGCGGCCGCAGCCGTGGCCGACGACGCGTTGCCTGGGTGAGCCGTTAGGCGGGGCCCACGACCACTTCGAGCGCCCGCGGCAGCACGGTGAACCGCGCCGGGCAGCTGCCGACGATCTCGCCGTCGGTGTTCAGGTCGAAAGGCGGCCGCGATTCGATTTGCAGTCGGCGGACCTGGCGAAACAGCACGTCCGGGTCGTCCAAGTGCTCGCCCAGCAGCGCCTTGGGGACGAGCGTCAGCAGGCGCGGCATGGGCGCCTCTTTGAACACGACCAGGTCGAGCAGGCCGTCGTCGGGCTCGGCGCGGGGCGCGACCGGCACGCCGCCTCCCACGAAGCGGGCATTCGCAACGACCAGGTTGTACGCCGAGACTTCGAGCGGTGGCTCGTCGTCGCAGGCGATCCACAAGGCGTAGGGTTCGAGTTGCGAAAGAGTCTTGAGGGCCGACACGCCGTAGGCGAGCGAACCCCACCAGAGCTTGGTCGTCTCGTCGAGGTTGTCGGCCAGCTTGGTGCTGAAGCCGCCCGCCGAGACGTTGAGGAAATACCGGCTCGGCCCGCCGTCGACCTCCAGGCGGACTACATCGAGCAGGCGGACCTGACCGGCGTGCAACGCTTCGGCCGCGGCGGCCGGTTCGAGGGGCAATCGCAAAGTGCGGGCCAGGTCGTTGGCAGTGCCCAGGGGCAACACGCCGAACTGCTGGCGGCCGAAGTCGTCGGCCAGGCCGTTGAGCACTTCGTTGATCGTGCCGTCTCCGCCGGCGGCGATCACGCGTTCGAACCTCTGCTGCTGAGCGCGGCGGGCGAAGCTCGTGGCGTCTTCCGGCTGATCGGTAAGCCACAGCTCGCGCGGCCCGAGCGCAGCCAGGGCAGCCTCGAGCCCGTCGGAGGAGCCTGCATTCCGATTGGCGATGACGACCTGTCGCGGAGCATCCATGCTTAGCCGCTAGAGCGAATCATGCGCCGAAGCGCGGCCAGCAGGCGCATGAAAAAGTGGCCCGAGGCGGGACAGACGGGGCCGCGCCGCCTCCTGGGCCACTTTGAAATCGAGCAACCAAGACTGGACTTAGGCAAGCTGAGAGGCAAACGAAGCAGTTGTCCAGCCTTCTGCGGCTCGAGCAGAAAGGACGCCTGGCAGTGTGATCGGGGCCCCAGCGCAAGTCAACGATCTTCGCGAGATTCTTATCGAAAACTTGCTGATCCGACACAATCCGCCGCGAGCTGCCGGCGTGACGCAACTGCTTGGCAGGCTAGGGTTTTCCTAGGGTCTGCAAGTAGGCCAGCAAGTCGGCGAGTTCCTCGGCCGAGAGGGTCGTTTCGAGCCCTTGCGGCATGATCGAAACCGCCGCCGGACGCAGCTCTTCGAGCGCGGACTTGGCCAGCGGAACGTCGCTGCCGTCGGCCTGGCGGAGCACCACCGTGTCGGCCGTGTCGCTTACGAGCAGCCCCGTGACGAGCCGGCCGTCGTCGGTGGCCGCCACCAGGGGCTCGAACCCGCGGACCAGGCTGGCGCTGGGAAACACGACCGCCTCGAGCAGATCGCGGCCGGCGCGAATCGTGGCGATCCGCGACAGATCGGGACCCACGGCCCCGCCCTGGCCCGCCACCGTGTGGCAGGTCGAGCAGGCGGCCTTGGCGCCAAAGAACACCCCTTGCCCACGGCCGGCGTTGCCGCCCCCCAGCCGCGGCTCGAGCGCCGTGAGCTGGGCCGCGCGGGCTTCGGCCGACCGTGCGCGGCGGGCAGCCAGCGGCGCTGCTGCCGCCCGCGCCTCGGCCGGCCAATGGTCGGCGAGCCGCGCGAGCAACTCCTCAGGCAACCCATCGGCCGCGGGATTAGCCACGAGCGCCGCGGCAATCTGCGGACCGGCAGCCGCGGCGGATGGCGCCAAGAATGCGCCCAACAGCTCCGGCAGTTCGAGCGGCCCTGCGCCGCGAGCGCAGTCCGCCAGCCGTTCAAGCTGGGGTCCCTCGAGCTTGGCCGCCGCCAATACGCGGGCGGCCGGCAGCCGCTGCACTGCCGCCTGATCGGGCGCGAGCTGCGCGAGTACAAAGGCGAAGTCGGCCTCGTCGAGCCTGCCGCGCCGCGGCGCGAGGATCTGCCAGGCGAGCAGCCGCAGGCCAGGGCCGCGTTGCTCGTCACGCGCGAGCTGCAACACTTGCTCATCGCATTCGGCCGAACGCGTGCGCTGCACGAGGGCCAGGGCGAGCCCGGCCAGATCGTCATCGCCGACCAGGGCGCTGCGCGCGCCGGTTAGCCAAGTGGTGGGCAAACGGTCGATCTCAGCGTGACCGGCGGCCGAGAGGACGGCCCGGCGCGCTGCGGGCGAAAGTGTTTCGTCGGTCAGCAAACGGCCGATCAGGGCCTCCACCGCCGGCGTTCGCGCGAGGGCAGCGAGCGACGCGCTCAGTCCAGACGCCGCCTCTCCGTCTAGACCAGCCGCTCGCAATTCGCGCTCGAGCGCCAGCGCCGTTTCCTCGGCCCACTCGGCCCGCGCCGCCAGCACCAACAAAGCTTCGCGCCGCAGCGGCTCGGCGGCCGTGCTCAAAAGCGGCAGGACTTGAGACGGGGTTAGCTGGGCGTGATCCATGCCCGCGAGCGCGACGAGCGCCGCTCGCTGAACCCGCGGGTTGTCGCTGGCCAGCCCCGCCGCGGTGGCTGCCGGATCGGCGATGGCCTGCAAAGCGAAGACGATCGCATGCTCGGCGAACGGATCGCTGGCCTGGGAAGCGGCTGCCAGCAGCGGAGCAACCGCGCGGCGGTCCTGCAGCCGGCCCAGTGCCAGCGCGGCCGAACGGCGAACGGCCGGCTCTTCGTCTGCGAGCAGCGCCAATAAGGCGTCTAGATCGCCAAGGCCGCGGTGCATGCCCGCCGAGTGGATGGCGGCCAGCCGCACGTCGAGATCGGCGTCAGACAGCGCCGCCCTTCCCGCCACGCGAGCTTCCGGCGTGTCGATGCGGCACAACGCCCAGACTGCGTTGCGGCGTCGCTCGGTTGAATGCTTCGCCGCGAGACTGGCTTGCAGTGCAGGCACGCTCACCGCACCGCGCACGGCCGCCGTGGCGATCGCGCGATCGCGCACCGCGGGGCGTGGGTCGTCGAGCAGCGCGGCCAGGCCTGCGCCGTCGAGATCGTCCCAGGCGAGCTTGGTTCCGCGCGGGTCGTCCGGCTGCTCAGCGCCGGTGCGCCGCACCCGATAGATCGCGCCGGTCACCTCGGGCTTGGCGATCTGCGAGGTGGGGCAGCCGTTGCGGAACCAGCCGCCGGTGTCGATCACGAGCAAGCTGCCGTCAGCGTCCTCCAGCACGTCGGTGGGGTGAAAGTCGTGATTAGTCGAGGTGAGAAAGTCTTCGTGACGGATGCGGAAGCCCGCCTGGTCGCGCTCGACGACGTGCCGTTGCACGCGGTGCGGGTTGAACTGGGCGGTGAAGAAGTTGTCTCGGAAATCGTCGCCCATTTCTTGGCCGCGGTAGCGGACGATGCCGGAAACGGCCACCCAGCCGAGCGGCCCCACCGGCGGCAGCAGTTCGCCGGTGCGGCGGAACTCGCGATAGCATTCGTGGTAGGGATAGACGCCCCCTTCGATGCCGTAGACGATCGCGTCGACGCGCTGCGGCCGCGAGAGCAGGATGTTCACCGTGGCCAGCGGCTCGCCGGCCGCGGTGAACGCGAGCTCGGTGGGGTTGTCCATCCCGCCGCCGCACACGGTCTCGAGCCCCGAGCCATCGGCCCGGCAGCGGAAGATGCGGGCGGCCAGGCCTTCGGTCTTGGCGCCGTCGGGTTGTTCGATGTCGTGGCCGTGGCGGCCGTCGCACCAGTAGAGCCAGCCATCCGGCCCGGCGAACGGCCCATGGATGTCGGCGGCGTTGCCGTTGAAGCCGAACTTGCCTACCAGCGGCGTGCGGCGATCGCAGCGGCCGTCGCCGTCGATGTCTTCGAGCTTCCAGAGGTTGGGAGGCGAGCAGACGTAGAGGGCGCCATCGCGCCACAGGGCCCCCTGCGGAAAGGTCATCTGATCGGCGAACACCTGGCTGCGGTCGAAGCGGCCGTCGCCGTCGCTGTCTTCCAGCAGGCGAATCGAATTCGGCTTCTGCTCGAGCAGGGCTTCGGACGGCAAATTCACGCCGGCCGCTTCCGCCACGAACAACCGCCCCCGCTCGTCGAAGCAAGCCATCAGCGGGTGTTCGACCAGCGGCGGCCCGGCGACGATGTCGACCGAGAATCCGGGAGGAACGGTCAGCTCCGCGGCGGGCAGCACGTCGGCGAGCGCAGTCCAGCTGAACAGCAAGAGAAGTGCGCCGAAGCTGCGACGTTTCGAGGTTGGGAACAAAAGCATTGGCATTCTCGGGGACAACAACGCGGAGTGAGCCCTTTCAAGTGTCGTAGTCGCCACTGTCCCAGGGCTCAAAGAAGGCCATGTAATTGCCCGGATGAAGCTCCACTGACCACAGGTCATCATCATCGTCCGGTTCACGTGCGACGAGGCCGAAAGTTGTGTCGAACCGATGCAGCGCGAAAGGGGCAACTTCGATTCGCCCGAAGGTAACTTCGCCGAGTTCGCGTAGCCTCTGTTCGTAGACTTGACGACGCAACTCCTTGTTCATGCTCGCTCGCGGGCCGAACTCGTCGATCTTCGCTTCGAGCAGTTTTCCAGATCCATCGAATAGGTAGAGGGCGACGAACTCGCCGCCCTCGCTGGCGCCGATGCGGGTGGCGGGCACGAAAGGGGTGGTCAAAAAGAACTGCCGTCCGTCAGCCGTGCGGCCCACATGCTCGGCGTGATAGTCGTCGTGATTGATCGCCACCAAGTCCGGCGGACCTTCGGCCACGAGTGGCTCTCCAACATAATAGTCAAACAGGGGGCCCAAATGGCTTCGTGCCAAGCACATTCCGTTTTTTCGCCTGTGCCATTAGGTCCATCTTAGGCTTACCGCGACGGTACGCAACGTTTGAAAGTTTGGCGTAACTCCTTCTCGCGAAGGGCGGACGGCGCTACACCGGCCGCTCATACAGGCAGCCCCGGTAGCCTGGATGCTGCTCGAGCTCTCCCCTCAGCACGAACCCCTGAGTCTCGTAATACTGCCGCAGCCACGGGTTGCCCGCATGGCAATCGAGCCGCAGGCACGGGCAGCCCCGGCGGCGGGCCTCGATTGCCGACCAGGCGATGATCTGCCGGCCGACGCCCTGCCCCCGCAGCGCGCGGTCGACGACGACTCCGGCCAGATAGAGCGCTGGGACCCCGTCGGCCGGCCACCAGGGGGAAGGCGCAGCGTCGAGGTTGAAGAAGCCCACAACCGCGCCCTCGCGCCAAACCGCATAGAGCGTGCCGGAGTCGACCCGCGCCGCTAGCGCCTCCGGCGCTTCGTGAGCGACAGGCACATACTGTCCCAGGCCACGCGACCGGAGCCACGCCTGGGCGGCTTTGGCCAGCAGCGCATATTTGCCGACATCCTTCAGATCGGCCAGGCAGATCTCGACGTCGATTTCCTCCGCCGACATGTGCGTGCGAGCCTAAAGAACCGCCGGAAGTGCTAGCGGCCGCCCCCGATAGGGCCGGGGCCGGATGACTGGTACACTCTACCGTTTCGCCGAGCGCCCCGGCGACGGGACGCGGCTCAGGCACGCACCCGCTTCGATCCTTCGGCCGACTGCCGCGACCTCCCTTCCGCATGGCGATTGCCCCCCAACTGTTGGCCCGGCTCGAAGAAGCTCGCCGCGAGCTGCTCGACCTGACGGCCCGCAACCGGCTGATCCACACGCCCCGGCGGCAGGCCCGCGCCCGGAACATCGAAATCCGCGACGAGCGGTCGGCGCTGGTGTTCGAGCGCCTGGTGCGCGACCGCAAAGCGATGAGCTTTCTGGCCTCGGCGGTCGACGAGACGCCGCCCGACTCGGCAACTCCCGTCGAACAGGCCAAACCCGGTTCCCCGGTCGCCGAGTCGGAGGCGCCCGCCACAATAGCAGCAGCACCCGAACCAGCGCCCCTCGAACAGCCGGAGGACGACGCCGGCCCGGCCGAGCGCCATACCGACAGCAAGCTGCAGACCGGCCTCGCCTCGGACATGCTGCAGAAGCGGCTGCTGGCCATGTTCTACGATGCCCGCACCTTCGCGGAGGAGCAGGGCGTCAACATTCTTTACCTAGCGCTCGGCTTCCTCGAGTGGTACGAAGAGCCGGCGGCGCGCGAGCCGCGGTTCGGCCCGCTGCTTCTCGT
Organism: Pirellulales bacterium; assembly: GCA_044221365.1. GTDB lineage: Bacteria > Planctomycetota > Planctomycetia > Pirellulales > JBGAPH01 > JBGAPH01. Next base: position 81,742 of record JBGAPH010000011.1, read on the forward strand.
GCCGGTGCAGCTCGAGCGGCAAAGTGCTCAGTCCCGCTTCCGTGTGCGCTGGACCGAAGATGAAATCGTCACCAATCTGTCGCTCCAGGCGCGGCTCGAGCGCGATTTCGGCATCGAACTCCCCGAGGCGCCTGAGCTGGAAGAGCTGTCACCGACCGAATACTTCGCCGCGGTCAGTCAGGCCATCGCGGGCCAACCGCGCTGGCGCGTGCATGCCGACGAGATGACGCTGTGGTTCTTTTCGTTCGCGCGGTACCTGATGTATCGCGACCTCGACCCCGACCGCTGGCCCGACGTGCGGCGGCTCGACGAGCATCCGCTGGTGAGCGGGCTCCTCGGCGACGGCTTTCCCGCCGAGCCTCCGCTGTTCGACGAAGGCGATTCGCTCGACGAGCAGCTTCCGCCTGCCGACTTGCACCACGTGGTCGATGCCGACAGCTCGCAGGCGATCGTGATCGAGTCGTCGCGCCGCGGTCGGAACCTGGTGGTGCAGGGACCGCCAGGCACTGGCAAATCGCAAACGATCGCCAACCTGATCGCCACCGCCGTGAAGGACGGCAAACGGGTGCTGTTCGTTTCCGAGAAGATGGCGGCCCTCTCCGTGGTGCAGCGCCGGCTCGAAGGGGTGGGCCTGGGCGCGATGTGCCTGGAGCTGCACAGCCACAAGGCGAGCAAGCGCGTGGTGCTCGAGGAGCTGGCGCGGACGCTTGATCAAGCGCGGCCGCGGGTGCGCGGGCTCAAGGACAACGTCGAAGGCTTGCAGGCGGCCCGCGACCGGCTCAACGGCCACGCCGTGGCGCTGCACACGCCGCTCGATCCAGCCAGCGCTACCGCCTATCAGGCAATCTCGGCGCTCGTGCGGTTGCGAACTGCCGGCGCGCCACCGGGGCGAATCGAACTGGCCGACGCGGCCCGTTGGACGAACGAGGAGTTCGCGCGGCGCGAGGCCTTGATCCGCGAGCTCGCCGAGCACGCCGCGGCGCTCGGAACGCCAGCCGAGCACGCTTGGCGCGGAGTGCGGTTGCAGGCAGCGCTGCCGACCGACGTCGCTCGCTTGGCGGCCAAACTGCCGGCCACGCTCGAGCGGCTGTCTCAGGCGCAAACGGCGGCTGCCGAGCTCAGCGCCGGGCTGGGGTTGCCGCCGGCTACGACGTGTGATGAGATCGATCAACAGATTTGGCTCGCGGAGCGTTGGCTCGCTGCGCCGCCGCTCGACCGCCAGGCGCTCGCGGGCGAGGCATGGCGGCTGCGCCGCGCCGAGATCGGCCAGCTCGTGACGGCCGGGCAATCGCTGGCCAGGCTGCGAAGCACCCTCAAGCCGATCGTCGCGCCCGCCGCCTGGTCGGCCGAGACCTCCGGCATTCGTCGCGATCTGGCGGCGCACGGACGCTCTTGGCTGCGTTGGTTCAACGGCCGCTATCGAGCGGCGGTCGCCGGGCTCACCGGTTTGCTCGTCGCTGCTCCCCCGCCTGGGCTCGCCGCGCGGCTCGAGATCCTCGACCAGTTAGCCGAAGCGCAGCAGGCCCGCTGGCAGCTCGAGGGGAACCGCGTCACCAGCGAACTCGGCGCCGCGGCCTTTGGCCAGCGCTGGGGCGGCGTGGACTCGGATTGGGAAGGCCTTGCGGCCATCGAACGCTGGGAGGCGGGAACCGCGGCTAAATCGCCGGGGGGCGAGCATCGCTCAATCGCGCCTCGCTTGGCTGAGCCGAGCGCGTTGTCGGCCGCGGCGAGGGCAGCTCGCGCCGCAGTCGATGCGCTCCGCCCAGAATACGCTGCGCTCGAGCGCGACTACCAGTTGGACGTGCCGATGGCCTTCGGCGTCGCGCAGCTTGGGGCCGCGCCGCTGGCCGAAGTAGTGGCCCGGATCACCGCGTGGCGCGCGAGGCCTGAAGGGCTCTCGCAGTGGATGGCCTACTTCGTGCGCTGGCGCAAGCTTGCCGAGCAAGGACTGTCGGGCCTGGCCGAACTACTGCAGGCGGGCGCGATCGCGCCGCCGCAGCTTCGCGACGAGCTACAAATGCTCCGCCAAGAGGCGCTGCTCCGCGAAGCGCTGCGGCGTTATCCCGAGCTGGCCGAGTTCAGCGGCGCCGCGCACGAACAGGCGATCGCCGAATTCTGCGCGCTCGACGAGCGGCGCATCGCGCTCGCGCGTCGCGAGGTGGCCGCGGCCCACCAGGCAGGCGTGGCCAAGGCCGAAAAGGAGCTCGGCGAACTGGCGGTCGTGCGCCGCGAAATCGAGAAGAAGCGCCGCCACCTGCCGCTGCGGCAATTGCTGCGCGTCGCGGGGCAGGCCGTGCAGGCGATCAAGCCGGTGTTCATGATGAGCCCGATCTCGGTGGCCCAGTTCCTGGAGCCGGGCGGGCTCGAGTTCGATCTGCTGGTCATCGACGAAGCGAGCCAGGTGCGCCCGGTCGACGCCTTGGGAGCGCTCGCCCGTGCGACTCAGATCGTCGTCGTTGGCGACGATCGCCAGTTGCCCCCCACGCGGTTCTTCGATCTCACGGTCGACGACGACGCGGCGCCGACCGGCGAGCTCTCGGCCGCGGCGCTCGAAAGCGTGCTCGGGCTGTGCACCGCCCAGAACGTCGGCTCGCAGATGCTGCGCTGGCACTATCGCAGCCGGCACCACTCGCTGATCGCCGTGTCGAACCGCGAGTTCTACGACGCGCGGCTGTTCGTCGTCCCCAGCCCAGAAGCCGCCGGGGACCTGGCCGGCTTGCACTTCCACTACGTCGCAGGGGGCGTGTTCGACCGCGGCGGCACGGCCACCAACCGGGTCGAAGCCCAGGCCGTGGCCCAGGCCGCGATCGACCATGCCCGGCGGCATCCTGAGCTGTCGCTCGGCATCGGGGCGTTTTCGGTTTCGCAGCGCGACGCGATCCTCGACGAGCTCGAACGCCTGCGCCGCGGCGAGCGCGATTGCGAGAGCTTCTTCGCCGCCGACAAGCCCGATCCGTTCTTCGTGAAGAACCTCGAAAACATTCAGGGGGACGAGCGCGACGTGATTCTCATCTCGGTCGGCTACGGCCCCGATGCGAGCGGCGCGGTGTCGATGAACTTCGGCCCGCTCAACGCCGACGGGGGCGAGCGGCGGCTGAACGTGCTGATCACGCGGGCCCGCCAGCGGTGCGAAGTCTTCAGTTCGCTCCGCGCCGACCAACTCGATCTGCGCCGCACTCAGGCCCGCGGCGTGCAGGCGCTACATTCCTTCTTGGCCTACGCCGAATCGGGCTCCCTCGGCGCACCTAGTTCTACGGCGGACGACGCCACGCCAGAATTCGAAGAGCTTGTCGCCACCGCGCTCGAAGCCCGTGGGTATCGCGTCGAACCTCAGACGGGCGCGGCGGCATTCTTTTTGGATCTCGCAGTCTTCGACCCCGGGCAGCCGCAGCGGCAGATCTTGGGCATCGCCTGCGACGGCGAGTCGTATCGCGCAGCCCGCTGGGCCCGCGACCGCGACCGGCTGCGCCGCCAGGTGCTGGAAGACCGCGGCTGGCGCATCCACCGCATCTGGAGCTACGACTGGCTGCACCGCCCCGAGGCCGAACTCGAACGCCTTCTCACCGCCCTCGCAGCCGCCCAACAGAAGTAGCCAAGCCAAGTAGGTTATGCTTCAGCATAACGCCCCAGCCTTCCACCGCATGACTGAATCTCTGTCCGAGTCCTCCACATTCCTGCTGACCACCTGTCAAGTCGGCGCCGAAAAGACGCTCAAGGCCGAATTGGCCCAGCGCTGGCCCGACTTCCGCTTCGCCTATTCGCGCCCCGGATTTCTCACCTTCAAGCTGCCCGCCACGCCGGCGCTCGCCGAAGACTTTGATCTCCGCAGCGTATTCGCCCGCTCGGCCTGCTTCTCGCTCGGCAAGGCGCTCGGCGGCGACCCGCAGGCACTTGCTGCCGAGGTCTGGCGGCTGGCCGGCGAGCGATCGTTCGATCGCCTGCACGTCTGGCCGCGCGACGCCGCGCCGCCGGGGCAACGTGGTTACGAGCCAGGCCTCGACGACGCGAGCCGCGCCGCCCGCGCGGCGCTCCTCGACGCCGCTGTTGGCCGGGGAAACCTGCCGGCGGACTTCGCGCAGCGATCCCCTGAAGCCAAGCCCGGCGATCTCGTGCTCGACGTCGTGCTCGTCGAGCCAGGCGAGTGGTGGCTTGGTTGGCATCGCGTCCGCTCGGTCGCCTCGCGCTGGCCGGGTGGCCTTTTCGATCGGCCGCTGCCGCGGGACGCCATCTCGCGGGCGTACCTCAAGCTGCAAGAGGGCTTGGCCTGGTCGCGGTTGCCGGTTCGGCCGAAGGAGACCTGGGTCGAGTTGGGCTGCTCGCCGGGGGGCGCAAGCCTGGCGCTGCTCGAGCGCGGCGCTGTGGTGCTCGGCATCGATCCGGCCGAGGTCGATCCGCGGGTCGCCGATCACCCGCACTTCACGCACTTGCGGAAGCGCGCGGCCGACGTGCGGCGGCGCGAGTTCCGCGGCGTGCGCTGGCTGGCTGCCGACATGAACGTGGCCCCGCAATACACGCTCGACGCCGTGGAGGCGATCGTCACCCACCGCCAGATCAACGTGCTGGGCCTGCTGCTCACCCTCAAGCTGCTCGACTGGGACCTGGCCGCCGAGGTCGACTCCTGGGTCGCCCGCGTGCGCGGCTGGGGCTACGCCGACGTGCGCGCCCGGCAACTTCATCACAACCGCCAAGAAATCTGCCTAGCAGCCCTGCGTGCCCGCTCTCTCCGGCGGCGGAAGCCATGAAGTTGAAGGCGGGTGTTGGGGGTCTGCTATGATGCTTGGCGTAAATGATCCTTCGCGAAGCAAACCATGACCGAATCCAGTTCCGCCGCAGCAGCCCTGGAAGCCATCGCGGCCGGCGATCGCGCCGCGCTCGCAGCGCTCCTCGAGGCCGACGCGCGATTGGCCGCAGCGCGAGACGGCCAAGGGGTGTCGCTGCTGATGCAGGCGATTTACCGCCAGCAGCAGGAAATCGTTGCCCTGTTGCTCGAACGCGGTGCGCCGATAGACGCCTTTGCCGCGGCTGCCCTGGGCGATCTGGCCGAACTGCGCTCGCAACTCGCGGCGATGCCCGCTTTGCTGGCAGAGTTCTCGCCCGATGGGTTCACGCTCCTCCATCTCGCGGCCTTTTTTGGCCAGACGGAGTTGGTGGGCGAACTCTTGTCGCGCGGAGCGCATGCGGGCGCTGTCGCCAACAACGCCATGCAGGTGCAGCCATTGCACAGTGCGGCCGCGCTGCGGCAATGGGAGGCCGCTCGGCTGCTGGTGGCCGCGGGGGCCGATGTGAATGCTCGGCAGCAGGGAGGGTGGACTCCGCTTCACGCTGCAGCGGCAGGAGGTGACCTCGCGATTGCGCAGTTGCTGCTGGATCACGGCGCCGACCCAAGGCGGCCGAACGATCAAGGGGTCGATGCGCTGGCCCTCGCCCAGTCTAAGGGACACGCCGAGGTGGCGGCGCTGCTGGCCGGCCGGGCGCCCGCCTAGCGTCGGCGCCAGAAGAACCCGCTATTCCTGGGCGAACGTCAGCACGCGAATTCGCGCGGCGACGCTGGGGGCGTCGAAGTAGTTGGTCCAGTCGTGCTGCTTTCCCACGATCGAGCAGACGTTCATCTGCCGCACCTTCAAGCGTTCGTCACCGAGCAAGCCCGCGCCGGCCAATCCGGTGTAGCCGAGCGCCCGGTCGCCGTCGTGCTCGAGCCAGTGATAGCGCTTGAGCACGCGGTCGCAGCTATTGTTCAACAGCAGAATCTGCTCGATCTGTGACAGCGCCTGTCCGTGGCGCCGACCCGGGAGCAGCCAATCGTTGTCAACGGCCGCCGCCAACAGGGCAACGCGAAAGGCCGCTTGCGCTTCGGGCAGCGGCTCGAGTACGCGGCCGGCCAACTCGCCGCCTCCCGCCAAATGCAGGCCGCCCGTGATAATCCGCGCGCCGAAGCTGTAGCCAGCCAGGGTGACAGGCCCGTCCGGCTCGAGTTGGCCGAGGAACCAGCCAAAGAACAGGGCGTCGAGATCGGAACGCTCGGCCTTGGCTTTCACGTCGCGGAGCGGCCCGTGCTGCTTCTGCGAGGGCCAGGACCAAATGACGAACCGCAGCGGGGTTTCCTCGGGCGCGCATGCTGCCAGCGCCCGGTAGACCTGCAGGCCGCCTTGGCAGGCGTCTTCCGCCGAGATCTGATTGCCGTGCACCCAGACGTGAGTGGCCATCGGCGCCGCGCCGCTGCTGAGGAACTCCTCGAACGTGGCGACGCGCCAGCGACAATCCTCATACCGAAAGACGCCAAGTCCCTGGGGCAGCGTCTCCTCGGCGCCGCACCCCAGACGCCGCGTGCTGAGCAGCCAAACCTGATCGGCCGTGCGACCGCAGGCACATCCCTCCGCTGCGGGCAGGCTGGGCGGCTCGGCCGCCGCCTGCGCGACCCCGGCCAACACCAAGGCCAACCAGGCCAAGCACGGCAGGGGGCGAAGTTCGAAGGCGCCGATCATCGGGGATCTAACGATGGGAAGGGGGCCGGCGAAAGGTCAAGGTAGGCGACGTAGGAAAATGTAGCATCTATTCAACGCAGGTGTGGCAAAAAGACCACCGCGTTTTCAAAAACGCACGCGTTGCGTTTGCACATCGCGCCCTGCGGGGTAGAGTTGCCTCGACGCAGGGCCGACGACCGGCGCCGGCGGACAAGAACGGCGCGGACCATCCGCATCGCTCTTCCTTCCTGGAGGAGCGGCCATTGGCTGCGGGCCGATGGCTCGGGGCACGGTTCGACCTAATGACGGGGAGAGATGTCATGAAAAGGCTGCTAGGCTTGACGGCCGTAGCGGTGGTAGGGGCGACTCTGGCCGGCTGCACGAGCTGCTGGCCACGCAAGGAACAATGTGGTCCGCCTCCGGCGGCCAACTGTCCGCCGGGCGGCATGCCGACCCAAACGCTGTATTCGCCTCCAGGCGGATACGACACGGCCCCGATGATCCTGCCGGGACCGACGACCTATCGTCCGGGCTGATCGCACTTCGGGAGCAACGAGCGCTGCTCGCCCAATCATCGGCCGAACGGCCCTCGTTCGGCCAGACAGGCGCGCCCCAGGGCGCGCTCCTAACGACGGCGAAGACTCTGCGGCCCGGTAGAACACGGCGTGCCATCCTGAACACGCCAGGCTCTCCGGGCCGCGGCATGCGCAGAGCCTACGAACGCCGCGTCACCAACCCCATCAGCCACAGCAGAAAGAACATCAGCCCCAGGCAAACGACGAGCACGATGGGGATGAGCCACCCCAGGGTGAACATCGGCGCTCCCCAATCCCACACGGCCGCCCAACCCACGATGACTGCGGCCGAGGCCAAGGCTAAGTACGGGACGTACGGCAGCTCATTGCCGCGGCCCAGCAGCCATTGCGCAGCGCCGATGAACACGGCCGCCAGCGGCGCCAAGAAGAACGCAATCAGCGCCGGCTGCCAGCCGAGGAACGTGCCCACCATCGCCAGAAAGGTTACGTCGCCAAAGCCCATGGCCTCCTTCCTGAGCGCGGCCACCGCGATCAGCCGCACCGTCCACACGATGCCGGCCCCGCCCACCAGCCCCACGAGCGCCGTGAGCAGTCCGCGCCACGAGGCCCCGCCCAACATCCAGACGCCGCCGATCGCCATCGACCCGCCGGTCCAGACCAGCCCCACGAGCCGCGAAAAACGCTCGCGGCGCACGCGCGCCCAGAGCAACGCAACGGCCTTGCAATAGCCGCGCCGCGTACGCCAGGGGCGCGGCAAGAGCGCAAAGCACCAGAGCGCGTAGCACCCGAGCCCCAGCGCCAGCGATTCGAGTTGCGGCCGGCCGTCGAGCCAGGCTGGCCAGTGGGCGCTGGTCGAGGTAAGCCGCAAAAAGTCGATCTGCACGGGGCCGCCGGGGGGCACGAATGCATCCCCCGTCAGCAGCGACCACGGATAGATCGTCGCCACCGCCAGGCCGGCGAGCGTGCCTGGCAGCGTGATGCCGTCGGGCACGATCTTCTCGTCGGCGTCGATCAGCGCGGCTGCGGCCATCAGGCAGCCCAGCAGCAGTTGTGCGGCAAACTGGGCGTGCAGCGCGAGCGCCAAGTTCGCCGCGGGGTTGAAGCCCTGTGGCAGGTTCACGAGCGGCGCGGGGATCATCCGTCCCCCGATGACCTCCCAGTAGTAGAGCGCCGGCACAGCCGCGGCCGCGATCAATTCGACGACGAAAGGCCGCAGCCAGAACCGCGGCCGCTGCTGCTTGGCCTCGCGGCGCAGCGCCATCCAGCCCCAGATCGGCAAGCGATCGCTCGCCCGCCGTGGCGGCGACTTGACGGCCGGCGGATGCCAAGGCCCAAACGATTGCGGCGTCCACGACAGCCGAATCACCGCCTGATTGATCGCCGCGCCCAAGCACGCGCCCAAGATCGCGAGCAGGAGCAGCCGGAGCTCGAGGGGAAGGGCCAAGATTGCGTTCACGCCCGGCCTGCCCCGGGCGCTGCGCTGAGCCCCGCGAGAATCTCCTGGCAAATCTGCTCCACGCTCTTGCCCTCGGTGTCGACCGTGAGCGAGGCGCATTCGGCGTACCAGGGCGAACGCTGCGCGAGCAGCGCTTGTACTTCGGCCAGGCCGCCGAAACCCGTGAGGTTGGGGCGGCGGGCCGCGGTGGTGGCGTCGGCCTGAATGCGGCGCCAGATCGTTTCGGGGCTGGCCTGCAGCCAAACCACGGTTCCGCTGCGCCGCAGCAGCTTGCGGTTCTCGCAGCGCACGACCGCGCCCCCGCCGGCGGCGATGACCAGCTTCGTGCGGCCGAGCAGCTTGGCCAGCGTTTGCGATTCGAGGTCGCGGAAGGCCGGCTCCCCCTGCTCGGCAAAGATGGCCGCGATCGAGCGCCCCGCCTTGAGCTCAATTTCGACGTCGGCGTCGACCCAGTCCCAGCCCAGGGCCAGCGCGAGTTGCCGCGCCACGCTCGTCTTGCCGGCGCCCCGATAGCCGATGAGCACGAGACGTTCTTGGGCGGACGAAGGAGCGGTCATGCGGCGCAAACGGAGGAATCGGTGCGGTCGGCGCGAGGGGACGCGCAGCAAGCCTAGCATCGACCGCCGCCGCGGGGCAATTGCGGCGCTCGCCGGTCAAGGGCCGGAGGGGCTGGACGCTGCACCGCGGACCGGAGAGCCGGTCCGGGTCGCGCCGGACAATCAGCCGTTTTCAGCGGCCGTGGCCCTAAGCATACTGGGGGCTCACTCCCCTGAGCATCCCGCCTTCGAGATTGCCCGCCGTATGAATCTTGTCCGATCGTTGGTTTTGCCCCTGGTTCTCAGTGCTCTTTTGAGTCTAACGGCTGGCTCGAGCGCCGTCGCCGGGCCGCCGGTCGCCGCCGCCGACGAAATCTTCCTGCAGGAGATGGGCCGCCAGATCTCCTCGCCCACGCCGCTCGACGCCGTCGCTGTCTTCGACGGGCAAGTCTTCGCCGGCACGAAGGACGGCTTGCTGCGCTTGCAGGGGGAAGAGCTCGCGCCCGTCGCCGACGTCAAGCAGCCGGTTGCCCGCCTCGTCGCCGCCAAGCAGGTCCTCTGGGCACTCTCGTCGGCGGGGCTCTTCCGCTTGCAGGCCGGGCACTGGAAGCAGATTTCCGACCAGGCGACGGATGACGTCGCCGAGCATCTGGGGGAGATCGTCGTCGCCAGCAATCGTAAGCTCTGGAAGGTCGAGGGAGACAAGCTCGCGGCCCTGGGGAGCGAGGAGTGCAAGTTCCCGATCGCGCGGGCGATTTCGCATTGCGAAACGCTCTATGCCCAAGGGGGCGCGCGGCTCACCTACTGGAACGGCCGCGGCTTTGGCGGGCTCGACGCCTACGGCTTTCCTGTCGATCAGGCCGTGGACTTCGGCAAACTCCCTTCGACCACGGTCCGCGATGCGCTGAGCCAGCAGAGCCGACTGTACTTGGCCACCGACCGCGGCCTCGGCGTACTGCGCGGCATGGCCCTCTCGCAAGTGCGCGGCCCCGAGGGACTCCCCTTCGAAGACGCCACGTGCCTTGCCGCCGGCTTCGACGGTGACCTCTGGATTGGCACGAGCCGCGGCGCGATCCGCCAGACCGCTGGCGGGTTTCATTATTTCGCCGGCCGCCGCTGGCTGCCGCACGACGCCGTGCGCGCGATCGCCGCAAGCGGGTACACGGTGTATGTCGCCACGCAAGGGGGCCTCGGCGTCATCGACTACGTGCCGCTGACGCTCGAGGAGAAGGCCAAGTTCTATGAGCTCGCGCTCGTCGCCTGGGGTCAGAAGCGGCTGGGGCTCGTTCACAAACTCGAGTTCGACGATCCCTTGGGCGAGTACGTGCGCGAGGCAGGCGACAACGACGGCGGCTACACCGGCAACTACCTGGGCGCGCAGTCGTATCGCTATGCCGTGACCAAGGACCCGGCGGCCCGCGCCGCCGCGATCGACACGTTTCAGGCACTCCGCTGGCTCGAAGCGATCACCGGCATTCCCGGTTACCCTGCTCGGTCGGTGTGGGCTAAGGGGGAGCGGGGCCACAAGGCCAACCATGGCTCCGGCGGCCTCCCCGCCGAGTGGCACGACACAAAGGATGGCAAGTTCGAGTGGAAGGGAGACACCTCGAGCGACGAGCTCTGCTCCCACTTCTACGCGATCATGCTGTTCCTCGAACACGTGGCCGAGGGGAAGGAGAAGGAGCAAGCGCAGGAGTATCTGGCTAAGGTTGCCTCGCATTTGATCGAGCATCAGTGGACGCTCGTCGATATTGACGGCAAGCCCACGCGCTGGGGGCGCTGGGACCCTGAGTACTTCAAGACCGACGAGGGACGCTACGATCGCGGCTTGCAGTGCCTGGAGATCTTGTCGTTCATGAAGGCGGCGGGCGCCGTGAGCGGCGATCCCAAGTTCGACGCCGCTTATCAGCAACTCGTCAACATGGGGTATCCCACGTTCGCAGTGCGGCAGCGGAACACGTTTCCCCCCGAGGACGTGCTGCACTTCCTCGACGAAATGGCGCTCTGGTGCTACTCGAACCTGCTCCGCCACGAGCGCGACCCGCTGCTACGGTCGACCTATCGCCGCAGCCTGGAGCGCAGCTACGAGGTGATCCGCATGGAGCAGAACCCGTGGTTCAACTTCGTCTACGGCGCGATCACCGGCAACGAGATCGAACTCGAGCCGGCGTTGCGCCACCTGCGCGATTGGCCGACCGACCTGCGCGTTTGGTCCTATCAGAACTCGCATCGCGCCGATCTGCACACGCCGCCGGGCTACACGCCCTATAAGTCGAGCCCGCGCACCTTTTCGCCGCGCGAGACCGAGCCGCTTCGCTGGGACCATTGGCTGATGCAGGCCGACGGGGGCACCGGCGGCCGCGACGTCGTCGAGCCGTCGGCCTGGCTGCTGGCCTACTGGATGGGGCGCAGCCAGGGTTACTTGGTTGAACCCACGCCTGAGGCGCGCGCCCAGGCGACGCCGGCCGCGCAGTTGATCGAGCGGCTGAAGATCAACGGGGCAAAACCGTATGAGGGCCCGCCACGGCCGGCGGAGTATCGGTTCGAGCAATACTAGCCCGCAGCGCCAGCAAGGGGGAGCCACGCTTCCCTAAGGAGTTGCCGACGAACCCTTCGCCTGTGGGGCAGCATTGGCGCCGGCCGCTTCCGCATCGGCTGCGAGTGGGACGGCGCCGGGGCCGGCTTCGCCACGCCGGTCGCCAATCTCAGCGCCGACCTGCGCGGCGGCGTCTACCTGCTCTCGGCGCTCTACGGCCAGCGCGACTGGATGGGCCTGGGCCGCGCCGTCTGGAAGCTCCGGCAACGCGCTGCACCGCTTGTCGTCCGTCGTGCAATCGGCCGATGCACTGCTCGACGCACTCGCGCAGTCGAGCGTGGAGCGGGCCTACGAAGGCCTGCTCGAAGAATGCGTCGGCGCGGTGACTCAGGCCGATTGGCGTGCGTCGCAGGCGGGCTGAGCAACGCCCGCCACGATCCAAGAAGTGCTCGCGCTCACGCGCGGCGAGAGAAGTGCCGAAGAGAGGACTCGAACCTCCACCCAGTTGCCTGGACCAGAACCTGAATCTGGCGCGTCTGCCAATTCCGCCACTCCGGCCAAGTGGCGCCGTCAGCCCCCTTGGGCGGGCCGCGGCGAAGAGCAAAAGTCTACGACATGCCGGCCCCCAGGGCAAGACGCAACTTCCCGGTAGTTCGACACTTCCCGGACCTCGCCGGTTCGCCGGTTTTCGAGCGCCGCCGGCTCGATCGTGATGAGTCGCTGGCCGGCTCCGGCTCTCCCTCTCCCTTGAGCGCACTCGCGGCATCTGCCATTCTGACGTGCCGCGTTGCTCCTGCCCGCCCCCGCCGCCGTTTCGGTGCGCCTCGCATGGCTTCCGCCTCGTTTCCCGCCGGCCGTCTCGCTTCGATCGACACCTACCGCGGGCTCGTGATGGCCCTCATGGCCTCCAACGAGTTTGCCATTCCCCGGGTTGCCCGCGAGTTTCCCGACAGCCCGGTGTGGCAGGCGCTGGCGTTCCAGTTCAGCCACGTCGAGTGGCGCGGCTGGGCCGTGTGGGACATGATCCAGCCGTCGTTCATGTTCCTGGTCGGCGTGTCGATGGTCTTCTCCTACACCGGCCGCCAGGCCCGCGGCGACACCTGGGGCCAAATGTTTCGCCATGCGGCGGTGAGGGCACTCATTCTCACGTTCCTCGGCGTGTTCCTCCGCTCGAACGGCGACTCGCAGACCAACTTCACGTTCGAAGACGTGCTCAGCCAGATCGGCCTGGGCTACGTGTTCCTGTTCCTGCTCTGGGACAAGTCGTGGAAGGTGCAGCTCGGCGCGGCCCTGGGCATCCTCTTGGCCTACTGGGCGCTGTTCGCCTTCTATCCGCCGCGGCCGCCGGAGTTCGACCTGAGCACCGTCGGCGTGCCGGCCGATTGGCAGCGGATGCAGGGCTTCGAGGTCCACTGGGAAAAGAACACGAACCCGGCCTCCGACTTCGACCGTTGGTTCCTCAACTTGTTCCCGCGCGAGAAGCCGTTCGAGTATAACGGCGGCGGCTACCAAACGCTGAGCTTCATTCCCTCGCTGGGAACGATGATCTTCGGCCTGATCTCCGGGCACATCCTCCGCCTGCCGCGCAGCAACGGGCAGAAGTTTGGCATCCTGCTCTTGAGCGGCATCGTGCTCGTGGGCGCGGGGCTAGGGCTCGACGCTGCGGGCGTTTGCCCGCTGGTGAAGCGCATCTGGACGCCGAGTTGGGCGCTGTTCAGCGCCGGCGCGGCGATGTCTACGCTGGCGATCCTCTATGCGCTCGTCGACTTGGCGGGCCTACGCCGCGCAGCCTGGCCGCTGATCGTGGTGGGCATGAACTCGATCGTCGTCTACCTGATGCACTATCTGTGCGACGACTGGATTCAGGCGACGCTGACCACGCACTTCGGCGAGCAAATCTTCGGCGTCTTCGGCGCGGCCTACGCGCCGATGGTGGCGCGGGCGCTCGTGCTCTTCGTGATGTGGCTGATCTGCGTGTACCTGTACCGGCAGAAGATCTTCGTGCGGATCTAGCAGGCACGGTCTGCCGCCGGGCGGGGCGAACATCGCAGGTCGCTGGCTGCCACGGTTGGCCGAAACCAACCGGTGTGCGGCAGGTCGCTCCACGCGGTTCGCCCCGCCCGCCTTGAAGGGCCGCTGCACTGAAGCAGCGGCGGCAAAAGCGGTGCGTTTGTCTCCCTCTCCCCGTGGGAGAGGGCCGGGGTGAGGGTCGGCGAAGGCTCGAATCCCCGCCACCCCTCGCTCACGCGTCAGGCCTCAATCGGCCTAAAACACGTCGAGATAGAAATGAGCCCCCTGGTGATACCGGCGAGGTTCCGGGTAGTAGTTCTGCCACTGCTTGTTGTAGACCGGGATCCGCATTTCGGGAGCGTAGCGGTAGTACATGTTGTCCGCGCTCTCGAAGTACTCGGCGCCCCAAAAGTTTTGCGGATAGAACACGTACGGGTAGTGGAACAAGCGATCCCAGTCGGAATTCTTGTAGCTCTTACCCCATTTGCGGCCGTAGGCCCGCTGGGCCTGGGCCTCGTCGGCGGCGCCAAAGGCGCTCAGGCCCGCGGCGGCGCAGACCAGGGCCAACAAAGTCCTGCGAAGCATGGAATCGTCCCCCGAAAGCGATTTGGGCAGGAAAGATCAGGCGGGCGGCTGGCAGTGCCGCGAATCGCAGGCCGGCGAGCCTGCGGTTGGGTCTGAGAGTAGTGATCGGACGGCCGGAGAACCGTTTTTGAAGGATTGCCCTGCGCCTGCCGCAAAGCCGCCCAGACGCGCAGGCTGTGTAGTTTGCCTCAACGAGCTGGTGGGCCTAGGAGTCTCGACTGGAATGCGTTGCATCGCTCCCTCGATCTCGCCTGTCTAGCAGCCAACCCCACGTTCGCGTTTTCGCAACCGCCTATCGGCTACACCAGTAGGGCCAGCTAGCCAGGTGCCGCGTCGGAGCGGAAAATAAGTTCAAGACACTCTTGCCTGAGGAAGACCAATGAAGGCCGCCTCCGTCACCGCCCTGGTCATTGTTACCGCCCTTTGCTGTCGTTCTGTGTCGGGTGGACCGCAAACGGAGCGACTGCAATTCGAGCCCGTGGATGCGCCGTCCGACCCGGGATGGGCTGATGCTGCTTTCTCGGCGGACAGCACGTTGTTGGCGACTGCGCGTGGGCGACAGGTTGCAGTCTGGGAGGTTGGAGACTCGGTCCGACCGCGGTTCAGTCAGGAAGTTTCGTTGCCATTCTACTCCTACATTCGCAGCATCGCATTCTCGAGAGATGGTAAGGTATTGGCCGTTGGGGCCGACAAGCCTGTGTTGCTTGATGCCGAGACGGGAAAGACAATCGCCGTCTTTCGCGGCGGGATGCGCGGCCTGAATGAAGTGGCGATCTCACCTGACGGCACGTTGTTGGCAAGCTGTTCGACGTCGAAGCCGTTCCGCGCCAAAACCACGACTACAGAAGTCCGTCTGTGGAACATTGGCGACAAGACCAGCCGGGTGGTCGATTCCGCAGAGAGCTGGACTTTTCTCTCCGTTGCCTTCTCGCCTGATGGCCAGACTCTCGCCGTTGGACGGTGCCTCGAAGTGTGGCGGTATCAGGACCGCACCGGTTCGGTGCTGCTCTACGATGTGGCCACTGGTAAACAAAAGGGAGTGTTGGCAGGCCACGTTCCGGGACCACAGAACTACGCCCATGTGGTCTTTTCGCCGGACGGGAAGGTGCTGGCGTCCGGCTCCATCGACCACCGCATCCGCCTGTTCGATACCGAGACCCACAAAGAGATCGGCGGACTCGATACATCCCCCTTCCGTGTCATGGGCGACATCACGTTTACCAACGACGGTAAGAGAATCGCCGCGGGGCTTGGGCTGTGGGATGGTCCTACGCGCAGCACTGGCGAGGTCCGCGTCTGGGACACCGCCTCAGAGTCTATTGTCGGGCGAATTCCTCTTCCCGCCGCGCCTCCAGGAGCGGCGCGTGGGCCAGCCAACGCAGCCGCGATGGCGCCAGACGGGAAATGGCTCGCTGCCTCGTTTGAATGGCGCGGAGGCCGACTCTATCGAGTTCTCGACGAACCCCACCGCTGAGCCGAAAAGGAATTGGGGGCGTCCGCGCGCTTCCTCGCAAAACCATCTTCCGCTCCGGAGAAGCTCAAAGCAAAGGCCGATGGCGAAGCGACTTGCTAGCCGGAGTGACTATTCTCACCGTCGTCGCCGGTGCTTGGGGGGCGCTCATTGCCTTGCTCGTGACCGGCCCGCGCTGGCGCTCGCGGTCCAACTCACTCCGCAGGAACGCGACGACGAAGTCGATACCAGCCAACGATGCCCGCGAATAAGAGGGCGACGGTCAACTGGCGTTCGAAGGAATTGGAGATCGCCGCGGCCTCAGACCCGTGTTCGGCGGACAAGAGCGCTCCCAGGATCGCGACGAGAACAAACACGCCACGGCGACCTGCCAAGGCCAGAGCCGCGGCCATCAGCAGGCCGCTGGCGACGCTGCCGATGATTGGCGAAGCCGCCGCGGCCACACTGCACACGGCAGTAACTTCGAAGACGGCAGCCACGCCGAACTGGTCGGGGCGATGCGGTGGTGGGGCCATCAGGGGATTCCGCGGGACATCGTCGATTTCGTTGAGACTCCTCTCCCCTTGAAGACCGCAGGATTTGGTGGAATTAACGCCCTCGTCTGGCGTTAACAAGGTCTAGCGCCTACGGTTTGGTTGGCAACTCGCCGAACTTGCCCAACCGCACGTCGGCCGCCGTCCAGTTCCCGCCGGAAATCCCTGTCCATGTCCGACCACAACGATCGCTGGCTCACCGCCGACGCGGCAGACCTTCGCCCCACCGCCATTCTCCGGCTTTGGTTGGGCGTTCGGGCGCCCGTGAATCGGACGGCCTATGCGGTTAGTGGCGTGCTCCTCATGGCGCTCAAGTATGCGATCGAGGCCTTGGCCGTCTGGACCTTCACCGCCAGAGTCTTCCAGCCGTGGGACTTCCTCAATCCCGTGCTCAGCCGTCGCATCGAGCTGCTGCAACCAGCGCCCGAGTGGCTGGCCTGGGGCATGTTCCTCTGGTCGCTGCCGTTTCTTTGGATCTGCGTATCGATGAGCGTCCGTCGCGCAGCCGACGCGGGGCTCTCTCCCTGGTTCGGGCTGTGGGTGCTCGTTCCCGTAGTAAACCTGGCCTTCATGGTTCTGCTGTGCGCGCTGCCGCACAAGCCCCAACGCCCAGTAGGGGCCGGCGAAGCGGACCGCGCCCGCGTGCTCACCCCACGCGGCAGCGCGCCCAGCGCGGCGCTCGCCGTTGGGCTGAGCATTCTGGTCGGCGGCTGCATGCTTTGGCTGAGCGCCTACTTGTTCGCCACCTATGGCGCGTCGCTCTTCCTCGGCACGCCGCTGCTGATGGGCGCCACGGCCGCCTATCTCGACAATCGCTGGCATCCCGGCAGCTTCCGCAGGGCGATGGGGCTAGGGCTGTTGTCGGTGTTGTTCGCGGAAATCGCCATGCTGCTGTTCGCGCTCGAAGGGGTGATCTGCCTGGCGATGGCCGCTCCGCTCATTCTGCCCGTGGGCGCGATGGGTGGGTTGATCGGCAAGATGATCGCCGATGCAACCCAGCGGCCGGCGAGCGAGTTGGCCGCGGCCCTGGTGGTCTTGCCGCTGGTGGCTGGTGGCGAGGCGCTGTTCGTGGCGCCGGGCGAGAACGTGGTGCTCACCGCCGTCGAGGTTGATGCTCCACCGGAGATCGTTTGGGAGCATGTCGTCGGGTTTCCCGATCTTACGGAGCAGCCTGCCTGGTACTTCGCCTGGGGCATTGCCTGCCCCTTGCGGGCGACCATCGAGGGTCAGGGAATTGGGGCCACGCGGTTCTGCGAGTTCACCACCGGCACGTTCGTCGAGCCGATCACCGCCTGGGAACATCCCTCGCGCTTGGCGTTCGACGTGACCGACCAACCGCCGGCCCTGATCGAACTGAGCCCTTATCGCCACGTTCACCCGCCGCACTTTTCCGGCTATCTGACGAGTAAGCGCGGCGAGTTCCGTCTCACGGCGTTGCCCGGCGGCCGCACGCGGCTGGAGGGACGCACGTGGTACACGTTCGCGATGTACCCCGAACGCTACTGGACTCTGTGGTCCGACATGCTCATCCACCGCATCCATGGACGCGTGCTCGAGCACATCAAGCAGCTTTCGGAGGCCGCGGCGAATGGGGGGCCACGCTGACGGGGGCGTGGCGGCTCGCGCCATGCTCGCAAGCGGCCCAGGATTCGCCGTCGCGTTATCGAGCCACTAGAATGTTGGCTTACCGACTCGGTCTCCACTTTCGTCCGGCGACTTCCCATGGCTTCCCTCTCCGCCACCCGCGCGAGTTTGCTCGTTCGCGTGCGCGATTTGGGCGATCAGGCGGCCTGGTGTGAGTTTGTGCGGATCTATGGACCGCTCGTTCACGCCTATGGGCTGCACCGGGGGCTGCAAGACGCCGATGCCGCGGACTTGGTCCAGGAAGTCATTCGCCGAGCAGCCCGCAGCGTGCCCGTGTTCGAATACGATCCCGCGCAGGGCTCGTTCCGCGGTTGGCTCTACACCGTCACCCGCAACGAGCTGCTCAAGCTCGTCGAGCGCAATCGCCGGGGGGCAAGCGGCTCCGGCGACACCGGCCTGCACCAACTCCTCCAGCAGCAGGTTGATCCAGCGGCCGACGCAGCGGCTTGGGACGAAGAACACGAGCGCAGCCTGCTGCGGCGGGCGCTCGAGCGCGTGCGTCCGGATTTCCGCGAGGCGACCTGGCAGGCTTTTTACCGGACCGCGGTCGACGGCGCTCCGGCCGGCGAAGTGGCGCTCGCGCTGGGCATTTCCGTGGGCGCGGTCTACATTGCCCGCAGCCGAGTGACGGCGCGGCTGCGCGAAGAAGTCGCTGCGCTCGGCGAAGCGTGAGGCGATGCCGATGGCCGAATGTCCCAGTTCGAGCGCACTGCACCGACTGCTCGACGGGTCGCGCGCCGCCGACAGCGCTTGGGAAACGCACCTCTCGAATTGTCCCACCTGTCAGGCGCGGCTCGAGGAGTTGTTCGCTGCGGCGGCCGATTCGGGATTGCTGAGATCCGGCGGGAAGCCGGCTCGCTCGCCTGCTCTCGAGTCGACGCTGCAAGCGCTGGAAGCCGAACGTCCGCAGTCGGCTGGCTCGTCAGGCGAGTCGCGGCAGAAATCGTTTCCGTTTCTCGCGCCGTCTGACCGGCCTGACGCACTCGGCAAGGTCGCGCACTACGACGTGCTGCAACTGCTGGGGCGCGGCGGGATGGGGCTCGTGTTCCTGGCCGAAGACACGCGGCTTAAACGCCCCGTGGCGCTCAAAGCGCTCGCCCCGCTCACGGCCCTGAGCGACGACTCGCGCGGGCGGTTCCTCCGCGAGGCGCAAACCGCCGCCGGGCTCAACCACGAAAACATCGTGCAGGTCTACGGCGTGGAGCAGGCCGGAGACGTGCCGTGCCTGGTGCTGCAGTACGTGCCCGGCGAGTCGCTGGCCGACCGGTTGAATCGTGTGGGCAAGCTACCGCTCCCGGAACTCTTCGATCTGGGGCGCGACGTCGCCCGCGGGCTAGCGGCGGCGCACGCCGAGCGCGTGATCCACCGCGACATCAAGCCGGCCAACATCCTGCTGGACGAGCGCACGGGCCGCGCCTTGATCGCCGACTTCGGCCTGGCCAAGCCGCTCGACGAGGCGGCGCTCACTAGCTCAGGGCTGATCGTGGGGACGCCCGAGTTCATCGCGCCCGAGCAACTCGACGGCGGGGCGGTCGACGAGCGGAGCGATCTATTCAGTCTGGGGGCGACGCTTTACTATGCTGCGACCGGCGTGTCGCCGTTTCGCGCGGCCTCCCCCTGGGCGGCCCTCGAACGCGTACGACGGCACGAGCCGGCGGCGGCGAACACGCTCAATCCGGACGTGCCGGAGTGGCTCAGTGACTTGCTCGTGCGGTTGCTCGAGAAAGACCCCGAAGTGCGGCTGGCCAGCGCGGCGAGCGTGGTCGAACGGTTCGCGGCGGCCGCGCCCCCGACCCTCGTCGAGCGAGCCTCCGCGGCGACGCAAGCAGGCCTCGAGCGGCTACGCGGACCGCGCGGCCCGCGGCTACGGGCGGTGTTCGGCGTGTCGGCCGCGCTCGTCCTCGCGCTGCTCAGTTGGCGGCTCAGGCCGCAGGCCCCGCCGGCGGCTTCGCCAGGCGCGTTCTTCGTCGCCGGCCGCGCCGAGCCGCTTGCCTCGCTGGCCGAAGCGATCGAGCAAGCGACCGACGGCGCCACGATCGAGATTCGCGGCGACGGCCCGTTTCGTTCGCCGCCGCTCTCCGTGGGCGCGAAGCGGCTGACGCTGCGCGCCGCCGATGGCTCGCGACCGATGATCATCATGGAGTCGCCGGGCCAACCGAGCGAACGTCCTTGGCTGCAAACGGAGGCCGACCTCACGCTCGAGGGGCTCGACATCCGTTGGATGACAGACGCCGGCGGTGGCGGGCGAAACGAAGAGGTCCTCCTCGGCCGCAGCGTCGTGGCCGCTACCGGCGGCCGCTTGCAGTTGACGCACTGCCGGATCGTCTCCGGCCGGATGAACTGCTGCGTGGGCAGCGCCTGCGACGTACGCCTGGCCAACTGCCATTTGGCCGCCGAAAACGGGGTCGGCCTTTTCTGGCGGGCGCGCGGCGGCGCGAAATGCGAGATCGTCGACTCCGCGATCGACGCATGGCTCGCGCTCACGAGCATGACCTCGGCGGCCATCGCCGCGCCGACACCGGCCAAGCTCACGCTCACGCGCAACACCTTTCGCTGCGCGCGTGGCCTGCAGTTCGTGCTCGAGCCGCCGCCGCGGCAGCCCGTGGAGATCGAGGCGACCGCGAATCTATTTGCGGTCGATCATCTGACTGTGATGGTTCCGCTGCGCCGCCCCCGCCGGCCCGACGCCGCGCTGACCCCCGAACAGGCGATAGGGCAACTACGGAGTTGTCTGGCGGGCTGGCAGGGCCGCGACAATGTCTATCGCCGCGGCCTCGAGTTCATCGGCTACGCGCCGACGCCCCGGCCCGTGCCCTTGTCGGTCGGCATTTCCGAGTTGTCTCGCTGGGCCGAAGTGTGGCAGGGCCCGCCCGAGGCCTCGATCCAGGGGACGCCGCGGTTCGCGGCGCCGATCGCCGGGAGCGTGACGCAGCCGCGCGTCGAGCGGATCGACGATCCCACCGGGCCGTTGCCGGTCGCCGGGGCCGCCGCCGATCTCGTGGGGCCACGCTAATCTCGCTGGCTTGTCGCGCGATGGGGGCCGGCGGCCTTGGCGCAAGGTCCGTCGGCGGCAATGGTTTTGAACCTGACAGAAATTCCTCTGAAAGGTTTCATCTGCCCCCGGGATACCTGCTGCTGAACGCCACGGCCGCTCCGGCCCAGGCAAACCTTCAGCTAGATCAGGTGCTCTCATGTTGCGGAAGTTGACTTCGGAAGTTCTCGAGCGGCGGACCGTGTTTTCGGCCAGCGCGATCGTGCCCCTGGGAGGCGACGCCCCGGCCTTGGGCTACACGGACGACGCCGTCGTGGCTGCCGCGCCGCAGACGCCCGCCGCGGCGGTTACCGGCGACTTCAATGGCGACGCCGACGTTGACGGGGCCGATTTCCTCGTTTGGCGGCGCGGATTGCGCGATGGCTCGACGAGCGGACCTACCGGGCAGGCCGCCGACGCCGTGATGGAACAGATCGGCCGCGATCCGCAGGGGATCATCGCCATTCTGATCGGCCTCTATGCTCCCAAGCCGGGCGGCGCTGCTTCCCAGGCCGTGGAGCTCGAGAACACGCTTGTCAGCAACTTCTCTTTCGTCGGCAAGCCAGACGCCAGGGTGGAGCAGGTTGCCGGCCAGACAGCGCCCGCAGCCCCACAGCGTTACCTGCAGCTCGAACTCGAGAACACGATGGTCAGCTCTCTCGTCTCCCCGCGCGATCACCAGTCAGGCATCCTGCACGAGGACAATGAGTTCTCGTTCCCGCGGATGTAGGGCTCTTCGTCACACGCGTTTCTAAAAGGCTCCTCTCTTCCCACGGAACGGTGCGCCTATGTTCTGCGCTTCTTCGTCCACTTGGAACGTTTGTTCAACCGCTCGGTCATCGCGCGCCGCCTGTGCCGCGCTGGTCGCTGCCCTCTGCGTTTGGTCTTCGGCGGCGAACGCCGCGCCGATCACCGTCGCCTTCGACGGCGTGATCAGCTCCCAGGGCTCCTTCGTCGACGACTCGGGCACGTTCGCGCCGGGTGACCCGATCAGCGGCTTCTGGACCTTCGACTCCGCCACGCCGGATGGCGACCCCGCGCCGAGCCGCGGCGAATATGCACAGTCGGGCGCACCCGCCTTTCAGATCGACATCGGCGCCCACACGTTCAATGCGAACACGGCGACCGTGCAGATCCTCAACGACCATGCGCTCGGCATCGGCACGATCGACGCCTACGACGTGCTCAGCGCTCCGGCGTCGTCTACGCTGCCGGGGCTCGTGGTCCAGCAGATGCAGATCACCCTCCGCGACACGGCGGCGCCGCTCGACGCGGTGACCAGCGACGCGCTGCCGCTCACGGCGCCCGATCCAGGGAGCTTCGACCAACAGGGGCAGGCCGCCGGCCAGATCACCGGCTTCTTTCCCGACGGCCAACTCTTCATGAACCTGGAGATCCGCTCGACGCGGATCGTGCCGGAGCCGAGCGGCGGGCTGTTGGCGGGAATGGGCTCGGCCGCGCTGTTGAGCGCTACTCGGCGGCGAACCAGAGAAACGGCTCGAGCGCTGCGGCCGGCAGCAACCAGCCGATGAACGCGCCGACGACGGTCCAGAACGCGAGCGGCACGGTCGCCAAAAGCCCGGCCACCCACCAGGGCGGCCGGGCCATCAGCCGCATGGCCGCCAGCGCAATCAGCCCGGCCGGCAGGCCAACGTGCAGCAGTGCGGCAACCCAAACGACCATGCGCGAAGCCTACCCCGCCAGAGCCCGGCACGACCTAGGGAAAGGACTGGTTGGCCCGCGGGAAACGCCGGCCAGCAAGGGTACGGCCTCGGCCGATCGAATCGAAAGCACGCCCGGCAGGACTCGAACCTGCAACCTGCGGATTAGAAGTCCGCTGCTCTATCCGATTGAGCTACGGGCGCTTGTTCTTTGTCTGCAGAAGCTCACCACTTATGCTAGCTGGCGCCCTAAGATGATGTCGACACCTGCTTCGACACCACCTGGATTTCGGGGCTCCCCCTAGTGCAGCGTCACTGCTAGATGTTCGGTTGCCCGATCGATACTAGCCCGCGGCGCGAGCAAGGGGGAGCTACGCGTCCCTGGTCAAGTCTCGCGGACCCCTGCACGGGCCGGGGAGCATTTTCAGCCAGCGCGCCAGCGGGCGCTCCCGTCCCTTGCTTGCGCTGCGGGTTGGTGTGGCGCACGGAAAACCAAGCTGTGACGCGGCACTAGTCGACCAAGATCATCTTGCCTTATCCCGTTGGCCCGAGAGCTGCCATGAAGAGAATTGGTTTCGGCATCCATGCGGTCGTGTTTGTCTTGGTCATGCTCCTCCTAGCGGTGATCAATCTCTTGACCGGCCCGCCCTTCTGGATCGCCTGGGTGTTATTCGGATGGGGAATCGGGCTCTTTGCCCACTGGGCGGTCGTTAGGTAGCCTCGCCAGGGACCCAAGGGCTGCGACCGCCCCGCCCTCTCGCGGGCCGCTCCGGCAGCGAGCCTTCGCTTGCGCTTGGCCGTGGCGCCAACTACTTGGTCAAGAGCCCCGCAGAGGCGGCCGCGGTCGGGGAAACGAACGCACGCGGCCGCGGCTCTTCCTTTTCATTCCCCCCGATTCTAGCGCAGAGCCGCGACTTCGCGGAGCGGCTGGCGAGCGGCAGTGGGTGGGGAAATGGCGGGCGGCCCGGCCTCGGAGAGCGGGAGAAACATCGGGTACCCCTCCTCTTCTGATCGGCACGGCACGAGGCTTGCACCCAAGTAGCAAGGCTCGGGGCCCAAAATCGGGTGAAAGCTATGCGACGAATCGGAATTCTTTTGCTGGCGGCTTTGATCACGTGCTCGTGGGCGGAGGCGGCTCGCAGCCAGACTCCAGGGTATGCATACTACCCTGGCTACCCCTTCAACTCGGGCTACTACGTTTCTGCGGCCCCAACCGTGAATCCTGGCTACTACGTGCCCAATCTCCCTGCCTATTCGCTCCCCAACTACGGACCGGGCTATTATCCGGCCTATGGCGCGGGGCTGGGCTTCCCGAGGGGGCTTGAAGGGTACTACGCGAATCGCGGCTACCCGTTCCGGCGATGGGCTGGCTCCCGCAGCGTTCCTTCCCCTTACAATTACAACCCCGGCTTCATCGTGACGCCCTACTGACCCCCGGCCCCTTGAGCAGCCTGGTCGGTAGACCGCCCTCCCGCGGGCCGCTCCGTCCGTGGGCCGTCTGCCAAAATTGGCGGGCGCTTCCCGGATCGCTGTTTTTTGTGATTCTTCGCCTGGAATAACCTAGGCTTTCCGCAAAGCCGGGATCGCTGCCTCCTGGCAGAATCGCAGGAGACCGGCCGCATTCGTTTTCGTCCCGCGTGTGGTTGGTCTGTTGGGACGGGATCATGCGGGCCACACGCTGCCCTCGAGAGGGCTCGTCAGCGTCCAGCCCGTTTCTTTCGCTGAAGAGTCGCTCAGGAGTGATCGGCCATGCTGATTGCCCTCATCACTGCCCTTTTGGGTCTGCCCACCGGGTTCGTCGCCGGTTGGCTCACATGTCAGTTGTTCCGCGATCGACAAGTGGGTGTGCGGTCAGTTGGTCGCCGCGACGCTTTGCTCGTCTCGCAGCTTGCCCAAGGCGTGCATGGCCTGACTCGGCAGGTGAAGAGCAACATCGACAAGCACCACGCAGGCCTGCGCGTTGCGCATGCCGAACTGCAGGACGGCGATTCGTCGGTCGTCGAGCGCATCCTGGGCGCCAACGAATGCTTGCTCGAGCAACTGGCTGATGCGGAAGAACAGTTTGTCGACCAGGAATTCGCCATCCAACAGTATATGCGGGATGCCTGCCAGGACTCGCTTACGTCGCTCGAGAACCGCCGGGCTTTCGATAGCGATCTGGCGGACCAATTTGCGCAGTGGCAGTCCCACACGTCGGAGTTCTGTTTGGCGTTGGCGGACGTGGATCACTTCAAGCGGATCAACGACGAATATGGGCACCCGGTGGGAGATGAGGTGCTCCAGGCGATTGCCAGGACGCTTGCCGCCTGCGCCCGCCCCGAGGATTCGGTCAGCCGCTTAGGCGGCGAAGAATTCGGGATTCTGCTGAACTGCTCGCTCGACGAAGGACGGCGAATCGTCGACCGACTGCGGCGCGAAATCGCGGATCATCCGATTCCGGCCGGCGGCGCTTTGCTTTCGGTAACGGTCAGCCTCGGACTTGCCAGCGTGCAGTCGGTGACCACTGCCCAGGACCTGGTGAGCCACGCGGATCGCGCGCTCTACTCGGCGAAGAAGGCAGGGCGTAACCGCTGTTACCACCTTGCTGGCGAGGGCTACGATCCGATTGTGGACCACGAATCGCCGGAACCCATGCGCTCGCGGTAGGGGAGGTTCCGAAGAGGCGCCCGACTGCCCACGTGAAAGCTCCTCGCGGCGTGCGCGCGGTCCGACCTGGCAACCCGCCTGATCGCGGCCAACATCCCGGTGAAGACGGTGCGCGCGACTGGGTCACGCCTCGACAGCAATCACCCAAGGCCTGTACCCTGGAGCACTCCCGTCTTTGGAACGGCGAGCCGCCTACGCGGCCCGGGCCGCCTATGCTCGGAATAGGTCGCACGTTAGGCTGCCAGGCGGCGACGCTGCTGGCCCGCAAGCCGTTGCGGAATAAATAAAAGCGCCTGTAGCTCAGGGGATAGAGCAACGGTTTCCTAAACCGTAGGTCGCAGGTTCGAATCCTGCCAGGCGCAGTTCGTTCTTAGCATGTCTGGCGACCGTGCCGCTCGCTAGTATCCAAGGTTTAGCGCACGTGCCGCGGCCCAAAACGCCGCCTGCATGGCGACCAGGGCAAAGACCGCCAAAAGCGTGGGCCGGACCGATTCGAGTTGCTTGCGAAAACAAATCGCCCAGGCGCATGTGACGATGGCGCCCGCGTAGATCCGCCAGGCCACCCGCGCCCAATCGGGGGGCTGCCAAGTGTACGAGGTCGGGCGCGGCAGAAGCAGCAGCCCGGCGAAGGCTAAGAAGAGCACCGCAACGACAATGGCGCCGAATCGGTTCATTCCCTCATCGTAGCAGGTGGGGAGGCCGAATGCCGGTTAGTCGTCCAGCTCGCGAGCCGGCAGCGGCTGAGCGAGGCGGAGGCTTACGAGCTTGTTGGGAGCGTGGCGGATTGAAGGCTCGCCTCGAAGAATTCAGCTCTCAAGTCGAGCGGCCGCACAACCTGCAGACCTTCACCCTGCCCTCTCCCACAGGGAGAGGGTTCAAGCTACCGGTCGAAGAGCTTCTTGAAGGCCCGCCCAGTCGTCGCGCGGCCGGCTTTGGCGATCGAGGTGGTGAGCGGGATTTCCTTCGGGCAGACCGCCACGCAGTTTTGGGCGTTGCCGCAATACTGGATGCCGCCCGGGCCCATCAGCGCGTCCAGGCGTTCGCCGGCGCTCATGCTGCCGGTGGGGTTCGTGTTGAACAGCACCGCCTGGCTGATCGCGTGGGCCCCTACGAAGTTCTGGTCGTAGGCCGCGGCCTTGCGGGCAGCTAACTCGCCGTCGCTCTCGCCGGCCCGCCGCGGCACGTCGACCTTGAGATACTGCGGGCAGGCCTCCAGGCAGCAACCGCAGCTCATGCACTGCGAGAGCGGATAGGCCACCTCCTGCGATTCAGACGATTGCTGCGGGCCAGGGCCGCGATCGAAGTAGCCGTCGACCGGAATCCAGGCCTTCACGCGCTTGAGGGCCTGGAAAAGCCGGCCGCGGTCGACCATCAGGTCGCGGATGACCGGAAACTTGCTCATCGGCCGCAGCTCGATGCCCGCGGGCTCGTCTTCGAGCAGCCGGTCGACGAGCGCCGTGCAGGCTTGCCTTACTCGGCCGTTCACCTGCATCGTGCAAGCGCCGCAGACTTCCTCCAAGCAGTTGCAGTCCCAGGCCACGGGGGCGACGGGCCGGTTTTCGGCCGTATGGGCCATGGCCGCGATCCGCTGCAGCACGCTGATCACGTTCATGTCCGGCTCCCAGGCTACGCGGAAGCGCTCCCAATAGCTGGACGAACTGGGACCATCCTGGCGCAGCACGCGCACGTCGAACGCCCGGCCTTCGCCGTCGTCGTGATCGTGATCGTCGTGTGCGTCGTGAGTGGAGTGCGACATGGTTCGCGGCGGTTCCAAAGGTTCGACGGGCCCTCACCCTGGCCTCTCCCACAGGGAGAGGGAACTTGGTGGAAGGCAGTGGGTACCGTTATTCAGCGCGTTTCTCAGTGGGCGGCGGCCAGGGCTGGCTTGGCGCCGCGCGGGGCGCCGTCGGCCGAGGTCTTGGCGGCGGCGCGGCCCTTCCAAACTTCTTCGATCGCTTCGGCCCCCACCAAACCATACAGGCGTGGGCGGGGCGGAATTAGCGAGGTGTCGACCGCTTCATAGGCGATGTCGGGCTCGCCATCGCTGCAGGTGGCCACCGTCGATTTGAGCCAGCGACGGGTGTTCTCCTCGAAGCGGTCGCACCAGGCCTCGGCCGCCCGGCGGCGCTCGGCCGGGTCGGTGGTGGGCTCGAGCCCCGGCATGGCGAACTCCGGCTTGAAGTGCGCCCCTCGGCACTCGTCGCGCTGCAGGGCGCCTTTGAGGATCACCTTGGCGATCGGCAGCATGTCTTGCAGGGCGCGGGTGAAGACGATGTTTTGGTTCGTCCAGTGCCCGGTGTCGGCGAGGGCGCAGCGCTTGGCC
Source organism: Pirellulales bacterium (assembly GCA_044221365.1). Lineage (GTDB taxonomy): Bacteria > Planctomycetota > Planctomycetia > Pirellulales > JBGAPH01 > JBGAPH01. The sequence continues at coordinate 109,171 of JBGAPH010000011.1, forward strand.
CGTTCGGTGAGTTCGCTCACCGTGGCGTAGGCCGCCGTGACGTCCTTGTTGTTGCGCACCACCGTGGCCGCCTTGGTCATCACCTGGCCCAGCTCGTGGTGAATCTGGTACGGGTTTTCCTGGCCGCCGGGGCGCTTGAGCAACTGCAGGTGGGCGTCGAGGTGCTGCTTCTGCGCTTGCTCAAAGAGGCTGCTCGGCTGCGCGCTCGCCGCGCCGTGCGGGGCCGACTTGAGGAGCGTCTCGAGCGTGGGGGCCACGATCAGTCCGCTGAAGATGCAGCTCAACAGCGAGTTGGCCCCCAGCCGGTTCGCGCCGTGATACTGGTAGTCGCACTCGCCAATGGCGTAGAGCCCCGGCACGTTCGTGGCTTGGTTGGCGATCGCGCCGCTCGTGAGGCCGCCGCTTGCGCTCTTGGCGTAGTCGACCCACAGGCCCCCCATCGAGTAGTGGACGGCCGGGAAGATCTTCATCGGCACGTCGCGCGGGTCGACGCCTTGGAACTTCTCGTAGATCTCGAGGATGCCCCCCAGCTTGCGGTCGAGCGTCTCGCGCGGCAGGTGCGTGAGGTCTAGATAGACGCACTCGCGGTCCTGCTCCACCGAAAGCCCTTCGTACACGCAGACGTTGAAAATTTCGCGCGTGGCGATGTCGCGCGGCACGAGGTTGCCGTACTTGGGGTAGCGTTCCTCGAGAAAGTAGTAGCGCTCGTTTTCGGGGATCTGTTTGGGCGGGCGTGGATCGTGCGGCGTGCGCGGCACCCACACGCGGCCCCCTTCGCCGCGGGCGCTCTCGCTCATCAGCCGCAGCTTGTCGGCCCCCGGCACGGCAGTGGGGTGAACCTGAATGAACTCGCCGTTGCCGTACTTGGCGCCGGCCTGATAGGCGCGGCTCACGGCGCTGGCGTTGCAGGCCATCGACATGGTGGAGCGGCCGTAGATCAGTCCGCAGCCGCCGCTGGCAATCACTACTGCGTCGGCCGGGAACGCCCGGATCTCCATCGTCACCAGGTCCTGCGCCACGCATCCGCGGCATACGCCGTTGCTATCGAGGATCGGCCCCAAGAAGTCCCAGAACTCGTACTTCTTGATCCGCCCTTCCACTTCCCAGCGGCGCACCTGCTCGTCGAGCGTGTAGAGGAGCTGCTGACCGGTGGTGGCGCCCGCGAAGGCGGTGCGCTTGAAGAGGGTGCCGCCGAAGCGGCGCTGGTCGCGGTAGCCTTCGGCCGTGCGGTTGAAGGTGACGCCCAGCCGGTCCATCAGGTCGATGATCTTCGGCCCCCACTGGCACATCTCGTGGACGGGGGGCTGGTGCTGCAGGAAGTCGCCGCCGTACACGGTGTCGTCGAAATGCAGCCACTCGTTGTCGCCGAGCTGCCGCGTTTGGTCGTTGACGCTGTTGATCCCCCCCTGGGCGCACACGCTGTGCGAGCGCTTGACGGGCGTGAGGCTCATCAGGTCGACGTCGACGCCGGCGTCGGCCAGCTTCATGGCCGCCGCCAGACCCGCCAGCCCGCCGCCGACCACCATCACCCGTTGCTTCGCCATGCTCAACCGACCTTCTGAAATGTACGCGGCTCGATGGTCTGCAGAGCGGACCCTACGTAGGGTCCGCTCTCGCGGACCATATCTTGCGGTTTACGGGGCCTTGGCCGGTTCGGCCGGCGCAGCTTCTGATTGCTCATCTTCCCCAGCCAACTCCAGCCGGGCCTTCTGCATCCGCGACTCCTGCTCGCGGGCCTTGGCCACGTCGACGCGGCCGAAGCCGACCAGGGCGCTCAGGCCGATCACGGCCACGAGGAAGCCAATCCCCCAGCAAACGTAATCGGCCCGTCGCTGCGCCGCCGGGCTCGTCCAAATACCCCAGGTGATGCCTGAGGTCCAAATGCCGTTGGCCAAGTGGTACACACAGGCCAAAACGCCCACCACGTAGATGGCCTGCATCCAGTACGTGCTGCCGATGGCTGCGGCGGCCGACGACGTGGCATGTTCGGGATTGAACTGGCCAAAGCCCAGGTGATGGAGCTGGGCAACGTGGAACAGGATGTAGACGAAAGCCACCATCCCCGTGATCCGCTGCAGCGTGTAGCGGATGTTCTTGGGGTAGGGGTACTCGGCGGCGTTGGCCTGCGAATCGTAGATCCGCACGAAGCCATAGCCGGCGTGGAAGATCAGTGGAATGAAGATGAACACCCACTCGACCACCGGCAACGCTCGGCCGAGCGAGTGAATGCGGTCGACGTTCTGCTGGAACGACGCTGTGCCATTGAGCACGCTGGCGTTGGTGAGCAGGTGGACGACCATGTAGGCCCCCACGGGCGCCAGGCCGCTCAGCGAGTGCAGGCGGCGCAACAAGAAGCTGTTTCGCGCCAGGAACGAAGGCCGAGCCTCGGAAGCCAAACTCGCTTCTCCCGCCATCGATTCTGCTTTCCAGGATTTGCGCCTACGGACGGCGCAGAACGGCCCCCAATCGGCTCCTGGGGACGAAGAGGAGCATGCATCCACGTGCCGCCCCCGCAATCGCATGCCGGGACTGCAAGCCTCGCAGCAACTCCTTGCTAAGTATAGGAATCGCGGGGGGCCTGACAAGCGGAGATGCCTTGCGGCGCCGTAGGGGGAGGCGAGGCTCTGCGAGTCCCACCGATCATCAGTTGCGCCGACCGCGAAAGCGGTGGGGCTCACTTCGTTTGCCCCACCCTACGACTACTTGTCAGGACGCGGCGGGCGCGGGATCGTAGGTCGCTCCCACCGCACGTTACTCCGACGCGCCCCTCCCTCCCGCGCTCTCGCCATGCCTGAAGATTCCGAACCATCGCCCGATCCGGCCTGGCGCGAAGATTGGTTGGCGGTATTGCTCGGAGCGTCGCTCCTGGCCGCCAGCCTTGTCGCCACACTTTCCGCGCGCCCCGCCGGCGAGGCGAAAAAGCTTGCGAATCCGCTCGCCGCCTGGGCCGCGAAGCCAAAGCCATGGGCCGACAATCCGTTCGAGGCGTTTTTCTCGCAGCCTCCCGCGGCCGCCGATGCCTTGCCCTTGGCGTTCACCTTGGGCGTGGCCGTGGCTGCGTTCGGTGTTGCCGCGGCGGCCCAAGGCACGTCGCCGCGCGCCTTTCTGCCGGCCTTCGCGGCGCTCTTTGCGCTAGCGGTCTTGGCCGAGATCCTGGCCGGGCAAAAAGTCGTCCGCTACTACGGCCTCGAGTACCCGCTCTGGGCCCTGCTCATCGGCCTGGCGATCAGCAACACCGTGGGCACGCCGGCTTGGCTGCGTCCGGCGCTCTGCACCGAGCTTTACATCAAGGTGGGCCTGGTGCTGCTCGGGGCCGAAGTGCTGCTCGGCCGGCTCATGGCCCTCGGCGCCCCAGGCATGCTCGTTTCTTGGGTCACGACGCCGATCGTGCTCGTATCGACCTACCTCTTTGGCCAGAAGGTGCTGCGGCTCGAATCGAAGTCGCTCAACATGACCCTCTCGGCCGACATGTCGGTCTGCGGCGTTTCCGCCGCAATCGCCACGGGCGCGGCCTGCCGCGCGAAGCGCGAGGAACTGTCGCTGGCGATCGGCATCTCGCTCGCCTTCACCGTGGTGATGATGATCGCCATGCCTCCCGTGATTCGGGCGCTCGAGCTGGGGCCCGTGCTCGGCGGCGCTTGGATCGGCGGCACGATCGACTCGACCGGGGCAGTGGCCGTGGCCGGCGAGCTGCTGGGCGAACCGGCGGCGCTCACCGTGGCGGTGACGATCAAGATGATCCAGAACATTTTGATCGGCGTGGTGGCGTTCGGCGTGGCGGTTTACTGGACCGGCTGGGTGGAACCGGCCGAGAGCGGCGTGAAACCCAGCCTGTGGGAAGTCTGGCGGCGGTTCCCGCGGTTCGTGCTCGGGTTTCTGGCGGCTTCAGCGGTGTTCTCCTGGCTTCACGCGAGCCCAGCCTTCGGCAGCGCGGTGGCCACGGCGGCCACCGACCCCACCAAGGTGCTCCGCGAATGGTTCTTCTGCCTGGGCTTTGTGAGCATCGGCCTGGAAAGCCGGGCAAAAGACTTCTTGCCCTACCTGCGCGACGGCAAGCCGGTGGCGCTCTACGTGGTGGGGCAGACGCTGAACTTGGCGCTAACGTTGGCGATGGCGTATTTGGCGTTCAAGGTGCTGTTTCCGGAAGCGGCGCTAGAGCTGACGAAGTGAGGCGCCTGATGCAGCGATACCCGGCGCTCACGCTCGCTGCCTTTGTGGCGGTTGCTGCGGCCGTCTGGATCGGCGTGCTGCCGGTCCTTGCGAGTCGCCCCGACTTTGCGGAGCGGTGGCGGCGCACCGAGCTGGCCGGCATCGATCCGGGCGCCTTCAACTACCGCGAGCTCCCGGCGGCCGAAGACATCCACGCTGATCTGCAACGGCGGAAAGCGGCGCGTCCGGAAGCTTGGGCCTGGCCGTTTCCTAGCTTCTCTCGCGTGCGGCCAGTACAATCCGCGCCGACGAAGGTTCGCGCTGACTTCGACTGAAGCGGAGAAACGCAAGATGGCGTCGACCCCACCCACGGGCGAGACCGTGCTCTCGTTCATGCTGGCCGTGCCCAACACTCCCGCCGCGGTCGAGTGGTACGAAAAGGCCCTCGGGGCCAGCTTGCTGTGGAGCCTCGGTTCCGTCGCTGGCATGCAAATCGGCGGCGCAGCATTGTTCCTACACGAGCCGGTCGAGGGCCGCTTTGCAACGCCACAGGCGCTCGGCACGACTACGGTCAGGATCGAGCTGTTCGTCGACGACCCAGACGCCGTGGTCGCCTGCGCCGTGAAAGCGGGCGCCGCCGGCGGGGAAGTCAAGGATTACGAGGCGCCCTGGGGCACGCACCGCCAAGGGAGCTTCACTGATCCGTACGGCCACGTCTGGCTGGTTGGGGATAAGTCGCCGTTGAGGCCGTTTCCGGGGTAGAGGGGCGGGACAAAGGATAAGGAGGCGGCCTCAAACTTTACTCAGATAAGGGCGGCGCAGGCCACGCGCTAACCTGAACGCCTGCGACGGATACGAGGAGGTCAGATGGAGATTGCGCAGGGGATTCGCTTAGCCTTGTGCTCTGAAAGCGAGGCGATGGCAGTTAACGACCCTCGTACGTGCGTTCTAGGGGAACCTCTTGAGTGCGTTCTTGCAAGAACGGTCATTCTGGAGTACCCGGGTCGAAAGCACGAAGCGTGGCTTGCAACCTGCAGCGGCCCGCAAAGGATTCCTGGTTCCGACTGGAAAGGAACCGAGCTTGCCATCGTGTTTCCCGATGATTGCACGCCCTACAAAGAAGCGGCGCCCATCGTCCTAGGTCTGATCGATGATGCAAAGCCTCACAAGCCGGAGCCACTCGAAGATCGAATCGAATGGTTTGGAAAATGGATAGCATTCGAAGCGGACTTCTACCGTGAATGCTACGATCGAGTTCACAATAACTCGGAAGTCGAACGGGTGCTGCGGACCTTTGCCGGGCTCTTCAAGAAGTTCTTCGCAGCCCTCCTCGGCATCCGGTAGCCGGACGGTTGCCGCTAGCCTTACGTCTCATACCCCAGATTCGGCGACAGCCACCGCTCCACTTCCTTGAGCGGCATCTTCTTTCGCCGGGCGTAGTCTTCCACCTGGTCGCGCGTCAGGCGATCGACCGCGAAGTAGCGGGCGTCCGGATGGCCGAAGTAGAGGCCGCTCACGCTGGCCGCCGGCCACATGGCGAAGCTCTCGGTCAGTTTGATGCCAGTGTTCTTTTCGGCGTCCAAGAGTTGCCAGAGCAGCCCCTTTTCCGTGTGGTCGGGGCAGGCGGGGTAGCCGGGGGCTGGGCGGATGCCGCGGTACTTTTCTTCGATCAGGTCCTCGTTGCTCAGGCCTTCGTCGGCGCCGAAGCCCCAGTCGCGCCGCGCTCGGGCATGCAGCACCTCGGCAAACGCCTCGGCGAAGCGATCGGCGAGCGCCTTGACCATGATCGAGCTCGAGTCGTCGTGGTCGGCGTCGAACTCGGCCACGAGCTTCTCAATGCCGAGCCCCGAGGTGACCGCGAAGCCACCGAGGTAATCTTGCCGGCCACTCGAGAGCGGGGCGATGAAGTCGGCTAGGGCATAGAAGGTCCGCTGCCCAACACGTTCCCACTGCTGCCGCAGCGTGTGCAGCCGCGTGAGTTCGGTGGTGCGAGAGTCGTCGGTGAAGAGCACGATGTCGTCGCCATCGCTGGCGGCGGGCCAGAAGCCGTACACGCCGCGGGCCTTCAGTTCGCCCTTCTCCACGAGCCGAGCAAGCAGCTTTTGAGCGTCGGCGAACAACTCCTTCGCCACCTGTCCCACCTCGGGCGACTCGAAGATCTTCGGGTACTTGCCCTTCAGCTCCCAAGTCTGGAAGAAGGGCGTCCAGTCGATGTAGGGCACGAGTTCCGCGAGCGGCACGTTCTCGAGCACACGCAGCCCAGTGAACGCCGGGCGGTCGATGCGAACCTTGGCCCAGTCGGTCTGAAAGCGATTCGCCACGGCCTCGGCATACGGGACGAGCTTTACCTGCTGCCGCATCTTGTACGATTCGACGAGCTGCTGCTGCAGCACGCGGTTTTCTTGATCGAAGGCTTCCTTCCCGTCCTTGCTGAGCAGCCGCTCGACGACGGTGGCTGCCCGCGAAGCGTCGAGCACGTGGACCACCGATTTTTCGAACTGCGGAGCGATCTTTACGGCCGTGTGCTTGGCGCTCGTCGTTGCGCCGCCGATCAAGAGCGGTGTGGTGCTGCCGGTGCGCTGCATTTCCTTGGCCACGTGAACCATCTCGTCGAGGCTCGGCGTGATCAGGCCGCTCAAGCCAATGATGTCGACCCCTTCCTTGACGGCCGTCTCCAGGATCTTTTCGGTCGGCACCATCACGCCCAGGTCGATGACCTGATAGTTGTTGCAGCCCAGCACCACGCCGACGATGTTCTTGCCGATGTCGTGAACGTCCCCCTTCACGGTCGCCAGCAGCACCTTGCCGCGCGGGGCGTCGCTCGCGCCGGCGGCCTTCTTCTCTTCCTCCATGAAGGGGAGCAGATAGGCCACGGCCTTCTTCATCACGCGGGCGCTCTTCACCACCTGCGGCAGAAACATCTTGCCGGCGCCGAACAGGTCGCCCACGATCGACATGCCGGCCATCAGCGGGCCTTCGATGATCGACAGGCAGGTCGGATAAGCCGCCTTGTTCAGGCGCGCTTCCTCGGCGTCGACTTCGATGTAGTCGACCAGGCCCTTCACGAGCGCATGCGACAGGCGTTCCTCGACGGTGCCGGAACGCCAGGCGAGCTCGTTGCCTGTGCTGGCCTTGCCCCGGTTCTTCACGCGTTCGGCCAGCTCGATCAGCCGCTCCGTGGCGTCGGGGCGGCGGTTGAGCAGCACGTCTTCCACCTTCTCGCGCAGCTCCGGCTCGATCTCCTCGTACACGGCCAACTGCCCCGCGTTGACGATGCCCATGTCCAGGCCCGCCCTGATCGCGTGGTAGAGGAAGGCCGAGTGCATGGCCTCGCGGACCACGTCGTTCCCGCGGAAGGAGAACGAAATGTTGCTGATGCCGCCCGAGACCTTGGCCAACGGGCAAACCTGCTTGATCTGCCGCGTGGCCTCGATGAAGTTGAGCGCGTAGTCGTTGTGTTCTTCGATGCCGGTGGCGACCGTGAGGATGTTCGGATCGAAGATGATGTCTTGCGGCGGGAAGCCCACCTCTTCGGTGAGCAGCTTGTAGGCCCGCTGGCAGATGCGGACCTTGTCTTCAACGGTGACCGCCTGCCCTTGCTCGTCGAAGGCCATCACCACCACGGCCGCGCCATAGCGACGCACGAGCCGGGCATGCTGCAGGAATTGCTCTTCGCCTTCCTTCATGCTGATCGAGTTGACGATCGGCTTCCCCTGCACGCACTTCAGGCCTGCCTCGAGGATCGACCACTTCGAGCTGTCGACCATAATCGGCACGCGGCAGATATCGCTCTCGGTGGAGAGCAAGTTGAGGAACCGCGTCATGGCGGCCTCGCCGTCGAGCAGGGCTTCGTCCATGTTCACGTCGAGAATGTTCGCGCCGCCTTCAACCTGCTCGCGGGCGACGGCCAGGCCGGCCTCGAAGTCGCCGTTGAGGATCAAGCGGGCGAACTTCTTGCTGCCGGTGACATTGGTCCGCTCACCGATCATCGTGAAGTTGCTCTCGGGCCGCAGTACGAGCGGCTCGAGTCCGGAGAGACGCGTAAACGGCTCGGGGCGGCTGCGGCGGCGCGGCTTCTTGCCGGCCACGGCCTCGGCGATCGCGCGAATGTGGGCGGGCGTGGTGCCGCAGCACCCGCCGACGATGTTCAGCCAACCGTTTTCGGCGAACTCGCTGAGCGTTCCCGCCATCTGCCTCGGCGTTTCGTCGAAGCCGCCCATTTCGTTCGGCAAGCCGGCATTGGGATAACAGCTCACCCAAATCGGCGAGATGCGTGACAGCTCTTCCAGGTACGGCCGCAACTGGGTGGGGCCGAGCGAGCAGTTGATGCCGACGCTGAACAGATCGGCATGGGAGATCGAGTTCCAGCAAGCCTCAACCGTTTGGGCCGAGAGCGTGCGGCCGCTTTCAAAGATCGTGAACGACGCCATCACCGGCACGCGCACGCCGGTGTCGGCGAAGTATTTTTCGATCGCGAACAGGCAGGCCTTGAGCACCAGCGTGTCGATGTTCGTTTCGGTGAGCAGCAGATCAACGCCCCCCTCGACGAGCGCGGCCACTTGCTCGTAGAAGTTGTCCACGAAGTCGTCGAAGCCGAACTCGCGGTGCGCGGCGTCTTCGACGTTGCCGGTGATTGAGAGCTGCTTGGTCGTGGGGCCGATCGAGCCGGCGACGAACCGCGGCCGCTCGGGGGTCTTGGCGTTCATCGCGTCGACCGCGCGGCGGGCCACTCGGCAGGCGGCCAGGTTCAACTCCCGGCAATACTCCTGCATCTCAAAGTCGGCCAGGGCGATCCGCGTCGCGCCGAAGGTGTTGGTCTCGATGATGTCGGCGCCGGCTTCGAGGTACTGCCGATGGATGTTTTCGATGGCGTCGGGCTGCGTGAGCACCAGCACGTCGATGAAGTTCTTCAGGTCCTTCGGGTGCTTGGCGAACCGCGAGCCGCGGACGTCCTCTTCCGTGAGCTTGAGGGCATGGACCATGGTGCCCATCGCCCCGTCGATGACCAGAATCCGTTCGGCCAGGAGCTGATCCAAGAGTTCACGCGTGGTCGTTTGGTCGGCAATAGCCATCGAGATCGTCCGAGAGAAATGCGAATTGCCCGGGGGCGCACAGCGGGATCAGCCAGGCGCGACAAAGGCCTGAAGCCCAACGGAATCATGGGGTTGGGAGGCGCGCCGGACGTTCCACGAGTATACGGTGCAACCGTCGCCCGTGCGCGAGCTGCCGCCGCAAGCCCTTGCGCCGCATCGAGTATCGCACTTTGTCGCGAAACCGGCAAGTTTCGCGGTGGTGGGGCAACTTGTCAGCCGGCCGACGCCGGCCGCTCGCCCTTAGGAATTGTTGGCGCGGTCGATATCGGTGATCGGCACGCCGGCGGGGGACACGCCGTGGGCCTGGATTTCGTGGACAAGTTGCTTGCCGAGGTGGCTGTGGAACTGGCCGTAGCTGAAGTAGATGACGAACCCGGCGGCCAGCCAGCCCGCCAGCCGATACCAATTGGCCGGCGGCAGCGAGAACATGAGCATCAGGCAGAAGCCCATGCCCAAGAGGGGCACGACCGGCGAGAAGGGCACGCGGAAGGGGCGCGGGGCGTTGGGGTTGATCTTCCGCATCACGAGCACCGCGGCGCACACAATGACGAACGCCATGAGCGTGCCGATGCTCACGAGGTCAGCCAGAATGTCGAGCGGCAGGAGCGACCCGAGAGCCGCTACGACGAACCCGGTGAGAATCGTCGACTTCCAGGGCGTCTGAAAACGATCATGCACCGCCCCGAAGAAGCTTGGCGGCAACAGGCCGTCACGGGCCATGGCCAAGAGCACGCGGGGTTGGCTGAGCATCGTGACGAGCAGCACCGAAGTGATGCCGGTCAGGCCGCCGATGTCGACTAGGAAGCGGGCCCAGCCCAAGCCCACGTGGTTGAACGCGGCGGCCACGGGCGCTTCTTTATGGATCTCTTGGTAAGGGACCATGCCGGTGACGACCGCGGCCATCGCAATGTAGAGCGCCGTGCAGATCACCAGGCTGGCGAGGATGCCGATCGGCACGTCTCGGCTGGGGTTCTTGGCTTCTTCCGAGTGGGTCGACACGGCGTCGAAACCGATGTAGGCAAAAAAGATGATGGCCGCTCCGGCGATCATCCCGACCGGCTTGCCGTCGATCGCTTCGCCCCAGACCGTATGACCGAAGAAGCTGACTCCGGAGAAGCCGTAAGGGGCAAAGGGGGTCCAGTTGGCGGGGTTGACGTAGAAGGCGCCCACGGCGATCACGAACAACACCACGGACACCTTGACGATCACCATGAGCGCGTTGAACCGCGTGCTCTCCTTGATGCCGACCACGAGCACGATCGTGCAGATGGCGGCGATCACCACGGCCGGCAGATCGAGCCAACTGCCGGTGATATGGAACTCTCCGGTGTGCCCGTTGTAGGAGAACGGTGCGTCTTTGAACACCGCCGGAACCTCTAAGCCGGCAAAGTCGATGAGATCCTGAAAGTACTTCGACCAACCGTGCGCTACCGCCGCCGCCGCCACCGCGTATTCGAGCACCAGGTCCCAGCCGATGATCCAGGCGAGCAGCTCGCCCAGCGTGGCGTAGCCATAGGTGTAGGCCGAGCCGGCCACCGGCGCCATGGAGGCGAACTCCGCGTAGCACAGCCCCGCGAACACGCAGGCGATGCCGGCGACGACGAACGAAAGCATCAGCGAGGGGCCGGTCGTCTGGCTGGCCACTTGGCCCACGAGCACGAAGATGCCGGTGCCGATCGTGGCGCCAATGCCGAGGGCCGAGAGGGAAACGGGGCCGAGCACGCGCTTCAAGCGGTGCTCGCCGGCCATCTCCTCGAGCAAAACGTCGAGGCTTTTGGTGGCGAAGTACTGTCGGCGGCCCATGGACTGGTAACTCCGAATAGTCGTACGAGGCGAGATCCCGTGAAGGCAATGGCGGCGCGAGAGGGGGGCAAGGTCGATGCTGGGCCGGAAGGGCTTTCACCTTAGCTAGCTCGATGCGCGGCAACAAGTTCAGTCGGTGGACCGGCTGGCCTTTGTCCCTATAATGTCGGCCTACGCCTGGGGCCCGGGCCCCTCTCTCTAGAGCCGAGAGCGTAGAACTAGGAGCGACCGTTACACCCTTTGCCCGAGAAAGCGCACGTCCCCCGTGGCCGAACAAGTCGTCATCATTGGCAGTGGACCGGCCGGCTGGTCGGCCGCCATCTACGCCGCCCGCGCCGAACTGCAGCCGCTCGTCTTCGAGGGGGCGATCACCGAAGAAAATCGGCTGGCGGGCACGCTGCCGCTGGGGCAATTGGCCCTGACGACCGAGGTCGAGAACTACGCCGGCTTTCCGGCAGGCGATCTCGAGGCCTTCTTGGACAAGGCGATCGCTCCCGCGCGGCGGCAGCTCATGCCTCCCCACAGCAAGCACGGCGTCAGCGGGCCCGAGCTGATGGAGCTGATGCGGCAGCAGGCGTCGAACTTTGGAACTCGCATCGTCACCGACGACATCGTGCAGGTCGACTTTACTCGCCGCCCCTTCAAGCTGACGGCCAGCTCCGGCCAAACGACCGATGCTCACACCGTGATCGTGGCCACGGGCGCCAAGGCGAACTACCTGGGATTGCCGTCGGAAGACGCCTATAAGAACCGGGGCGTCAGTGCGTGCGCTGTGTGCGACGGCGCGCTGCCGCGCTTCCGCAACAAGCCGCTGGCGGTGGTCGGCGGCGGCGACTCGGCCGTGGAAGAAGCCAGCTACCTGAGCAAGTTCGCCAGCCGCGTCTACCTGGTGCATCGGCGCGACGAGCTGCGGGCATCGAAGATCATGGCCCAGCGCGCGCTCACCAACCCCAAGATCGAGCTGGTGTGGAACCATGGGCTCGACGAAGTGCTCGGCAACGACAAGCAAGGAGTTACCGGCGTGCGGCTCAAGAGCACGCTCGACGGATCGGCCCACGAGCGCGAAGCGACCGGCGTCTTCCTGGCCATTGGCCACACGCCCAACACCGCCTTCCTCAAGGGGCAACTCGAGCTTACGGGCAAGGGCTACATCAAGCTCACGGTCCCCTTCCGCACCAACACGAGCGTGCCCGGCGTGTTTGCCGCGGGCGACGTGACCGACGACTACTACCGGCAGGCGATCACCTCAGCCGGCACCGGCTGCATGGCGGCGCTCGATGCGGAACGGTATTTGGTGGATCAAGAGGGGCACTAGAGCCCCTCTCTTGAACCCTCTCCCCGTGGGAGAGGGTAGGGTGAGGGACGCCCGATTCTTTCACACCGCAACGCCGCCGCTACTGGGCCACGAGCCCCACCGCCCGGCACCAACCCGCGCTCGCCCCTTTGATCTTCACCGGCAAGCAGGAGACGTAGAATCCGGAGGGCGGGAGCAGGTCGAGGTTGGCCAGCTTTTCGATCTGGCAGTATTCGCGCTCGATGCCGGCGAAGTGGGCCGGCCACAGGCAGCGGCCATCCCCGGTGCGGCGAAACTCGGCGATTTGGGCCGTGAACTCCCGGTCGAGGGTCCAGGCGTCGATGCCGATCATACGAACGCCTTGCTCCACGAGCCACAGCGTGCTCTCGCGATCGAGCCCCGGCTGGCGAAAGTACTCTGGCGTTCCCCAACGGCGGTCGGCGCCGGTCTGAATCAGCACGATGTCCTTCGGCCGCAGCTGGTGGCCGATCGCCGCGAGCTGCGCCGCGAGATCGGCCGCCGAGATCACCTCGCCCGGCCGTTTCCTCCGCATGTCCAGGACGACGCCGGGTCCGAAACACCAGTCGAGCGGCACTTCGTCGATCCGGCGGGCGGGCTTTCCCTCGCTCGTGGCGGCGTAATGGTAGGGCGCGTCGACGTGCGTGCCGGCGTGCGTGTTGACCGAGAGATTCTCGACGGCCCAGCCTTGGCCCCGCGAATAGACGAAGTCCTCGGGCTGGGCGCCGAAAAACTTCCTCATGCTCTCGAGCCCGCCGGCCTCATGCGTGACGTATTCGATCGTCGGCTTGAGCATTTCGCCCGCCGCCTGATCTTCGATCGGCAGGCTGAGGTCGATGAGACGGAGTTCGCCGAGGCGCAGGTTGGCTGGGGTCACGCTGGGTTCTACCGCCGGAATAGTTCCGCGACGCTGCAGGAAAAGCCCGGCAACAGGTCAGAAGTCACGATTCCGGCCGCCTCGAGAATCTGCTTACTGCCCAGGCGATAGATCGAGACTTGCTGCAAGCGCGGACGCACCACCCAGACCTCGCGGCACCCCGCCTGCAGCCAATCTTGCACCTTTTCCTCGACGTCGGCGCTGCGATCGCTGGGCGACACGATCTCGACGGCAAGGTCGGGGGGACCGGGATAGAAGCCTTCGGGGAGCGGCTCGATAACCCGCGATTGGGCCACGAAGGCGACGTCGGGCGAACGCACCGTGTCGGGGTTGCGGGCGATCACAAAGCCGGTGTCGGCGTTGAACAGGCGGCCGAGTCGTTGATCTTCGACCACGCGCCCGAGCCGCAGCAGCAGCTGGGCGCCCAGTGCGCCGTGTTCTGATCCGGCCGGAGTCATGGAGCGCAGTTCTCCGCGAACGAGCTCGTGCCGCAACCCATCCTCGGGGCGAGAGAAGAGGTCTTGGGCCGAAACGACAGTGGGTGGCGATGCGCTCATCGTGCGAGACCTGGAAAGCGGATTGCTGCTTCTATTCTACCAGGCGAGTTGGCGCTTCTCGTAGTCTCGTTGGTGTAGGGTGAGGCGAGGCTTTGCGAGCCCCACCGAGATCGACCTGTGCAGGATGCGTTGCGGTGGGGCTCGCAAAGCCTCGCCCCACCCTACCAATCGCCACCACAGCCTCACCGCGCCGTCCAGCCGCCGTCGACGAACAGCAGGCTCCCGGTGACATAGCTGGCCGCGGGGCTCGCCAGGAAAATCGCCGCCCCCTGGATCTCCTGCATCTCCCCCCAGCGCTCGAGCGCTACCGCCCCCACGATGAACTTCTTCGTGTCGGGCTGGTCCTTGATCGGCACGTTCATCGGCGTGAGGAACGGCCCCGGGGCGATCGCGTTGCACGTGATGCCGAAGGGGGCCAGCTCAAGGCCGAGCGCGCGGGTGAGCTGCACAACGGCCCCCTTGCTGGCCGCATAGGGCGTGCGGTTGGCCAGGCCGACGACACCGAGCGTGCTGGCCATCAGAATGATTCGGCCGCCGCCGGCCTTCTTCATGGCCGGCACGACCGACTTCGCGGCCAGCCAGACGCCGCGGACGTTGGTGTCCATCACCTGCTCGAACTGGTCGAGCGACAGTTCGTCGATCGGGCCGCGGATGTTGATGCCGGCGTTGGCCAGCAAGATGTCGACGCGACCGAATTCGGCCAATGCCAGCGCGACCATCGCCTCGTTGTCGGCCGGCGACGTCACATCGGCCGCCATGCCGAGCGCCCGGCGGCCAAAATCGCGGGCAATCTCGTCCGCGGCGGCCTGCGCTTCGTCGACATGCCGGCTCGTGATCAGAACGTCGGCCCCGGCTGAGGCCAGCCCCGCGGCCATCGCCAGACCGAGCCCCTTCGAGCCGCCCGTGACGATGGCGGCCTTTCCCGTTAGATCGAACTGCTTGATGCCCGGCAGCATGTGCACTCCCAAGGTGAGAACAACCAACCACGAAGGCACAAAGATACGGAGGACGAAGATGATTTCTCGCCAAGGCGCAAAGCTCGCAAGTGCGGCCATGCGCTCGGTATTTCTTCGTGTCTTTGAGCCTTTGTGGTTAAGAAGGCTTACGAAGCCGTCTACCCTAGCCGTTCGGCGGCGAACTGCAAGCTCGTGCGGACGTTTTGGTCCTCGCGGGCAAGCTGCTGCTCGAGCGGCTGGCCGCTGATGGTGGGCAACTCCGCCGCCGCCCCGCGCGTCCGCACCAGGCGCAGCGCGTCGGCCAGGTCGCGGCCCGGTAGATCGGCAAAGGTGGCCCAGTACTTCTTCTCCAGGCACGGCACCCGCAGCGGATCTCGCGTGATCATTTCCAGGTTCAGATTCGGGCGATGCGGCTGCTTTCGCAGCAGCGACACCACGCGCGGCAGATCGAGCACGCCTGTTCCGAGCGGGACTTCGGCCAGCAAGAAGCCGTCGGGCGCTGCGCGCACGGCCATGTCTTTGAAGTGCGTGGTGAAGGTGTGCGGGGCGTAGGCCTCGACCACGGCGTGCGGATCTTCCAAGAGCGCCATGCTGTTGCCCGTGTCGAGGCAAATGCCCACCAGCGGGCAATCGATGCGGCGGAGGATGTCGAGCAGTTCGTCGACGCGCCAGTCTTTGTGATTTTCGAGGGCCAGCCGCACGCCGTGCTTTTCGACCAGCGGCCGCGCCCTGACCAGCGACGCCCAACTACGCTGCTTGAACTCGGCGAATTGCGAGGCCGACTCGAAGGTTTCGTAGCGGCGGCCGGAGAGCATCACGCTGCGGACCACGCTCGCGCCGGAGTCCTTGGCCGAGGCCAACTCGCGCTCGAAGCGGGCCTCGTCGTCCCTCTCGCGCGGGAGCGAGACAATGCCCTCGACGTACATGTGGGCGTCGGCGGCGGCGGAACGGAGGCGCTCGGCTTCGGCCGTCGGCCGAGCGCCCAGACTTGTTTGCACCCCCCGGGCGCCAAGCGACCGGCAATAGGCCAGGAAGGCCAGCGGATCGTCGAAATGGCTGGCCGGGTGCTTGCTCTGGCGAATTCCGTAGGAATGGATGACGATCCCCAGGTCGCCGGGGAGCGCAGGGGGCTCGGCGGACACGAGGGGCGCTGCGACAAGCGCTGCCCCGGTCATGCCGATGCGGGCCAACGCCTGGCGGCGATCGAGCGAACCGATCATGTCGACACTCCCAAGGCAGCAAGTTCGCGATCCCACGGATTGCGATACGGCCGCGACAACAGAGCGTTGGCCTCGGCGTCGCCCACAATTTGCTCTTTGCCTTGGTCCCAGCGCAGCGAGCGGCCCAGCCGCAGCGAGATATTTGCCAGGTGAGCGGCCGTGGCCACGCGATGGCCGCTCTCGAGGCTCGACAGCGGTTCGCTGCGGGAGCGCACACAATCGAGAAAGTTACGGGCGTGCAGGCGGAATTGCTCGCGGGCGTTGCCGGACTTGTCCTCTTCCACGACGCGCGAGAGGACGATCGGTTCCTCGGTGGGGCGCTTGGTCGTCGCCGGCCCGCCCACGGGATGCGCGCCTCCAAACTGGGGAACGCTCCAATCCGGCGGCAGGGGGCGATCGGCCGTGAGCGTGTAGCCCGTGCGGCTGATCGACAGGCTGCCCTGCGTGCCGAAGAAATCGTGCCCTGTGGGGCGAACTGCCATGCCGGCCGCTTCGCGATGCGACCAGACGGCGGAAAGCCTTGGAAATTCAATCATGGCGTCCTGCGTGTCGGGCGTTTCGCCATTGTCCTCGAGGGCGAACCGGCCGCCGCAGCTCGCCACCTGGGTCGGCGCGCCCGGCTCGAGGAACCAATCGACGATGTCGAGCGCGTGGGCGCCGAGGTTGGTCATCTGGCCGCCCGAGTAGTCCCAAAACCAGCGGAAATGATAGATGCCGCGATTGGCGTTGTAGGCGTGCTCCGGGGCCGGGCCTTGCCAGAGTTGCCAGTCGAAATCGGCGGGCGGCGGTCCCTCGGGCGGCCGCCCGTAGCCGGGCATGATGTTGCGGTAGGCCCACATCCGCACGGAGTGAATCTTTCCCAGGGCGCCGCCGCGGATCAATTCGCGCGCCCGCTGATAGTGCGGCCCGGAGCGCTGCTGCGTGCCGACCTGCACGATGCGGCCGTGGCGGCGGGCGACATCGATCATCCAGCGCCCTTCGCGCACGAACAGCGAGAGCGGCTTCTCGACGTACACGTCTTTGCCGGCCGCACAAGCCATCATCGTCGGCAAGGCATGCCAGTGATCGGGGGTCGACACCACGACGACATCGACCCGCGGATCCTCGAGCATTTTTCGGAAATCGCCGTGCCCGCGCGCCGAGCCTCCCGTTGCAGCCACGGCCTCAGCGAGCCGGCCGCGATGGGTTTCGGCCACGCCGACGATCTGGGCGTCGGGCTGCGCTTGAAAGTCCTCGAAGTGCCGCTTGCCGATCAGGCCGTAGCCGATCAGGCCGACGCCGATCCGGTCGTTGGCGCCGTGCACGCGCCGCCAACTGGCGGCCGTCAGCAGCGCCGCGCCGCCTACCGAAAGTGCGCTGCGGCGCGAAAGAGAACCGGCCGATCGCGCATCGCTCATCGCAGAACCCTCTGTCTTCGGAAGTCAGTCGCCCTTGTCCGACACGGTAGGTCTGTCGGCAAGTCGTGCGCGCGTTCTCGGTTCCGCAGCCTGGAGGCCGGCCCCATGATAGACCGGCCGACTCGCAGCGAACAAGCGGCCGGGCCGACGCCGGCTCGGAGCGGCCAACTCGGCGAGACGCGGCGGCGCCGGAGCCAAGTCAATTGCCCGCACGATCGGTCGGGCCGCTACCAGCCGCCGCGTCGGTCGCAACCGGCACATCCGCCAAACTCGCCGGAATTCCCGACAATTTTCGTTTGTTGGGGGGGCAACGGCATAGCCCGCGTGAACCAGGCAATTAGCCTGAAATCCAGTGCCCGCAGGAAGCAGGCGAAGCGAAAAGACAACAAACGACTCCGTCGAACACGAGATAAATTCCCATGATCCGTAAGACCTCTTTGTTCCTCCCGCTGCTCCTGGCCGCGCTCGTGGCCGGAGCGTCGACTGCGCAGGCCGCTCCGCTAACCGCGGGCGGCGTGCAATTCCCGGCCGCCGTAGCGCCTGCTCCGGCCGGCTCGCTGACGATCGTGGCTTCGCAATTCTCCCCCCTGAGCACCGCGACCTTCGACGGCCTGCTGGCCTCGTTCGCCCTTTCCGGCGACGCCACCAACCCGTACGGCGGCCTGACGTTCATCTACCTGCTCGGCAACGCCGCGACCAGCACCGACGCCATTGGCCGGATGGCCCTCAGCGGTTTCTCCGGTTTCCTCACCGACGTCGGCTACGACGGTACGCCGGTCGGCGTGCCCGCTCCGTTCTCGATCGACCGTGATCCCGCGGGCAACGTGATCGGCGCGACTTTCGCCCCCAATGGCATCGATCCGAAGTCGGGCTTCCTGCTGCCGGGCTTCAGCGCCACTCCGATCATCATCCGCACCGACGCCCCCGACTGGACCATGTCCACGGGCTCGGTGATCGACGGCTCGATCGCCTCGGTCGACATCGTGGCCCCGAAGGTGCCGGAGCCGAGCACGCTGGTGCTGGCGGGCTTGGGCCTGGTGGGCCTGGGCGTGCAGGTGCTCCGCCGCCGCAAGTAGTTTGTCCGACGCAGTAGAGTAGAGAAGAAGCGGTACGTGAGCCGGCCGTCGCCCCAGTTGACCCTGCGGCGACGCCGGCTCGCACCTTTTTCAGACGGTGCCCCGGCACGTCCTGGTGCAACCACGGCTACCGCTTGGAGCCTGTGTTCAGAGACCAGGCACTGTACACCTCGGCCGAGGGCAGTTCGACGTTGGCGTCGGTGAAGCCGATCTGGCCACTGCCGGTGTACTTGCTGGGGTCGAAGCCGTTGTTGAGAAACCCGTCGCCGTTGTCGTCGATGAAGCTGCCGACGTGGCCGTCGGCGAACAAAATGTTGCAGCTTCCCTTGCCGCGGCCGTGCACCGGGCCAAACTTGCGGTAGTCCTGCAGCGTCTTCTTGGTCCAACCGGCCCACCAGCCGGTGGCGCCGTTATAGGTCGTGCCGGAGGCGAACGTCGGCGGGCCCATCGATTCATTCGCAACGGGGCCGCTCGCGAACGAACTCACCAAGTTGGCGCCCGCCGCGTGCGAGCCGAGTTGATGGGATAGTTGAAGCGTGCCGCCGGCGGCGGTGGCGCCATCGGCGATCAGCGGCACGTTGCTGGCCGGCGCCTCGCTTGTTTCGGCGCGGGCACGGTGGAGCGGCCCGCCCGACGAAGAGCGCGAGGAGAGGGCCGCAGGGCAGCCCGAGGGGGCCTTGAGGTTGCCGCTCGCGTCGAGGTTCGGCTTCGAGCGGACCAAGTACCAACTTGCTGTGTAGTTGGTGTTGTAGCCCGGCTCGAGCACCATCTTTTCGATCGCCGCGCGGCGCGCGTCGCTGCCGGTCGCCGCTGCGGCGATCGTGCGGCAGGGGGCCGGCTTCTCTGTGCCGTCGGGCAGCTTGCCGGCTGATTTGCCCAACCGCTCCACGCAGGCGTCGCCGGCCGCCGCGTCCATGCCCAGCAGATCTTTGTAAGTCTCGGTGAGCTGGTGCTCGTTCGAAGGGCAAAGCATTTGGCCCGGCACAATCCCCATGTTCACCAGGTCGGCGACCCAGCCGACCTCGGTCACGCAGCCGTCGCGCCGCCAGTCCATGGCACCGGAACAGAAGTGGCCGTACTTGTCGGCATACTGGGTGAGCCCAATGCCGAACTGCCGCAGGTTGCTCATGCAGGCGCTATTGCGCGCGCTTTCTCGCGCGGCCCCGACCGCGGGAATCAGCAAGGCTACGAGCAGCCCGATGACGGTGATGACGACCAACAACTCGACGAGCGTGAAGCCGCGCGCTCGGCGAGCGGCGTTCCTGAAATGCGCCATGGGCTCCTGCTGCGGTCCGACCGCGAAAGATTGCGACTTCGACGCGTTTGGTTCTAGCGACTGTAGATGAGCTGCGCGTGAGGTAATTGTGCGGAATCTATTTAACGCAGAGTTCCGCTTCGATTTTTTCTTGGCCCCTATCGAGACCGCGCAAAAGCGCAAAGCTGCGCGGCTTTGCTAGTTTGCCGTCATCCGCGATGACGCCTGCAGGTGCCAAGCAAAACTCACCGATTTCTCACAGTCTCGACACGCTCGGCTAACGCGCGTCTGGCAGCATGCTCTGCCGTACGGACAGGAAGAGTTCGTTGCGCCGCGCCCGAATCGCGCGCGTGTCGCCGGTCCCCAAACAAATTCTGTGAGAGAATCCGACTGATGCTACGGAAGCACCCACGACACGCGTTCACTTTGGTTGAGATGCTGGTGGTGATCACCATCATTGGCATCCTGATCGCTCTGCTGCTGCCCGCCTTGGCCGCCGCCCGCGAAGCGGCCCGCCAAGCGCAGTGCAAGAGCAACATGCGGCAATTCTTCATCGGCTTTGCGACGTTCGCCGAACGCGATCCGGAGAAGCGTTTCTCCACGGGCGCTTTCGACGGCGCCCGCGACGGCTGCATCGACACCTACGGCTGGGTGGCCGACCTGGTGAATACGGGCGCCGCCAAGCCGCAGGAACTGCTTTGCCCCTCGAACAACTCGAAGATGTGCGAGAAGTTCAATGACTACCTGGGCGTGACCACGATCATTCCCAAGGAGGGCGCGCCGGACCCCGCTCGCTTAAATGTCGGCGCCTGCCGACTGATCAACGCCGAAACCGATCCGGTCGCCAAGGCCAACCTGCTCGCCAAGCACTTTCTCGAAAAAGGCTACGGCACCAACTACATGACCACCTGGTTCATGTCGCGCACCGGACCCAAGCTGGCCACCGATCAGGCGACCGCCGGCGTGATCAAGATCTTCTATCCCAACGACGACCCCAACGGACTCAAGCGGAACGCCATCAAGGGTCTGGGGGGCACGCTCGGTCCCCTCTCGCAAAGCGTCGTCGACGCCGGCGGCATCAGCAGCTCGCGGATCCCGATCATGGGCGACGCGAACGTCGGCGACCAAAAGGAAGCCTTCCTCAAGGTTTCGATTCCGGGCTACGCCTCCTCGGGCGACCGCCTCGTCGAATCGTTCTCCGATGGCCCGTGCCTCCGCGTAGCCGGCACGAACAAGCTGGTGGCTTGGGGTTCGACCGACGCCGGCAACGTGAGCGTCGTCGACACCAGCGGCAGCCCGCCGGTCAACATCTTCCTCGACGAGCAGCCGCCGCAGAACTCGGTGCAGAAGGAACCGCTCGACCACCTGCAGGACTATCGCGACTTCGCTCCCAGCCACGGCAGCGGCCGCGGCGGCGCCTGCAACGTTCTGTTCGCCGACGGCCACGTGGCCAGCTTCGTCGACCAAAACGGCGACGGCTACCTGAACCCCGGCTTCGACGTGAGCGCGGTCACGCCGGCCAACCTGCCCCTGGTCGGCTACACCGACAACACGGTCGAACTGCCGCCGGCGCAGGTCTTCTCCGGCGTGTTCATCAAGAAGTTCTCGGCCAAGGCGAACTTGGACCAGCAGTAGTCCAGGACTAGGTGGGGGCTGATTTTTGAAGTGACGTTGGCAAGAGCCGTCCGAGCGCTCGATCTTCGGGCCTCGGACGGCTCGTTTTTTTTACCGGTTACCCTGCCTCCGGGGTCTGCGGACCGCGCACCGCCACGATCCGCACGCTCGCGGCATACTCGTTGATGTCGTAACGCGAAAGCAAGTCTCGCAGATCCGTGTGCACCGCGCTGGGCGCAGCGGGAGCGCTCGAGCAGCATCCGCCGCCGCTCAACACCGGGAGGCCGCCCGTCGCAGGGCTAGGCGAGCAGCAGCCTCCCTGACCTTCGATTTGCGAGTAGGCGTTCAGATCCGCGCCGGTGCCATGCACTTCGATCGCAGTGAAGCCGGCCGCTGCCAATCCGGCCTCGTACTCGGCCACGGGGATCGCCCCCGCCACGCAGCCCACATAGGCCAGCAGGTTCTCCGCCACTTCGGCCGGCAGCGGCTTCTTGAGGGCAATGTCGCTAATGGCGACTCGGCCGCCGGGCTTGGACACGCGCCCCATCTCGAGAAACACCTTGGGCTTGTCGGGCGCCAGGTTCACCACGCAGTTGCTGATGATGCAATCAACCGAGGCGTCGGGGAGGGGCAGGTTGTCCATGGTGCCGAGATGAAACTCGACCGCCCCTGCCGCGGCCCCTAGCTTGGCGGCGTTGCGCCTGGCCAGGTCGACCATGGCGGGCGTCATATCGATGCCGATTGCTCGCCCCGTGGGGCCTACCCTCTGCGCGGCTAAAAAGACGTCGATGCCGCCCCCTGAGCCGAGGTCGACAACCACCTCGCCCGGCTGCAGGCTGGCGAACGCCGAGGGATTCCCGCACGACAGCCCCAAGTTCGCCTCGGCCGGAATCGAGCCGAGCTCTGCGGAGGAATAGCCAAAGGCCTCGGCGACGGAGCGCACGTCGGCGCGCTCGCTCGACAACCCTGCCTGCGCAGCCTGGCCGTACTTCTCCTGCACGATCTTTTCGAGGGACATTCCGCTCTCTCCTTACTACTTGTTGGACTTGTTGTTCAACTCCCGCTGCTCCTCCAGCCACGGGAGCAGCCGCGCTTCGATCTGATCGCGGACCTGGCGGAACTTGTCGAGCCGTTCTTCTTCGCTGCCCGTCGCGGCCGCCGGGTCTTCGAAGGGCCAGATCTCGCGGCGGATGACGCCGGGCCAAACGGTTGGGCAGCGGCGGTCGGCGTCGTCGCAGACGATGATGACCTGTTGCACGGCGAGCTTGCCTAGGAACTCGCTCACGTGCGTCGAACGCTGTGCGCGGATGTCGATGCCGCGTTCCGCGAGCGCTTGCACCGCCAGGGGATTGAGCCCCTTGGGCTCCGTGCCGGCGCTGTAGGCCTCGAACAGGTCGCCGCCATGCGCCCGCAGCAGTCCCTCGGCCATCTGACTGCGGGCGGAGTTGCCCGTGCAAAGAAACAACACTCCCGGCTTGCCGCTGTTCACGTGCTTGGTCTCCTGTATTCGCTTATGCGTATGTACTGGGGCAAAAGAGCGGCCTAGCAGCACTCTCGCCCTGCGCACTGGGCTAGCCGCCGGGCGTCACGCGCCCATTCGGGCGTCTCGGCAAAACAGCACTGCAGGCATTCGAGCAATCGGGCGTGGAAGCGCGTCCCCGGCCGGGCGAGGGAGTAGTAGCTCCACAATCCTTCCTTGCGCGACTCGACCAAACCTGCGCGGCGCAGATAGGCCAAATGCCGCGACACCTTGGGCTGCGAGAGCTGAACCGCGTCGACCAACTCGCAAACGCACCGCTCCCCAGGCGCCAGCAAATGCAACAGGCGCAACCGCGTGCGGTCGGCGCAGGCGCGAAACAGGGCATCGGCGGGCAAGGACTTCTTCATATATGCACAAGCATATGTATTGACGCCCGCCGAGGCAAGGCACTTCCGCCGCGACTCACGGGGCCGGTGGCGCAAGCTCCAGGCACAGCACCTCTTCGCTCCCCCGCAGAAACAGCCGCGTCCCCAGGAGGGCCGGATGGGCATAGACGCCGGGATCGTTCTTGAAGACTTGCAGCCGTGACACCAGGCGATACTGGTCGGCCGCCGCGTCGACGAGCAGCAACTCGCCGAACTTGCTCACCACCAGCAGCCGATCGCCCGCCGCCAGAATCACGGCGTAGTCGTCGTACGCGGGGTCCTGCGACGACCACACGGTCTCGAGTCCGCGCTGTGCGTCGAGGCAGTGGAGTCCGGCCCACACGCCAAACACCCGCCCGCCTAGCGCGACCGGCGTGTGCGTGTCGGGCGCCAGGTCGTCGTTCGTGGCGACGGGCGTGGCGACGATCCGTCCCTCGCGATCGAACTCGTAGAGCCGCGTGCCATTGTTCTCGGTCGTCACCAGCAGCTTGCCCAGGACGACCAGCGGCGTAGGCACGTTGAAGTCGTTGGGGCGTTTGGGCACGAGGCGCCAGAGTCGGGCGCCGGTCTCCAGATCGTAGCCGCAGAGGGCCGTTTTCTCGTAGCCCACGAGTTGCCGCCGTCCCCCCAACTCACCGACGATGAACGAGGCGAAGGCGGCTCTCTCGCCGGGGGTCTTCCAGACGACATCGCCGGTCTTGGGATCGAGCGCCACCACGCTCGCCTCGGGGCCCCCGGGATTGCAAATCAGCTTGCCATCGACCAACAGGGGCGACGCCGCGGCGCCCCAGTGGTTCGCCGCGTCGCGTCCGCCGAACTCGCGCAGCAGATCCTTCTTCCAGACCGTTTCGCCGGTCGCCAGCTTCACGCAATGCAGGACGCCGAAAGCCCCGTACAGATACGCAAGGTCGCCAGCGATGAGCGGCGTAGCGCGGGGGGCGTTTCCGTAGTCGAGATTGCCCCGCGCGCCATAGCGCAGAGTCCAAACCTCTTCGCCATCGCTTGTGCGCAAGCAGCGAAAGAGGTCTTGCGTGTCGAGCGGATCGCGGTCGGCGACGAGCAAAAACTGCTCCGTCGCGGCTAACCCGGCCAGCGAACGGCCCGAGAGGGGCTTACGCCACACCACGACCGGCTCGGAGGGAAGAACTTGCGGCAGCCAGGGCGCGATCCCGTCGCGCCCTGGTCCCCGCCAACCGGGCCATGCCGCCGGCGCGGCTACTTTTTTTTAGCCGCCAAGGCTTCGTCTTCCAGGGCTACAAAGCCGGCCTTCGTTTCCAAGGCGCGCCGCAGCAGCGGATCGATCGTCGATTTGAGCAACGCCGACTTGATCTCGCTGCGCAACTCGCCGGGCAGCTCCTCGCTGACGAAGGCCTCGATGAACGGCACCGCCGCCGTTTCCCCCACGATACGCAGCGCTCCCTTTTCCACGGTGCCACAACCCTCGAGCAGCGGTTGCGCGTAGCTCGAAATCACGGCCGCGCCGCGGCGTCCCTCTTTGGCTTCCTCCAAGATGAGGAAAGCACCATCGCTACAGGCAGGCGAGGTCTCGAGCTTGTCGGGCCGAGCCACGCCGTGCTCTTCGAGCAGAGCCATGGCCGCGGCATACTTCTCGTCGCACTCCTCGGGGCCGAAGATGATGCGGTAGCCCTTGAGATCGGCCACCGTTTGCGCGGGGTCATCCTTGGGAACCAGGATCAGCCCAGTCATCTGGCTGCCGCCGGCCTTGTTCGTCAGGCTCGCCACCGGTTCGAGCTTGTGCTCGGTCCGTTCGGCGTCGAACTTCACCACCGAGTGCTTGCCGATCACGATGTCGGCCCGCCCCTTCGCGTCGGTCTCGAGCGCCTTGTGCAACGATTCGTTGTAGACCACAGACACCGGCCGCCCCAGCGTCTTGGCCAGCTTCTCCGCCAGTTGGTCGTAGTCCCGCTGGGCATACCCCTGCACGCAAGGGCACGACAGCGGCTTGGCCAGCGGGTCCATCACCACCATCACGAGCGCCGCGGAGTCCGCGGCTGCTTTCGCTTCGGCCGCCCGCAGTTCGCCCGGGAGCAAACTCACGAGCGCCGCCGCCAACACGCCCAGACCAATGCATCGAGTCAACATGCTTCACTCTTCCTTCCCATGAGTCGTTAGGGACGTCTACTGTGTCTGGGGCCGCTTATTGCTTGGCCCGCTCGAGCACGCAGATCCCGGAGTTGTTGACGTTGAAGTAGTAGAGCCGGTTGCCATCGGACGAGGCGTCTACGATCGAGCTCTTGCAGCCCGGATCGACGTTCGCCTTGCCGAGCACCGCCTGAAACTCGCCGTCGGGCGAGAAGAGCTTGATCTGGCCGTCGGACTCGGCGACGTACAGCTTGTCGCCCACCAGCCGCGTGTTCATGGGATTGCAGCAGCCGCCGAAGGTTTCCCCTTCGCCGTCGCGGCTGCGCTTGCCCCACGACTTGTGCTCCGCGCCGTCGATGCCGAACTTCACCACGCGGTGCCGGGCGTTCTCGGCCACGATCAGTTCGTTGTCGCAGCACTGCACGTCCATCTGCCCACAGCAGCCCCGCAGCCCAGACACGATCTTTTCCGGGCTGCCGAACTCGAGGTCGGTTCGCCAGACGTCGTAGCCGTAGCCTTTGGTCGCCACGCAGGTGACGTAGACGTTGGTGTCGCTGGCGGCGATGGCGTTCACTTTCTTCTGCTGCGTGCCCAAGTACTGCACCATCTGCTCGATCTGCTGCTTGACCTGAGCGTCGTTCGGCGTCTGCTGATGCTCGATCGCCTGCTTGTAGGCCGCGATCGTCGGGTCGATGGTCGCCAACACTTCCTTTTCTTCGTCGTTGAGTTCTTCTTGCGGCTTGGCCTCGAGCTCGGCCTTCTGCCGCTCGAAATCGGCCAGCGCCTCCTTGAGCGAGGTCGCCTGCGATTCGACGATGTCGCGGGCCTGCTGCTCGAGCGCGCCGGCGTTGGTGCGGTTGGCGACCACGTGGGGCGCCTCGCCGCGGGCCAGCTGTTTGCCGTGGGCGTCGTAGCGTGCGAGCACGCCATCGCCGCCGACTACGACCTCGCCGCGCGGGCTGACGTTGATCGCATGGGCTGCAAAATCGAGCGGCCAGCTTTCAATGACCTTGCCTTCGGCGTCGAGCACGCGCACTTCGGTCTTGGGTTCGGCCGCCTTGCCGCCCCCTTGGAAGAGCGATACCACGCCCGACACGATTCCGCCGGGACTTTCGTGACCGTCGCCGCCCGCGCTGCTCACGATCGCCAGGATTTTGCCTTCAGGCGTCACGCAGAAGCTGGTGAGCTTCAGGTGCGAATCTTCGCCAGCGGGCCGAATCTCGCGCACTTGCTCGAACGCCGGCGTTTCGGCCCCCAGGGATCGCGCGGGCGATCCCAAGCAGGCGATTCCGGCCGCGACCGCCAGCCCCCATTGCCAAGCCTTGCTCTTCACGTGGCACGACATCTCACGAGCTCCTTCAGAAAGAGTGAGGTATTCCGCGTCGTACGTGATGTTCACGATAACGGGCTTGCGAAGCGCGGGTCAAGTTTTCCGAACCGTCTTTTTGCGGCCTGCTAGCGGCGGATGCTTTGGGTACGAACCATCGGGTGCGGTGGCCCCCGGCGGCTTCCGTAGCCATCCGCAAAGCGGTCGCGTCAGGCTTCTGGGGGATGCCCGATGTCGTTCTCCTCCGGTTCCGAGTGGATGGCGTCCGAAGGGGCATCCGCAAACTCAGTGCGCCAGGCACGGCGGAGCATCTGAATCACGACGCAGATGCTGAAGAACGAAATGGCAAAGTGATACGAAAGCGGCCACGGATTGCGAAGAAACGACAGCCCAACGCTCACGGCGGCCAGGATAAAGAAAGCCCGCCCCAAGGACCACTGGCCGGCCTTCACCGATCTCTCCTAGCTCGAGTCCAACTCCCTTTCTGGCGCTCGACCTCAGTGTATCATTTTCCTACGGCAACCAAGTAATAGGAGGCGGCTTGCGTTCGGGCGAGCACCGGAGGGCGCCGCACATCTTTCGTGCTCGAGGCAGCAGGGCCTGGGCGAAGGCCGAAGCGTCGACGACCGCGCGAACATGCAGGCTAGCATCACGGGAGTCCTCTATTTCTCTGGAGCATTCGACCGCGGATTGTGTGGACCAGGCCTGCTCTACGGCTGCAGGATCGCCGCCGGCTGCGGGGAAGGGAGGGGCTGCGCTTCGGCGGGGCGGTTTTCTTTGGCGAGGGCGATGTCGTCGAAGTTGACTTGGCCGTCTTGGTCGAAGTCGGCGGGGAGGTTGGGACCGGTTTGGCCGAATTCGGCCATCAGGTTGTCGATGGCGGTGGCGAATTGGGTTTCGGCTGAGATCATGGGCAAAGGGACGCCGGCTTGGGCCGAGAGTTCTGCAAAGCTCATCTCGCCGACGTGGCGCGAGGTGTCGGGGAAGATCCAGGCGGGATACGAGGTGATGCCGGCGTCGATGGCGGTTTGGTTGCGGGTGTCAATACTAGCGATCGCTACGAAGACGGACCAACACTCCGGGGGAGCGTTTTCTCTCGTCCCCGTTTCGTATCGCCGCGCTGAACAGATCGCCGGTGAGTAGCTAAGTAGCGAGTTAGCAAACAACTCGACCGCCCGACGCGCTTCCGACAACAGGGAACAACATCACTCAGAAACACTCTTACCAAATCCGCCACGACTTGTAATTATTCTCGGCCCTTCGTCAACGCTCGACTCGCGGCTCGCACGTGCGCTTACCATGTTCGTTTATAAATGACACCATCCACACCCTGAGACTCGACGTACCCCATTGCTTCAATGCTCCGATCTTTTGCAGATCGTTCAACAAAACGGGCCAGGTACTCATCAAAGTCTCCGCCGCCGGGGCCATGTCCCTGCAGAAACAACGAGCGAGTGTCAAGGCCAAGCAACTCCGCGCTTCGGTAGACAAGGCTAACGATTGGCAACACCTCCTTGTAGTAGACTAACTTCGCCGCAATCGCCAACGCCCAAAGCGCCTGCTCGAGCAACTCGGCATCGCGCGCACGGACTCCGTAGTTCGCCATCCGCTCGGCGAAGACCACTAATACATTTCCATGCACCGCTGTCATTCCAAGCATCTGCGGATCCCAGCGCTCCTTCAGACGACGCAATACGCTCTGCACGTCATTGTCGATCGGACATGGAAGCTCCTTGGCAAAGTAGCCATCCGTGTACTCTGAGCCCAGCCGGGAAATGAGGTCTTTCATGGTGCTTGTCACGGGCGATCTGGGGTGAACGGCGGTCTCATCGCCGTATTGTGGTCGTACTCGCCGTCGCCGTATTCGGCGGCGCGTATGGATCGTACACGCCGTAGAAGCCGGGGTCCAAGCCATTGGGATCGGTTGGGTAGATCGGTTGCAGATTCAGGAAGTCGTTGAGATCCTTACGCGGCCAAACTCGTTGCAGCCCACTCGGTTCGGCGGTCGCCCCATTCGCCACATACCGCCGCAGGTTGACGTCCCCCGCGGCGAAGCCGATCGGGTCCTCGCTCATCCACTGGCCGCTCTGGGCGTCGTACCAGCGGGCGCGGTTGAACTGCAAGCCGGTGTCCGGATCGTGCTCGCGGCCGGTGAACTGGTAGCGAGTCAGGTCCTCGAAACCATCGAGCAGGTTGCCGAAGGCCGGCGGTGTCGGAATAGCGGCTGAGCTTCTGGAACTCGCCGGCCGCGTCGTAAGCCAGGTTCACCCGCTTGGCGAGCACCGTATTGCCGCCGCTTTGCCCCTGCTGCACGATCTGCACGTTGCGCGAGAGGGCGTCGTAGGTGTAGGTGTTCTTGAAGTCGCACCACGGGCGGCCCCACCTGCAAAATTGCCTGAACTGGCAGCCCCGCCTCTCATTGCCAGCCACCCGGTGTCCTTTCGACCTGGCGGCCCTATAATCGGAGGTCGCTGGCGGTGAGGCTGGGCACGCACAATAGGCGCGTCGGCCGCCCCGCCGTTTGGGGGTGGTTGTCAGTCCGCTTGCCTCTTGGGATGACCTTGCTCTATGGCCGTGGTGTCCGCCAAGCCCAGCACGCTCCGCGATTTGCGTTCGAGCGGCTGGACGTCGAAGTCGGTGAAGCAGGAGCTCTACGACAACTTCATTCGTAAGCTCAGCCAGGGGGACGACCTCTTCCCCGGCATCATCGGCTACGAAGATACGGTGATCCCCGAGATCAACATCGCCCTGATCGCCCAGCACGACATGCTGTTCCTCGGCGAAAAAGGGCAGGCCAAGAGCCGCCTGATGCGGCAGATTGCCCAGTTCCTGGACGACGAGATTCCCTATCTCGACGTGCCGGGTGCCCCGGTGCATGACGATCCCTTCAGCCCGATCACCTCGGCCGGCCGCCGGCTGGTGGCCGAAACCCCGGAAGACCGCATCCCTATTGCCTGGTGGCCGCGGCACGAGCGCTACGCCGAACGGCTGGCCCCTGGCACCAAGTTCGCCGACATCATTGGCGAAATCGACCCCGCCAAGCTCGCCGGCGGAACCAGCATGTCGGCCGAGGAAGCGCTCCACTTCGGCCTCATCCCCCGCATGCACCGCGGCATCTTCGCCATCAACGAACTGCCCGAGCTCGACGAACTGGTGCAAGTGGGGCTCTTCAACATTCTCGAAGAGCGCGACGTGCAGATTCGCGGCTACCCGATTCAGTTCGACCTCGATCTGCTGATTTTGTTCTCTGCGAATCCCGCCACCTACAACCGCTCCGGCAAGCTGATTCCGCAGCTCAAGGACCGCATCGGCGCGGTGGTCCACACCCACTACCCGCGCCAGCGCGACCTGGGCATTCAGATCATGGAGCAGGAGGCCGGGCTCGACCTCGACGGCGATTTCCCGGTGGTCGTGCCCTACTTCATGCGGGAGATCATCGAGCAGATCAGCGTTTGTGCCCGCAAGTCGAAGTACATCGACCATCAGTCAGGCGTGAGCGCGCGGCTGTCGATCGCCAACTACCGCACGATGGTGGCCAGCGCCCGCCAGCGCGGCGCGATCCTGGGCGAGCGCCCCGCGGTGCCGCGGATCAGCGACCTGGGGCACTTGTATGCCTCGGCCCTGGGCAAGCTCGAGCTCGACATGATGGGGAGCCACCAGATGTCGGAGCGGCAAGTCTTCGACGCGATCGTGGCCGAGGCGATCCGCACGGTGTTCGAGGAATACGTCGACAAGCACGGCCTCGAGCAGATTGGCGAAATCTTCGGCCGCGGCGTGAAGATCGAAGTCGGCGATCTGCTCCCTTCCGCCCACTACGCCGAGCGGCTGGAACGCGTGCCCCCTGCCTGGGACAAGGCCTTCGAGGTGAACGCCTCGCAAGACCCGGCGGTGCGGGCATCGTGCGTGGAGTTCGTGCTGGCGGGGCTCTACGCCAGCGATCGGATTTCGCGGGCGCAGAAGCATGGGCGGATTGTGTATGAGGTGAAGTGAGATCAGCCAGGCCTTCGCGAGGTAAGCCAGTGAGCAATATCGAACCTGCAATTCCGCTCTCGACGTTGGGGGAACAGTTGCTAAAAGATGCTCTCGCGCTGCCGTTTGATGAGCGTGCCCGCCTAGCCGACGCGATTGCCGACAGCCTCGATCAGGCGCCGCCGCCCGACCTCGGGCCGGCATGGCAAGCCGAGATTGCTCGCCGTCTCGACGCGCTCGACTCGGGACAAACGAAAACCGTTCCCTGGGAAGAGGCTGAAAAAATGATCTTCGACGGGGACGACAACAATGGGACGAACAAAGCGAGTTGAACTCGATCCAGAAGCGATCGAGGAAATTCGCGTGGCGGCCGCGTGGTATCGAGCGCGAAGCGGCAAGGCGCTTGAGGGATTTCGTCGGGAGCTCAGATCGGCCCTGCAGCGAATAGCGCAATCGCCCACGGTTTATCAGCCCTACCTTCGTGACACGCGCTGGTGCCGGTTGAGGCGTTTTCCGTACTTGATCATCTTTCGCGAGAATGAACAGGAGATCAAAGTAGTCGCCGTGCCGCATGAGCGGCAACGCGAAGGCTACTGGATAGCGCGGGTCGATGGTCCCTGATCAAGTCGGTCGTACTATTCGCGAAGCGTTCGAGTCGCGACATCACCAAGCAACGGCGCATCCAAGGTAGCCCCATGAGCACTCCCCTCGGCGGCGTCATCCACACGTACCAGAAGTACGACCCCCGGTACTTTCCCAGCCCCAATCAGCCGCCGCCAGACGTCGTTTCGCCAGCGTTCGAGCATCTGCTGGCCTACGGCAGCCTCAAGCATTTGTCCGACGAAGAGCTGGCCCGCGCCGTGCGGCTCGATCCGAGTCAGATCGCCGGGCTCGGGCCCAGTCTCGATGCTCTGCGGGCAATGCTCGAGGAGCGCAAGCGGAAGATCTTGAGCACCTACGAAACCGGCAAGGTGCAGGCCGCCGCGCGTGATCGATATCGGCTGCAAGGGAGCGAGATTCGGCTGCCCAAGCAGCTTGCCAAGCGGTTCCGCGCCGACTTCGAGAGCGAACAGCTCTATGCCCTCGAGCGGTTGTGGTATGCGATCGACGACGACCGCTCGCCCCTTGCCCGCCAGCTCATGCAGCTCATCACGGCCCTGGGGGACAAGTACCAGATCGACGAGCTGGCCGCCAAATACACGTTCACCGGCCATGAGCGGCTAACGATCCCCAAGGCGCTTGAGGTCAAGGAAGAGCTCGAAACGATCGACAAGCTGCTCAAGCAGCTCGACGAGGCCGAGAAGACGGCGCAGATTGGCGTGATCGATCTGGCCGAGCTGTCGAAGTTCGCCGAGCCGGGCGACCTCGGTCAGTTGAGCGAGTTGCAGAAGCAGATCGCCGACTACCTGCGCGACATCGCCGAGCAGCAAGGCCTCGAGCGCGGGCCCAAGGGATATCAGCTCTCGCCGCAGGCCTATCGCCTGTTTCAAGGCAAGCTGCTCGAACGGATCTTCAGCCAGATTCAGGCCTCCCGCGCCGGCCGGCACACGGGGCCGATCGTCGGCGAGGGGGCCGTCGAACTGCCGGCGACCAAGGAGTATGAGTTCGGCGACTCGGTCGCCAACATGGACATCCCCGGCACGCTGATCAACGCCATGGTCCGCGGCGGCGCGAGCCTGCCGATTCGGCTGGAAACGCGCGACATCGTGGTCCACCGCACGCGCAACTCGCCGAAGTGCGCCACCGTGGTGCTGCTCGACATGAGCGGCTCGATGCGCTACGGCGGGCAGTACGTGAACGTCAAGCGGATGGGGCTGGCGCTCGACGGACTCATCAAGCGCGAGTTCCCCGGCGACTACCTGCAGTTCATCGAGCTCTACACGTTCGCCAAGCCCCGGCACGCGAGCGAAGTGGCGGCGCTCTTGCCGAAGCCGGTCACGGTGTCGAGCCCGTTCGTGCACCTCAAGGCCGACATGAGCGACCCGCAGGCGAGCGAGTTCCAAATCCCGCCCCACTTCACCAACATCCAGCACGGCCTGCAGCTCGCCCGGCAGTTCCTCTCGCTGCAAGACACGCCGAACCGGCAGGTGATCGTGATCACCGACGGCCTGCCCACCGCGCACTTCGAAGGGCAGATGCTCTACATGCTCTACCCCCCCGACCCACGGACCGAAGTGGCCACCCTCCGCGAGGGCCAACACTGCCAGCGCGAAGGGATCACGATCAACATGTTCCTGCTCCCAAGCTGGTCGCAGTCGGAAGAAGACATCCGCTTCGCCTACAAGTTGGCGGAGTCGACGAAGGGGCGGGTGTTCTTTACGGCGGGGAAGGATTTGGACCGGTACGTGGTGTGGGATTATTTGAGCCGGCGGCGGGAGATTATTGCGTAGAGCGCTCGAATCGACCTGCCGAACGGTCCTCATCTCTCCCGTTGCGTAACTGACCTTGCGAGACAATGGCGTGTCCGACAACGACGAGCTGCTCGAATACGAGAGCATCAGGGAGTTCACGCCGAACGAGGCGGAAATGCTCATCCAACGAAATGTGGTTGAGCCTCTGAGGTACGTGCCCATCGGCGTTTCGTTGTATGCGGACGACTTGGCCTGGGCGGAGAGCGTGTGCATTCGCCTGTCGGCACACGGGGATCCAACCGTCCGTGGCAACGCAGTCTTGGGATTCGGGCATCTTGCTCGGCGCTTCGGCACGCTCAATATTGAAGCGATTCGCCCAATCGTGGACGCTGCCCTGGCTGACCCGAGCGAGTACGTCCGCATGCAAGCGAGCGACGCCAACGATGACTTGAGGTGGTACCTTGGCCGAACGCCATCCGACGACTGACCCAGCACGATGCTTCAGCCTCGAGGGGCGAACGATCTTAGCCAGGGGCGCAAGCCGGGGATACACGAAACAACAGCAGCGCCCCGAACCTTTTGCCCTTCCAAGGCTTCCTCAGTCTAGCTCCGCCGGTTTCTACGATGCGTTTGTCGCTAGCGCGTCGCTCGGCGGCAAGCCAAAGCGGGCGTCTTCACGTCGATTGGTTGGAGAAGCCGTCCATGCGAGTTGCCCTGAACGCCGAGGTCATTCGGTCGCTGCAGCAGTTCTTCGGTTCGTTCGAACAGCCGAACTACCACGAGGTAGAGCGGAAGTACCGCAAGCAACCCTATCGGGAGCCTATCGCCCACCTGCGAGAAAGGCTTCGCGTTACGGAAACGACCGATCTGAATGACGACGTCTGCGTCGCCCTGTGCCTCGAATCAGAGGAAGCGTGCTTCGCAGTCATGCTTTCGCTTGTAGGGCCTTATGTTGTTCTGGCTCGCGTAAGAGACGGCAAGTGGTCATTCCTGTCCATGGCGTCGCACCTCGCGACCGATGAGGAACAGTTCATTTGGGACGTCCTGAGCGACGCGGGGCTATCGATCGTACCGGAGCCACTCGCGCGGCAGACCATTTCGTTTCAATTGGTCAACGCAGAATCTTCGACCTGCACCGTCTACGAGGCACTCTTCAGCGAAACCGGGATTCCTTGGTAAGAGGTCCACGCCTGCGCGGAGCAAGAATGGTCGGCTACGAACCAATCGAGTCCTTTGCACGTCGCGCGGCAGACTCCTTCGCATGGGAAGATTCGTTCATTCGCGAATGCTACCTCACGACGGATGAGTGCGGAGTCAACGCGTCCGGTGATTCTATGGGCGTTGCCATGGTTGATGGGCCAAGGCATGCACGCATCGTCGTCGCCCTCCCTTGGGACGCGAACAACTCCGGTATCGAGTTCCTCTTCAGGGAGCTCGAAATCGCCTCAGTTCAGAGTATCCATGAACTGACGTTTGAGTACAGCTTTGATCGACGCAGCGGTCACAGCGTACGGTTTTGTCGAGATGGCGGCGGAGGATTGGGAACGCTCTTCGTGGCCAAGTCGGTCCTTGTGCGGAGCCTGGGAAAGCACTAACGCGGGAGCAAGCTGGCGCTTGGCTATGAGTTTCCTACGTTAGACGCTGTGCTCGCAACGCCGGTAGAAGGCTGGTGGCGGCAATGCGGCAAATGTGCGAACGTGTGGCGCGAATCGCCGCGTGTTGTTTATGCGCGCTGCGAGGACTGTGGAGTCGTGACGCGGCTCGTTCAGAACGACGGAGCCTGAGCGCAAACTAGGGGCATCGGATGTCCTGTCGCCCTTTCAGGGCTTCAAATACTTCTGGCCCGCAGTCCCAGGGGCTTGCGCCCCTGGCTAACATCTGGGCGCCCTTTCAGGGCTGAATTTGCTGGGCCTTACCCCAGCACCTCCCTCACCACCCGTCCCCCATTGATCGTTGCCCGCTCGTTCCGGCCGTTGTGCAGGATCGTCAGCC
This sequence comes from Pirellulales bacterium, assembly GCA_044221365.1. Lineage (GTDB taxonomy): Bacteria > Planctomycetota > Planctomycetia > Pirellulales > JBGAPH01 > JBGAPH01. Next base: position 144,127 of record JBGAPH010000011.1, read on the forward strand.
GCTCGTGGTCGAGGCCCAGGCAGTGCAGGATGGTGGCGTGGAGGTCGTGGACGTGGACTTTGTTTTCCACGGCGTAGAGGCCGAGGTCGTCGGTGGCGCCGTAGACCTGGCCGCCGCGCACGCCGCCGCCGGCTAGCCACATCGTGAAGCCATAGGGGTTGTGGTCGCGGCCGTCGCCGCTTTCGCTCATCGGCGTGCGGCCGAACTCGCCTCCCCAGATGACGAGCGTCGAATCCAACAGGCCCCGCCGCTCGAGGTCGCGCAGCAGACCCGCGATCGGCCGGTCTGACTCCCGGCAATACTTAGCATGGTTTGCCTCCACGTTGTCGTGGGCGTCCCACTTGCTGCCGGAGCCGAAGTAGAGTTGCACGAACCGCACGCCCCGCTCCACCAGCCGCCGGGCGAGCAGGCAGTTGCGGCCGTTGCGATCGGTGTCTTTCTGGTTGATGCCGTAGAGGTCGAGCGTCTCCTGTGTTTCCTGCGCGAGGTCGACGACCTCCGGGGCGGCCGACTGCATACGGTACGCCAGCTCGTAGGCGGCGATGCGGGCGTCGAGCAAGTCGTCGTCTTCGCGGCCGGCCCGGTGGGCCGCGTTGAGCCGCTGGATGTAGTCGAGCTTGTCGCGCTGCCGTGCAGCATCAAGCGGTCCATCGGGGGCAAGGTGCAAGATCGGCGTCCCGCCGCTGCGGAACCGCGTTCCTTGGTGCGCGGCCGGCATGAAGCCGGTTCCCCAGTTGCGGTTGCCCCCCGGCGGCTCGTCGGGATAGTCCTGCAGCACGACGAAGCCCGGCAGGTTTTGGCTCTCGGCCCCCAAGCCGTACACGCTCCACGAGCCCAAGCAAGGCCGGCCGGCGAGCACGCTGCCGGTGTTCATCTGACACACGCTGCCGACGTGGTTCAGCCCATCGGCCTGGCAACTGCGGATGACGGCCAGGCGGTCGGCGCACTGGGCGATCTCGGGGTACCAATCGCTCACCCACAGCCCCGACTCGCCATGCTGGGCGAAGGTGCGGCGGCTGCCGAGCAGGTTCGTGAACGCCGTGCGCCCCATGGCGGTCACCGGCCGCTTGAAGCTCGCCGGCAGCGGCTGCCCGTCGAGCCGCGTGAGCTCCGGCTTGGGGTCGAACAGATCAAGATGGCTCGGCCCGCCGTCGAGGAAGCACCAGATGACTGCTTTGGCGGTGGGCGGATGATGCGGCTTGCCGAGTCCGTCCGACCCCGAGCTAGCCGACTCGCTCGCGCCGGCATGCTGCCCCAACAGCCCCGCCAGCGCCAGCCCGCCGAACCCGCCGCCTGCCCGCAGCAAGAAGTCGCGGCGAGACTGGGCATGTTCATGGTGGGGAAACATGGGGCGCGTCTCCGGGCGGAGCCATCAATCGATCGTGATGAACTCGCTGGCGTTGAACAGGGCATGGCAGAAGTCGGCGGCCGCAGCGGGAGCAAGGGCCGAACTTTCCGATCCGCTTTCGCCTGCCGCTACTTCGGCGCTGTGGCTGGCGCGAGTCCGCCCTAGCAAGAACTCGACTGCTGCTTTCGTTTCATCGTCGCTCGGCGAACGGCCGAAGGCCTGCAAGTAGGCCTGCTCGGCGAGGGCGCGCGGGTCGTTCGGGCTGGCTTCCAAGAGCCGCTTGGACCAGGCCTCGGCCAGGCCCAGCGTGAGCCCGCTGTTGAGCAGCAGCAGCGACTGCGGCGCGGTGACCGTGACCGCGCGGCGGCTGCAGCTCTGGAACAAGTCGGGCTGATCGAAGGCCTCGAACAGCGGGTAGCGCATGTTCCGCTTGGCGAAGACATAGACCGAGCGCCGGTTGCGGTCGCCCGCCTCGGCGTCGGGCTTCCAGGCATAGCGGTCGGAAAGGCCGGCCGGCAGCTCGGGGCGGGCGCTGGGGCCGTGCATCCGCAGGTTGAGCTCGCCGGAGACCGCCAACATCGCGTCGCGAATCGCTTCGCCGTCGAGCCGCTGCCGCCGAGCATGCCAGAGCAGGTCATTTGCCGGATCGACCGACGCCGCGAGTTGCGACTCTGCCGGATCGATCATCGCACTCTGCCGATAGATGGCCGAGGTGACGATTAGCCGATGCACGTGCTTGAGTCGCCAGCCATTCTCCACGAGCTCGGCCGCCAGCCAATCAAGCAGCTCCGGATGCGTGGGCTTGGCGCCCTGCAGGCCAAAGTCGTTCGGCGTGGCGACGATCCCGCGGCCAAAGTGGTGCTGCCAGACCCGGTTGACCATTACCCGCGCGGTGAGCGGATGGTCGGGCTCGGTGAGCCAACGGGCGAGTGCCAGGCGGCGGCCGCTGGAAGTCGGCAAACGTTCGGCCGTCGCAGGGGAGCTGCCGGCCTCGTCGAGGAACTCAGGAAAGCCGGGCGCGACCTCGTCAACCGGTTTCCGCCAGTTGCCTCCTTCGAGCAGGTGAGTGGCCGGTGGCTCAGCGTCGAGATCGACCGCCGTGAGGGCCATTGGCAGCGGCGCCGGCTTGAGGGAGGCGAACTGGGCGAGCTGTTCCTCGAGCGCCTCGTAGCAGCGCTGGTCTTCGTCAGAAAGCTTGTCCTCGCGTTTCTCGTCGAACAGCCAGTCGAGCCGCCGCTCGACCATGCGGCCAATCGCCCGCTGAAACGGCGTGCGGGCTTCCTTGGGGGTGAGGTAGCACTTCTGAATGTCGGCCTCGTATTTCTCGAGGGCCGTGGCGTCGGCCTTGGCGCGAATCGGCCTGAGCAAGACGGCCATCTGGTCGCGGACACTCTGCGTGGCGCCTTCCCACTCGGCTTGCCGCTTCGCATGCACCGCTTGCTCCTCCCGCGTGGCCAGCGGCACGTCGTCGCGGTCGGTGAGCCCCGCGAAGAAGGCCTGCAAGCGGAAGTAGTCGGTCTGCAGGATCTCGTCGAACTTATGGTCGTGACACTGGGCGCAGCCCATCGTCAGGCCGAGGAACGTGAGCGACGTGGTGTCGGTCACGTCGTCAAGGATTTCCTGCCGCCGCTGGAAGAGGTTCGCGGCGTTGTCTTCGTCAGGGAATAGACAGAGGAAGCCGGTGGCCACCAAGGCCTGCGGATCGTCGGGCGCCAGCTCATCGCCGGCCAGTTGCTGGCGCACGAACTCGTCGAACGGGCGGTCGGCGTTGAACGAGTCGATCACGTAGTCGCGGTAGCGCCAGGCGCTTGCCCGCAGGCGATCGGCCTTGAAGCCTTCGGTCTCGGCGTAGCGCACCACGTCGAGCCAGTGCTGGGCCCAGCGTTCGCCAAAGCGCGGCGAAGCGAGCAGGCGGTCGACGACGCGTTCGTAGGCCTGGGGCGAGTCGTCGGCCAAAAAGTCCTGCAGCTCAGGGACAGTCGGCGGCAGCCCCGTGAGGTCGAAGGTCACGCGGCGCAGCAACTCGGTCTTCGACGCCGGACGGTTGAGTGCGAGCCCCGCCTGCTCGAGCCGAGCGAGGATGAAGGCGTCGATCGGGTTGGCGGCCGCCTGGCTGCCCTGAGTCTCCGGCACGGCGGGCCGCTCGAGCGGCAAGAAGGGCCAGTCGCCGCGGCGAAAGCCATGCGGCACGGCGTCGCCAGCCAAACCCGTCGTAGGCAGGCCGACCAAGCCGGCGAACAAGATCGACCAGCAAACCGAGGCGAGGCGGCGGAAACCATTCACGGCGACGCTTCTCCAAGGGGGAGGGCTCGGTGCCGCGGGGCAGGGATTCAAGGCAGGCGGAACGCCTTTGATCGTAACCGCTTTTGCCGGTGGGTGCAAAGTGGGCTGGGAGGCCGGCTGTCCCGCCCGATCGGCGAAGAGGTAGAATGAATGAGGAGCCCCATTCTTCGAGCGCGACCGATGGAAAACGAGCGAATCGTAACGGATGCCAACATCCTGGTGGGCAAACCGATCGTCCGCGGCACGCGGTTGAGCGTCGATTTCTTGTTAGGGCTGTTGGCCGATGGTTGGAGCGAGGCGGAGATCCTCCGCAACTATCCGGGCCTCACCGATGCGGATCTGCGGGCCTGCTTGGCATACCCACTCAGCCATCGCCCTGATGCGCAGTCGTCGGGGAATCAGTACCAGGGCTCAACGCACATTCGACTCTCGTGAACGTCCTTTCGATCCGCTGGCTATTCGTTGCCGTGGCCGGTACTGCCATTGCAGTGACCGCTATTCTCCATGCCGATGAGCTTTGGAAGGACGCCGTCAGAGCCGTCCTCGTGTTGCTGATCGGCGTCGCGCTCGTAAGTGTGATCGCCCACCGGGGGCGTGCCGCTTTCGCCCTCGGGTTCGCGATTTTCGCCATCCTTGCCGACTGGATGTCCGCTACCCCCGACCCCAGCGCCTATTCCTCCGATTTCTTCGCAGATGCAGGCCCTGTCGGCAGCGTCTTGCACAACTTCGTGGTTGTTGCCTGGGGGATTATCGGAGGCTTGGTTTCAAGGTTCGTCACCGAGCGCGCTGCGGGCCGCTCCGCTAGCTTGCTCATGCTCGTGGTTCAATTGTCAATGGTCGCCGTGTGTGCTGCGGCACTCATCACAACGGCCATCGTCCAGGTTAACCGGCTGATTGCCGAGCAGAAGAAGCAGGACGACGAACTGTTTGAACCTGGCGACGGGGCTGTCACGGTTCCATTTGGACCGACCGGCAAGCTAATCATCGATCCCTAAGCCTTCGAGCGGCGGACGAGCGGGCGACCCTACTCCAGCTCATGCACATCCCGCAACACCCCCCGCGGGATGCACACCGTGAGCACGGTCAGCTTGCCGACCGCTTTGTGCGGCACGCCCCGAGGGATGTAGAGCACGCTCCCCTCCCGCACATCGATTCGCTGGTCGCCGAGCACCATTTGCCCGCTGCCGGAGATGACGTAGTACACCTCGTCGGTCTGGGCGTGGTAGTGGAGCTTGGCGTCGTCGATTTGCACGTGATGCACCTCGGCCGCTGCGCCGTCGCCCTCTTCGATCAGCGGGCGGATTTGCCCGCAGGTTTCGGCCCAGGGAGTGACGTCGTCGGGATGCCGGTGCAGGCAGGACGTGGCGGTGCTCATCGCACGGTTCCTCGCGGTGGGAAAGGCGGGCGTAGGCGGGTATCATGAGCATACAGCCAGCGATCGATCGCGCCTAACCTTTTCGTGCGGAGCGCACCGCGCCCTCCCCGCTCTGGTAAGCAGGCTGGCGGGGCAAGAATCGGGTGGGGCGAGGACAGGCGTCGATATGAAACCGACTGCGCCAACCAAGGCCGATGCGATCTTTCAGACCGTTGGCTGCTCCTTTGGAATACTCATGGGCATCTGCCAAATCGGACTGTGGTCCGAGGGTCGAAACCCTACTTGGATCGCTGTTTTCTGGGCGCTCTTCATGCCGTACCTCGCGTACCTCATCGCGCGAGACTGGCGGCGGCACGTTCGCGCAAATCGCGCTGGTGATCCGCAGCAGCCAGCGCAGGCTAATTGACTACCCGCGGCGCGCCCGTCTTGCCCCGCAACTACTCCGGCCTCAGCGAGCCGCACAGCGCCAGCCTCCGCTGCAACAACTCGCGATCCGCCGCCGATTGTGTCAGTTCGATTGCCCGCTCCAGATGCCGGCAGGCTTTCGGCAGGTCGCCGGCGCGGCGGTGGAGCTCGCCAAGCGTGGCGTGCAGCAGGTGATAGGCTTGCAGAGACGGATCGGCCAACAGCGGTTCGATCGCTTGCAAACCGGCCGCCGGGCCGTGCAAATGGGCAACGGCGATCGCCCGATTCAAGCGGCAAAGCGGTGAGGAGTCTCGGAGCAGTAGGGCGTCGTACAGCCGCACGATGCCTGGCCAATCTGTGGCGGCGAAGCTGGGCGCCGACGTGTGCAGCAGCGCGATGCCGGCCTCGAGATGATAGGGAGAAACCGCGCGCCCCTCGGCCGAGGCATCGAGATGCCAGCGAGCTTCGCGGATCAATTGCTCGTCCCACAAGCTGCGGTCTTGGTCTTCGAGCAGCAACAGCCTGCCCGCCTCGTCGGTGCGGGCATTGAACCGCGCGGCGTGGAACAGCATCAGGGCCAAGAGGGCATGGGTGGCCGGCGATCGGCAGCGCTCGTGCGCCGTGAGCAAATGGCAAAGCCGCGCTGCTTCCTCGCACAGGTCGCGGCGAATCGCCACCTCGCCTGACGTCGCCGCGTAGCCTTCGTTGAAGAGCAAGTACAGGCATTGATGCACGGCGTCGAGCCGCGGGGCGAGCGCCTCGGCGGCGGGCACGTCGAGCTCGATCTGCTGATCGACCAGTTGCCGCCGCGCGCGCTGCACGCGCTTCTTCGCCGTCTCCTCGGGCACCAGCAGCCCGCGGCCGATCTCGGCATTGCTGAAGCCACACAGGGTCTTGAGCGTCAGGGCGATTTGGTTTTCGCGGGCCAGGCTCGGGTGGCAGCAAGCGAAGATCATCCGCAACTGGCTGTCGGCGATCTCCGAGTCGAGGAACAGGTCGTCGAGCTCGGGGCCGACCGAGGCCGGGCGAAGCTGCGCCCAGGCGGGCGCGAGCCGCACCACAGTCTCGCGATGGCGCAGGGCGTCGAGCAGCTTGTTCTTGGCGACGCGATGGACCCAGGCCGCCGGATTGTCGGGCGGGCCCTGAGCGCGCCATGCCTGCATGGCCTCGACGAGCGCCGACTGGATCATGTCGTCGACCAAGTCGGCGTGGCGCCAGCCGAAGAGGCGCACGAGCACGGCCGCCAGCCGCCCCGACTCGTGGCGAAAGAAATGCTCCACGAGTCGGGCGGCGGGCGCAGCGTTCGGCTCGGACGCCGACATGACGGACTATCCCTTGGGCGGCGCGAGGCCGGCCAACTGGCGAATCTCGACGCTGCCTCCCTCGAGCACGTTGGGGCAGCTCTTGGCGTACTTGGCCGCCTCCTCGAAGCTGGCGGCCTTGATCAGCGCATAGCCGCCGACGACCTCCTTCGACTCGACAAAGGGCCCGTCGCTGACAACCTTCTGGGCGTTGACGACGCGCCCCTCGGCGAGCAGGGCGTCGCCGCCGTCGAGCATCCAACCTTCCTGGAAGCCCTGACCGATCCACTGGCCCCAGCGGTCCATCGACTGCTGCATCTGCTCGGGCGACACCTTGCTAAAGTCGAAGGGCTGGCTGCGGTAGACGAACATGTAGTTAGGCATGGCGAAAAACTCTCCGTCAGCGGGAACTTGGGGCGTTCGAGCGATTGTCGCCGATCGACGCCGGCCAAAACAACCGCCCGCGGCCGCCGGATGCGGCCATCTGAAGGGATGACGGATGAGAGGTGGGGGAGGGGACAGATCAGGTCTCAAAATCCTGCCAGCTTTGACCTGGGGGCGCCTCGGACTCAGAGAAACTGCACTTGGCCGACCATTTCCTCGGCACTCAAGCATCGATGCACCAACAGCAGCGATTCGACAACTTCGCTCGGCGTTCGGTCTCGGGGGTGGCAGAAACAAATGCCCGAATGAGCAACCCCTTGGTCTGCGAGCACGAGAAAATCGCGGTCGTGGGTGACGACGACGCGACCTTCCCCGTGGGCAAACCTTAGGTAGTCCGAATCGGCTGCCGCGGCGAGCCCGACCTCGAGGGCAGTCGTCACATCGACGCCTCGTCGTCGCAGCGCCAGCGCAACCCTCAAGGGAATGTGCTGGTCAGGGTGGAAGCGAATCACCGCGGGCGCACCGATGCGTCCAAGCGATCCAGCGGCCCCAATCCACGTTCGGCCCGAAAGCGAGCGACGAACTCATCGTCCTCGCTCATTTGTCCGCGGATTTCCTGCTGATGGTCCCAAAAATAGGCCAAGGCCAGATGCACTTGCGCTAGGGAAAGCTCGGGAAACTCGGCCACGATGTCGTCCGGCGACTGCCGTCGCAACTCGTGCCAGACGTAGACGTCCTGCACGCGAATGCGGGTACCGGCGATACAGGGGCGGCCCCCGCATTTGTCGGGGCGCGACTCGATCTGAGGGATCTGGCTCATATCCTTATTCTACCACAGCGGCGGTCAGGAGTTCGCCCGCGATCACTTCGTCGGCGAGTAATCCGTCGGCACCAGGAACCGCGACTTTACGCCGTCAGGCGTCGTGAGCGAACCGCCGCCGGCCTTCTCGGAAGCTTGGCGGGCAGCCAGCCAGTCGGGGTCTTGGCGGAAGGAATCGAACGAGGCCTTCGCCGCCTCGGGGCTGCGGTGGGCCAGCAGGTAGACGAGCGTGTCGTCGCTCCCCTTCTGCTCCGGCAAGAGCTTGAAGTAGGCGAAGTTCGTCATGCCGTGCTTGGCGAAGAGCTTCGTCGTGTGCTTGCGGAACCGCTCGTGCAGCCGCTCCAAGTTGCCTGGCGTGGCGGTGTAGGTCCGCAGTTCGAACACGCGGTCCCCCTTGGCTTCGGGCTCGATCGCCGGCGAATAGTCGGCCGCCTCGAGGAACGTTGACTCGATCTTGGCCACGAGCGGGCCGTTGGCTTCGCTCGCCTTCTGAGCTTGCTGCCATTCAGGGTCTGCCGAGAACTCGGCAAACGACTTGTCGCGAGCTTTCCGATCTGGGAAGGCCAGGATGTAGATCAGCTCGCGCTCCGAGTTCTCTCCCTCAGGCGCCCAATAGCCGACGTTCGTCATGCCGTGCTTTTCGAACAGCTTCACCGTGTGGTCGCGGAACCGCTTGTGCAGGGCTTCGAGCTTGCCGGGGTTGGCGTAGTACACGCGCAGCTCGTAGAGCTTGTTGTCGGGCTCGTCGGCGCGAGCTTGCGAGGCGGCGGCCAGGGCGATAATGGCAAGGGGGAGCAGCAGCTTCATGGCGAGGGGGCTCTGGGGCGGGAGGACGGCGGGACGCGAAACGCCCGCAATGTAACCCACCTGACACGCAGCAGCCACCCTGCGCGAGACGTTCTAGCGGCAATCGCTGAACGATACGCCCCAGCGAACGCCCGGCCCCGGCGGACAGTAGTACCGCGGGCGGCACCAAGGGTCGTACCAGGGATCGCGGACGACGACCACCGGCGGCGGGGGACCGGCCGCCACAATCGTGGGGGGCGGGGCGGCGATCATCGTGGGCGCAGGTTGCGTTTGCATGGCCGCCACCACGGTGGGGCTCACTCCCTGCTGTTGCAGGTAGATCAGGTCGGTGGCCTGCAGCGGCCCCGTCATTCCTTGGGCGCGCACGTGGTTGACGATGAGCTCCTGCGACACTCCGGCCTTGTTCATCGCCACCACGTCGTCGATGGTCACCGCGCCCGAGCGCACCTGGCGGCCCATTTGAGCTTCGATCTGCGCACGGTTTTGGGCATCAATCTGATCGATCTGGTTGCCAACGACCGCGCCTGACAGCGCGCCGACGCCGGCGCCGAGCGCTGCACCGGCGCCCGTGTGACCAACCGCGCTGCCGACGAGCGCGCCCGTGCCAGCGCCGAGTAGGCCGCCGAAGAGGGCGCCCTGGTCAGAGCGGTAGGGGGACTGGCAGCCACAGAGGGCAAGGCACAAGGATCCGAGCAGCGCGTAGCGGTGGGTCGACACAAGCCACTCCTTCGGCATCGAGTGTCTGGAGTTCGCGGGGCGGGATTATCCGGACTCGCCCGTACGCCGGCAAGTGGAGTTCCGCCGTCCTCGACCAGCGGTTCGCGGCGAGAACACTCGGCGCAACTTGCGAACCACAAGTCAATGCAAGAAAACACTTTGCGCATTGAGCCCAGCTTCCATCTGAGCGGAAGCACTCACGCGAAGCAGCAATTCTTTGAGATTTGCGAAACGCCACAAGTGGGGCTGCACAAACGACATCGGACCGGCCGCGCCACGCTGAATCGCAAGCTCCGTCGTGCTCAGCTTGACCCACTCGACGCCCTGGATATCTTCAGGGGAGCCAGTGGGAACTGGTGGGGAAAAGTGTGGAACAATGCTCACTGGAACCTACCTCCGCTCACTGGACGACAAGCTTCGCGTGGCGATCCCCAAGGGGCTCCGCGCGGAGGATTCCGCCCCCGGTGACGACGCCCTCTACGTCACTCCCGGGACGGATGGATGCCTGGCCGTCTACACGCCTGCGGCCTTGGCTGCGGTCGCCAAGCGGCTCGACGACGCCGCGCCCCACGGCGCGGCCGGACGCACGTTCGCCCGTCTGTTCTACGCGCAAGCGCAGCGGGTGGAATTGGATGGTCAGGGACGCGTGCGGCTGCCGGCGGAGCTGGCGACCGCAGCGCAACTGGCCGGCGAAATCGTGATCCTGGGAGTGCAGGATCACCTGGAATTGTGGAACGCCGAGCGCTGGCGAGGCTACCTCGAGCAGCAGCGGCCGCGTTACGACGAACTGGCGGAAGCGGCGTTTCAAACGCCGCCAAGCAGTTGACCGCGCCTCTGGCGGCCAACCGGGAACGAACAGCGCAGGAAGTCCTTCGTTTCGCCTTGCGCGAAAGGCAAGGCATCGGCCGGCGGCCACCGGCCTATGCCTTTTTCCTGACCCGGGAGAACAAGCTCGGAAGGGAAGCGGCCTTTGGCGGACCGTGTGACTGGATGTCCGATACGGTTGCGAATGGTGCGACGGCAGCCCAGACTCAGGGGCCGCCGTCGGCGGCTCCGCTCACAGCAGGCAGCACGGATGCGACCTCGAGCGGGGCTTTTTTCGTTCCCAGGCTCAAGCTAGCATCGCTGCGCCAGCATGGCTGTTCTTAGCCAAATTCAACCTCGGCCGTCAAGGGGGCTCGAGCGCTCCAAAGACCGGGCGATGGTCTTCCAGCGCTGGGCGGGCGTTCCGGCATGACCATTCATGTGCCGGTGATGCTCGCCGAAGTGCTCGCGCAACTCGCGCCCCAAGCGGGACAGCGCCTCGTCGACGGCACCCTCGGCGGCGGCGGTCATACCCGCCGTCTGGCCGAAGCCGTGGGGCCCGTTGGGAACGTGCTGGCACTCGACCGCGACCCGCTGGCCGTTGCCCGAGCCAGCGAGGCGCTGCGCGGTTTGCCAGTCTCTGTGGCGAATGCCAGCTATGCGGAGTTGCCAGAAGTGCTCGCGGAGATCGGCGCGACCAACGTCGACGGCATCTTGCTCGACCTCGGGCTCTCGAGCGACCAGTTGGCCGACGCCGAGCGCGGATTCAGTTTTTCAGGGAGCGGCGAGCTCGACCTCCGGTTCGATCCCACGCGCGGTGAGCCCGCCTGGAGACTCCTGGAGCGGGCCGGCGAGCAGCAAATTGCCGATTGGATCTACCAATACGGCGAGGAGCGCTGCAGCCGGCGGATTGCCCGGGCGATCGTCGAGCGCCGCCGCGGCAATCCCGTGCGCACCGCGGAGGAGCTCGCAGAATTGGTGCGCCGCGCGGTCCCGCGCACACCGGGGCCGCAACGGATCGACCCCGCCACGCGCACGTTTCAGGCGCTGCGGATCGCCGTAAACGACGAACTGGGCGAGCTCGAACGGGCGCTCGCGCGGCTGCCCGACTGCCTACGTCCGGGCGGCCGCCTGGCGATCATTTCCTTCCATTCGCTCGAAGACCGGCTGGTGAAGAACGCCTTTCGCGACGATCCCCGCCTTCGCGCGCTCACCAAGAAGCCGCTCATGGCGAGCGAGGAAGAAGTGGCGAGCAACCCGCGGGCACGGAGCGCCAAAATGCGAGTGGCGGAACGAGCTTCCGTTTAGGTTGGCGGACATCGCGCTCAGATTGGTCCGCACAACGGACCCTACGGCAGGGTCCGCTGTGAGGACCAAAGCGTCACTCACCGAATAGCTCGGCCAGCACGTCGAGGGCGCAGCCGGCGCGTTCGGTGTCGATGCCGGGCCCTTCGAGGCAGGAGCGCCAGGTCTGAATCACTCGGCGCACATACTGCTCGCGCGACTCGGCTAAGAGCGCCGGCGATACGCAGCGCGACAACACGGGCCAGAGCTGCCGCAACTCGTCGGCCGCTTGCGACTGACCGCCGAGGGCGGCGAAGACGCAGTCGTCGAGCCGCCCCAGCAGTTCGAGCTCCGCGGGGTCGCACCCTCCGCCGATAACCGGAGTTCGGCGCCCAATCGACCTGGCGAGGGCCGTCGCCACTCGGG
>JBGAPH010000012.1:0-152422 GCA_044221365.1 Pirellulales bacterium
AGGGACGCGCATCTCCCCCTTGCTCGCGCTGCGGGTTAGTGGCCGAACGTCCCCTTCCCTACCAACCCGCAGCGCCAGCAAGGGACTCGAGCGCCTGTTCGGCGCGCTGGCCGCCGATGCCGCCCGGCCCCGTGAAGAGGTCCGCCGGAGCCCGGCAAGGGACGCGCATCTCCCCCTTGCTCGCGCTGCGGGTTAGTGTGGGGAGACTGAGGACCGCAGCCGCGTTGCCCGCTCGCGGAGCGAGTCGTAGATCGGCGGGTTGTTCACCACGCTCGGCACGAGCACGGCTAGCAGGTTCGCCACGAGCATCGGCACGAAGAGCGTGGCGCTCGCCGTCATTTCGGTCACGAGCACGATGCCCGTCAGCGGCGAGCGAACCACCGCGGCGAAGAAGGCCGACATGCCGACCACGGCCAGGGCCACCGGCGGCGGGGCCGCGGCCCCGAACGCCGTTTGCCAAGGCACGCCGACCGCCAGCCCCAGGCCGGCCCCCAGCACCAGGATCGGCGCAAACAACCCGCCAGGCGTGTTGGCCGCGTAGCTGATCGGCCCGAGGAAAAAGCGAATGCCCAGGATCAGGAGCACCGCTGAGAGGGCGTATTCGCCGTTCAAGAGCGCCTGAGCCAAAGGATCGCCCCCGCCTACGAGCTGCGGCCACCACCACGCAAGCCCCGTAACGAGCACGCTGACGGCCCCCGCCCTCACCTCCACGGGCACCCGCTGCCACCGCTCGGCCATGCCCAGGCAGGCCATGATCAAGCGGTTGTAGGCCACCCCCGCCACGCCGGCCACGAGCCCGAGCACGAAGAACGGGCCAAGCTGCGTCCAGGGGAGCTTGGCGAGGGGCGGCACGAGGAAGTCAGGCTGGCTGCCGAGCATCAGATCGGCCACGCTGATCGCCCCGGCCGAAGCCCCCAGCCCGGCGATGGCGATGCGCAGTTCGAACCGCCGCACGAGCTCCTCGAGCACGAACACCACGCCGGCCAGCGGCGCGCCGAAGGCCGTGGCCAAACCTGCCCCCGCCCCGGCCGCGATCAAAGCCCTGAGGTCGCGCCAGTTGCGCCGCGTGGCCGTGCCCAACAGGCGGGCGGCAACGCCCCCCATCTCCACGCTCGGCCCTTCGCGTCCCAAGGCCAACCCCGCGCCGAGCGCGAGCAGCCCGCCGATGAACTTCACCGGGATGAGGCTTGCCGACTCGGGCGGAACCTCGCCGGCCACCACGGCCTCGACATCGGGGATGCCGGAGCCGGCCGCCCGCGGCTCGACGCGGCGCACGAGCCAGGCGGCGAGCGCCGTGGCCCCGGCCGCGAGCGCGAAGACCGCCGGCAGGCCAACTACCGGCTGGTCGTGCGCCCAGCGCAGGAGCCCATCGCGCAGCTCCGCCCCGCGCTCGAGCAGCAGGCGAAACGCGCCGGCGATGAGGCCGGCCGCGGTGCCGGCCACGATTGAGAGCGCGGCCAGGGGAACGAGGCCGCCGCCATCGTCTTCGCGAGGGTCGAAGAGTTCCGGGGTCGAGGACAGGAGAAGCGGCTCCGTGAAGGGGCTCGATAAGGAAGATCGGGCTAGATCTGCTTGCCGTTGGACCGTCTAGTGCTGCGTCAAAGCTTGTTTTTCGGGTTGTGCCGCCAGCCGCAGCGCGAGCCCGGGGATGGGAGTGCCCGAGGGTTCTGAATTGCGAGGAACCAACCCTAGCGGGCGGGCTTCTCCACGATCATTTCATCGCGCAGGGCGCCCTGCAGATCGTGCATCCGCAAGGTCAGTTTACGTCCGTCGATCGCCACGGTGCAGTAGTGATGCCCGCGAAAGGTTTTGTCGACGAACCAGGCCCGGCCGGGGGCAAAGTCTTCGAGATTGCCCCCTGCGCCGCCCGCCTGCACGTAGCGTACGCCCGCGGCCGCGACTCGTCCGCCCCGGATCGGCCGCGAACGCATGTAGGTGTGCAGGTGGCCGAAGAACACGACGTCGACGTTGTGCCTCTCGAGCACCGGCACGATCTGCCGCACGTGTTCGTCGCCGAGCGTTGAAGGCGCCGACCAGGCGTCGCCGTGGTCGTCGTCGTCCGGGGAGTACGGATCGTGATGATGCGCGACGAACTTCCAGGTCGCCTGCGACTGGCCGAGCGCCTTGTCGAGCCAGGCGTATTGCTCGCCGCCCGTGGCGAAGGCTTCACGGCGCTGGTTGCTGTCGAGCAGGAAGAACTCGGCGTTGCCGTAACGGAATGAATAGTAGCCCTCCGGGTCAGGCAGCAGGTGATAGCGTTTGTACCAGTAGAGGTCCCCCTCGCCGTTGCCAGGCACGGGAAAGACAGCCACGCGCTTGTGCAGCGCGCCGAGCCCGGGGAAATATTCGAGGTTCCACTGCCACTTGTGCGGCTCTTCGCCGCCGTCGGTGAGATCGCCGACATTGAGGGCGAAGTCGGGGCGTTCGTCCCAGGCGAGCTCGGCCACGCGGCGGCCAACATGCGGCCGGGTTTCGGGATCGCCGAGCAGCGCGAAGGTGAAGGGGGAATCGTCACGCACGGCGGTCTTGAAGCTCAGGAGCCCCGAATCGAGCTTGTCGCCGTCTGCGTCAACTGCGGAGAGACGATAGAAGTAGGTCGTCTCAGGCTCGAGGCCCCGGAGCTCCGCAGCGCCAATGGGTTCGCCGACAGGCAATTCCAAACGCTCGGCGAGCTGCTTGTCTTTGTTCAGGGCTTTGCCGTATTCGATCGTCACAGTCGCCGGAGCGCTCGTTTCCCAACTCAGGCTCACGCTGCTTTTCGTGGCGTGGTGAAGGTAAGGCCCGGCAAGCAGGCGGAAGCCGTGGCCGGAGGCACGGCCGGCGTCGACTTCGGCAGCCAGGGCCTCGAAGCGCTCGCGGACCTGAGCAGGCTCGAGCGCCGCCGGGTACACGGCGGCGAGCTTGACCAAGTCGCCCCAGGTCATCCAGGGTTCGTGCGCGAGGTAGGCGGCGAGCTCGAGCTGCGGCGTGGCCGCGGGCTTCGCGGCGGCGGGGAGCGGCGCGGAGTCCTTTTCCACGCCATTCACGAAGAGCCGCAGCGTCTGGCCGTTGCTCGTGGCCACCAGGTGATGCCAGTACTGCTGATGCCCCGACTCAGGCGGAAGCTTAACGCGGACCAGCGCGGGCTGGCCTTGAGCATCCGATAAGGCGAATACGACGTCATCGTCGGCATAGCTCAGTCGCCAGACCGGCTCGGGATCGCCCGGAGCTCGGCCGGCGATCAGCGCGCCGACCGGCTGATTCACATGGTTCACCAGCCACAGCTCGACGCTGAAAGCCGCCTGCGGCCAACCGGCCGGCGCGGTTTCAAAGCGCCGCTCGGTGGGCATTTCGCCGTCGAGCACGAGCGCCTCCGGCAGGACAGCGAGGCTCGGTGCAGCCGCGGTGCTCGCCTGCGAACCAAACACCTCGCGCCGCCGCGGACCTAGCTCGATGCTCGGGGCAAACGTCCAAACCGCCAGCGGCTCAACCGCGAGCGACTCACCTGCCGACAACGCCATCGCCACAACCAGCCACACGAAACGCCAAACCATTCGCCGTCTTCTCTGTTGGTGTCTCAAAGATGATTGAACCACGGAGACACTGAGGCACGGAGAGAACGAGAAGTGAATTCTCCTCTCCGTGTCTCAGTGTCTCCGTGGTTCGTACTCCTTTGCCTACGGTACGTAGACGAATTCGTTCGAGTTGAACAGAACGTGGCAGAGGTCGGCCAGGCCGAGCCGCTCGGCTTGGGCAGCGCGGTCCTTTTCGTCTCCGGAGGTCGCCGCTGCGGCGTGCTGCGCGGTTTGCATGCGGACGAACTCGGCCGCGTCGCGGCGTTCGTCCTCATCAGCCGGCCGCGCGAGCGCCAGCCGCCAGGCACGGTCGATCTGGGCATTTAGTTCCTGGCCGGCGTCCCGCTCGAGCCGCTCGGCCATGAACAGCGCGTGCTCGTTGGTGAACTCGTTGTTGAGAAGCTGCAACGCCTGCGTCGGCACGGTGGTCGTCATCCGCTGCTCGCAGGTTTGCGTGGTGGTGGGGGCGTCGAAGCCTTCCATCAGCGGCAGCAGCACCGAACGCTTGACGAACACATAGACGCTCCGCCGCCAGTGCTCGGGGCCTTCCTTGTCGACGATAGGCCACTTGGGCGTGCTGCCGGTGGCGATCACGCTGGGGTGAATCCGCGGCTTCACGCCGGGGCCATACATCGTGAGGTCGAGCTTGCCGCTCGAACTGAGGATCGAGTCGCGAATCTCCTCGGCCGAGAGCCGCCGCAGCGGATAGCGCCACAACCATTGGTTGGCCGGATCGGCCTGGTGCTTGGCCTGGTCTTGTCCCGAGGCCTGACGGTAGACCGCCGAGGCCATGATCAGCTTATGCAGCGATTTGAGCCGCCAGCCGCCGGTCACCAGCTCGCTGGCCAGCCAGTCGAGCAGCTCCGGATGCGTCGGCGCGTCGCCGCTGCGGCCGAAGTTGCTCGGCGTCGACACGATGCCGCGGCCGAAGTGATAGTGCCAAATGCGGTTGGCCAACACCCGCGCGGTCAGCGGATGGTCGGGGCTGGCAATCCAGCGAGCGAGCGCGAGCCGGCGGCCTGTGCTCGCGGCCTCGGGCGCTGGCGCCGGGAACTCGAGCGGCGTCACCGCCGTAAGGACGGCCGGCGCGGCCGGCGGCACCTCTTCCCCCTTCTGCTGGTGATCGCCTCGGTTCAAGAAGTGCGTGGGCCGCGGCGTCGCGCCCCCGTCCTGCACGTACATCCGCTCGCGGTCGTTCTTCTTCTCGCTCGAGTTGAAGACCGCCAGGAAGGTGTAGTAGTCGCGCTGCGTGATCGGCTCAAAGCGATGATTGTGGCAGCGGGCACAGCCGATCGTCAGCCCGAGGAACACCGTGCCGGTGGTGGCCACGTTGTCGTCGAGCTCGTCGAGGCGGTTCTTCTCGAGCACCTGATTGTCGATCGTCGGCCCGTTGCGGCAAAAGCCGGTGGCCGTGAGGCAATCGAGGTTGTTGGGATCGAGCTCGTCGCCGGCGAGCTGCTCGACGATGAAGCGGTCGAACGGCTTGTCGTCGTTGAAGCTGCGGATCACGTAGTCGCGGTAGTGGTAGGCCAGCGGCCGGTCTTCGTCGAACTCGAAACCGTCGCTATCGGCGTAGCGGGCCAGATCGAGCCAATGCCGGCCCCACCGCTCGCCGTAGCGCGGGCTCGCCAGCAGCCGGTCGAGCAGGTGCTCGTAGGCCTGGGGCGAATCGTCGGCCAAGAATTGCTCGACCTCCTCGGGCGTGGGCGGCAAGCCCGTCAGGTCGTAGGTGGCGCGGCGAATCAACTCGAGCCGCGAGGCCTCGCGGGAAGGGCTGAGTCCTTTCTCGCTGAACTTGGCGAAGATGAAAGCGTCGACCGGCGTGCGGCCCCAGCCTTCGTCGTTGACCGCCGGCGGATCGGGGCGGTGCACGGGCTGAAACGACCAGTGGGCGGCGGCCTGGGCGGGGTCGGTCACCGTGGTGTCGGCGCCGTCAGGCCAGACCGCGCCAGCTTCAATCCACTTCTTGACCAGGGCGATCTCTTGCGCCGAGAGGGGCCGCTGTTCCTCCTCGGGGGGCATGACGATGCCGGAATCCCCCTCGCCGGAGACATACTGATACAGCAGGCTAGCGGCCGCCGGCTTGCCGGCCTCCCAGGCGGGGCCGCTGTCGCCGCCAACGATGGCGGCGGCCTTGAGGTCGAGCCGCAGCCCCCCTTCGTGCTCTTCGGGCCCGTGGCACTTGTAGCACTTGCCGATCAGGATCGGCTGGATGTCGCGAACGAACTCGACCGATCGCTCGGCGGCCGCCTCTGCCGTCCAGGCGGCATGCGTTCCCAGGAGGCTGGCGAGCAGCAACCCGGCGCAGGGGACCGTTCGCAACCAGTAGTCGCGGCTCATGTTGCTTCCCTGGGGCGGGGAACGAAGCGGGGAAGGCGAAGGGCAGGTTCCGCGGGGCCCGCGGCGGGTGGGAAAGCGGCGGGCGAACCAACCGTTACTCTACCCGCGGCGGCCTGGCGGTGTCCAGTTTGGGCGCAGAGCGGTGCAGCTCGATTTAACAAGGCGACCGGGCCGCGTAGAGCCAAGAAACGGCCGCTAGAATGAGGGGATGCAACGTACAAGTAAGTGGCGGATCGTCTCCGGAGGGCTGGTCGGCGCGTGCGTCGGGCCGTTTGTCACTCCGGCAGCCGGCTATGCTTCCGCGTACTGGTTCGTCGGAGCAGTGCTTCTCGGGATGCTCGGGGGGCTGCTCTTCGACCTTTTCGAGTCCAATCGCGGCTAGCTGCCTCCTGCTCGGACCCACTCCCGTGTCCCGGCGCGGTCGCATCCTGCAAGATTTGCCGGCTGCGACGCCCCATCGGGCCGCCCGCCAGCCCATTCCGCCCCCAGCGTTTGCCGACCGCGGGGCCCCACGGTAGCGTTGCCAGGCGGAACCGTGCGCGCGGGCCGCCGCAACGCTTCGACCCACGTCTTGCCGGGCGCCCGATGTCTGCCACGCTGCTTGCCGATCCGTCCAGCCTCCGCATCGAAACGCATGCCGGGGCCGAGTTCTTCTGCCGGCAACTCGCCCTGCGGGGGTTCGACACGGTCGAGCAACCGCGGATTTTGGTGGCCGGCTGCGGCGCGGGGCACGAGGCGGCGGCGATTCAACGGCGGTTCAGCGCCACGGTCGATGCGATCGATGTCGAGCTCCATGTGGAGCCGCAGTTCCGCGATCTGCCGGACCTCCACGTCCGCGAGGCCAGCGTCTGCGATCTGCCGTTCGACGACGCCGTGTTCGACGCGGTCTTCTATCACCACGTGATCGAGCACGTCGACGATCCGCCCTGCAGCCTTCGCGAAATCGCCCGCACGCTCCGTTCCGGCGGCTGGCTGTTCGTGGGCACGCCGAACCGGCAGCGGCTGGTGAGCTCGGTCGGGGCGCACAAGCAAACCCACTGGGAATCGACCTGGAGCAACAAGCTGCGCGACAATTGGCAGGATTGGCAGGCTCGGCTCGCCGGCCGCTTCCGCAACGAATGCGGCGCCCACGCCGGCTTCTCGCAGCGCGAACTAGACGAACTTCTCGCGCCCCATTTCGTGGAGCGCACCTGGCTGACCCGAGACTACCTCCGGTTCAAGTACGCGGGGCATCGACTCCGCGGGCTCGTGGAGCTGGCGACCTGCCCTTGCTGCTGCTGGTTCGCGGCGCCATCGGTTTATGTGCTCTGCCGGAAGCCGGGGTAGAGCGGCCCGCGGCCCGCTTGGGGGCTCGACGCTCGTGAACCGCGGTCCTAGGATCGACGGTTTCGAGCGCCCAGCACTCCTAGCGCGTGCCCCATGCCCAATCGTTTGGCCCACGAAACCAGCCCCTATCTGCTCCAGCACGCCGGCAACCCCGTCGACTGGCATCCCTGGGGCCCCGAGGCGCTCGAGCGGGCGAGGACCGAAGACAAGCCGATCTTTCTCTCGATCGGCTACTCGGCCTGCCACTGGTGCCACGTGATGGAACACGAGAGCTTCGAGAATCCTGCGATCGCGGCACTGCTCAACGCGCAGTTCGTCTGCATCAAGGTCGACCGCGAGGAGCGCCCCGACCTCGATCAGATCTACATGCAGGCCGTGCAGCTCATGACGGGGCGCGGCGGCTGGCCGATGTCGGTGTTCCTCACGCCGGCGCTCGAGCCCTTCTACGGCGGCACCTATTGGCCGCCGCACGATCGCCAAGGCATGCCCGGCTTCGACCGCGTGCTCACGGCCGTCGCCGACGCCTGGCACGCCCGCCGCGATCAGCTCTTCGACCAGGCCCGCACGCTTACCGAGCATCTACAGGCCGCAGCGGCCCCACAGAGTTCGGCACAACTCTCCGTGCAGCATGTGATCGGCGCCGCAGGCGAGCTGCTGCGGCTCGTCGATCGGCGACACGGAGGCTTTGGCGGGGCGCCCAAGTTTCCGCATCCCATGGATCTGCAACTGCTGCTCCGGGTGTGGTCGCGCACGCAGCGGGCGGATTTGCTCGACGTGGTCACGCTCACGCTCGACAAGATGGCCGGCGGTGGGATCTACGACCACCTCGGCGGCGGCTTTCATCGCTACTCAGTCGACGAGCGTTGGCTCGTTCCCCACTTCGAGAAGATGCTCTACGACAACGCCCTGCTGCTGGCCACGTACGTCGAGGGCTTTCAGGCGACCGGCGAGCCCCGCTATGCCCGCGTGGCCCGCGAAACGGCTGACTACGTGCTCCGCGATCTGACCGACTCGGCCGGCGGCTTCCACAGCACTGAGGACGCCGACAGCGAAGGAGAGGAAGGCAAGTTCTACGTTTGGACGCTGCACGAGCTCGAGCAGGTGCTCGGCACGGAGCGCGCACGTACCTTCGGCTATTGCTACGACGTGAGCGAGCCTGGCAACTTCGAAGGGCACAACATTCTCAACCTGCCGAAGACCATCGCGCAGTGCGCAAAGGTCTTGGCGCGCGACGAACGCGAGCTCGAGGCCGAGTTGGCCGCAAGCCGGGCAGCGCTGCTGACCGTGCGCGGCGGGCGCGTGCGGCCGGGGCTCGACGACAAAGTGCTCGTGAGCTGGAACGGGTTGATGATCGACGCCCTCGCGCGGGCGGCCAGACCGCTCGATGAGCCGCGCTATCTCGCCGCCGCAGAACAGGCTGCCCGGTTCGTTCTCGAAAAGATGCGCCGCCCCGATGGCCGTTTGCTGCATACCTACCGCGCGGGCCGCGCCCATCTCGCGGCTTATCTCGACGACTACGCCTGCCTGGCAGGCGCGCTCGTGTCGCTCTACGAAGCCGGCATCGACGAGCGGTGGATCGTCGAGGCGCTTGCGCTCGTCGAGGTCATGCTGGCTCAGTTCCGCGATCCGGCCACCGGCGGCTTCTTCTACACCGCGGCCGACCACGAAACGCTGCTCGTTCGGCCGCAGGAGCTGATGGACAACGCCACGCCCAGCGCCAGCAGCATGGCCGCCACCGTGCTCGTGCGGTTGGCGAAGCTCACGGGGCGCGACGATCTGCGCGAAGCCGCCGAGCAAACGCTGCAGGCCTCGGCCGGCGTCATCGACCGCTCGGCCACCGCCGCCGGCCAGGCCCTGCTCGCGCTCGATCTGCTGGTCGGGCCGACGCACGAGATCGTGGTGTTGGGCGAAGCCGCGAGCGGGCCGACGCAGGAGGCGCTCACGGCCCTCGCGCAGCGCTATCTACCCCGCAAGCTGGTCGCCAGCCGCAACCCCTCGGCCAGCGAGCGGCGGGGTTCACCCCCGCCGTCACCCCTCGACCCGCTCTTCGCCGGCAAGTCGCCGCTTGGCGACTTGCCCACGGTCTTCGTCTGCGAGAACTTCGCTTGCCAGGCCCCGGTCGCCGGCTTGGCCGCCGCGCTCGCGAAGTGGCAACAACTCCGCTAGCACGCCTCATCGCCCCAGGCCGCACATTCGGACCAGGGCTCGGCCTAGCGGAAGCGAGGGCCAGGACGCCTGAGCTAGGTTTGAGCAAGGGGCCCTCGGTGGATTGTTGTTCGCGCGGCGTTGTTTTGCGCCGTCGCCGGCAAGGGCTCCCATTGCACGGGCCGTTCGTTTCCGGAGCCTGCACGATGCCGGAGCTGTTGCTGCGTTCGCTGGTCACGTTTAGCCCTCAGGCGGTCGAGCGCGGCACGTGCCTGGCGGACTTGCTCGACCTGATGGAGCGGTTCAGCTTTCACCACCTGCCGGTGGTCGACGGCGACGGGCGCGTGCAGGGCATCGTGTCGGACCGCGACGTCGTGGCGGCGCTCCTGCTGCACCTGGCGGCGCTTGTGCCGGTGGGCGCCGAGCCGCCCGCTTCGCCGGCGCAGTTCGTCCGCAGTTGCACCGCGGGCGACATCATGTCGCTGCCGGTCTACTCCGTCGAGGAATCGGCCACCGCGCTCGGCGCACTGCGGCTGCTGCTCGACCGCGGGCTGCACTGCCTGCCGCTGGTGCGCGAAGAGCAGACTCTGGCCGGCATGCTCACCAGCACCGACTTCTTGCGGGCCCTGTGCCAAGACAACTGGGCTTGCTGCCACGACCTGGTGTCGCGGCACATGGTGGGCTGCGGCCTCCAGGTCGACGTGACCACGTCGCCGCATGTGGCAGCTCAGCTCATGGACGAGTTCGAGCTCCGCTGCCTGGTGGTGACGAGCGTGGGGCGGCCCGTTGGCGTGGTGGCGCAGCGCACGCTGCGGGGCTACATCCGCCGGCTGTGGCAGCTCGAATGCCAAGGGCAGGGGGACTCGCTGCCGGCCCCCAGCGAGCTCGCCGAGACCGTAGGGCAACTCATCGATCCGCTGGCCGAAGCCGTGGGGCCTGGCGACTCGCTGCAAACCGCAGCCTGCCGGATGCTGCAACTCGGCCTGCAAGTCTTGCCGGTTATGGACCACCGCAGCCAACTCGTGGGCCTGATCCGCGAGGAAGAACTGCTGGCGGCGCTCGCGGCGGAGCTGGCGTAGCGAATCGGCTCTCTCCTGACAGGCTAGTGCTCCGTCACAGCTTGGATTTCGGGTGCGCCACACTAGCCCGCAGCGCAAGCAAGGGACGCGAGCGCCCGCTGCCGCGCTGGCCGAACATGCTGCCCGGCCCGTGCAGGGGTCCGCAAGACTTGACCAGGGACGCGTGGCTCTCCCTTGCTCGCGCTGCGGGCTAGTATCAACTCGGGCACCCCGAACTTCTCGCCGTGACGCTGCACTGGAAGCCTGTCCCATTCCAGAATCAGGCTGGAAGACTGCCCCACTGTCAGGCAAGCTAGCAGCCTGTCTCACTCGTGGCACAGGCTTCCAGCCTGTGCAGGCACGCCGCTTTCACGCCAGCAACTCTCGAATCGGCCGCCCCGTGCAAATGAAATGCGGCCGGCTCGTGGTGTCGTGCAGCACCAGATCGGGCGGTACGCCGAGCAGGTGGTAGACGGTGGCCACCAGATCGGCCGGAGCCGTGGGATTCGACGCTGGGTAGGCGCCGAAGCGGTCGGAGCTGCCATGGACCATGCCGCCGCGCACGCCGCCGCCGGCCAGCACGCTGGTGAAGCAGCCAGGCCAATGGTCGCGGCCGTCGGCGCCAGCGCCAGCGTCGCTGTTTCGCTGGCCGACGCGGGGCGTGCGGCCGAACTCGCCGGTCCACACCACGAGCGTCTCATCGAGCATGCCGCGCTCGCTCAGGTCATCGAGCAATGCCGAGAACGCCTGATCCGCGGGCGGCATCAGCCGCTCCTTGAGGTCGACGAAGTTGCGGCTATGCGTGTCCCAGTAGACGCTCACGTTCTTGATCCCGTCGTTCTGCCAGAACACGGTCACGAGCGGCACCCCGCGCTCCACCAGCCGGCGGGCCTGCAACGCGGCCTGGCCGTGAGGGTGCAATCCGTAGCGTTCGCGGATGGCCGGCGGCTCTTCATCGAGGCGAAAGGCGCTGCGCCCGGCGGCCGAGTCGATCAGGTCGAAGGCCCGCTCGTAGTGCCGGCCGAAGCTGGCCGCCAGCGGATCGCCGAGCACGGCGCTGCGCCCTTCGAGCGAGCCCAAGAGCGCTCGCCGGTCGACCCGGCGACCGGGGTCGAGCTCTTCCGGCGGCACGAACTCCCCCACGCGGTAGTCGGCGCGGCTCGGATCGTGGTCGATCACGAGCGGGTCCCAGGCGGGGCCTAGCCAGCCGGCGTGCTGCCCATGGCTGTCTTCCACGAATCGGGGCACGTCTCCCGGCATCTTGGGCCGCATGTTCACGAACGGAGGCAGCGGCCCCTGGCCGCGTCCCAGCCGCGAGAGCACGGCGCCCAGGTGGGGCATGTCGTTGCGGCGGTCGGCCGTGCCGACGCGCGGCGGCTGCCCGGTGAGCAGGAAGCTGGTGGCCGGCGTGTGGTCGACGTTCGTGTGCGTCATCGACCGCACGAGGCACAGCTTGTCGGCCCGCTCGGCCAGCTTGGGAAAGTGCTCGCAAATCTGAATGCCTGGCACGTTGGTGGCGATCGGCTTGAATTCGCCGCGGAAGTCGGCCGGCGCCTCGGTCTTGAGGTCCCAGGTGTCTTGGTGCGCAGGTCCGCCCCACATGAAGAGCAGAATGCAGGCCTTGGCCCGGCCAAACGGACTTCGCCCAGCGGCCATTTCTTCGGCAATGCTGCGGCCGGCCAGCAAACCTGGCAGCCCCAGGCCAAACAGCCCGATGCTGCCCGCCTGCAGGGCCTGGCGGCGCGAGAGGCGGTTGTCTGCGCAGCGAAGAGCCGGGCGCGAAGGCATGCAGGGATTCACGGAGGTCAGGCGGGATGAACGACGGCGGGGTGGCCCAGGCGGGGCCTCACCTCCCATCTTCGGCGGCTGCCGTCGACGTGTCAACGTAGCCTGCTCTCTCCGAGAGCAGTATGCAGGTGCGGCGTCCACGTCCCCTCGGCGCGCGGCGCTCCAGCAATCCGCACTCGGAAGAGTGCGGGCTACGGTGCCAGGGCCCACGGGGCATGGTACAACCGAGGAACTCAACCCACCACTTATCCACTGCACCGCCATGAGCCTGTCGGTCCTCGACCTGGCGATCGTTGTCGCGTACCTGTTCGTCGTGACAGGCGTGGGGGCGTTCTTTGCCCGGCGAGGGGAATCGTCCGAGCGGTTCATGGCCGCCGGCCGTTCGCTGCCGGGCTGGGCGATCGGGCTGTCGATCTTCGGCTCCTACATCAGCTCGATCAGCTTCGTGGCCAACCCCGGCTCCGCCTACAAGGCGAACTGGAACGGCTTCGTCTTCTCGCTGGCCACGATTCCGGCGGCCTTGATCGCCGTATGGTGGTTCGTGCCTTTCTATCGCCGGCGGGGCAATGTTTCGGCCTATGAACATTTCGAGCAGCGGTTCGGCCCTTGGGCACGGACGTACGCCGTGGTTTGCTTTCTGCTCACGCAGATCGCCCGCACTGGCACGATCCTCTACCTGCTCTCGTTGACGCTCGCGCCGCTCGTGAACCTGCACGTGGGGTGGGTGATCGTGATCATCGGCTGCGTGATGACGATCTACCCCATGCTCGGCGGCGCCGAGGCTGCCGTGTGGTCGGGCGTGGCGCAGAGCGCCGTGCTGATCGGCGGCGTGCTGGCCTGCTTGGCGCTGCTCGTGTGGCAGATGCCGGGGGGCTGGACGCACGTGGCCGAAGTCACCACGGCCAAAGACGGCTGGAGCCTGGGCAGCTTCGGCGGCCAACTCAACATCGACACATTTTGGGTGGTGTTGGCCTACGGCTTGGTGATGAACCTGCAGAACTTTGGGGTCGACCAGAGCTACGTGCAGCGCTACATCACGGCCAGCGACGACCGCGCGGCCAAGCACAGCGTGCTGTTGGGGGCCGTGCTGTACGTTCCGCTCGCGGCGGTGTTCTTTTTGATCGGCACGCTCCTCTACGCCTTCTATCAAGCTCAGCCGGACAAGCTGGCGGCGGCCGGCGCGATCGGACCCGACAAGGTCTTCCCTTGGTTCATCCGCACGGAACTCCCCGGCGGCTTGCGCGGTTTGCTGGTGGCGTCGCTGTGCGCGGCGGCGATGGACTCCACGGTGAGCTACTGCGCCACGCTCTTTCTCTGCGACGTCTATCGCCGCTACCTGCGGCCGGCGGCCGCCGAACGCGAGGCGATCGTGGTGCTGCGGACCTCGACCATCGTGTTCGGCCTGCTCGGCATCGCCGCCGGGCTGGCGATGATCCGCGTGGAAGAGGCGCTGCAGGAATGGTGGCGCTGGGCCGGCATCTTCAGCGGCGGAGTGCTGGGGTTGTTCGTGCTGGGCTGCACGAAGCGCGTCAGCTCGAGAGGGGCGCTCCTGGCAACGGCTTGCGGCCTGGGAGTGATCGCCTGGCTTACACTCGCGCCAAGTTGGCCGGAGCGCTGGCAGCGCTACGCCGGCAACTTTCACCCGCACTTGGCGGCGGTGTTTGGCACGCTGACGGTGCTCGCGGTGGGCGGGCTAGCGGCGCTGGCGGCGCCACCGCCCGAGGCGCCGCCGGAATGAGCACAGGCAGGAATCCAGTGACACCGGAGGACAGATGGATGTCACGCGTGGCACAGGCTTCTAGCCTGTGCTGTCTCGTCGGCCGTCGTGGACAAGGACTCCAGCCTGTCCGGTTGGTCCGCACAGCGGACCCTACATCAGGCGGCGCGACGGGTTTCGTAGTACCGCGCGAGCGCCCGCACGCGGCGCACCTGGAACGCTACCACGAACCCTAGGATCGCCAACACCGCCACGAAGAAATAGCGGTAGTGGGGCTGCGGACCCGGGTCGGCGCGCAGCCCTTCGAGCGATAGATAGGCGCCCAGCGCGAGCGCCGTGGTGAACCAGACCAGCCGCACCTGCGAGAACAGCCCCGAGGCGGCGATCAGCAGCGGATACCCGGCCAACAGCGGCCCCAGCGGTCCCGGTGCAAGGCAAAGCAGCGTCGTCAGCAGCACCACGTCGGCGGTCAGCCAGGCATAGGGCGCCCAGGAGTTCACGCCGCTGCGCCCCAGTAGCCAGCGGAACGCCACCGCCGAAGCGGCCCACGCCGTGAGCACCCCCAGGTTCGTCAGGTGGTAGCGCAGGTTCTCGCCGCCGGCGATCCAAATGATCTGCACCACCGCCGCTGCCAGAGCCAGCCCACCCAGCCGCATGGCGAGCGCCGGCTCGCGCCGCGACCAGCGCCGCAGCCGATGCCACCAGCGTGAAGGGCGCGCCTCGATGGCGTCTTGCCTTAGATGGCGTTCGAGATCGTCGGCGAGCGCTGCGGCCGTCGGATAGCGGTCTGCCGGATTCTTTTCGATCGCCCGCAGGCAAATCCATTCGAGCTCGCGCGGAATCCGCCGCTCGAGCTGCCGCGGCAAGGTCGGCTCCCCTTCGAGCACCTGCACGAGCGTGTCGAGTGGGCTGGCCTCGCGAAACGGCGGCCGGCCGGTCAGCGTTTCGTAGAGGATCGCGCCCAGCGAATAGACGTCGCTCCGCTCATCGATCTCGTCGACGTGCCCCGCGGCCTGCTCGGGCGGCATATAGTTCGGCGTGCCGATGATCGTGCCAGCCCGCGTGGCAGGCGTTTCACCGCGCGGCAGCTTGGCCAGGCCGAAGTCGCTGACATAAGGGCGTCCGACGGCGTCGAGCAGAATGTTCGCCGGCTTGAGATCGCGATGGACCAGCCCTTGCGAGTGCAGGTAGTCGACCGCCCGCGCCACGTCGGCCAAGAGCCGCGCGGCCGACTCCGGCTCGAGCGGTCCAGATCGCAGCCGGTCGGCCAGGCTTTGCCCCTCGATCAGGTCCATGGCGAAGTAGTGCTGCCCGTCGAGCTCGCCGACTTCGAGGATGCCGACGATGCCGGCGTGCCGCAGCCGCGAGGCCGCGCGGGCTTCCTCGTAGAAGCGGCGCACAGCGTCGGCCGAGGCGAGCTCGGCTGAGAGGATCATCTTCACGGCCACCTGCCGGCCGAGATCGCTCTGCCGCGCGCGATAGACTACGCCCATACCGCCGCGGCCCAGCTCGGCGAGGAGTTCGTAGCGGCCGAAACTTCGCGGGAGGGTAGGGCCGCCATGCATGCCGCTGCTGCCGGACGGGGCGGCTGGCCCGCCGAACGCCGCCAGACGTTCGAGGGCCTGCAAACAGTTCATCAGGCTCGCGGCCTCGGGCGGGAGCATCCCCGAACCGGCCAAGGCGCCGCGATGCAGGGCGGCAAGCTCTTGGTCGAGTTGCTCGGCCAGGCGCTCCTCGTCGAGCGGAAGCGTGTTGCGGCCAGAATCAGCTTCAGCCGTCATGCACTGGCTCCAGCGCCGTGGCCAAACTGCGCAGCGCCCGCATCCACAGCATCTGCACCGCGGGGCGCGAGCGGTTCATGCGGCGGGCCACTTCGTCGAACGGCAGCCGCTGCAGGTTGCGAAGCTGGATGACTTCTTGATAGTCGGCCGGCAGGCGGGTGAGGGCGTCGGCGACCAAGATCTCTTGCTCGCGCGCCATCACCAGTTGGCTCGGCGTGCCCAGCGAATCGGCCGGCTCGTGGATGAAGGTCGATTGCCCGGGCGGAGCGGCGGCCAGCGGCGTCTCGCGGTAGGCGGCTCGCTTGGCCGTGCCGCCGAATTGCCGCACGTAGTCGGTGGCGTTGTGCACGAGCAGCTTCCGCAGCCAGCCGAGCCACTCACCGGTCGTCTGCCCACGAAAGTCGCGAAAGCCCTGATAGGCCTCGAGCATCGTCACCTGCACGAGGTCGGAAGGGTCGACCTTGGCCTGCAGCCAGCTTTCGACCTGGGCGCGAGCGACCACGGCCATGTAGTTGCGGCATTTCTCGAACAGCTCGTCGCGCGCGCCATCATCTCCCGCGCGGGCGCGCTGCAAGAGCTGAACGAGGATCGAATCGTCGGCCACGGCGACGGCTCACAAGGCAAGCGAAAGGCGCAGAACGCTCCGCGCCATCGCTGCAAGTGTACCACCGGACGGGGCGCGAAGCCTAAACCGCTTCGATGGCCTGCTTGACCGGCTAAGTCGATCGGACCGAATCTGCGATCCGCGGAGGCAGCGCTACTGCGGCATCGAAACGGCCACGCCGTCCTCCCGGTTGCCCATCGCCCGCCAGACGATCTGGTCGATCGTGTAGGGGAACGTCCGCACCGAGCCATCGCACATCACGCCGATGAGCCCCGAAGCGTGAGCGCTGCCGAAGTCGACGTTGTTGTCGACGCCTGGGCGGTCGGGCTTCGGCTGGTTGAAGGTCACGCGGAAGCTGTCGTTGTTGCAGCCGGTGTACATGCCTTCGTTGTCGCCGCCGTCCATGCCATCTTCGTAGTGGTCGGAGTTGAGGTACTTCTCCGAGGCATACAGCGTGTTGCTCGTGCCGTCGGTGATGTCGCCGAACTTGATCGTGCTCAGGGCGAAGCCGATGCCGGTCCCCTTACCCGGGTTGCCGGGGTCGTAGGTGGGCTTGATCCCTTCGGCCAACGTGCCGGGGCCTTGGCCGTGGTCGTTGGTGGTGTTGTCGCCGTAGTTGATCGCGTAGCAGGTGCGGGCCGACTTGCCCTGGCCCGGCGGCGTGTTGTCTGCATTGAGCGCGGTAAATGTTTCTGGCGGCCAGACCTTGGCGTACAGTCGCGGCTGACGCCGGGTGGGGCAGTTCATCGAGGTGATCGGCGTGAGCGTGAGCTGCAACAGGGCGGCCCGCTTCTGCGTGCCGGTCAGGCCCTTGCCCAGGTCATGCACCACCTGCTGCTCGAGGTAGGGGAGCGAATTGTAGATCCAGCCGCCGGGCTGGGTGCGGCCGAAGCCCTGATCGGGATCGCCCACCCATCCCCAGCCCCAACCGCCGGCCGGCAGATGCTTTTGAGCGTCGCTGTGGGTATGGGCCGCCAGGCCGAGCTGCTTCAGGTTATTGGTGCACTGCGTCCGCCGGGCCGCCTCGCGCGCCGACTGCACGGCCGGCAGCAAGAGCGCGATCAGGATGCCGATGATGGCGATCACAACCAACAACTCGACGAGGGTGAACGCCGAGCGGGGACGAGCAGCGGAGGCCATGACTTTGTTCCGGAAACGAACGGGGTGGGATAGCAGCGGCCCAAGAGTGAGCCCGGGCAATCTGGGCAGGAGCCGAGAAAAGTTAGTATGCCAATCATTTAGATTGCATGTCAAATATCGTGACGCCAAGTTTGTGCTCGCGAATGCAGTGCATACGAATCGATGTTAGGAATGCCGCACACGGCACCATGCACGCGCGACCCAAAATACCCAAACCACCCAATCCAGCATGCCGGGCCGCCGTTGCTCCGGTCGTTAGCAGTCTCTATGATCCTCCGCCCGCGCGCTGCCGCGGGCTGAATCCCCTCATGGAGGCCGCGCAATGCGTTGGACCAACTGGCTCCCCTTGCTCCTCGGCGCGCTCGCCGCCGGCTGCGGCCAGATCGACCTGCCGACTGCCGAGGCTTTGGCCGAGGAACTCGACGCCCGGCCAACTCAGCAGGCTTCCGCACTTCCGCCTACGACGAGGTCTGCGGAAGCCAATTCGGCCGCGCAACTCCCGAAGCCGCTGCGGCTCCCGCGGGCCAGCGCTATTGCGAACACAGAAGCTGAGGCCGAAGCACGCCGCCTGCCGCCCCTCGTCGTGGAGACGCCGCGCGCCCCCGGCGAGCCGCTCGATCTGGCATTCGTTTCGTCGGACTTCGTGGCCGCCGTCTCCCTGCGGCCCCAAGCGCTGCTCGCCGCGCCCCTCGTGGCCGAGTTCCTGCCAGCCGAACGAATTGCCGCCTGGGCTGGCGCCTTCGCCGTCGACCCCCGCGAGGTGGAGCACGCTTTGATCCTGGCCGGCACGCCCCACGCCAAAACCGGTCCCGCGGTCGGGATGGTGCTTCGCAGCCGACGCCCCCTCGACCGGGCGAAGATCGTCGGCACGCTCGCGCCGGAAAACGTCGAGGTGCTCCATGGCGACAAAGCCTATCTGCAAAATCAGGACTTCCGGGGACAGAGCCTCTATTTCGCCGACGACCGCACGCTCGTCGTCGGGCAGCAGGTGCAGCTCGAGCGGATGCTGCGGGCAGGCGACGACCCCAGCCCGCTCATCGACCGGCTCCGGCAGGTCGACGCCCGCGCGCCGCTGGTGGCGTTGTTGGCGTTCGATCCGATTCGTGAGCTAGTGCAGGAAGAGCTGGCGCGATCGCCGGCGCTGCCGCCGCCGTTTGATCAGTTCGACGCGCTGGCGGAACACCTGGCCACCGTGAAGTTCGAAGCCAATCCCCGCGGCGCTCCGCTGGCCACGTTGTCGCTCGAGGGGCGCGACGCCCAAGCGACCGCTCAACTTGCGACCCTGGCCCGCACCGGCGCCGCGTTTTTCCGCGGTTGGTTGATGCGCAGCGCAGCTCAACTCGGAACCGTGCCGGACTTCACCCGAGTGGAACTTGCGGACCGGGAAGTGCGGCTCGCGATTGGGCTGGATCCGGCCGACTCGCGCGAGCTCGTGGCGCGACTGATGCTGGCGTTCACGGGGCGAACGCGGCTGCCGCAAGCGGGGCCACTGCAGCGACGCACGCCGACCGCCGCGCGCTAGATGCTTTGTCACAGCTTGTTTCGGGTCTGTATGACCGAGGAGCAAGCGGACAAGCGAGCCGCCGGCTTCCTGCCGGCGGGCCCCGGTGGAGAACTCGTTCAGGATGGAAGCGGCGATCACGCCAACGTGCCGCGGGAACGGTTAGCGAATCGATCACGACTCGCGGTACGTGAACGCCAACTCCCTCGTCGCGCGGAACGGCGGGGGCGAACCCCGCCGTTCGCCATCCCGAACTCCTACTCTCGTGACACAGCGTTAGCCGCCGGCGGACGCCACGATCGCAGCGACCGCGACGCCGATCTCCTCGGGCGTCGTGAAGGGCCCGCAGCTCAGCCGGAGGGCGCCGCCGCTGGCCAGTGTGCCGAGCGCGTCGTGGGCCAGCGGTGCACAGTGCAGGCCCGCGCGGGTTTGTACGCCGTAAACCGCGTCGAGCACCGCCGCCAGTTCTTGAGGATCGTAGCCGCGGACGTTCAAGCTCAGTACGCCGACCGCGGCGGGCGTTGGCGCGTGTTCTGCGTGATTGACTCCAGCACCGTAGAGAGCGACGCCGTCGAGTTCGGCCAGACCCGCGACGACCTGAGTGCGGAGCGCGGCCTCGTGCTCCGCGATCGAGGCGAGCCCGCGTTCCTCGAGCCAGGCGAGCGCCGCATTCAACCCAGCGAGTCCCGGAAGATTGTGGTTGCCGGGCTCATAGCGGTCGGGCAAGTGGTCGGGCTGGTGGAGCAGTTCGCTCTGAGAGCCGGTCCCTCCTTGCCGCGTGGGGCGCAGACGGGCCTCGACGCCGGAACGAACGTAGAGCAACCCGGTTCCCAGCGGGCCGAGCAGACCCTTATGTCCCGGCGCGGCCAGTAGGTCGGCGTGCAACGCGTCGACCGTGAACGGAAAGTGGCCCAATGTTTGGGCGGCGTCGACGAGCAGAAGCGCCCCGCGCTCGCGGGCGAGCCGGCCGATTTCGGCGACCGGTTGCACGAGCCCGGTGACATTCGAGGCGTGGGTGATGGCGACGAGTGCGGTGTTCTTGCGAAACGCGTGGCGAACGTCGTCGGGGTCGATGCGGCCACTGGGCCCGCAGGCGACGCGCGTGACCGACACCTGGCCCTCGGTGGACAAATGCTCGAGCGGCCGAAGGACGGAGTTGTGCTCGAGCACGCTGGTCACCACATGGTCGCCCGGCCGCAGAACGCCACGCAGCGCCAGGTTCAGCCCGTCGGTGCCGCTCGAGGTGAAGATCACCCGGCGAGGCTCCTCAGCCCCAAGCAGCCGCGCCCCCCGCCGCCGCGCCTCGGCCACGATGCGGGCCGCCTCGAGCGATTCGGCATAGGCGCCCCGCCCCGCCGCGGCCCCGATCTCGCGCTGGTAACGATCGACCGCCTGATACACCGCTTCCGGCTTGGGCCAGCTCGTGGCGGCGTTGTCGAGATAGATGCGGGCAGGGCGATCCATGAGCGGGCTAATAGGCGAACCACGACCAGATCAACGTTGCCAGCGCGACGCCGGTTGCAACGATCAACAGCGCGAGCGTGAGCTCTTCGGACAACAAGCTCGGTCGCACGCGCGGTGGACAGAGCTGGCCGAACTCGATGCCGCGTTGGAACTCGTAGAGGCCCCGGCCCAAGCTCTCACCGACTTCGGGCAGCCGGCGGCCGAACAACAGCACGGCCACACCCAGGATCACGAGCATTTCCGTCGTACCAAGCCCAAACATGGCGCTACCTCCGCCCCTCAGTCTACACACCGGCAGCACCTTCAGCACCCGTAGGGTGAGGCGAGCTTTTGCGAGCCCCACCGCGTTTCGGCAGTTGGGCGAGGTCGGTATGTCAGCGCGATTCCGCGTGGGGCTGCCGCCACAACGCTACCGCAGAAAGCTAAGCACTAACTCGAGCACCACCAGGTACGCATTCCCCCAGGTTTCGCGGCGGAAGAACCGCACCGGCGAGCCCGGGTCGCCGACGAAGGGGCGCAGCATCCAGCCCATCTGAATGCCGACAAACGCGTAGAGCACGAGCCAAAGCTGGAGCATGCGGCGGTGACGCGGGGCGGCGGCAATCAGGGGCCGATAGTGCCGCCGCAGCACGCGCTGGGCGGCCAGGCTGGCCACCAGGAACAAGCCGGCGTTGGCCAGGATCGTTAGCCGGTAGTTGTCGCTCGACAAGTTCCACACCACGACCAGCGGCGCGAGCGACGCCAGCACGATCGCCACGGCCGCTTGGGCCGCCAACAGGGCCGCGAACGCCCGGGCGAAGTCGCGCTGCAGGCCGGCCAGCGTGTTGAACACATAGAAGCTGGGCAGGCTCAACAGCCAGGTCGCCAGGAGTAAGAGCGGCGCCTTGGCCGCCGAATAGGCGATCTGCCACAGGCGGTCGTCGGCCAGCCCGCCGAAGCTCCCCATCGCGGCGCCGTAGATCGCGCCGCCGAGCACGATCTCGGCCGCCAGGCTGCGGCGGTGCAGCCGCGGCAGCGACTCCAGCAGGGCGAACCGGCCGCGAAGCAGGCCGTCGGCATGGGTGAGCAGCGCCGTCATGGCAGCCTAGCCCCACAGCGTCTGCAAGACGCCCCAGACCGCCTCGAAGAAATTCGAGTTGCGCGGGCGGAACCAAGTGAAAGGCTGGTCGGGATTGCCGATGAACGGACGCAACAGCCAGCCCAACTGCGCTCCGACGAGCCCGAACAAGAAGATCCAACAGCCGAAGACGGTCTTCACGTGCCCGCCCAGGACGTGGCCTGCCAGGCGGTCGAGGGCGCCAGGATCGGCCGAGGGAGGCGCAGGAGGTGGGGGCGAGGACTCCTCGGCTGGCGGGAATTCGCCCTCGGCTGGGGCCGGCAGGGGCACGGGCAGCGCCAAGGGCGGCAGCCGCCTGAGCGCCGCCCACTCGCTGGCCACGCTCAGGCGATGGAGCGTTTGCAGCAGAAAAAGCAGCCCCAGCGCCCCGGCGGCGGAGAACGCCAATACGTTCAGCAAAACCATGAAGGCGTAGCTCGTCGTGCTCACGGAGAAGAAGGCCACGATCGGCCCCAGCGACGAGAGGACCGCCAGGTTGACTCCCAAAGAGGCCACCAGCAGCCGTAGCACCGAAAGGACCCCCAACTGCGAGCCCACCAGCGCATTGAACACGTAGAGCGACGGAAACGTGACCACGAGCGTCAGCAGGAACAAGGCCGGCACCTTTACGGCGCTGGCCACCGCCTGCTGCCACACCGGTCCGCCGGGGTGAAACATTCCGAAGGCGCCCATGCACAGTCCGTACAAGGCCGCCAGCACAAACACCACCACGCTCAGGCGCCGGGCCGAAATGACGAGCCCGCCTTCGCGGAGGTCGGCCACGCGGGTCGCTTCGCCGCGGAGGATCTGATCCAGTTCGTGGAGCGCGCGTCGCATGGATTGAGCTCGCCTTTGGTCGTGGAGATTCCGCCCCGCCGGAGATGCTTTACGACGCAAAGCTCGCCCCGGTTCGGACGGCCTCCCGCAATTTCCCCAGGGCGATGGGGCGGACTCAGCCCGGCAGGCGAAACAGCCGCCGCGCGTTGGCCGTCGTCTCGGCGGCCAACGTCTGGAGCGGAACGCCCCGCGCCGCGGCCAGGCAGGTTGCCGTGTGGACGACGTAGGCCGGCTCGTTCCGTCTTCCGCGCAAAGGGTGCGGCGCAAGATAGGGGCTGTCGGTCTCCACCAGCAGCCGGTCGGCCGGAACCGTGACGGCGACCGCCCGCAGCTCGGTCGACTTCTTGAAGGTGACCATGCCGGCAAAGCTGATGTGCAGCCCCAACGCGACACATTCAGCGGCCGTCTCGGCCGTGCCGGTGAAGGAGTGCATTATTCCCTGCAGCGGTCCGCGGGCAGCCGCTTCCCGGAGCATGGCTAGCACGTCCGCGTCGCTCTCGCGGGTGTGGACTACGAAGGGCAGCCCCAACTCCTGCGACAGCCGCAGATGCCGGTCGAAGTAATCCTGCTGCAGCGGCAGCGGCGCATAGTCCCAGTAACGGTCGAGGCCCGTCTCGCCAAGCGCGACCACCTTGGGGCGGCTCGCCAGGGCCACGACTTGGTCCCAGTCGTCGGGCCCGGCCTCGGCCACGTGGTTGGGCTGGATGCCGACGGCGGCGAAGACCGCTGCGTACTCTGCGGCCAGGTTGACCGCCGTGGCGCTCGAGGCGGCGGTCGTGCCGATCGCCACGATCGCAGACACTCCGGCCGCCCCTGCCCGCTCGATCACCGCCGACAGTTCGGCGGCGAACTGCTCGTCGTCGAGATGGGCATGCGTGTCGATGAGCTGGTTCATGCGCAAGATTGGGCCCGCACTGCGGGCGCGGTAAGCAGGTGCGGCGTCGATTCTCGTTTGGCTGGCGGCCGCGGCGCGCGAACGCAGCAATCCCGCTTCGGCATTCCGCACTCGGAGAATTGCGGGCTACTTGGCGTCGAACTTTTCGATCTTTAGGGTATCGAACATTCGGCCCTCGAGATCAAAGGCCTTGAACTCGAGTGTGCGGCCGTTCACGCCCACTCGGCAGTAATGGTGGCCGTGATTCACCGTGTTCTGGAAATACGGCTTGATCGGCCCCGCCGTCTCCAGTCCGCCGCCGCCGCCGCCGGTGACCAGGTAGATGGTGCCGCCGCGATCGACCGGTTTGTCGTCCACCAGCGGCCAGCTCCGCTCGTAAGAGTGGATGTGGCCGTTCCATACGATGTCAACGCCGTACTTGTCGTACAGCTTCGAAAGGGGCCGCAGCCGTTGGTCGCCCCACTCGCTCTTGCCGCGCCACAGATCGCCGTAGTCGTCTTCGTCCGACGAATACGAGGGATGATGATACGACACGAACTTCCAGGCGGCCTTGCTCGCGGCCAGTTCCTTTTCGAGCCACTTGTACTGCTCGCTGTCAGGGCCCACTTCTTTGTTCGAGTCGAGCATGAAGAACTGGGCGTTGCCGTACTTGAACGTGTAGTAGTACTCCGGGTCAGGCAGCGACATGTAGTCGTAGTAGTGGCGGGCATTGCGCTCGTGGTTGCCGAGCACCGGGAAGAAGGCCACCCGCGAGATTAGCGGCTGCATGCCGGGGAAGAACTCGTCGGTCCACTGCCGCTTGTTGGGCCCGGTGTCGACCAGATCGCCGGGCACGACGATGAAGTTGGGCCGGTGGAGCCACATCATGTCCGAGAGCACTTTGCACACCGTGGGGTTGTGCTGGGTGTCGCCAATCACGCAAAAGGCGTAGGGCGTGTCCTCTTTGCTGGCCGTCTGGAACGAGAGGAGCGGGCTCTTGATCGTGCGGCCGCGGTCGTCGGTTGCCTCGACCACATAGTAGTGCCCGGTCTCGACCGCCAGGTTCGAGAGCCGCACTTCGTGCAGCGTCTGATCGCTCTTCGACTCGGCCGTGTTCGGCAGCTTATCGTTCTCGCCATACTTCACGAGCCCCTTGGCCGGCCGCGAAGTCTCCCACATCACGGTCATGCCGTCCTGCGTGGCGAACTGCAGATAGGGAGCGACGACGAACCGCAGTTCGTCCTCGGGACCTGATTCGGCGACGGCCTCGGCTAGTTCGCTGCCGTGCTCGAAGTCGTGCGCCACCCACTTGGCGGTGGCGGCCAACTCGTAGATCGAGATCTCGCGAATCAGCCCCTTGTGGCTCACGCGTTCGTCAGTGTCGGCCCAACCGCCAAGGACATAGGGCGTGCGGTGGGCGTAGACGATCGGTCCCGTTTGCTCGGCGCTCGAGGCCTCGAGTTGGCCGTTGACGTAAAGACGCATCTCGGCGCCGTCGTACACGCCGACCACGTGATAGAACTTGTTGGGCTGAAACTCCGTTTTGCCTCGGATGGTGGTCAGCCGGCCGTTGCCGTCTTCTGCTCCCTCAGCGGCGACCGTAAACGTGAACGCCTTTTCGTCGTAGCCAATCAGCCAACCCCGCTCCCCTTCGGCCTGCTTCTGGAAGGAGCTCGCAAGGCCGCCACGCGGACGTCCTTCGTCGACCGTGGCCCAGATCGAGACCGTCAGGTAGTTCCGCGGCCGGAACTGATGCCAGTCCTTCGACTCGGGGATTTCGAGCAGATCCTGCACGCCGTCGAACCGCAGCGAATGGCCAAAGCGGTCTGGCGTGAGCACAGGAGCGCCGATGACCACGGCGTCGGGGCCCAGCCGGGCTTTCAGCGTTTTGCCGTCGTAGCGCTGAGGGTTCGGAAACCAGTGGGCCACCGGATCGGGGCCTTCGTGGGCCCAGACGGGCGCACTGCTGGCCAGGGGCAGGCTGAGCGCAAACAGATAGACGAGCAGGAGGGCGGGGCGCGGCATGGCGTGTTCCGAAAGGCGGGGCGAATCAGGGGCGTGCTAGGCCGAATATCGACCGCTCGCCCCGCCCCGTCAACCGCCGCGCGCGGGATTCACGCGGATCTAACGTCGCAAGGCGCTTAGCCCGGCGTGCGGGCGCGGCTGCGGCGGCGCCCCGACTTCGTCTGCACCCACTCCTTGGTGAGCGTTTCGAAGACCTCGGGGGTCTCGTAACGGACGATGTTCTTCCCCTCAGGCATCGGGCCGATCAGGCCGCGAAAGACCGGCAGGCCGCGCAAGCCCAGGTCGGTGCTGCAGTCGTCGATGCCGATCTGCGTGTGCATCCGCTGCAGATTCTCGGCTTTGTTGTAGTCGCGAATGCGGAGCTTGCCGTCGACGCCGCGGCTGACGATGCGGAACGTGTCACGAGACATGGGCAGCAACTCCTGGGGAGGGCAAGCAGAGAGGGACCGGGCGACCAAGGGAGAGTATCGTCCGCCG
The DNA here is from genome assembly GCA_044221365.1 of Pirellulales bacterium. GTDB lineage: Bacteria > Planctomycetota > Planctomycetia > Pirellulales > JBGAPH01 > JBGAPH01. The sequence continues at coordinate 25,728 of JBGAPH010000012.1, forward strand.
CAGAGGCCCGTGCGCAACCGACTTGCGCTCCGCCACACAGCGCGATTCTGCGCCAAAACCGGCACAACGCGGGCGTCGCATCCGTGCGCCACCGCCGGCGCTCTCGGCGCAACCGACGTGCCGGCTAGAACGTCTCGGCAGGGGGCTCCGGCGGTCCGGCCAGTGAGATCGTTTGGGAGAGCGCCGGAGTCGAGGAACTCAGCCCCGCCGGGATCTCAATGACGAACCGGCTGCCAACGCCCGGCTGGCTGGTGACGCGGATTTCGCCGCCGTGCTCCCGCACGATTTTGTGGCTGACCGCCAGTCCCAGCCCCGTTCCGCGGCCCCCCTTGCGCGAGAAGAACATCGTGAACAGCTTGTCGAGATCGTCGGCGGCGATGCCGGCGCCGTTGTCGGCCACGATGGCCAAGAGGCGCCCGCGCTCGGCGTCATAGCCGGTAGAAACGGACACGCTCGCGCCCTCGACGCCTTCGCAGGCGTCAATCGCGTTGGTCACGATGTTCAGCACGGCCCGGTGCAGCCCCTCGGCGTCGAACGTGGCCGTGGGGAGCGAAGGATCGAGCTGCTCGACGAGCTCCACCTTGGCCTCGAGAGCGCGTTGCTGCATCAACTCCACCACGTCGGCCGCCACTTCGTTCAGGCTGGCGGGCGCCAGATCGGGCTCGCGCTCCTTGCTGAAGCTGAGCATGTCCATCACCAGGTTGTAGATCTTCTCCTGGTTGCGCTCGACCATTTTCCAACCTTTGCGCACCACCTCCTCGTTGTGCTGCTTGAGCCCTTCCTCGATCAGGTAGCTCGCCCCGCGCACGCCTTGCAGAATGTTCTTCACGTGATGTGAAAGCGTAGCGATCGTTTGGCCAATGGCGGCCATCCGCTCGGCCTGCACCATGGCCGAGTAGTAGGTGGTGTCTTCGACCGCCAGGGCCGCCTGGTGGGCGATGGCGATCATCAGCTTCAGGTGCTCCTCGGTGAACTTGTCGACGTGCCCTTCGGCGAGCACGCGCTCGGCGGGAGTCAGCGTGTCGATGTAGATCACGCCGACCACGTCGTACCGCCCCCGCATGGGCACGCAAATCGCCTCGCGCACGCCTGCCTGCACGATGCTCTGGCCGGCGTCCCAGCGTTGGTCCTGACGGGCATCGCTCGTCAGCACCCCTTCGCCCCGCTCGACCACGTAATCGAGAATGGTTTGGCTAATCGTCATCTTCCGCCGGTCGCTGCGCCCTCGGCGGTTGCGGCGGGCCTTGGGGGCGAGCCGGCGGGTTTCAGGGTCAAACAGCATGATGCAGCCGCGGTCGGCCTCGACCCATTCGAAGATGAGCTGCAAGATCCGCTGCAAAAGCTGGTCGATGTCGAGTGTGTGGCTTACGGCCAGCGACGTACGGACCATGATCTGCAGGTTGCTGCGAGCCTGGGCCAAAAAGGCCGCTTCGGCGTCGGGGCCGGCCGATTCCGGCGGGCGGGTGGGTTCTTCGTCGCTGAGCGTGCGGACGATACGCGAGGCGTCGTGCTGCCCCACGATGTCGATCTGTTCGGTCAGTCCGGCCGCCGGCTGGCTAGGGCCGGTGTAGAGCATCAGCGTGCCGCCGATTTGCACCTGGTCGCCGCTGGCCAGCGGCTGCTCGTCTTCGATCCGGCGGCCGTTCAGATAGGTGCCGTTCGAGCTGCCCAGGTCGGACAGCAGGTAGTGCCCGCCGTCGCGGCGGAGCTGGGCATGGCGGCGGGAGACCTCGGTGTCGTTCACCTGCAGGTCGCTGGACCCATCGCGCCCGAGCGACGAAAGCTCCTCGGTAAGCTCGAAGCGAGCCCCCTGGTTGCGGCCACGAATGACGAACAGCGACGGCACGAGGCTGGGCTCCGGCAAGTCGGCAAGGACACACTGATAATTCTAGAGTTCGGCGAAACCTCTCGAAAGCCGAGCGGTGGCCTCCGGCGGCCCGAAGGTCCAAAATCGGAACGGGCAGAACGGTTGCGCAAAGTCGGGCGTCGGCTGGAGCAGTTTCCGCGGGGAGGTTCCCCTGCGGCCGCACGTCCAACACGAAATTGTGACTCTCGAGGGGACTATGAAATCCCCCCTGGCGGATTCATGTTCATGTCCCGACTGGATGCCGATCACACGCAGTTGTGAAATCGCGGTTAACTTCCTTGACCTCGACCTGACCAAAAAGTTAGGATTAAACCCAATTGATCGTCTGGGCCGTTTCTAGCGGCAGTTTCTCGGCGGGTTTCGGGCGACCCAGCGCCCAGCAGGGTGTGGGAGGCGCAAGCCATGTTCAGGCAGTTTCGTGCAGTTCGAGTTGTGCTGGCCACGGCGCTTTCGTGGTCCGTTGGCCTCTTGGTCGCGGTCGGGGCGGCCCTTTCGTCCGGTCAAGCGATTGCCGCCCCGCTCTATGCGATCCAGACAATCGATGTGCCGGGGGCATCGAGCACCGAGGTCCGTGGGATCAATAACCTCGGTCACGTCGTGGGCCGGTACTTTGCCGCCGACGGGAGCATTCACGGGTTCTTCTACGACGGAGCCGAGTTCCGGGAGATCGCCTTCCCCGGCGCTTACCAAACCGACGCCATCGGAATCAACGACCAGGGGCAGATCGTCGGCACATACGTAACGTCGACGCCGGATCGACAGAGCGTTGGCTTTCTCTTCGATGCGGGCCATTATGCGCCGATCTTGGGGCCTGGAGGAGCGTCGGCAGCGCTCGAAGACATCAACAACAAGGGGGAGATTCTTGGATTCTCCGGCGACCTCGCTTCAGGGGCGAGTTTCATTCTGACCGGCTCGACCTATCGAACGGTCACGGTCGACGGAGCGCGGCTGACGCGCGCAACCGGGCTGAACGACGCCGGCGATGTCGTCGGATTTGCCTACTTTGGAGCGGTCCCCGACCTAACCGATCCCAGACCTGCGGATGTGCGGGCCTTTTCGGTGCTAAACCAAACCGCCGTGCCGTTCCCGCTCGCCGGCCAGTCGTACCTCGAAGCAATCAACAATGATCGCTGGACCGTCGGTTCCAACTTTACGGGACTTTGGGATCAAGGAACCACTCTCGATCGGTTCCTCTACAGGCCTGCGGACGGCTCGTCGCTAACGCTCGATTGGACGCGATTCGCGTTCGACCTGAACGATTCGGGTCAACTCGTCGGTTACTTCGCGGACGGCCTGACGGCGCGGGGCTTCATTGCGACGCCCGTGCCGGAGCCAAGCTCTTGTATGCTTGCCGCTATCAGCATCTTCGCTCTCATTTTCGTGAAGTTGGATCATTGGAGGTAAGCAGCCATGGTAAAGAACGTGCGTTCGAGCGCACTGCGCGTCGAGGCGCTGGAGCAACGCCTAGCACTATCGGTTAGCGCGATGGCCGACGACGTGGCCACCACCATTGGCCCCACGACTGACGGACCGATCGACGTTCGTGTCGCGGATGCTGGCTTTCTTGCACCAGTTGGTTCGAGGGAATACCTGGAGGCCGGGATGCGCTTACGGCGCGAGCTTGGCTGGGTTGTCAACGAGCCCGTGCTTCTTCCAAACGGCAACTGGTATGCGGGTCCGTCGGGACAGATGGGCGAGGTCAACGAGTTGTTCAACCTGAATGCAGCGGATACGGTGAATGCGGACCAGGTGTGGGCGGGAGGCGGTCTTGGATTGAATTTGACTGGCGCGGGAGTGACGGTTGGCGTATGGGACGGCGGCCCAGTCTTGGCGACGCACAACGAGCTCGCCGGTCGAGTGACCGTCATCGATGCCGGCGGGGCCTCTAACCATGCAACTCACGTTGCGGGAACTATTGGCGCCACAGGCGTGAACGCTGCTGCGCGCGGCTTAGCAAGCGGCGTGGGAATCCGCAGTTATGACCTTACGAATGATGTCGCCGAGATGTCCGGCGCCGCAACGCAAGTTACTGTGTCCAATCATTCGTACGGACTCAGAGTTGGCTGGACCGTCGCGGACCTCTTAGATGGTTTGGGTAATCGCGACCGCTGGTGGGACAATCGGTCGCTCCACACCGAAGATCCCGACTTTGGCAAGTACACAACAGCCACGCAGTCCCTCGACGCGATGCTGTTCGGAAGTCGTTTCTTTACGAGCGTTTGGGCGGCAGGAAATGATCGCGGCGAAGGGTTTCTAAATATTGGACAGGATGGTTATTACGCTACCACTTTTACGGCCGATCCGGGGGGCACGCGCTGGTACTTCAACGGCTCGACCCTTGTTCAGGGGTGGAACAACGCGGGCACCTATCTCGTGCCATTCACAGGCAACCCAAATTCCTCGGGTCCTCCTGTGGATGGGGTCTCCAATTACGACATGCTGCCGCCGATGCAAGTCGCAAAGAACGGAATTGTTGTCGGTTCCGTTGGCGACATCACTGCAGATCCATACACTGGGGCAGCGATTAGCGCTTTCTCCTCGATCGGGCCAACGGATGATGGCCGAATCAAGCCGGATCTGGTTGCGAACGGCGAAGTTCTGATTTCTTCACTTGCTACGGCGAACAATGCGTACTCAACAACCACCCCCGGTGCTTTAACTACTTACTCGGGCACGTCCATGGCGGCCCCCGGTGTTACGGGCGCCGCTGCGTTGCTCGTCCAGCACTACCGCAACCTCTACCAGAACCAAACGCCCTGGAGCACCACGCTCAAGAGTCTGCTGATCCACACCGCCACCGACGCCGGCACGGTTGGGCCTGACTATGCCTACGGCTGGGGAGTGGTCAACACCGCCAACGCGGCCCAGTTCCTGACGAACTCCTCCTCCACCGACCCCACCCGCTGGCTATTCCAAGAAGAGTTCCGCTGGAAACAGGCATCCGAGCAGAACGAGTTCGTTCGCTATGTTTACTCGAATGGGACCGCGCCCCTCAAGGCCACGTTGGCCTGGCTCGACCCGGCGGCCACGACCTTGCCGGGATCGGGCCTCGACGATGCAACCTCGGTGCTGGTGCGCAACCTCGACCTGACGATCACCGGACCCAGCGGGGCCGTCAGCTACCCATGGACGCTCAACCCGAACCTGCCCGGCTTGGCTGCCGTCCGAACCACGGCCAACAACCGCGACAATGTCGAGCAGGTGCTGATCGACGCGCCGACTCAGGGCCTCTACACGATCCGCGTCCGCTACGGCGGCCCGAGCACCGACGGCGTGTTCCTCGTGCCGATGTCGCTCGTGGTCGATGGAGGGCTGGTCACGTCGCCGCCGCGCGTCGTCATGGTCGAGATCGACGGCGCCGGCAATGCGAACGCTCCGTATTCGATCCCCTCCGGCAGCGGCGACCAGCTCCGGTCCGTGGCGGTCGGCGGGGCCAATCAGGTCCGCATCTCGTTCAATGAGCCAATCCAGACCACGAATCTGGCTAGCGCGCTGACGATCAACGGGATCACGATCCACCCCTATACGACCACGTTCGCTTACGACTCTTACAACTACTCGGCAACCTGGACGCTCCCCTCCGGTACCTACCCCAACGGTTTCAGCTACACCGATGCCGGGAGCACGGTTCACCCATTTGCCGACAAACTGCTGCTCACGCTCGACGACGCCAAGGTGCTCGACCGCGTGTCGAACATGCTGGACGGCGAGTGGACCAACCCCGATTACATTACCCAAGTAAGCTCCTCGATCAGTCGTTTTCCCTCGGGCACCGGCACGGCCGGCGGTGACTTTGTGTTCCGCGTGATCGTGATCAACGGCGAGTTCACGCAGGACAATGTGGTGGATCTCAACGATTTCGGGGTCTACAAGGACAATTTCGGCGTCGGCACGACCTACCTGCAAGGGGACGCCAACGGCAGCGGGCTGGTGGATTTGGGAGACAAGGGCATTCATCAGACGAACTTCGGCATCAGTTGGGCCAACTGGAACAACCAGCAGATGCTGATGGCCGGCGGTGGCGGCGGCGACCCTGAGGTGATGACGCAGGCGGAGCGCGACGCCCTGGGAGCCTGGATGGAAGCCGAGCTGCGGTCCTTTGTCCGCAAGCGACTGCACAACGACCCCGACTACCGCCTAGCTTTCCTGCGGCGCAATTCACTCGACTTCTTCTGGGAGTGGTACGGCGATCACACCAAGAAGGAAGAGGCCGAGATCCTCGAACTGCTGGCCACCGGCGGCGTCTGATCGGGCAATGCCGTACCGCGGTTTCCCAACCGCGCCTTTGCCACGGGCGCTCGCTCCGTGACGTCGCTTCTCAAACCGCGCATCCTTCCCACCGCGCCGTGAGGTCTGCGGTTCGCCCACGAGCGACCGCTTGTGCTCGCAGTAGGTAAATCCCAGCGGAAACGCCGGTTGCGCAAACTGTCCGGTCTCATTCTCGGTCAGCCCGGAAGGGGCTACTCGCACTTGAGAAGTCCCTCGGGACGTATGCTTTCCGCGCTCCCGCAACGCGGTATGATGAGCGGATTGGCAGGGAGCGGCCTTCCCCGGGGCAGGGAATAATCGCCCGGGGCGCTCGAATCACACTGCGCAACCACCTGCAACCCTTTTTCAGGCCAAGCCCCATGCCCGAACCGAAACAACACGCCGACAAGCGCAATTGGCTGGAAAGCCTGGGGCGGAAGATCCCCGGCTTCCGCGGTTACCTGGAAAAGGAGTACCGCCGCGAGAGCGACGAACTGCAGCGCAAGTGGCTGGCCGACCAGCTCCAGCGCTCCAAGCGCGGGCTGAACGAGTATGCCCGCAGCCTGGCCGAGGCGGCGCAGGTCGACCAGCTTCCGCAGATCGAGCGGCTGCGCTCCAAGCTCGACCGCTTGATCGGCCGGATCACGAGCGCCATGCAGGGCTATAGCGGCGTGTTCGACCTGGTGCGCGTGCAGGAAGACGAGCTCGACCGCTTGTACCAGCACGACGTTGGCATGATGCAGGAGATCGAGGCCCTGGCCGACGAGCTCGACAAGATGCCCTCGAACGCCCGGCCTGTGCCGGAGGCGGTGTCGTCAATCGTGGCCAAGATCGAGGCCGCGGAACAGAATTGGGATCGCCGCGAAGACATTCTCAAGGGGCTCGAGTAGCGCTCGCCTGCCCTTTTCCTCTCCCGAACACTCCGTCTCTATTGCCAGGGTTCTGACCCATGCGTCTTGAAGTCATCGAATTCTTCGACGAATCCAACCGCACGCTCGTGCAACGCGTGCCGCCGCAAGGCTCGACCGACATCAAGCTCGGCGCGCAGCTCATCGTGCAGGAGAACCAGGAAGCGGTCTTCTTTCGCGACGGCAAGGCGCTCGACAACTTCGGCCCCGGCCGGCACACGCTGACCACGGCCAACGTGCCGTACATCACGCGGATTCTCACCATCCCGTGGGAGAAGTCGCCGTTCACGGCCTCGGTCTACTTCATCGGCAAGCAGACCTTCCTCGATCAAAAGTGGGGCACGCGGCAGCCGCTCACGGTGCGCGACCCCGAGTTCGGCATGGTCCGGCTGCGGAGTTTCGGCAAGTACTCGTTCCGCGTGGTCGACGCGCCCCTCCTGGTGGGCACGCTCGTCGGCACGCAGGGAAAGTACACCACCGACGAGGTCACCTCGTTTCTCCGCGACCTGATCGTCAGCCGGCTCAACGACCTGATCGGCACATTGGGGCACGGCCTGTTGGACCTGGCGGCCAAGTACGACGAGGTGTCGGCCGGCACGCGGGCCAAGGTGGCCGATGACTTCGCCAAGTACGGCCTCGAGCTGGCCGACTTCTTCATCAACGCCATCACGCCGCCCGACGAAGTGCTCAAGGCGATCGACGCCCGCAGCTCGATGGGCGCGGTCGGCGACCTGAACGCCTACCTCAAGTTCCAGGCGGCCAACAGCATGAGCAAGATGGCCGAGCATCCCGGCGGCTCCGGGGGCGACGCCTTGAACCTGGGCATGGGCGCGGGCTTCGGCATGATGATGCCCGGCATGATCCGCGAGGCGATGGCCGCGGGCGCTACTCAGGCGGGCGGTCCTGCCCAAGCGCGCTCGGCCGCGGCTGCCGCGGCGCCGGCAGGAGCGGCTGCCGCTGGGGGAGCGGGGCTCGACTTCTCAGGGCTCTCGCCGGTGAAGGTCGATCCCAAGGCGATGGTCCGCTCGGTGGCGGCCGCTTCGAGCTACGGCGTGGAAGAGGCGGGCGAGACATTCCGCATCACGGTGCCGATCGGCGGCCTGCGGAAGCAGGTGGTCCGCGTGCAGTTCGACGCCAAGGACGACGAGGGGAACCCGGTCGTCAAGTACAGCTCGACCTGCGGCCCGGCCAACGAGAAGAACTCCATGGCCCTGCTCCGCTACAACACCAAGATGGTGCATGGCGCCTTCGCGGTGGAAACGATCGACGGCCAAGAAGCGATCGTGGTGCAGGCCAACCAGTTGGCTGAGGCGATGAGCGTCATGGACGTCACCCGCGTGCTCACGGCCATCGCCTATCAGGCCGACAAGGTCGAGCAAACGCTGCTCGGCGACGCCGACCAGCACTGAAATAGCGACCCGCGCTGGCCGCGATGCTGATCACCCTTACCACCGATTTCGGTTTGGCCGGCCCCTACGTGGCGGCCATGAAGGGGGTGATCTTGTCGATCAACCCGGCGGCCACGATCGTCGACGTGTCGCACGCGGTGCGGCCGCAAGACGTGCGCGGCGGGGCGCTGCTCTTGGCCGACGTCGTCCACTGGTACCCCGCCGGCGCCATCCATGTGGCGGTGGTCGATCCGGGCGTCGGCACGGCGCGGCGGATCGTCGCTTTCGAGGCGGCGGGGCAGCGATTCGTCGGCCCCGACAACGGCCTCTTCAGCCGCATCACGGCCGTCGTGCAGCCCGAACGGATCGTGGCGGTCGAGAACCCGCGCTACCGGCTAGCCCCCACGTCGGCCACGTTCCACGGCCGAGATATCATGGCCCCGGCCGCCGCGCACCTGAGCCTGGGGCTTGATCTCGAGGCGCTGGGCCCGCGGCTCGAGTCGATCGCCACGCTCGACTGGCGCGAGCCCGAAGCGCAGGCGGACCGGCTGCTTGGCCAGATTGAATCGATCGACGCCTTCGGCAACCTGATCACGAATGTCCGCGCCGGGCATCTGGCGGCACTCGGATCGGGCAAGTTAACGATCGCCTGCGATGGCGCAACAGTCGAGGGAGTGCTGCAAACGTATGGTGAAGGGGCCGCCGGGCAACTGGTGTCACTCGTCGGCTCGAGCGGGCGGCTGGAGTTGGCCGTAGTCGGCGGCAGCGCCGCGGCGCGGCTCAACGCGCAGGTGGGAGACTCGGTGGTCGTGATGCGCGGATGAAGGCCCGCAAGCCACCGCCCCGATGGTATAATTCTTCGCCTACGGGGGAAGGGACACAGCGACCAACCGGCGGACGAGCGTGACCAGCAAGCGGCGTGGAATCAACCCGTTTTATGTGCTCGTGGTGATCGTGGGCACGGCGTTCACGGTCACGGCGTTCGCCTACGGCGTAATGGCCTTCCGGGCGTTCCGCTCGTCGGCCGCGCCCCGGGCCGACGCCGAGGACTCGGGCGAACGGCTGATGGCCCTGCTCGACCGCCGCGGGCTCGAGATCATGGGCTGCGAGCTGGCGATCCTGGGGGTGGCCAGCGTGGCGGCGATGTCTTCGGATAAGTGGTGGCAAACCAAGCAACCTTAGCGTTCACGTCCCCCTTCAACACAGGTCACTCATGAAAGTCTGCCGCAGCCAAGCCGTCCCTCAAAAGGAAGTCACCATGGAAGGCGCCCACGGGTGTCAGGTTCGCTGGTTGGTCGGCGAGCCCGATGGCGCGCCGAACTTCGCCATGCGCGAGTTCGTGGTGGCCCCCGGCGGCTACACGCCCCGGCACAGCCATCCCTATGAGCACGAAGTGTTCGTGCTCGAAGGGGAAGGCGTAGTCGTCGAGGGGAGCGAGCCCCACGTCATCCGCGCGGGCGACGTCGTCTTCGTCGTGCCGGACGAGATCCACCAATTCAAGAACACCGGCGCCGCGCCGCTCAAGTTCCTCTGCGTCGTCCCGCACGTGCCGGCCGACACTCCGGTGCGGCTGGCGCCGGAGTGCGCGGCAGTGGCCGAGTAGCTCGCGCGAGGTCGTCCGATGAAGCCCCGCACCGCCCTGTGTGCGCTCGCGGCACTCGCCGTCCTCTTCGGCGCTTGCTCTGCTGCACATGCTCAGGCCCCACGGCCCAACATCGTCTTCATCCTGGCCGACGACCTGGGCTACGGAGATCTCGGCTGCTACGGCCAGACCAAGATCAAAACGCCGCGGCTCGATCGCATGGCGGCCGAGGGACTGCGCTTCACCCAGTTCTACGCCGGATCGACCGTTTGCGCTCCCTCCCGCTGCACCCTGATGACCGGCCTGCATACGGGCCACTGCCGCGTGCGCGGCAACCAGAGGGCCAACCTCCGGGCCGAAGACTACACGGTCGCCGAGTCCTTGCAGGCGGCTGGCTACGCGACGGCCCTGGTCGGCAAGTGGGGGCTCGGCGACGAAGGGAACGACGGGCAGCCCACGCGGCAAGGGTTCGACCACTTCTTCGGCTTCCTCACGCAAGGGCACGCGCACAATTACTACCCCGACTACCTCTTCCGCGGCGAGCAGCGGGTTTCTCTTCGCAACGAGCAGGCGCCCGCGGCGCCCTCCTCCGGCAGGTACGGCGCTGGCTATGCCGTCAAGAAGCTCGAGTATGCCCATGACCTGTTCGTGGACGACGCGCTGCGTTGGCTCGAGCAGGCAGGCGAGCGGCCTTTTTTCCTCTACTTGGCCCTCACCATCCCCCACGCCAACAACGAAGCCTTCGCCGCCACCGGCGATGGGCAAGAAGTTCCCGACTATGGCCCCTACGCCAACGAACCTTGGTCGACGCCTGCCAAAGGGCAGGCGGCCATGATCTCGCGGATGGACACCGACATCGGCCGACTGCTCGACAAGCTGGCGGAGCGTGGCCTCGCCCGCAACACGCTCGTGCTCTTCAGTTCCGACAACGGTCCTCACCGCGAAGGAGGCTTCGACCTCGAGACGTTCGACCCCAACGGCCCCTTGCGCGGGATCAAGCGCGATCTCTACGAAGGCGGGATTCGCGTCCCCTGCTTCGCCTATTGGCCCGGAACGATCGCGCCGGGTCAGGTGAGCGACCACATTGCCTACCATGGCGACTTCTTCGCGACCGCGGCCGAGTTGGCAGGCGCCTCGGCCGAAACGGCGCGCGACAGTGTCAGCTTCGCGCCTTTGCTCCGGGGCAATGCCCAGGCTCTCTCACCGCGCCCCCATCTCTATTGGGAGTTCCACGAGAATGGCTTCCATCAGGCGGTGCGCGCAGGCCGCTGGAAGGGAGTGCGGCACGGACTGCAGGGGCCGCTCGAGGTGTACGACCTGGAAGCCGACCTGGCTGAAGCGCAAGATCGGGCGGGGGATCGGCCGGAGATCGCCGCTCAGCTTCGCGCGGCGCTCGACCAATCGCGTACAGCCGAACCTGAGTGGCCCGCCAAGTGAAGCCGTTTAGCCGCGCCGCCGCTTGCGGCCGGTGGGCGCCGACCCGCGCGACACGCTCGTCACCAGCAGCAGATCGATGATCTCCACGATCTCGTCGTGCGTGTTTACGAAGATCGTGCGGCCCCCTTGCGTCTGGAACAAAAGCTCCGGGTGCGGGACGTCAATTGCCCGGCCATCGGCCAGATTGAGGGTGAAGGGCTCGAATGGCTTCGCCTGATGAAGCTTGCGAATCTGGTCGGAAGTCATACGGCTACGCCCCAGGTATCTAGGAAGCCCGCGAAACGAACCTTCCGCCATTCTACCGTCGGCGCGCCCCTGCAGCCGAGGGCCGCCGCAACGGAGGATCAACGAACGTCCAACGAAGCGCCGCTGGCGCTCGCAGCGGCGCCGGCGTCCCGCCGCGGACTGGTGGAACCTAGCCCACGCCGGTACGCTAACAGTTCAGTACGGCCTCTAGCCCCAAAGCCACTGCCCGCATGTCGATTTCCCCCAGCCCCGCCGCCGACGGCCTCAGCCCCGCCGACGAGGCACGGCTGGTGGCCGATCTCCAGCGGGGCGCCCCCGAGGCCTACGAGCGGTTGGTGCGGGCGTATGGCGGCCGGATGCTGGCCGTCGCCCGCAGATTCCTCAAAAACGACGAAGACGCCCAGGAAGCGGTGCAGGACGCGTTTCTTTCCGCGTTCCGCGGCATCCAAGGATTTGCCGGCCAGTCGCGGTTGTCGACTTGGCTGCACCGGATCGCCGTGAACGCGGCCCTGATGAAGCTCCGCAAGCAGCAGTCGAAGGGCGAGCGCCTGATCGACGATCTGCTGCCGCGGTTCATCGAAGACGGCCACCACGCCGAGCCGGCCGATCCCTGGGCGCGCACCGCCGACCAGGTGGCGGCGACCCGCGAAACCCGCGCCCTGGTGCGGGCGGCGATCGACGAATTGCCCGAGATTTATCGCACCGTACTCATGCTCCGCGACATCGAAGAACTCGACACGGCCGAGGCGGCCAACCTGCTGGAAGTGAGCGACTCCGTGGTGAAAACCCGGCTGCACCGGGCACGGCAGGCCCTGCGGACCGCGCTCGACCGCCGCTTGGGGGAGGCCGCCCGATGATCACCTGCCAAAAGCTGGTCGACTTTCTGCTCGACTACGTCAGCAAGGAATTGCCGGAGGAGCAGCGGCGGGCCTTCGAAGAACATTTGGCCCTCTGTCCTCCGTGCGTCACCTACATGAAGACCTACCTGCAATCGGTGGAGATGGCCCGCAAGACGCTTCAGGCGGAGCAGGCCGAGGCGCCTCCGCTGCCGGAGCCCCTGGTGAAGGCCATCTTGGCGGCCCGCTGTCCGCAGGGCCCCAATCGTCCGCTGGCCTAGCCGCTCTTCCGCGCTCATTTTTCATGCTGCTCCGCACGTTCATCGCCGTCGAGGCGCCCGGCGAGATCGTCGCTCAGGCCGCAAAGCTGATCGGCCGGCTCCGCGAGGCCGAGGCCGACGTGAAGTGGGTCGAGCCCGAGAACATGCACTTCACGCTCAAGTTCCTGGGGGGAGTGCGCGACCGCGACCTGGGCGAGTTGTGCCTGGCGCTCGCGCGGGCAACCCGCGAACTCAAGCCCTTCGAGATCGAGGTGCGCGGCGCGGGCGCCTTTCCCGATGCGGCTCGGCCACGGACGCTTTGGCTGGGGGTGGGCGCGGGCGGCGAGGCCTTCACCGAGCTGTTCGCTTCGCTCGAAGAGCGGCTGGCGGACCTCGGTTTTCGGCAGGAGGGCCGCCGCTTTCAGCCGCACCTTACGCTGGGCCGCGTGCGCAATAGCTCGCCGGGCAGCCGGGAGCTGGCGCAGTTGCTGCGCGAGCAGGCCGACTTCGAGGCCGGGCCGATGTACGTCGACGAGGCCGTGCTCTTTTCCAGCGAACCCGGGCGCGAGGGCCCGCACTACGAGGTGCTGAGCCGCGGCGAGTTGCTCGCGCGCTGACGGCGGCTCGCTCGACAGGCTAGAAGCCTGTCCCACGAAGATCCGGTGGAAGCTATCTTCGTGGCACAGGCTTCCAGCCTGTGCTGTGAGTCTCGTGACCGGGTGCTACACTGTTCGAGCACCTGCCTCCCCAAATCCGATCCGATCCCCCGCGCTGGCCCATGTCGAACCCGCCTCCCGAAGCTGCCGCTCCGTCTGCCCGCCCGCGTCCCTGGACCGTTTGGCTGCTCGTGGCCGTGGTGTTCTTGGGAGCGGGTTACTTTGCCTATGCCTTGCCTAAGGCCCGCGCCCAGCGGAACGCCGTGGCCGCGGTGGAAGGGATCGGGGGGCACGTCACCTACCGGGGCGCAGGGGGCAAGGGCGGCCTGCGCGGCGTGCTGGGGCGCGACCTGTTCGACCCGGTCTACGAGGTGTTCCTCAAGGACACGAAGGCCACCGACGCCGACCTCGCGCCTTTGGCGGCGCTGGGCAGCTTGGAAACGCTCGACTTGACGAACACGGCCGTCACCGACGCCGCGGCCCCCGACCTCGAGAAGCTCAAGTCGCTGCGGCGGCTCTACGTGACCGGCACGCAACTCACGCCGGCAGCCGAGCAGCGGATCAAAGGGGCGATTCCGCAGCTCGATCTGATCCGCGAGGCGCAAGCCCCGCGCTAGAACTGCACGCCGTACTTCTTGGTCATGCCGCGGCGCAACTGGCCGGTCAGCTCGTCGATTTGGGCCATGGCGTCGATTTGCGAGGAGGCCCCTTCCCCGCGGGCCTGGGCAGCCAACTGGCGGTTTTCGCCGACATCGGAGTTGATGACGTACGTGCCATAGAAGGCATTGCCGAAGCCATCGTAGCCCCAGCCAGTGGTCGTGCCGCCGCCGCGAGATTTCTGCATGCCAGCCGAGATGTTCGCGCCGCGGATGTCGACGCCGGCGCCGCGCAGCAGCCGCGCCACCTGCTCGCCGAACACGATCATGTCGTTGTCGACGTCGAGCGTCGGCAGGTTGTCGATCTTGCGGGCCTGGCGATCGTTCCAGAGGGCCTTCTCGCCGAACGTCTTGCACTTGAAGTTCCGCACGTCGCGGACGACGCGGTTGACCGACTCGAAGTACTTCTTGGTGGACGCCAGCATCCGATCGGCCGAGTTGCCGCTCTCGCCGGCCGCGGCCGCGTCTTTCTCCAAGTTCCCCACGGAAGACGGAGTGACCAAAAAGCCGAGCAGCGTCGGCAGGCTGCCGGGACCGAGGGGGCCGGTGAGCGAGAAGGAGTTGCCGGAGACCCGCGGCTTCCAGTTCTCCATGTCGGGCAGCATGGCGCCGCGGCGCTCGAGGGCTTCGAGCAGCAGCGGCTTGCCCAAGGCAGCCAGGGCTGTCGGCGGACGGTCGAAGTCGAGGCGAATCGTGCCCCGCACGGCGTCTTTGGCTTCGACGGCGAAGACGAGTCCCTTGAGGCCGCCGAGCAGGGCGCCGATGTCCGTCGCCGCGCCCGGCGACTTGGCCAGCGCCGCGGCTGTGGCCAGTTTCTTTTGCACAGGGCCTACCGCTACGACGTTGTCGAAGTCGAGAGCCACGACCACAGGCACGTCGCTCGACACGAACTTCACGGCCTTCTGCAAGTAGTCAGAAAGCTCGCGGCCAGGCTGCTGCGAACGCGCAAGCCAGCGCGACATGAATTGCCGGTTAGCGGGCCAGGCCGTCGCCAGCAGCCGATCACCGAGCGGCGCGAAGTACAGGCCCCGCGGCGACCAAACCACCGATTGCTTTCCCAGCTCATCGACGTAGCCGCGTTCGAGTCGCGCGAGCACCGCCGCGCTGGGCAGGCTCTCCATCTCGAACACCCCCAACTCCCAGATCGGCTCGAGCCGATCGAAATCGACGATCGCCCCAATGGCCAGCTTGCGCACGTCGGGCGTGAGCTCGGCGCTGAGGTCACGGATCGCCTGTTCGCCCCCCTCGTCGTTCTTGCCATGTTTAGCGGCAAACTCACGCAGGGCCTGCACGTCGGCCAGCATCACGGCGTTGGCCCCTGCCGGCAGTTGTTGCATCAGCGAGAGCCAGTCATCGGCTGCAAACGCCGATGTCGGAGCAAGCACGCCGAGGGCCAGCACAGAAACCACAAAGGAGCGGCACGAACGCAACACGCAACACCTCGAACGAGAAGGAAGGACGAGCGACACGGGCCAAGAAACGCCTGCAACGTCCGTGTCTGGCAACCGAGGCCCAGAATAGCCGGTGGGGGGGCCCGCGGAAAGCGTTTTTCTGCGAATCTAGCAACCCGCCGGCTGCGCGCGGCAGCGTGCTCGCCCGTCTCCAATTCGATGTTTGGCTGCTTGTTGCCCCGCGCAGGGCAACTTAGAATCGGAGCGATTCGTCGGCCCCTCCCAGCGGCCGCGCCGCCCTCCTCCCTTGCACGCGGGGAAGCTCGTTCCATGCCGTTTCGTCGTCCACTCGCCTGGTCGAGTGTTTGCCTGCTGTTGCTGGCCGCCGCGGCCTGCAGTTCCTCGAAAACGCCTCCCAACCCCGAGGTTTCTTCCGGTGGGACGTCGCCCAGCGCCACCGCCGGCGGCAAGCGGTTCATCGTGCTGATGAACAACAACTCGCCCTTTTGGGACGCCGTGGGCGTGGGGGTAAAGCAGGCGGCCAAGGAGCTCGGAGTCGAAGCGGTTCTCGAAACCAACGACGGCACGCCCCAGGGCCAGATCAACAAGCTCCAGCAATACGGCACCCAAAGCGACGTGGCCGGCGTGGCAATCAGCGTCACCGAGGGAGACAACCTCGCCATCGCGGACGAGATGAAGGCCCTGCGCGACAAAGGCATCCACGTCGTCACGATCGACTCCGACGTCAACGCCCAAAACTACCCCGATGCCCGCGTCGGCTTCATCGGCACGAACAACAAACAGGCGGGCATCGAACTGGGCAAGGCGCTCGTGGGCCTGCGTCCCGACGGCGGGCAGTACGTGACCTTCGTCGGCCAGACAGGCGCCCAGAACGCCAGGGAGCGCGTGGAGGGCGTCAAAGAAGGCGCCGGCGCCAAGTTCGAAGCACGCGACAACATGGCCGATCGCGTCGATCCATCGCAAGCGCGGATCAACGTCGGCGCCGCAATCGCCAACCATCCGCAACTCAACGCTCTCGTTGGAATTTGGTCGTACAACGCCCCCGCCATTGTGGATGTGCTCAAGGAACAAGGCAGTCGCGCGAAGTACGCCGTGGCCGTATTCGATGCCGAGCCGCAGGCGATCGTCGGCATGGGCGAGGGCAACATCGACGTGATGGTCGTGCAGAACCCCTACGAAATGGGCTACCGCGGCATCAAGCTGCTCAAGGCGCTCGCCGCCGGCGACCAGGCCGCGGTCAAGGAAATCTTTCCTAAACAGGGCGAGCCAGGCGGCGACATCAACGACACGGGGCTCAAGGTCGTGGTGCCTGACGCCGGCTCGAAGCTCACCGCCGAGGTGTTCGGCCCCAGCGTCCAGTTCATGAAGCTCTCCGACTTCCAGAACTGGCTGAAGCAGTACAATCTGGAAGGTTCTTAAGCCGCCTCTCTCAAAGAAGCCCGAGCTGCCGATGCCGAGCTTTGTGCGGCGGACCGAACTAGGCCTGTTGTTGGCGATCTGCGCGGTCGTTTTGCTGTCGGCTGCGCTCGACCAGCAACACAACTACTGGCATCAGCCGCTCGACAGCGCCAAGTTCATCCTCCGCCAGACCTCGCTCTTGGGCATCACCGCACTCGGAGCGGCGATCGTCATCATCGCCGGCGGCATCGACCTTTCGATTGGCTCGGTGATCGCCTTCAGCGGTTCGGTCTGTGCTTGCCTCCTGCTATGGCTTGCTCCGGAGGCGATGAAAAGCCCCGCGGAGCCGCACCTGTCGGCCGGCGTGATTGCGCTGGCAATCGCCGGCACGCTCTTCGTCGGCTTCTTGATTGGCAGCCTGCACGCCTGGCTGATTACGGTGATTGGGCTGCCGCCGTTCATCGCCACGTTGGCCTCGCTCGTAGGGCTGCGCAGCTTGGCGCGGGCGATGGTGCCCACGGTGCAGGGCTATGTAACCCCTGGCGCCGGCACGCAGAACCAGGTGAACATCTTCGACGCCGGTTTTCGCTACCTGGAAACGTCGATCTGGATTCCGGCCGTGGTGTTCGTCGCCCTGGCCGCCGTTTGCACGCTCCTGCTGACCCGAACGGTGGTGGGTCGGCATCTGATCGCCATGGGGGGCAACGAGCAGGCGGCCCGCCTGAGCGGCATTCGCACCGACCGCCTCAAGTGGCTAGCCTACTGCTCGAGCGCCATGCTTTCGAGCGTGGCCGGCATCCTCTACATCTGCGCCCAGAGCGTGGCCAAGCCGGAAGTCCTCGGCATGGGCTACGAGCTCAATGCCATTGCCGCGGCCGTGGTCGGCGGGTGCAGCCTGCAAGGGGGCGTCGGCACGATCCCGGGCGCGATGCTGGGCGCCCTGTTCCTCCGCACCGTGATCGACGGCATCGCCAAGGTGATCGACCGCAACGCCGATGTTTACGAAGGCTTCATCGTCGGCGTGCTGGTGGTGCTGGCCGTGTCGCTCAGCCAGGTCCGTGGCGCGGCGGGGCAGCGCAAGCAGTTCTTTCCCGGCGCGCTGGGAAGTGTGATGGTGGGGATCCTGGCGCTGCTCGCGGCGCTGATCACTAGCTTCTTCGCGGGGCCGCGGGGCGTGGGCATCGCCTTCGGTTCGACGCTCGTTTTGCTGGCTGTCGTCAAATCGTTCGAAGCCCACGGGCAGCGCCGGTAGCGTCTTGCAAGAATCTCTTATGGCCGGCGAACCGCTGATCGCGCTGCGAGACGTGTCGAAGCGCTTCGGCGGCATCCAGGCCTTGCGCGGCGTCTCCTTCGACGTGCTCCCCGGCTCGCTGCACGCCATCGTCGGCGAGAACGGGGCCGGCAAGAGCACGCTCATGAAGATCATCGCCGGCGTGATCCCCGACTACGAGGGCGAACTGCTGCTCCGTGGCCAGCGGGCCCAGTTCGCCAGCACGCGCGACGCCGAGCGGGCCGGCATCGCGATCGTGCACCAGGAACTAAATCTGGTTGAGCAGCTTTCGGCCGCGGCCAACATCTTCCTCGGCCGCGAGCTGCGCGGGCCGCTGGGCCTGCTCGACGAGCGGCGGATGCAGGCCAAGGCCGCAGAGATCTTGAGCGACCTCGAGTGCCGCGTCGACCCTGCCCGCGAAGTGGGGCACCTGCGGGTGGGGGACCAGCAGCTCGTGGAGATTGCCCGCGCGCTCGCGCAGCGTTCGGACGTGCTAATTCTCGACGAACCGACGAGCGCCCTTTCGGAGGCCGAGGTGGCGCGGCTCGACCGGGTGATCGCGCGGCTGCGGGAGCGCGGCGTGACGATGCTCTACATCTCGCACAAAATGAGCGAGGTGTTTCGCCTGGCCGACCGCATCACGGTGCTCCGCGACGGCCAACAGGTGAAAACGCTCGAACGCGAGGCCGCCACGCCGCAACAAATCACCAACCTGATGGTCGGCCGCGAACTCGCCTCGGCGGATTTTCACGAGAGCCGCACACCAGGCGCGCCCGTGCTCGAAGTGCGAGATCTGTCGCTCGCGCGGGCAGACGGCGAAGGCCTGCGGCTGCAGGGGATCAACCTGACGCTGCGGGCGGGCGAGATCGTGGGCGTCGCCGGCCTCATGGGCGCGGGGCGCACGGAGCTGCTCGAGAGCCTGTTCGGCGCGAGCGATCCGCCGCCCACGGGGGAAATCCTGCTTGGCGGCCGCCCGGTTCGCTTCCGTCATCCGGCCGAGGCGGCGGCGGCAGGCTTGGCGCTCGTGACCGAGGACCGCAAACGCCTGGGACTGTTCGCTCACCTCTCCGTCGGAGGCAACGCCACGCTCCGCACGCTCGGGCAAGCAACCGTGGGTGGGCTGATTTCCGCGGGCCGCGAGCAGCGGCTGGCGCAGGAAGCCATCGCGCGGCTGCGCGTGAAGACCGCCAGTCTGGCAGCGCCGATCCTCAGCCTCAGCGGCGGCAACCAGCAGAAGACGATCATCGGCCGCTGGCTGCTCGCCCGGCCGAGCATGCTGCTGCTCGACGACCCTACGCGTGGGATCGACGTGGGCGCCAAGGCCGAGATCTATCGGCTGATGGACGAGCTCTGCCGGCAGGGGCTGGCGATCCTGGTCACGTCGAGCGAACTGCCGGAGTTGCTCACGGTAAGCGACCGTATTTTGGTGCTCTGCGAAGGGCGGCTGACGGCCGAGTTCAACCGGGCCGAGGCCAGCGAAGAGCGGATCATGGAAGCTGCCACACGGTTCGCGGGAGCGGGGCGTTCTTGATCGAGCAGCGGTCGGCGGGCTTTCGGCCGCGAAAGTAGACCGCCGAGGCCACCCGATGGCTGCGCGAGCGGTGTCGTGCGATCGCGAGTCGGCCGTGATTACGCCAGGCCCCGTGCGGCGGGGCGGGGCAGTAGGGCCAGGGTGCGGGATCTCGTCTCGCGCGATTGAAGCGGCGCTGCTAGCCCAGCGAAAGGCGAAACTCGGCAACGAAAAAAGGCGTCGCGCGACCCTGGAGGGCTTTTCGCGCGACGCCTTCAGCTTTCGTTGGTTCGAGCTGCGAGGGCCTAAAAGTCGCTCGAGCTGATCGGCAGCCCGTCGTCACGGCCGCCCAACTTCCAGTGGACGATCTGGTCGACGCTGAAGCTCAATCCCCGCACCGAGCCATCGCACATGCCCATGTTGAACCCACTCGGATGAGCCGAGCCGAAATTCCAATCCAACGCCAAACCGGGAGTGTCCTGGCGAGGCACGAGAAACACGGAGGGTCCGCCCTTGGCGCCGAAGGACCCCGGGGTATCCCCGCCGCAGTAGCCATTCATGTCGCGGTCGTGCCCCACGAAGATGTTCTGATCGTCGCGAGCATCGGCGCCGTTCAGATAGTTGTCTGGCATCAGATACTTTTCACCGAGCGCGTAGGTGTTGCTCGTGCCGTCGATGACGTCGCCGATCCGGACGGCGCCTTTGATGTTCGTGACGCCGTTTTGGTTGGAGCCCATCCAGTTGTTCCAACTCGTGTACGCCGTGGCCGCAGCGTACGTGCCCGGCCCCGCGTCCTCGCCGTTATTGAAACTGCCCGAGTTCGCGGCGTAGTCGCTGCGGGCCAACGAACACGAGCCGTTGGCGGAGCAGGAGTGACAGTTGTTCGCGAGATCGGTGTTGCGGACGAGCGGATAGGTCAGCGGACGACGGCGCGAGGGGCAATTGAAGCCGGCGATCGGCACCGACCCCGTTTGCTTGATCGAGTTGTCGAGCTGCGCCCCCGTCAGCCCCTTGCTCAGGTCTCGCAGCGCAGATTGCTCGATGTAGGGCAGAATGTTGAACGCCCAGCCCCCGGTCTGGTCATCGCCGAAACCGCGACTAGCCTCGCCCTGCCACCGCCAGCCCCAGCCCGACGTGGGAAACTGCTTCTGCGCGTCGTGGTGAACCTGAAAGGACAACGCGAGTTGCTTCAGATTGTTCTGGCACTGGATCCGGCGGGCAGCTTCTCGGGCCGCCTGCACCGCGGGCAGCAGCAGCGCGATCAAAATGCCGATGATTGCGATCACCACCAACAACTCGACCAGGGTAAAGCCTCGACGTTTCGACATGATTGCGCAGATCGCTTGAGAAAAAGGAAGGGGTTTGTCGGTCGCGCCGCAGCTAGCGCTTCAAATTGAATCGTGCCAGACCGCCGTGCAACTTGGGATCGGTGTACGGGCTGACCTCGACGCCTAAATTCATTTTCGCGGGCAGCTTGGCGTTCGGCGCAGATACCTCCACACGGTACATGCCGATTCGCACGAACTCGGGCGATCCCTCGCTCACCATGTAACCACGGCCATCGGCCCCGGTTGTCGCCGTCGCGGTCGGAATGACGTCGCCCAAGAAGGCCTCGGGCACGAGCTTCACACTCGCATCCGGGACCGGGCGCCCGCCCAGCAACAACTCGACCTGAAAGGGACGGAACGCCACGCGCGAATCCAGATAGCCTTGAAAGCGCGCCAGAACTTCGTCTCGACTCAGCTTGCCGTCGCCGTTCGTGTCGACCCCCGGCTGTGAAGCGGCGTAGAGCATTCCCGGGGCCGCCGCCAACTCGTCTTTGGACAGTTGACCATCGGAATTCTTATCGAGTTGCTGCATCGCGGCGTCGGTCAGAGCGTCGGGCGCCCAAGCGGGCGCTTTCATGGGCGCCGGGCCGCGATTGCAGCCAATGACCAAGATCGCAGAAAGCGAACCCGCAAGCGCCAACCTTCGACTAAAAATCACCGCCGAACTCCGCCGAAAAACCGCGTCTAAGCGGCCAAAACACCGCGAGCGGATTAGCCAGCCAGTTGCAAAGTGGTCCGCGGAGGTTTCCGGCGTCCGCGGGGGCCTGGCATACTCAGGAGCGAGCGTCCCGAGTAGAAGTGCTTTGGCCTCTTCCGACAAGCAATCTAACCCCCGGCTCCTTCAATGTCAATTATATAGCCTGCGAAGCATCCAGAAAAAGCCCGCGAATCCAGACCCTAACGGTTGACTTCGACCCCGGGCTTGACCTTGCGGAATTGTTCAAGCGCCGCCTCGTTGAGCTTGGCGTCCTTGATCGAAAGCCGCGTCAGCTCGGGCACCCGGGCGAGCGTGGCCAGGCCGGCGTCGCTGATTTCGCACTCGATGAGCAACACCCAGGTCAGGTGCGGCATGTCGGCCAATGGGGCCAAATCTCCCTTGACCGCGGTGCCGGACAGGTTGATCGTGTTGAGGCTCGACAACTTGGCAATGCTGGCCAAGCAGGCGTCGGTCACCGCGGTCTGGCTCAGTTCGAGCTTCTCGAGCTCGTCGAGATCAACGAGCTTGGCGACCCCGGCGTCAGTCACCTTGGTGCCGGTGAGCACCAATCCATGCAATCCCGTAAGCCCTTTGATGGAATCTAGATGCGCATCGGTGACCGGCGCGCCGTCGGCGGTCAGGGCCTCCATGCGGCGGAGGTCGGCGAGGTGAGGCATCGCCTCGTCCAGACGGCCTTTCACGGCCTCGGTGCTAAGGCTCAGCGACTGCACAGGAGTTCCGTCGAGCGGGTTGGCAATGACCAAGGCGCCGAGTTGCTTGAGGGCGTCGGCCGACTGCTGCTCACGAGCGCTCCCGCCACAGCCGACGGCGGCGAAAAGGCTGAAAGACACGAGTGCCATGACAACGCGCCGCACTCCAATCGACAGCCAGCTTGAGAGATTGCTCATTCCGAAGACTCGCGGGAGGGTTGGAAGGTTGCTTGCGACCAGTGGGAGGATCGATCATTCCCATCATGCGCCAGCGGCTTGCGAAGCTTTAAGGGTCCCGACCGCCAGCGGCCCAACGTCGTCGAGCTTGAACTTCTCGGCCAGCGGCGTCGGTACGCGGAAGCCCACTAGCGTGATCCAGCCCCCCGCTTCGTGCAAGTAGAGATCGAAGGTCCCCTCCAGCGGCACGAATCGAGCGCGACCGCCGCCAGCGGGCGTGGCGTCGAAAAGCTGCTTGCCGGTCGCGCGGATTCGCCGGCACGCCAGCGTGCCACCGTCGGGCGTGGGACAATCGACCGACTCCCAGCCCCCTCCGCCGGGCAAGCCCGCGCGCAGTTGGCGGGCCAGGTCGTCGGCCAGCTTGCTCGCGTCGGCGGCCGACCCCTGCACCGCGGCCAAGTAGCAATAGTAGGGGTAGCTCTTCTCGTCGGCCCCGTCGGCGAAGGCCTCGTAGGTGAGCTTGAGACCCGGCAGCGTGACGAACGGGGGCTGCAACCGCTGCGGGGCGATCTTGGCGCCGTCGGCCGGATGCGGCGAATCCGCGTTGAACGATGACTCGAAGACTTTGGGCGCGCGAATCTCGACCGCCGAGTCGCCGATGGCCGCGAAGCCGTGGAGGTTGTCGTTTAGCTTCGTCTGCCGATCCTGGTTGCGCTGCATCTGCTGGGAAGTGGCCTGCATTTTCTCCACGTACCCCGCTTCATTGCATCCCGAGGAAGCGGCAAGGAGAACGGCCAGCGGCAGAGAACGGAGGGCTAGTGGGCGCATGGGTGGCGAGCAGCGAGGGGAAAGGTCGGCGAAAAGGATTCCTTCCAGATTAGACGAACGGCCGCCGCTTCTCAAAGGCAGCGAGGCGAATTCACCGCACCCCCGCCTACCGGAAAACCTGGGGGGCTGTCGGCAGTCCCCACGATCTGGCGGCTGCCTGGCCCTGAATCGGCAGATTATACTCTGACCGTAAGGCGCGCAAGGTTTTCCGAGAGGATGGCACCATGAAGCCGGCGGTGGTCGGATTGGCAATGATGTGCGCGCTGGTTTCTACCGTGGCCGGGGCCGACGAAGCACCAAACGCCGTGGGTCCGCTGGCCGGCTACGAGCCCCTCGTGGCGGCGCTCCGCCAAGCGGTCTCCGGCGAAGTCGCCGCCAAGGATCTGCCAGCGTTCTCCATCGCACTCATTGACGGCGACCGGGTCGTCTGGGCGGCCGGCTTCGGCTTTCAGGACGCCGCCCGCACCAAGCCGGCCGGGGCAGGCACGATCTACCGCGTGGGCTCGGTCTCGAAGCTGTTCACCGACGTCGGCGTGATGCAGCTTGTGGAACAAGGCAAGCTCGACCTCGATGCCCCCGTGTCGAAGTACCTGCCTGACTTCAAGCCGCAAAACCCGACAGACACGCCGATCACGCTGCGGCAGCTCATGACGCACCGTTCGGGGCTCTTACGCGAGTCGCCGGTGGGCAACTACTTCGACGACAAGAGCCCGAGCCTGGCCGACACCGTGGCGAGCCTGAACCAGACGGCGCTCGTCTACCCGCCGAACACCAAAACGAAGTACTCGAACGCCGCCGTGGCGGTGGCCGGCTACGTGCTCGAACGCACCCAAGACACGCCCTTCAACGCCTGGCTGCGCAAGGCCGTGCTCGAGCCGCTGGAGATGAGCGCGAGCGACTTCGAGCTCACGCCGGCGGTCGAGGCCAAGCTGGCTCATGCCCTGATGTGGACCTACGACGATCGCCGCTTCGCCGCCCCCAAGTTCGCCCTGGGCACCGCGCCGGCCGGCAACATGTACTCGAGCGTGCTCGAGCTGGCTAAGTTCGTGGTTGCGGTAAACCAAGGCGGCCGCTACGGCGACAAGACGCTGCTCGCGCCGGAAACCCTGCAGGCGATGATTGACCCTCAGCAGATCGAGGGAGGCTTTGGCATCGGCTTCCATGTAGCCGATCTCGACGGCGCCCGCGTCGTAGGGCACGGCGGCGCGGTGTATGGCTTCTCCACGCAACTCGCTGCCATGCCGGAGGAGAACATCGGGGTGGTCGCGGTGTCGGCGCTCGACGGCAGCAACGGCGTGGTCGAGCGGCTGACGAATCACGCGCTGCGGTCCCTCTTGGCTCATAAGGAGGGCCGACCTCTGTCGACGTTGGCCACGAGCGCGCCAGTCGACGCCGAGCGGGCAAAGCGGGTCGCGGGGCGCTACCGCTCGGAAGACAAGCCGCTCGAGGTCACCCATCGCGACGGCCGGCTCTTTGCGCAGCTTGGTTCATTTCGTCGTGAGCTGCGCGGCGCCGCCGAAGGCTTCGTGGTCGACGACGTCCTCGGCTACGGCCCGGAGGTCAAGCTCGAAAACGGGGGCTTGGTGATCGACGGCCGCCGCTACGAACGCGGGACCGACGAGCTGCCGGCCGAGGCGCCGGAGCGCTGGCGCGGCCTGATCGGCGAGTACGGCTGGGACCACAACGTGCTCTACATTCTCGAGGACCACGGCCGGCTGGTGGCCCTGATCGAGTGGTTCTACACGTACCCGCTCGACGAGCGCGGCGAAAACGAGTTCGATTTCCCCGACTACGGCCTGTATCACGGGGAAGGGCTGAAATTCGAACGCGACGCGAGCGGCCAGGCTACTGCTGTGGTGGCGGCCGGCGTACGGTTCGAAAGACGAAAGCTCGGCGACTTCGTGGAAGGCGCTTTCCGCGTGCAGCCGGTCAAACCGCTCGACGAACTGAGGGCAGCGGCGCAGGCGGCCCAGCCGCCCGCCGAGCCAGGCCCGTTTCGCAAGAGCGACCTGGTCGATCTGGCCACGATCGATCCGACGATCCGCTTCGACATTCGCTATGCCGGGACGAATAACTTCATGGGCACGCCCTTCTATCAGCATCCGAAGGCCTACCTGCAGCGGCCGGCGGCTGAAGCGCTCGAGCGCGTGCAGCAGAAGCTGGCCGGCCAAGGGGTGGGCCTCCTGGTTCATGACGCCTATCGCCCCTGGCACGTGACGAAGATGTTTTGGGACGCCACGCCCGAGCAGTTCCACGACTTCGTGGCCGACCCGCGGCTAGGCTCCCGGCACAACCGGGGCTGCGCGGTGGACCTGACGCTCTGCGACCTGGCGAGCGGCGCGCCCTTGGAGCTGGTGTCGGTGTACGACGAGTTCTCCCCGCGGGCATTCCCCGCCTACCCCGGCGGCACGTCGCGCGAGCGCTGGCGCCGCGCCCAGTTGCGCTCGGCCATGGAGTCGGAAGGCTTTTCGGTCTACCCACTCGAATGGTGGCACTTCGACTACCGGGATTGGAAGCAGTACCCGTTGTCCAACGCGACGTTCGAGGCGCTCGAGGTCGCGCGATAGGCGAACTTGCCTCCTGCCAGGCAGCCGAGGGCGCCGCAACGCGCGGCTCACTGATGCGTGCTTGCGGTCGGCGCCCCACTCGCTGTCCAGTAGCCCGGCACTCCGCGTTTCGTTTCGCAGAGGATCTCCAGGGCGGCCTGCCGGCCGTCGGCCGATAAATGCGCAAACGGCGGCGACTGATCTCGGCCTGTCAGCACCTCCCACAACCGCTGGTAGACGCGCTCCTTCGCCGCGGTCGGCAAGCCGTCGAACGCGCGGGTGTAGACCAGGTAGCTGAGCGGATAACGGAACAAGCGGGTTCGGAGATCGAACTCGCGCAAGCTGCGGCCCCGAGCGTCAAACGGCCCGCGTGCGGCGAATTCGGCGGCAAATGCGCTCGATCCTTCGAGACCGCACTCCAGTCGCGCCTCTTCGCAGAAGACGAGGTACTTAACGAGCGGCTCGCAGGCCACGTCGATCCTGCGCGTGATGCTGTCCATCGCCTCGGCCTCCGGCCGTCCCAGCGCCTTGTTGAGTTCGGTCTGCTCATGCAGCGCGAGCCGAGTCAGCAAATTCGCTTTTGTCAGCCGATTATGTCCCTCGGTTTGGTGCTCCAGCACCATCAGGGCGACGAGATCGCTGTGGGGCGAAAGGTAGTTCGCCACGGTGAAGTAAGGCGCGAGATCGACCACGTTGGTCCCAACGCCCGGTGCGGGCTCCGCCTGTCGGCCGAAAACCTTGTTGCCCTGGTGCGCTTGCTGGCCGCTCCGCCCGGTGACGTACCATCCGCCCCAACGATCTGCAAACGGCGTGGTGTGGTCGACCCGCTTCGTTCCCCGCGAGAACAGCGGCTCGCCCGCCGCATCGGGAAACACCGAACGGAGCAAATGGCCAGGCAGGCCTTGCGTGGCCGATGCGCCGTGGCACTGTAGGCACGTTTCGGTCTGCCGCGTGATGGCCCCGCCGTGCGCAGGGTCTTGGTCCACCGTATAAAACGCAGTTCCCACGTGCGGATCGGCCGCCGAGATCTCCAGCACGTCGCCGCGCAGGCAAAAGCCCACGGCCACCTCGTCGTTGAAGTAGATCGCCCTGGGTGTCTCGGGGCTGATCCGAGAGCGCTGCAAACTGGTGCGCGAGAAGACGAGCACCTGCGAAGACACAGGCACGTCGAGCTGAGTGAGGATCGACCGCAGGTAGCCGTGATCGTCGTCGTGTTCGAGGACGATATGACCGGCGCGGAGCCTGCCGATCAAAGGGGTGACGGCGTCGTCGGGCGTGGCCGTTGAGTATTCAAGCGGTGGCCGATCGAGATCGACCAACTGTGCCCACGCGGGCGACTGGCCAATGAGCAGACATGCAACCCCGGCGGCGATCAGGTGGATCTTGGGCATATAACTCTCCCGCCGGGCGCCGACTCTAATTATGGAGTTATAGACCAAGATATCCAGAATACAAGCCTTCTCCTGCATATGGGTCCGAAAAACTCTGGAGAAATGGCGGTTCCCGCTGACACTTTGTTCAGTCCGCCGCAACTTGGATATATTGCAGTCGCCGTCCTTTGCGCTGCGATCCAATTTCGTCTGACCCGCCGAATCGAGGCCCTCTCTTGGCAACCCGCGCGTCTTCCACGCCTCCCGATAGCCGTCTCCCCGCCGGGGCCGCCAACAGTCCGGCCGCCAAGCGGCGGTTCGCCAGCGACAATACGGCCGGCATCTGTCCCGAGGCCTGGAAGGCCATGGAGCGGGCCAACCAGGGGGCCGCGGCCGCCTATGGCGACGATCCGTGGACGCTCGAGGCCAGCAACCGGCTACGCGAGCTGTTCGAGATCGACTGCGACGTCTTCTTCACTTTCGGCGGCACCGCGGCCAACTCGCTGGGGTTGGCGTCGCTTTGCCAGTCGTATCACAGCGTCATTGCCCACGAGTTTGCCCACGTCGAGACCGACGAGTGCGGTGGGCCCGAGTTCTACTCCAATGGCACCAAGCTCCTGTTGGCCAGCGGCCCCAACGGCAAGGTCGACCCCGCGGCGGTCGAGGCGATCGTCCGCCGCCGCACCGATATTCACTTCCCCAAGCCGAGGGCGCTGAGCATCACCCAGGCCACCGAGATGGGCACGGTCTATACCCTGGCCGAGCTCGACGCGGTGCGCGAGGTAGCCCACCGCACGGGGCTGCACCTGCACATGGACGGCGCCCGCTTTGCCAACGCGGTGGCCACGCTCTCGGCCTCGCCCAAGGAGATCACCTGGAAGATGGGG
This sequence comes from Pirellulales bacterium, assembly GCA_044221365.1. Classification (GTDB taxonomy): domain Bacteria; phylum Planctomycetota; class Planctomycetia; order Pirellulales; family JBGAPH01; genus JBGAPH01. Next base: position 53,945 of record JBGAPH010000012.1, read on the forward strand.
GTCGACGTGCTCTGCTTCGGCGGCACGAAGAATGGTATGGCCGTGGGCGATTGCGTGATCTTCTTCAACCACGAGCTGGCCCACGAGTTCGGCTACCGCTGCAAGCAAGCGGGGCAACTCGCCTCGAAGATGCGGTTCCTGGCGGCGCCCTGGACGGGCCTGCTCGAGAACGGCGCCTGGCTCGAAAACGCCCGCCGCGCGAACCGCGCGGCACAGCGACTGGCTGCCGGTCTACGGCAAATCGCCGGCGTCGAGATTCTGTTCCCGGTGGAGGCCAACAGCGTGTTCGTCCGCTTTCCGGCGCCGGTGGCCGAAGGGCTGCGCTCGGCAGGCTGGGTGTTTTACAATTTCATCGGCGCGGGGGGCCAACGCCTGATGTGCAACTGGTCGACCACCGATGAAGAGGTCGACGAGCTGTTGGCCGACGTGGGTCGCCTCGCGCCCTGAAATTGAACCACCAAGACACAAAGACACAAAGACTCAAGAATTCATTTCTCGCCAAGGCGCAAAGCCCGCAAAGCCGACGCAGTGATCCTCCTTTGCGGCCTTTGCGCCTTGGCGAGAAGCATTTTGCATTCTTCGTGTCCTTGTGCCTTCGTGGTTCAAAAAACACCGTGGTGATCAGGCCTCACCTTAGAGGTCATCCAAGTGCCGCGGCCAGTCGTCCTTCAGTAACCGCGAAAGCGAGCGGTCGGCCAGGATGCGGCCGCCGGTTTGGCAGCCGGGGCAGTAGTTCGTTTCGTTGTCGGCATAGCGAATCCGCTGCACCGGCGCGCCGCACACAGGGCAGGGCTCGCGGAACTTGCCATGCACGGCCATCTCTGGGCGAAAGGCGGTGACGTGCGCCGGAAAGCCCTCGCCCATCTCGCGCCGCGAGCGGTCGATCCACTCCTCGAGCACCTGTTGCACAGCGGCGAACAGCCGCTCGACTTCTTGGTCGTTTAACTTTTGAGAGAGCGCCAGCGGTGATAGTCGCGCGCGGTGCAGGATCTCGTCGGAGTAGGCGTTGCCGATGCCGGAAAAGAGCCGTGGATCGGCGAGCGCCCGCTTGAGCGTGTGGTTCTCGAGGCGGAGCCGCGCGGCGAACTCCGGCAGCGCAGCGGCAAGCACCTCGAGGCCGCCGCGATCGTGCTCTTTCAGGCCGGCGGCCCCCTCGACGAGCCAAACTCCGGCTCGTCGTTTGGCTCCGGCTTCGGTCAGCACCAGCCGGCCGTTGTCGAAGTCGAAGGCGGCCAGATTCTGTTTGCCGGCCAACTTGGCCCCGGGCGGCTTCCACTGCAGCCGCCCCGCGATCATCAGATGCAGCACGAGCCAGAGGTCCCCTTCGAGCCCGATCGCAATCCGCTTGCCGAGCCGGCGCAGCTCGCGCACGCTGCGCCCGGCTGCGGCTTCCAGCGGCGGTTCGAACGTCCGCAGCAAGAACGGACTCTGCACCCGCACGCCGAGCAGCGTTTGGCCCAGAATCCGCCGCTCGAGCGCCTCGAGATAGACTGTGATGTCAGGCAGCTCAGGCATAATGTAGCCGGCATACTGCGCGCGCCGAACGCTGGAGCGGCGCTCGCGCGTCGTGGCAAGTGGCTGCGCGGCGAAAGTCTCGGTTTACTTCGCTTCAGCATTCCGCACACGGAGTGTGCGGGCTACGATTCGCAGGCAAACCCGCCCCTAAGCCAGCACGCCGCGAATCACCTCGCCGGCCACGTCCGTCAGGCGGTAGCGGCGGCCGTTGTGGAAGTAGGTCAGCTTCTTGTGGTCCACGCCCAGGAGGTGTAGCAGCGTGGCGTGTAGGTCATGAACGCTCGTGCGGTCGACCGCGGCCTTATAGCCCACTTCGTCGGTTTCGCCGTGCGTCGCGCCTCCCTTGATGCCGGCGCCGGCCAGCCAGTAGCAGAAGCCGTGCGGGTTGTGGTCGCGGCCGTCGCCGTCTTGGCTCACCGGCATACGGCCGAACTCGCCTCCCCAGATCACGAGCGTCGAATCGAGCAGTCCGCGGGCCCGAAGATCGGTGAGCAGGCCGTCGATCGGGCGGTCGGTCGCCAGGCAGTGCCCCTTGTGGTTCTCGGTCAGCTTGCCGTGGGCGTCCCACTCGCCGTCGGAATAAACCTGCACGAATCGCACACCGCGCTCCACCAGCCGCCGGGCCAGCAGACACTTGCGGCCGAAGGAGCTCGTGGCCTTGTCGTAGAGGCCGTACATCCGCTTCGTGCCGGTCGACTCCGCGGAGAAATCGACGAGGTCCGTGGCTTCCATCTGCATCCGGTAGGCCAACTCGAACGACTGAATGCGGGCCGTCAGATCGGCCTCGCCCGGGTGGGCGCGGAGGTGCTCGTCGTTGAGCTTGGCCAGCAGGTCGAGCTGTGCCCGCTGATCGGCGTCCGACACGTCGGCCGGGCGCTCGAGGTTGAGAATCGGCTTGCCGGAAGGACGGAACAGCGTGCCTTGGTGTTGCGAGGGGAGGAAGCCGGCGCTCCAGTTGAGCGGGCCCCCCTTCACCCCCTGGTTGTTCCCCAGCACGACGAACCCCGGCAGGTTCTGGTTCTCGCTCCCGAGGCCATAGGTGACCCAGGAGCCGGCCGAGGGGAAGCCGGGACGGGGGATGCCAGTGTTCACCTGGTAGAGGGCCGGCACGTGGTTGCTCGACTCGGTGTAGAGCGACTTCACGAAGGCCAGCTCGTCGACGTGCTTGGCAAGGTTGGGGTATTGGTCGCAAACCCAAGCGCCGCACTCGCCGTGGCGCGCGAACTTGAAGGGGCTCTTCATGAGCGGGCCGGGGTTGCCGAAGAAGACGTCGATGTCCATCTTCTGGCCGGCCCGCTTGTCGAGTTCCGGCTTTGGGTCGAAGAGATCGACGCCGCTGGGGCCCCCCTCCATGAAGAGCCAGATCACCGAGCGGGCCTTGGCCTGGTGGTGAAGTCCACCGGGCGCAGCAGACTTGCCTGACGAATTGGGCTCGGCGCCCGCCTCGCGCGCGAAGAGATCGCCGAGGGCCAACATGCCGCAGCCAAGCCCAGCGCGCTGGAGGAACTGCCGGCGATTGCCGACGGCTTGGCGAGCGCCGCAATGGGTGGAGGGGGGTGGCATAGAGGCTGAATGCTGTGGACGAAGTAGGCGACGGAAAGACTGCTGCCTTTCTCTCAACCTACTCGGTCGGCAACCGCCTTGCCACCCGGCCGGACAACGCCGCTAGTTCGGGCCGCGCCACAGGGCGGCGTCGATCACCGACCAGAGATGAATGATCCACCCCATCCAACAGAAGAACCACAACACTGAGGCCAGGACGAATTGTACGAGCGCCATCAGAAATCGCCCCTGCACCAATTGGCCTAACCCGGGGACGAATACACTGCAAACAGCGGCGATCACGTTGGCGGTCGAACCTTGGCCGGCCATCTTCGGTGCGTACCCTCCTGGGATTGGGGTCGAGGTGTCTTGCGAATCGTCTCTCTCTGTTATTCGCAGGCGACGACGCGTGCTTGCCCACCAAGATTCTATGCGGGCGGTTCCCCCCGTACATGGGGCCCGCTGGGTTTGCCGCGGAGGAGTCAGCTTCGCGTGATCCCTTGTTCTGCGTATTCACGCCAACCCTTTGACGGTTTCGTAGCGATTCGGTAGGTTGAAGGTGTCGCGGTTAGTTTGTCGGTTGTTCCGGTTGTGTCGAGCCTGCCACGGGCTCGGCCGCGCAAGGTCTCTTCAAGCGCACGGAACCGTTGCCTGCCTTTGCCGACAAGCCAATCGCCCTGAAGGATCGGCGGCCGTTCCTCACGGCCGGTTCCCGTCACCCTGCAAGCTGGGACGCTTGGGCATTGCCATCACTCACTAGCGCTGCGGCAGCTTCGTTTGTTGCTGCGCGCTAGGGTCGGGGCGGCCGGTGCGGTGGGAACTGGGCGCGAAGCGAAGGGCCGCGGCTTGGCTGTTAGCGTGCTTTGCAGCAGGACGCCCGCGGAGCGCTCACCCTTGATCTGCGCCTTGTCGAACGCGAGCGTGCTGCCATGTATCGTCGCGCGGTCTGTTGCCTGGCCCTGGGAGCGCTGTGCCTGCCGCTGATTCCCTCGGGGGCTCGCGCTGAATCGAGCTCGCTGTTCAGCTACGAGCTGCGGCTTTCCGAAGACCTGGCGCTGCTCTCCTCACCCCACGACGCGCGACTGGCGGAGCGGGCGGTGTCGAAATCGGCCAACGCGCTGGCCGTCACCCGCAACAATCCCTACGTGCGGCTGACCAATACTTCGACGTCGGCGCCGATCGAGCGTTTCCAGATTTCGATCGGCGATGCGGCGAGCGCCGTGTTCGACGCGCTGCAGATCGTGGGGCCCCCGGCCGGCACGACCGCCCGCCTGCTCTCCCCGACCGATTTGGCGCAAGGGGGCGCTCGCGCCCAAGTGATCGAGTTCGTGTTCGATCAGGGGCTCGCCCCGGGCCGCTCGCTGACGTTTCAGCTCGACATCGACCCCGTGAAGGCCGGCATGCTCGACAAGCAGGACTTCCGCCACATCCTGTTCGATCTCGGGGGCAACGACTCTTCCGACAACGCGCGGGTGACGGTGGTCTTCAACGCCGACGTTCCCGACGGAGTTTCGAACACGCTGACCACGCACCTGCCCGACTACTCCCTGACCACGGGGCAGTTCAACGTGACGGAGAACGTCGTGGCTCAGCAGGTGGTGCAAGAGATGCCGGAAGGCTGCTGCCCGACCGAGCCCTGCGGCGTGTTCATCGTATCCCATCAGGCGGTGCCGGAGCCGGCCGCGGTGTGGCTGGCCGTGGGAGGGGCGGGGACGCTGGCCGTTCGCGGCATCTATCGCCGCGCTAAGCGATCAGCCGTTTGCGGAACGAGCTGACCGCCTGCAAATTGGCGGCGACGACGTCTTCCACATCGATCCGCGCCATGTGCTCGGGTCCCACGGGGCATTCGCCCGGATCGCCCGGCGCCACGAGCAAGGTGTGTCCTTCGCCAAAGGGCGCCCACTTGGCGGGCGCCTGCGCCGGGTGGCTGCTAAAGAGCGCCACCACTGGCGTGCCCACCGCCCCGGCCAGGTGCATCGGTCCGGTCGAAGACACGGTCAGCACATCGACCTGATCGAGCGCCGCCACGAGCTCGAGCAGGCCAAACTCGGCAAAGAAGCCGACGCTCGGCCGCTTGCTGGGGGGCACGAGTTGCTCCATCTTGTCGAGCAATGGCTTTTCGGAGCGATGGCCGAACACCGCGACGCGGCCATGCTCGGCCAACCGCGTCGCGAGCAGGGCGTAGTGCTCGATCGGCCAGTTGAACGAGCTCTGCCGGCTGCCGGGATTGATCGCGAACAGCGGTCGATGCACGCCGAGCCGAGCCTGCAGCTTCCGCCCAATGCGGCTCCGCAGCATCAGGTCGACCTCGAGCCGCGGCGAGGGACGCCGCGAGGGCACGGGCAATCCGAGCTGTCGCACGAAGGCCAAAGCGAACTCTGATTCATGCACCGGCGGCCGGCTGCGGTGCAAGAACAACCGGTGGCTGCCGAGCAGAAAGCCTGAGAGGCCATAAGCCCAGCACACGCGCCGGGGAATGCCGGCCCACCAAGCGCCCCACGCATTGCGGCTGTTGGCGGCGATCACGAGCGCGGCGTCGAAGCGGTGGCGAGCCAGGCGGCGGCCCAGCTCGCGAGCGGTTTGTTCGGGCCGGTCGAGCAGCACGTCGCTCACGGCCGGGTTGCCTTGCAGCAGCGAGGCCGTGTTCTCCGCCGCGAGGACCGTGAGCCGCGCGTCCGGAAGCGCGCGATGGGCGGCCTCAAGCGCCGGCAGCGTCATCACCATGTCGCCCAAGCGATCGTTGCGCATGACCAACAGCCGCCGGATCTCCGGCACGGGGGCGGCAGGCTCGAGGCTGGCAAGTTGAGGCGTCAAACGATCAGCTCGCTGGTCGGTCTTTGTTCACCGCAGAGGACGCAGAGGACACAGAGAAACACTGCTTCTTTCTTCTCTGTGTCCTTTGCGTCCTCTGCGGCAAAAATCTCGCGTTTGCTACAAGGTAATGCGTCCGCCTTGGGCGCGGATGCTGCGGCCGGCGGCTTCGAGCACGCGGACCACGCGGACGCCTGCCCGGCCGTCGGACCGCGGCGTTTGTCCGCTGCGCACGCACTCGAGGAAATGCTGGGCCATCGCGCTCAACGGTTCGGTCTGCGGCAGGTGGGGCGACCAGACGTCTCCCAGCCGGTAGCTCACCAGCGCGCCGCGGCGGCTCTCGGCGTCTTGCACCTCGAAGCCGCGATCGTAAACCTTGATCGGCTCGGCCGGATCGAGTTGATTGTAGACCAGGCTCTTGCGGCTGCCGCCCACGATCAGGTGCCGAATCTTCGTGGGGCTCATCCAGTTCACGTGGAACGTGGCGATCAAGCCGCTGCCGAAATCCAAGTTCAGGTAGGCCACGTCTTCCTGTTCGCTGGCCGTGTGCGAAGCGCCGATCGCCGAGAGGCTGCGCGGCTCGCGCCCCAGCAAGTAGTCGACGATCGACAGGTCGTGGGGCGCGAGATCCCAGAGCACGTTCACGTCGTTCTGGAACAGCCCCAGGTTGATCCGCACGCTGTCGATGAAATAGAGCTCGCCCAATTCGCCGGCCGCGACCAGCTCGCGAATCTTGTTGACCGCCGGGCTGTAGAGAAACGTGTGGTCGACCATCAGCGTCAAGCCGCGCTCGTCGGCCAGCCTCACGAGCGCTTCGCCTTCGGCCGAGGAGAGCGCGAGCGGCTTCTCGATCAGCACGTGCTTGCCGGCCTCGAGGGCGGCCTTGGCCAGCGGAGCATGCGTGCGGACGGGCGTGGCGATCGCCAGGGCGTCGATCGCCGGGTCGGCGAGCACGTCCTCGAAGTTGGCGGTCGGTTCCGCGCCGGGGCAGAGGGCGCGGGCCTTCTCGAGCCGCGCCTTGTCGGCATCGCACACGCGGGCCACGCGGCAGCCGGGGGCCGCCGAGAAGTTGCGAATCAGATTTGGGCCCCAGTAGCCGCAGCCGACCACCGCCATCGCCACGGTCTCGTTCGCCGAGCGCACGCGGCGGCCAGATTGCGGCGGCAAAGCCAGGGCGGTCGCCGAATCGTAGTGGGCTTGGTCGATCATCGACGGAGGACCTTCGTTTTTTCAGGAAGCTCGCCGTAGCGGCGACCGCATGCGGTCGACAGCCGGCAGAGGAATCGTGTGGGCGCCGCCCGTGGCTTCGAGGGCATCGCGCAGCGCCGTCGCCGCTGCATCGACCTCGGCCGCGGTGATGCCGGGAAACATGGGCAGCGACAGGCAGCCAGCCGCCACCGCTTCGGCTACCGGAAAATCGCCCGGCCGATAGCCGAGGTGGTGGTAGACCGGCTGGAACGGGATCAGCCGCGGGTAGTGAATCGCCGTGCCGACACCGGCCGCATCGAGCCGGCGGCGCAGTTCGTCGCGGGGGGCGCTGGCGACCTGGACCACGAACAGGTGCCAAACGTGGCTCAGCGGATCGCCGGCCGAGGGAAGGCCCAGACCTTCGCATCCGGCCAGTTGCTCGAGATAGCGGAGCGCCGCCGTGCGGCGCTGTTCGTTCCAAGCATCGAGCCGCCGCAATTTGACGTCGAGCACGGCGCCCTGGAGGCCTTCGAGCCGGTAGTTGTAGCCCACCGCCACGTGTTCATGGCGGCTCCGTTGGGCATGATCGCGGAGGCAGCGGATCCGCTCGGCGAGATGAGCGTCGCTGGTGACGACCGCGCCTCCTTCCCCCCAAGCGCCGAGGTTTTTACCGGGATAGAAGCTGAAGCACGCCAGATCGCCCCACGAGCCAACGCGCCGCCCCTGGCAGCGCGCGCCATGGGCTTGTGCGGCGTCCTCGATCAGCCACAACCCGTGCCGCTCGGCGATGTCGGCGAGCGCCGGCAAATCGGCCGCTTGCCCATAGAGATGCACGGGGAGCAGGGCCTTGGTCCGCGGCGTAATCGCACGCTCGACCAGGGCGGGATCCATGGCCAACGTGTGTGGATCGACATCGACGAACACAGGTCGAGCGCCGACGTAGGAGATCGCCCAAGTCGTGCTGATCCACGAGAGGGGCGTGGTGATCACCTCGTCGTCGGGGCCGACGCCGGCGGCCAACAGCGCCAGATGCAATGCCGAGGTGCCGTTGTTGACCCCGAGACAGTGCTCGACCCCCAGGTAGCGGGCGAAGCTCGCCTCGAACCGCTCGACTGCGGGGCCGAGGATGAACTGGCTGCCGGCGGCTACAGCTTCGACGGCCGCGCTCAACTCGGCGCGAACCTCGGCATGTTGGCGGGCGAGATCGACGAATGGCACCTTCATCAGGCGGCGGTCCCTTCATGAAAGCGGAGCAGGCGGGCAGGCACGCCGGCCACGATCGCGCCTGGCGCGACGTCTTTGGTGACCACCGCGCCCGCGCCGATCGTGGCGCCGGCGCCAATCTTCAGGCCGCAGAGGATGACGGCGCCCGAGCCAATCGAGGCGCCGCGGCCCACGTGCGTCGGAACCACCTGCCAGTCGGCCTCGGTCTGCAGTTGGCCGTGGCCCGCGGTCGCCCGCGGATAGCGGTCGTTGATGAAGCACACGTGGTGCCCCACGAAGCACTCGTCTTCGATCGTCACCCCTTCGCAGACGAAGGTGTGCGAGCTGATCTTGCAGCGAGCGCCGATGCGGGCGTTCTTTTGAATCTCGACGAACGCTCCAATCTTCGTCTCAGCGCCGATCACGCAGCCGTAGAGGTTGACGAAGTCGTAGATCTTCACGCCGTGGCCGAGCTGCACGTCAGGCGCGATGCGCGACAGCGCAGGCGGAGCGTTGTGGATGCGGAGGGCGGCGTTGGGCATGGTGGGTGTCCTCGGCTGCTGGGTTGTTTCTGCTAGGCTGCCTGACGGGGCGCGGCGGCGCGCTCCGCTTCCGGATCAGGCTGGGCGTGGGCGTGCTCCAGCGCCCAGAGCTTGGCGTATTTCACGAGCACGGCGTAGCTGTTGAGCAGGCTGATCACCAGGCCCTGTTTGCCTTCCCAGATTCCGCCGCGGCCCAGATAGTCGCGCACGAAGGAGAGGGCAGGGCGCAGGCTCAGGTCGACGAATCGCGCGCGGCGTCCGCGGCCCCGCAAGTCTTGCGCGGCCCAGGCGGAGTAGCGATCGAGCTTTTCGAGGTACTGCTCGAGGGTCCAGTACGTGTAATGCAAATACTTGCCGCGGAGGCTGCCGACATTGCCGCCTTCGACAACCGGCTGCTCGTGAACGCGCCCCGGCGCGAAGCGGCACAGGTCGCGGCGGAACACACCCATGATGCGGTCGCGATTCCAGCCGCAGCCGCGCACCTCGTGTCCGAGGAAGAAGTTGCGACGATAGACCCAGTAACCGTCGTGCTGGAGAGAGCTCGCCAGCAGCGCGCGGATCTCGTCGGCCAGTTCCGGCGTGAGCCGTTCGTCGGCGTCGATCGCCAAGACCCATTCGTGCCGGCATTGAGGGATGGCCCAATTGCGGAAGTCGGCGGCGGTGCGCCATTCGCGCTCGATGAGCCGGCAACCGAGCGAGCGGACGATGTCTTGGGTGCCGTCGGTGGAGCCGCTGTCGGCCACCAGCACCTCGTCGGCCACCGCGCGCACCGATTCGACGCAGGCACGAATATTGCGCCGCTCGTTCTTGCACGGGATCAGGGCCGTGAGTTGATGGGGCATTGAGAAGCGTCTCTTAAGCCGCTTGGCGTTGGTTGGTCGCAGCCAGCCGTTCGATCAGCGATGTCGTCGACCAGCCCTGCACCTCGTGGGCCAGGTGGACGCGGCCGCCGTAGGACTCGACGAAGTCCTGTCCCGCGATCCGCTTGTGGGCATACGAGATGCCCTTCACGAGCACGTCGGGGCGGACCTGGTGGATTAGCTCGACCGGCGTTTCATCGTCGAAGAGAACCACGTAGTCGACCGAGGCCAGGGCGGCCAGCATGGCGGCCCGTTCGGCTTGGCCAATTACGGGGCGCTGCGGGCCCTTCAAGCGGCGGACGCTCGCGTCGCTGTTGAGCCCGACCACCAGCCGGTCGCCTTGGTCGGCGGCTTCGGCCAGGCCGGCCACGTGCCCCGCGTGGAGCAAATCGAAGCAGCCGTTGGTGAACACAATGCGTTGGCCGCGGCCACGGGCAGCGGCCATCAGCGGGCCGATCTCGTCGGCGGCCACAAGTTTGCCGACTCCCGTGCGGGCGGCGACGATCAAATCGCGACGAACCTCTTCGCGCGTCAGCGCGACCACGCCGACTTGTTCGACTTCCAGGCCGCCGGCCACGTTGCCCAACCGCACGGCGTCGTCTACTTCGGCGCCGCCGGCCAAGCAGATGCCCAGCATGGCCAGCACCATGTCGCCGGCGCCCGTGATGTCGTAGACCGCGCGCTTGCGAGTGGCGAAGTGGCGAGCGCGGCCATCGGACCAGGCGACTGCCATGCCGTCGCTGTCGAGCGTCACCACGGTGGCTTCGAGAGCGAGGCGACGGCAGAGCTCGTGGGCGGCGCCGATGGCGTCATCGGGAGTGCGCACCTTATGGCCGCTCCCCAACTCGGCCTCGATGCGGTTGGGCGTGAGCAGCGTCGCCCCGCGGTACGGGCCGTAGTCGCGGGCGCGGATTGGGTCGACGAGCACCGGCAAACCGGCGGCGCGGGCGCCATCGATCACCGCGCGGAGCAACCGCGGCGAGCAAACGCCTTTGCCATAGTCCGAAACGAGCGCCGCGCTCACGCGCGGAAACTCTGCCTGAATCCGCCGGATGAGTTCGTCTTCGAGCGAACTGCACAGCGCTTCGCGCGATTCGGTGTCGACGCGGAGGATTTGTTGCGAGTGCCGGGCCGCGGCCTTGCCGAGGAACCGCTCTTTGAGCGTGGTGGGGCGCGTGGGATCGACGAGCACGGCCGCAGTATCGACGTCGATCGCTTCCAGCAGGTTGCGGAGCGAATCGCCCGCGGAGTCGCGCCCGATGACCCCGGCGCACACCACCTCGGCCTCGAGGGCATGCAGCATGTGAGCCACGTTGGCGGCCCCGCCCAGGCGGTCCTCGCGTTCGCCCGCGTTCAGCACCACCACGGGGGCTTCGGGACTGAGCCTTTCGGCGTTTCCCCAGGTGTACCGATCGAGCAAGAGATCGCCCACCACCAAAATCCTGGTGCGGGGCAATCGATCGAACACCTCCAGCAGCGCGGCGGAGCTCATGGAGCGGGTCATCCGTGACGTGCATTCGACAGCCTGCCGATCCCTCCTGGACGGCTGGCCTTACGAAGTCGGGCCGGAGTTATAGCCCAAGCCCAGCTTGGCCAAAAGCCAAGTTAGGCAAAATGGGCAGCGCGACGGCTCTTTCCCGTTAAGCCAGCACGCCGGGCAGCCTCCCGGTGCTGTCGGCGAAGCGTTCGGCCGGCACGCCCAGCGCGTCGAGCATCGATAGGTACAGGTTCGCCAGCGGCGTGTCGCGGTCGTAGCGGCGGTGTTCCCCCGTAGCGATGCGGCCGCCCCCCTGGCCCCCCAGCAGGATCGGCGGGTAGTTGTCGACGACCTGAAAGTCGAGCTGGCTACGGCTACGGCTCAGACGCGGGTTTTTCCCAACGTTTGTACCGCTTGTCGACGACACGCCCCGCTGCGTCGAACGAGACTGTGCAAGTCCACTCCCCCAAGGCGCCGGACCTGTAGTCCCAATGGGACTGCTGTGATCCGCGGATCGCCCATCGTACTTCGGGCGCACCGAGCAGTTCCTGGACCTCCGCTCGCGTCATGTTCGGCCGAACCATGCGGAGCGCTGGCATTGGCGCCGTGCGAGGAAGCGTGGCCAGGAGGGCCGCCAACAGGGCACAAGCGACCGTAACGACGAGGAATAGCGCTCGCAGCGTGAAGCGCACCCGACTTGCCCAGAGCAGGAGGGCCGTCGTCGACACGACGGAAACCGTGGCCCCGAGGGGCCAATTGAGCTTGGCGATGAAACTTGACAACACAAGGTTGCCGATCGCCCAAGCCATCAATCCCCAAGGGTTCTTGCGGCCACTTGGATCGAGCTCGCCGTCGTTGTAGGTCACCGCGGCGAAGCCGATCCAGCTCATCGCCACCAGCACGACCATTGGAAACGACCAGCCGAAAAACCGGACGACCGCAGCCGCGCCAACAAGGGCAATCGCCGGAGGCAGAAGCCGCGACAGAATGCGTTTCATCGCGCGAACGCTGATTTGCGCCTTGCGAACTTGCAACCGCTAGGCCAGCACCCCAGGCAACGGCCCGGTGCTGTCGGCGAAGCGCGCGGCAGGCACGCCCAGGGCCGCCAGCATCGATAGGTACAGATTCGCCAGCGGCGTGTCTTTGCCGTAGCTGCGGTGCTCGCCGCTGGCGATCCGTCCGCCGCCGCGACCGCCGAGCAGGATCGGCAGGTTGTGTGGATCGTGGGCGTTGCCGTCGCGGAGATCCGAGCCGAAGAGCACCAGAGAATTGTCGAGCAGCGTCCGCTCCCCTTCCTTGATCTCTTGCAGCCGCCGGAGGAAGTAGGCGTATTGGGCCACGTGCCAGCGGCCGATGAGTTGGTACTGACGCAGCTTGTCTTCTTCCTTCTGGTGGTGCGACAGCGAGTGGTGGCCGCCGGTCACGCCGTCGAGGAACGAGAAGTTGATGTTGCTCACCGAGTTGCCGAACATGAACGTGCAGACGCGCGTCGTGTCGGTCTGGAAGGCGAGCGCCATCATGTCGAGCATCAGCCGCACGTGCTCGAGGTGCTTCTCCGGCACGCCGGCCGGCGGCTTGCGGGCAGGATCGAGGGGCCCGCGCGGCTGCCAGGCGGCCCGCTCCGGTTGGGCCGCCCGCTCGAGCCGCTCTTCGAGCGAGCGGACCGACTCGAGGTATTCGTCCATCTTCTGCCGATCGTGTACGCCTAGCCGGGTGCGCAGCCGCCGGGCGTCGCCGAGCACGCGGTCGAGCAGTTGCCGGTCGTGCTGCCCGGTTGGGGAACCGCGGCGCGCGCGGAACAGCCGCTCGTAGACCAACTGCGGGTTGATCTCTTTCGCCAGCGGACTGGTGGGGCCGCGCCAAGCGATGTGGGCGCCGTAGACCCGCGTGTAGCCCACGGTGCCGTCGACGCCGGCGGCGACCGGTTCGGTGCCGAGTTCGAGCGAAGGAAGCGGCGTCTGGCGGCCGAGGTGCTGCGCCACCACCTGATCGAGCGACACGCCGTTGCAGTTGAGATCGACGCCGACCGTCTTGGTGATCGTAGTTCCGGTCAGCAGCCCCGCTGTCTTCACGTAGTGGCCGTCGCCCGTGTCGGACCCAGCGTTCCACAGGTTCGTGAGCACGAGCACCTGCTCGCGCATGCTCTCGAGCTGTTCCAGCGTGGGGGAGAGTCCGTATTCCCGCCCGACGCCATTCGGCGTCCACTGATCAGGATGCACGCCGTTGGGCATGAACAGCACCGCCAGCCGCACCGGATCGGCCGCGGCCGCCGCTGTAGCTGCGCGCGCCGGCTGCATGGCCTCGAGCCAGGGGAGAGCCAGCGCGGCGCCAGCGCCGCGGAGGAGCGTGCGGCGGGAAATCGGGTACTCGGCCTTCATGGGCTCTCCTGCGGCTGGGCCACGGCGGCTTCGGCCGGGGCAGGTTCATCCGGGGCAGGTTCGGCGGGATCGGGGCGGCGCTGGCGGAAGGGAACGCTCTCGACGATGCCGAGAATCAATTCTTGCGAACGATGCTCGTTCCCCGCAAGCCGCTCGGCCAGGCGGTCGATCGTGCAGTAGTCGGCGTCCACCAGCCCCCGCCCCAGGGCATAGCCCAGCAGCTTGGCCGAGAGGTGGCGAACGAACTCGTCCTTGCGAGCGAGCATCGCCTGCTTGAGCGACTCGGCGCCGTCGACCGTGGCGCCGCCAGGCAACTCTCCCTTGGCGTCGATCGGCTGGCCGTGCTCGTCGTCGCGCCAGCGCCCCACGGCGTCGAAATGCTCGAGGGCAAAGCCCAAGGGATCGAGCCGGTCGTGGCAGGCAGCGCACTTGGCGTCGCGGCGGTGAGCAAGCAGCCGCTCGCGCAGCGTCTTGCCGGCGGTGCTCGTTTCATCCTCGGCCAGTTGGCCAGCATCGGGGGGCGGGGGCGGCAGCTTCGACCCAAGCAGCGTTTCGAGCACCCACTTGCCGCGGAGGACGGGGCTCGTGCGATGTGGGAACGACGTCACCGCCAGCACGCCCCCCATCGTCAGCACGCCGCCGCGGAGATGCCCCGCTGGCAAATCGACGCGGATCGGCCGTTGCTCGAGCTTCTGCTTCACCTCGCCGTCGTCGAAGCCATAGTGGTTCGCCAGCCGCTTGTTCACGTAAGTGAAGTCGGTATCCAGCAGATCGAGCAGGCTGCGGTTCTTGGCCACGATCTCCTGGAACACCAGGATCGGCTCCTCGCGCATCGCCGACTCGAGCTCTTCGTCGTACCGCTTGAAGAGCCCCTTATCGGGCTTCACGCGGCCGCCGAGCTCCGCGGTGCCCAGCCACTGGCCGACGAAGCCTTCGGCCAGGCCGCGGGCCTTGTCGTCGGCGAGCATCCGCAAGGTCTGCTGCCGCAGCACGTCGGGCTCGCGGAGCTTGCCTTCGGCCGCCAGGCGGAACAACTCGTCGTCGGGCATGCTGCTCCAGACGAAGTACGAGAGCCGCATGGCCAGATCGTAGTCGCCCACCGGCTGGGGCGAGCTGCCGGTCACGGGCTGCTCCAAGCGAAACAGGAACTGCGGCGCGATCAGCACTGCCTGCATTGCGAAGTAGAGCGACTGCTCATACGTTTCCTCGCGGGCCTGGGCCGAGGCGAAGAGGGCGAGCAGGGCGGCGAGTTCCTCTTCCGTAACCGGGCGGCGAAAGGCACGCGTGGCGAAGCGCTCGAGCACCTGCCGGGCCGCGGCCTCAGGCGTCGTCTGCTCGTTGGGCTGCGCGATCAGCAAGAGCGCGCGGGCCTTCGAGTCCTTGTCGACGTACTCGAGCGCCTCGCGGGCGGCCTCGAGATACTTCTCGGCGTGGACCGGTGAAAGGAATAGCGTTTCGGCCGCGTTGTCGAAGCCTTCGCCGCCGGCGCCGTCGGCCGGCAGGCTGTGGCCGGCGTTGAAGTGAATGCCCAGCAGATCGCGGATCGTGGTGCGGTATTCGGTGCGGTTGAGCCGCCGCAGCGGGGCTGGGCCTGGGTCGTCGCCCGCGGCGCAGGCGGCCGCCCGCAGCGTGTGCTGGATCCAGCCGGCAAGCTGCTCACGGTCGGCCAGCGGCAGCGGCTCGCTCCCCTCGGGGGGCATTTCACCGTTTTGCACGCGGGCCAGGATCTTCCGCCACTCTTCCGTGTTGGCCGCCACGTGTTCCGCGGACGCAAAGCCGGAGAGATCGAGCCCAGCCTCGGGGGATGCAGCGTTGTGGCATTCGAGGCAGTAGCCGCCGACCCAGCCGGTCACCTGCTCGAGCGACGCCAGATCGGCCGCGCGGGACGGCACGGCGACCAGCGCAGCAGCGACGAAGGCGAGCGGCAAGCGGAGCATGGCCGTTGGCAAGCGGAGGCGGGATGAAGTTCCGGCCGGAAGGCGGGCGACCGCATTATAGCAGGCCGCCGGAGAGCCGGGAGCGCCGCCCGGCCCTCTCCGAACCCGGCAAAACTGCACGGTTTTCCATCCCCCCGCAAAAAAAGCGCCGGCGGCTGTAACACCTGGCCGCGGGTCACGCTGGTGATCCTTGTTGGGGGCTCACAAGTCACAAGTGCTCGAAAACGAGCGACAAGGGAGAACGATCATGCAGCGAGCGATTCACAAGTCGATTCAAATCACGGCCTTGAGCTTGGGCCTGATCCTGGCCGCGGCGGCCTCCGCCCAGGCCAACGGCCACCACGGCGGCGGGAACAATTTCGGCGGCGGAAACATGTTCAAGGGGGGCAACTTCGGCTCCTGGATGGGCAACTCCGGGTCGATGAAGCAGAGCTCCGGCCCCTGGAAGCAGAACTTCGGATCGTGGAAGCAGAACTACTGCTCGTGGAAGCCCTGGGGCTCGAGCTACTGCAACTACAACACCTGGCGGCCGTACTGTTACCCCAGCTACTCGAGCTACCAGTACTGCCAGCCGAGCTATCAGTACTGCCAGTACCCTTCGTACTCGTACTGTCAGTATCCGAGCTACCAGTATTGCCAGTACCCCAGCTACCCGAGCTATCAGTACTGCCAATACCCCACGTACCAGACCTGCCAATACCCGAGCTACCAAACGTGCCAGTACCCCACGCCCCAGTACCCGGTATGCCAGTACCCGCAGCCCCAATATCAGCAGTGCCAATATCCGCAGCCCCAGTACCAAACCTGCGAGTACCCTGTGCCACAGTGCCAGCCGCAGTATCCGACTTGCCAGTATCCCGCTCCGCAGTACCCCAGCAACCCGTGCCCGCCGTCGTACCCCAGCACGCCGTCGTGCCCCACCACGCCGTCGACCGGTTGCTGGCCGACCGGATCGTGGAAGTAAACGAGCGGCGGATTGAGGTCTGAGGAAGGCGACAACACCATCCGCGACGCAAACAACGACAAGCGGCCGGGCTCTCTCGCGGAGCCCGGCCGCTTTTTTTTGCGCGCTGTTTGCACGATGGGGCGGCGCGGTGTGCTTGGCGAATCGACTGGCTCGCCATCGCGCTATGCCAATCAATCGACGTAGAGAAATTCGTTCAGCCCAAACACCACCTGGCAGAAATCCGCGAGCGCCGCCGCGCCCGCGGAGAGTCCCACGCTGCGGGCCGAACGCCGCTCGCGCAAGAACCGCACCGCCGCCTGCAGTTCGTTTTCGCTGGGCTGCCGCGCCAAGGCGATCAAGAAGGTCTGCCGCACCTGCGCCGCCGGGTCGCCGCCCGCTTCGCGCTCCACGCGCGCCGCGAACTCGCCGGCGCGCTCGCGGACGAACGAGTCGTTCAAGATCGCCAGTGCCTGCGGCGCCACGATCGTGGCATCGCGCCGGCCGCAACTCTGCAAGGCGTCCGGGCGGTCGAAGGCCTGCAAGAGCGGATAGGGGATCACGCGCTTGTGGAACATGTAGACGCTCCGCCGCCGCGTTTGTTCTACCGGCGAAGGCTCGTACGGCTTCTTCAGATTCCGCGCCACCATCGCCTCCTCGGCGATCGGCGGCTTGAAAGCCGGGCCATACGGCTCGAGGTTCAGCGTGCCGGCGGCCACGAGCAGCGCGTCGCGCAGCGCCTCGGCCTCGAGCCGTTGCGGCCGGCGGCGGGCGAGCAGGCGGTTGTCGGGATCGGCCTTGGCCGTGGCGGCGTCAAACTGGGACGACCGCCGATACGCGGCGCTCCTCATGATCTGCCGGTGCAGCCGCTTGAGCCGCCAGCCGTGGCTCACGAAGTCGTGCGCCAGCCACTCGAGCAACTCCGGATGCGTGGGGCGTTCCCCCTGCGTGCCAAAGTCGCTGGGAGTGCGCACCAGGCCCTCGCCAAAATGATGCTGCCACACGCGGTTGACGATCACGCGGGCAAGCAGGGCGCCAGCCCCCTGCTCGACATCGGCGATCCAACGGGCCACCGCCGCCCGCTGGTAAGTGCTGTCGTCCCGTTGGCGCTCTGCCCGCGCTTCCTCGAGGTAGCTTTCGGCCGGCTTGGCCGCGACGATCGAAAGGAACCCGAGCGACACCGGCTCGCTCTTGTCCGCGAAGTCGCCACGATGAAGCAGCCAGGCCGGTTGAGCGGCAGCCGTCGTATCGTGGAAGGACCACGCCTGGGCGGGGGACTGAGGCTCCGCCTGCGAGGTCGCCTTGACCGCGCCCTGCAGTTCATCCCACTTGGCGCGCTGGGCCTCGGACACGGCCTTGCGCAGCTCGTCGTCACTCACGGCCAGCGCCGCGCGATGGGCTTCCATCAGCTTCTTGCCGGCCTCCGTGTCCGGTGGATTGCGCAGTAGCGCCTTCTCGTCCGGCGAGAGCGGCAGCGCGTCGATCTTGGCCGAACGAAGCTTGGCGTCGAGGGGACCGCGCTCGGCGGTGAGCCAATCCGCGAGCGAAGTTTGCCGCTCTTTGACCTGTTGCTCCCAGGCGCCGCGCGCGGCTTTGTAGCGGGCGATCTCTTCCCGCGGGCCGAGAAGCGTGTCGCCGCGGTCGCCCGACTGGAAGGCGGCCAGCAGACGATAGTAGTCGCGCGTGGGGATCGGGTCGTATTTGTGATCGTGGCAACGGGCGCAGCCGACCGTGAGCCCCAGCATGCCGGAGCCGAGCGTGGCCAGCAGATCATCGAGCTCGTTGAAGCGGTTGCGAATCTTCTCCTCTTCCATCGGCACGTCGAGCACCGTGTGCGGGCCGGCGACCAGGAAGCCGGTGGCGGCGACCGCCGCCGGGTCGTCGGGCGCGAGTTCGTCGCCGGCGATCTGCCAGCGCACGAACGTGTCGAACGGCAGATCGTCGTTCAAAGCGCGGATCACGAAGTCGCGATAGGGATAGGCGAACGGCCGGTCTTGGTCCTGCTCTTGGCCGTTGCTGTCGGCGTAGCGGGCAACGTCGAGCCAGTGGCGCGCCCAGCGCTCGCCGTAGTGGCGGCTCGCGAGCAACCGGTCGACCAACTCCGCCACGGCCGCGTTGGGATCGCGCGCAGCGGCTGTTTCGTAGGCCGCCAGCTCTGCGGGACCGGGCGGCAAGCCCGTCAGGTCGAAGTAGATGCGGCGGGCAAGCTTGGCGGGCGGCGCCGGCGGCCCTGGCTCGAGCCCCTTCGCGGCGAGGGCCGCGTCGAGGAAGCAATCGATCGGCGAAGCGACTGCGCCTGCCCCAGCACGGGGCGGCGGAACGCTTGGCGCGCTCAGCGGCCGATAGGCCCAATGGGCTCGATCGGCCTCCGTGACCTCGAGCTCGCGCCGCGTCTCGGGGGCCTTGGCCGGCGCGGGCCACGCGGCGCCGGCGTCGATCCAGCGCCGCAGCAGCGCGATTTGCTCGGCAGTAAGCGGATCCCCCTCGGGGGGCATCCGCTCCGCGTCATCGGTCGACGTGACGCGGCGAACGAGCGCGCTCTCCGCCGCCTTGCCAGGCACGACGGCTGGTTCGCCGGAATCGGCGGCCTTCGCACCGTCCGGGCCCGCGTCGAACCGCAGCCCCCCCTGCTGCTTGTCCGGCCCGTGGCAGCGAAGGCAGCCGTTCAGGATCGGCGCAATCTGCTGGCCAAAGTCAATCGCCGGCTCTTCGGCCCGTGCCGACGGCGCGGCGAGCAGCAGCAAAGCGGACAGCAACAAGCGACGGGGCATGGCGTACCCAGGATCAGGAGGCGAAGCGGACGGCCAGCTGCTAGGATAGTCCGACGCAGGGGCCGGCCCAAGCGGCCTGGAAGCCGCCGGCCGGACTCTCCGGCCCATAATCAAGGAGTTGGGACAGCTTCGGCGCGTTCCAGCGGCAAGCGGTAGCAAGCCGCCTCGCGGTCGTTGCGCACGAGCAAGTAGTCGCCCGCCAGCGCCGGGTGGTTCCAGGTGCGGTCGCTGAGCGCGGAAAAGCGCTGCAACTCGCGCCAGGCGTCGGGGGAGGCGGCGACCACTGCGATCTCGCCCCCTTCGGCCTGCACGATCAGCCGACCGTCGGCCAACAGCAGTTGGCCGTGGCCGTAGCGGCCCGCCTTCCAGCAGCGGCGTCCGCTGGCCAATTCCATGCAGGTGAGGATCTTGTCGTCGAGGGCGTAGACGTGCCCCTCATGCACGACAACGCTGGCGAACTTCGTTTGCGGCCAGCGCGCCTCCCAGAGAGGTTGCACGCGCCACCGTTCGCCTTCACGCACGAGTTCGAGCAGTGCGGAGCCCCGCCCGTAGCCCGAGGCGACGAACACGCGGTCGTTGGCCCCCGGCTCTCCGGCAGGCAGGGGAACCGGCTGGCAAACGTTGTTGCGCTCGGCCGGGTTGCTCACCCAGGGAAAGCTCCACAGCTCGCGCCCCGAATCCAGGTCGTGCCCTGACAACCCTTCGGCGTGAAAGAGCAGCACCTGAGGACCGGACGAGAATTGCGCCAGTTGCGGAGAACTGTAGGAAGCGTCAGCGTCTCCGGCCGACCACAGGCGGCGACCCCTCTGCCGGTCGTAGGCCACGAGCGACGCACCGCGTCCCCCCGGCGCGACCAGCACCTTGTCGCCGACCACGAGCGGCGATCCACACATGCCGAAGAGCCGGTTCTCATGCCCCGCGTCGGCCAAGATGTCGGTCGTCCAGAGCAGCTTGCCCGAGGAGGCGTCGAGGCAATTCAGCCGACCTGAGGCCCCGAGCGCGTAGACGCGTCCATCCGTGGCGATCGCCGGCGTCGCCCGCGGGCCAGGGCCGCTCGTCACTTCTTCGAAGCGCGACGTGTCAGCGTGAATCCACATCTCCTCGCCTGTCTCGAGCCGATAGCAAACAACGCACTCGAGGTCGCGGCGCTGCTCCTGAGTAATCGCTGCCTCCCCTTGCACGGCAAATGACGACCACGCCGGCGCAACCGCCCGGCGCCAGACGAGCGGCGGCGGCCAATGCTCATCGGCGGCCCAGTGCACGCCGGTGCGCACGCCGGAGCGATCGGCGCCGCGGAAGGCGGGGTAGTCGCGCCAGGTGGGAGCGACCGAGATCGCAGCGCCCTCGCGCGGCGCCTTGGCACCCGCGTCCGCCGCATGTGTCTTCCAGGCCGCCTCGGCGGCGGGGCGCCATCGCCAGCGCCAAATGGCTCGGCCGTCGCCGCGAAATCCATCGAGCCGCGTAACCGCCCACAAGGAACCGAACAGGAGCAGGAACCCGGCAACCGCGCGGCGTTGCCCGCGCCCGGAAAAGCCGGACCCGATCCGTACCCACAGATAGAGCGCGAGCGCCGTGGCGAAGAGGACGACGCTCTGGTCGGCCGTTGGCTTGCCGGTGACGCCGAGGTCGGTGTACTGCACCAAAGCCCACAGCGCTGCGCCAGCGGCCAGGATCAACAGGGGCGCGATCCAGGTTTTGGCTGTGGCCAACGGTCGGACCTGCGCGGTCATCGCGTGTGTGCTCGCGTTACGCGAACAGCGCCTCGACCGGTTTGCCGAGCCCATCCTTCGTCACATAGAACGGCCGCTGCTCCACTTCGTAGGCCAGCTTGGGCGAGATGCCGAGCGCTCGGTAGATCGTGGCGTGCAGGTCTTCGATGTTCACGGGGTCTTTGAGCGTCTTGCAGGGGCGCTCGTCGGCCGTGACGCCGTGGACGTAGCCCCGCTTCAGGCCGCCGCCGAACATCAGCACGCAGCCGGCGTCGGTGAAGTGGCGGTGCATGCCGTATTCCTTGAGCTCGTTAAGCACCGCGGGCACCTCCACCTGGTCCTTCACGCGGTTCTCGGGCTTGCCTTCGAGCATCGCGTCGCGGCTGAACTCGCTGGCCAGCACGATCAGCGTGCGGTCGAGCAGGCCGCGCTCTTCCAGATCGCGCACGAGCTGCGCGATCGGGCGGTCGATGGCCGGCTTCAGCTCCGCCAGCCGCGTGTGGCCGTTGTCGTGCGTGTCCCAGTTGAGGAACGGCACGTACTCGGTCGTCACCTCAATGAACCGCGCCCCGGCCTCCACCAGCCGGCGGGCGAGCAAGCAGCCCAGGCCAAAGCGCCCCGTGTCGTACTGGTCGTAGGTTTCCTTCGGCTCCAGGCTCAGGTCGAATGCCTGGGCCGCCGGCGACGAGAGCAGCCGGTGGGCATTGTCGAGCGACCGCAGCAGCGACTCGCGCTGGTGGTCGCTGCCGTGCTGGCCGATGGGGCTGGCCGCGGCCAGCTTCTTGTAGTGCTCGTAGCGGTTGGCGAACCGCCCGGGGCTCATCCCGCGCGGCGGGCGGACGGTGGCGGCCGCTTGATCGGGATACGGAATGAGGAACGGCCCGTACTCGCTCCCCAAGAAGCCTGCCTGATGAAACGCCTTGAGCTCCTCCCCTTCGCCGACGTCGAATCGTTGGCCAATGTCGATGAAGGCCGGCACGGCCGGGTTGCGCGGCCCGAGGGTCCGCGAAATCACCGCGCCGATGTGCGGGGCGGCGACCGTTTGCGGCGGGGCGTAGCCCGTGTGCCAGTGATACTGATGGCGCGAGTGGAGGATGAAGCCCAGGTCGCCGGCGCGGTAGGAGCGAATCAGCGTGCCGCGGTCCATCACCTGGGCCAGGTTCTCGAGCCCCTGCGAGAACTTGATGTCGTCGACCACGGTGTCGATCGACGGGAAGGTGCTGAGGACCGTGTTGGGGTCCATGCCCTTCTCGAAGGGCGTGTACCGCTTGGGGTCGAACGTCTCGGTGTGCGCCATGCCGCCCCCCATCCAGAGGACGATCACGGCGTCGGCCGTGGCCGGCGGAACCGCGGCGGCCTCGCTGGCCAAGAGCGGGCGGGCATGCCCCGCGGCCAAGGCCGAGAGCGTGGCGGCGCTGGCCGTGCGGAGAAAATCACGGCGATCGAAACGGGCAGACATCGGGCGGGACTCCCAAAGGTTCCAGGCGGGCCAGAACCATTATAGGGACGGGGGAGGGCGGGGTGGAACCCGGCGGAAAGCGCCCAGGATTCCTATTAGCCCCCGGCGAGCCGCCGGGGGGAGAGAGATCGTGATCTCGCCGAACTCCCGATAAATCAACCGCACTCGGCCCGTCGCTGTGGCCCCCCGTGACTCACGGGGGGCTAAGGGGTCGCATACCGCTCATTCGCCCCGGCCACGCTCGCGCCATGCTCGAACTTATGCCCCTGCTCGGCCAGAAGCTGTTCGAGCGCCGCCAGGAACACGAGCACGTTGGCCGGGCGGGAGCCATGGCCCATCAGGCCGATGCGCCAGACCTTGCCTTTGAAGTCGCCGAGGCCGGCGCCGATCTCGATGCCGAACCGTTCGAGCAGCGCCTTGCGGACGGCCGCGTCATCGACACCCGTTGGCACGCGCACGGCGTTCAGCATCGGCAGTTGATGCCCCTCGGCGGCTGCGTAGCCGATGCCGATCGCCGCCAGGCCTGCCTTGAGCGCCTCGTGATTGCGGCGGTGGCGGGCATGGCACGCCTCGAGCCCCTCCTCATGCACGATCCGCAGCGCCTCGTAGAGGCCATAGGTCATGTTGATCGGCGCCGTGTGGTGATACACCCGCTGCTCGCCCCAGTACTGGGCCAGCATCGTCACGTCTAAGTACCAACTCTGCACCTTGGTCTTGCGAGCCAGGATGACATCCATCGCGCGGTCATTGAACGACACAGGCGCGAGGCCCGGCGGGCAACTCAGGCACTTCTGCGTGCCGGAGTAGATGGCGTCGACCCCCCAGGCGTCGACCTCGACCGGCAGGCCGCCGAGCCCGGTGACGGCGTCGACCAAGATCATCGCGCCGGCGTCATGCACGAGCTTGGCGATCTCCTCGATCGGCTGCCAAGCGCCGGTCGACGTTTCGGCCAGCACGATGCCGACGACTTTCGGCTTGGCCTGGGCGAGCGCGTCTTTCAAATCCTCAGGCCGAAAGACTTCGCCCCAGGGGCGATCGATGCGCGTGACCTTGGCGCCGGCGCGGGCAGCCACATCGGCCATGCGGCCGCCGAACACGCCGTTCACGCACACGATCATCGAGTCGCCTGGCTCGATCAGGTTGACAACGGTAGCTTCCATGCCGGCCGAGCCGGTGCCGCTGATCGCCAGCGTCATCCGGTTCTTCGTGCGGAAGACGCCCCGCAGCAATTCCTGCGAGTGGTTCATCAGCTCCAGGTAGTACGGATCGAGATGCCCCACGGTGGGAGCGGCCATCGCCTGCAGCACCCGCGGGTGGATGGGGCTGGGGCCGGGGCCGAGGAGCAAACGAATCGGCGGATTGACGGCGGGAGCGGCGGACAAAGTGCGGGCCTTTCAGGACAGGGTGCGGTGGGTGGCGAAAGAGTCTGGTTCGGGGAGGTCTGATACTAACCCGCAGCGCAAGCAAGGGACAACCACGCATCCTTTGTTAGGCCCTGACGAACCCTTCGCCGGCCGGGTCGGCTGATCCGAACTATCTCTCGTCGAAGTCGCCGCGATCACGAATGGCATACTGAGCTGCCTCAAGAAGGAAGTCGCCGAAGCTACGTGCAATTGTTTCGACGATCTGATCTCGAAACCATTCGACCACGGGTGACTCACCGCCGGAGTCGCGCTGCGAAGTGTCAATTGCATACCATCCGCCGTATCCATTGGATCCAACAACGATCAGATTCGCCGGCAGCCCACCTTCAGCGCGTTCCAACAGTGCAACCCATACTCCATTGGGGACAGCGGACGACACAAAGTTGTCGTCCACGATGCCGTAAATGTCGGTCGGCCCGACGGCGCCGGATCCAAACTCGACCAGAAACTCCTTATACGACGGAGGAAACGAACATCCAAGGGCACGCTCTGCCGACTCCACAAGGCATAAGTCGCGCGGCCCCAAGAGCTGCATCCGGCTCGGATTCTCTCGGATGATGCTGAATGCCGATTCCAGTGGCGTAGTTGACATGTGGTCACTCACTGAAGTCGTGGGATCGTTGTGTCCAATAAGCTTCTCGCCACGACCTATGGCCTGGCCGGCCGGGCAGCATCGGCGGTTGTCGCGCCCAACGCCGCTTGCGTTCCTTGCTGGCGCTGCGGGCTAGTGTGCAGAGCTACAGCGGCGGCGTTTCGCGCACCAGCCGGCTGACTTCTTTGAATTGGGGAGTGCCGGCCTCGCGGCACCATTCGAACAGGGCGGCCTCGGTGGTGGTGAGCACGGCGCCCGAGAGCTCCAGCCGCCGTAGCGCCATGTCGTGGTCGATGGCATGCCGGGCGCCCATGGCGTCGACCGCCAGATACACCCGGTAGCCGGCGGCGATCAAGTCGAGCGCCGTCTGCTGCACGCAGACATGCGACTCGATGCCGCAAACCAGCACGCGGTGGGCGCCGGTGGCCGCCAGAGCCTCCATCGCCGGGGCGCAGGCTGCGCAGCTAAAGGCCACTTTGCTAGGGGCGGGCATCGGCAGCCGCTGGGCCAACTCGGCCACCGTGCCCCCCAGCCCCTGGGGATACTGTTCGGTCACCAGCGCCGGCACGCCCAGGGCCTGCGCGCCGTCGAGCAGGCGGCGGATGTTCCAGACGAGCCGTTTGTGCTCCGGCACGAGCGGGATGAGCTTTTCCTGCACGTCGACGACCAGCAAGGCGGTGTCGTCGGGGGACATGAGTTCGGGGCTGCGGCCAATAATCGGGTCGTTCATGCCGAATAGCATACCGTGTCGACGCGGCTGATGCCCAACGGGGCCGCGTCTTGCAGACTTCTTTCTCCCGGAGCTTTGACGCCGATGTTGCTGGCCGCCGTTCAGGATGTGCAAAATGCCTATGCCGTGGGCTGGGGAACCCTGTCGCTGCTGAACGCCGGCATCGCCCAAGGCAAGAACCGCAGTGGCCTGAACTGGTTCCTGATCAGCCTGTTCCTGGGCCCGCTGGCGACGCTGCTGCTGGTGATCTCGGAGAGGCTGCCGCCGAAGGGGACGCTGGTGGGGTAGAGTGGCGCGCCGGCCCGTGTTTGTTGCTCAAGCTCAACCCTTTGACCCGTCGTGGAGCGTCTTATGTTCGGACTAGGCGTTGTTGAGATCGTGGTCGTGCTCGCGGTGCTCGCCGTGCCGGTCCTGGCGCTTGTGGGGCTGATTGCGGTGGTCATCCAGTTCAGCCGCAAACCGCCCAAGGACTAGCGGGTCGGGGCCGTCCGGCCCTGCCAGGAGTCGGCAGTCGTCGCCCGGCTAGTGGCAAACCGGCCGAGCGGCGGCGATAATGCCCTCTCGGGCCGCCGCGTTCCCACATCCCTCCCCGCGCCGGCCCGCTTCCTCGCTAGCGGAGTTCGGCTTCATGCGTAGTTTCGTTCGCGGCGCGTTCTCGTTGGTTGCGCGGATTTCCGGGCGGGTGAACCGCCCGGCTCGCTGGGGAGCGCTTGGGGCACTGGCAGCGCTGCTGCTGGCGACTGCGGCGGTTTCGGTTCAAGCCGCTGACGACCCCATTCCCCATAACCAAGACGCCCCCCCGAACGAAGCCCGCTCGCCGGCCGAGGCCGCGGCCAAGATGACGGTGCCGCCTGGCTTCTCGGTCGAAGTCGTGGCCGCCGAGCCGGACATTGTGAACCCCGTGGCCATGACGTTCGACGAGCGCGGCCGCGTGTGGATCACCGAGAGCCTCGAATATCCGCGCCGCGAGCCTGGGGTCGGGCGCGACCGCGTCAAGGTGCTCGAAGACACCGACGGCGACGGGCGCATGGACAAATTCACCATCTTCGCCGAGGGGCTCAACATTCCCTCCGGCATCGCCGTGGGGCACGGCGGCGTATGGGTGGCCAACTCGCCCGACCTGCTCTTCTTGCAAGACACCGATGGCGACGGCCGCGCCGACAAGCAGGAAGTGATCGTCACCGGCTTCGGCCGCGACGATACCCACGAGCTGCCGAACTCGCTCACCTGGGGCCCTGACGGTTGGCTCTATGGCCTCAACGGCGTGTTCAACCCCAGCCACATCGAGTACCGGGGCAAGACCTACGACTTCACCTGTGCCCTGTTCCGCATTCACCCCAAGACGCGCGACTTTGAGCTCTTCTGCGAAGGGACGAGCAACCCCTGGGGCGTGGCCTTCGATCCCGAGGGGAGCGCGTTCATCAGCGCCTGCGTGATCGACCATCTCTGGCATCTGGCCGAAACGGCCTACTACCATCGCCAAGGCGGCCCCTACCCGCCGTTCACCTGGCCCGCACAGTCGATCGTCAAGCACAAGCACCAGAAGGCGGCCTACTG
This sequence comes from Pirellulales bacterium, assembly GCA_044221365.1. Classification (GTDB taxonomy): domain Bacteria; phylum Planctomycetota; class Planctomycetia; order Pirellulales; family JBGAPH01; genus JBGAPH01. The sequence continues at coordinate 80,583 of JBGAPH010000012.1, forward strand.
CGGCATCCACTACTTCGATAGCGATGCTTATCCGGCCGAGTACCGCGACCAGCTCTACATGGGCAACATTCACGGCAACTGCCTGAATGTCGACGTGCTCGAGCGGCGCGGCTCCACGTACTTCGCCCAACCCAAGCCAGACTTCTTGAGCGCGAACGACTCGTGGTTCATGCCGGTGGTGCAGAAGACCGGTCCCGACGGCTGCCTTTGGGTACTGGACTGGTACGACCGCTACCACTGCTATCAAGACGCGAACCGCGATCCCGCAGGCATCGACCGCCTGAAGGGGCGGCTCTACCGCGTGCGCTACCAGGACACACCGCGCGCCGGCAAGTTTGACCTGGCCAAGGAAACCGACGACCAGCTCATCGCTCGGCTAGCGAGCCCGAACGTCTTCTTCCGCGATCTGGCGCAGCGCGTGCTGACCGAGCGGCTGCTTTCTGGCGAGGACCATGGGGCCGCGCGGGCAAAGCTGCAAACGCTGGTCCTCGACGACGCTCAGCCGCGTAAAGCTCGCATGCATGGCCTGTGGGCGCTCGTGGGCGGCGGATCGCTCGAAAGCGAACTGCATGAACGGCTCTGGAAGCACTCCGATCCCACATTCCGCGCCTGGGCCGTGCGGGCAGCCGGTAATCAGCGCGATCCCAAGTTTTCGGATCAGGTCGTCGCGTCACTGCAAGACGCTTCGCCCGACGTGCGGCTGCAGGCGGTGGCGGCGCTCAAAAAGGTCAACGCCCCGGCCGATGCCCAGGTGAAGGGGCTCGTGCGCGTGGCGGCCGAGTGCGGCGACGATCCGCTGATGCCGCATGTGGTTTGGCAGAATTTGCAGCCGTTGCTCGAGGACAAGTCTGAGGTGTTTGTGGCGGCGCTTGCGGAGCACGAGTTGACCAACGCGCCCGGCCTACGAGAGATGCTGCCGCAGGCGGTGAACCGCATTCTGAGTCGGAACACCTCCGATGATTCCACGATCGCCGCGTTGTTCGAGGAATTCGCTCGCAGGGGTTTTGCGGCGCGGGGCGGTCCAGTGGCTGCGCTATGTCTGAAGTCGTTGAGGGCAAAAGTTCAGTCCGGTGAGATCGCTGGGGAACGATTGAACGCGCTGCGCGAGCGCATTCGACCACGGCTCTTGGCCACCTTGGACAACTCCTCGTGCCACCTGCTTTTCGAAGACTCCATGTTCGTCGCGGCCGCCTGGAAGGAGCCGAGGGCGATTGAAGCGGCCAAGAGCTTCGTGACGCACAAGACGAAGGATTCGCCTGAGGCGTATCGACTGACTGCTTTGGAATCGCTCGTGATCGCCGATGATCAGGAGCTGCCGCAGCACGTAGAAATGCTCCTCGCGATGAAGGATGTAGTGACGGCCGACTTCAAGAAGCGCGCGTTGGCTGCTCTCGGCCCGAGCGGTTCGGCCGCAATTGCTCCGGCCGTCCTTGCCCAGTTCTCGAACCTCGAACCCGTCCTCCAACCCCAAGCTATCGAGCTCCTCACCCAGCGCCCCGTCTGGGCGGCCGCGCTCGTCTCGGCGGTCGAAGCCAAGCAAATTCCGGCCACGGCGATCAACGACACCCAGGTCCGCCGTCTCGCGAGCCTGGGCGATGAAGACTTGCACCACCGCGTTGCCGCGATTTGGGGGACCATCCGCTCCGAGCGCAATCCGGCCCGCGAGCAGGTGATCGCCCACATGCGGCGGTTCCTCCGCACGACGCCAGGCGATGCTGTCGCCGGACAGGCAGTGTTCGCCAAGCTCTGCGGCCAGTGCCACAAGATTCACGGCCAAGGCGAAGAGGTCGGCCCCGACATCACGCTCAACGGCCGCAATAGCTTCGAGCAGCTCCTGTCGAACGTGTTCGATCCGAGTCTGACGATCGGCTCCGCCTATCAAGCCCGCACCGTGGCCACGGCCGATGGCCGCGTGCTCACCGGCTTGCTGGCCGAAGACAGCCCGCAGCGCGTGGTGCTCAAGCTCCAAGGGGGCAAGACCGAGGTGATTGCCCGCGACGACGTGGAGGCGACGAGCACGAGCAACCTGTCGCTGATGCCGGAAAACCTCGAAGAGCAACTCAAGTCGCAAGAGATCGCCGACCTGTTCGCCTTCATCACGCTCGACAAGCCGCCGCAAGATCCAGAGGCGCGGCGGCTGCCGGGCGCTGGACAGTTACAGCCGCGCGAGACCGAGAACCCGGCCGAGTTCGGCGAGTTGCTCGGCGAGGTTGCTCCTGGCTTTAGCGTTTCTCGCGCCGGCGAAGGGGGCTTGGCTCTCTTGGCCGAACATGCGGGCCGCCCCGGCGTGCTGCGTACGCACCCGATCGATCGCGAAACGCCCACCGTGCTCGTGCGCAAGCTGCGCGTGCCCCGCGGCAAGCGCACGCGGCTGGTGCTCGATGTGGCGCACGACGCCCAAGGCGATTGGCAGCTCGTCGTCCGCGCAAACGGGCAGCCGCTGCAAGAGACCGACGTCTCGTCGCAGACCACCGAGCAAGGGTGGCGCGAAGTGACGGTCGATCTCACGCCGCTCGCCGGGCAGGAGGTCGAACTCCAGCTCGAGAACCGGGCGAATGGTTGGGAATACGAGTTCGGGTATTGGGGGAGCGTGGATGTGGTTTCGGAGTGAATTGAGGAGTCTACCGTTGCTTCCCCCCCGTCATTGACGGGGGGCTAATGGGGTGGATGCACGAACATGAGCCCCCGGCGAGTCGCCGGGGGGAACCGCCAAACAACCGCGGGCATTGCCAAGGAGATCCGGCATGTCGTCTTCCTCCCGTCGCACGTTCCTCCTCGAGTCGGCGAGCCTGACCGCCGGCCTCGCCCTCGCGGGCCGTGCCCGCGCTGCCCAAGCGGCCAGCAACAAGCTGGTCGTCGGCGTGATGGGTTGCTCGCGTCCCAACGGCCGTGGGGTGGAGCTGGCCAAGGAGCTGGCGAAGCTGCCTGGCGCCGAAGTCGCCTATGTCTGCGACGTCGACGCCGCCTCGAGCGAGGCCTGCGCCGCAGAAGTGCAGAAGACCGGCGCCAAGGCCCCCCAGGCGATCGGCGACTTCCGCCGCATTCTCGACGACCGCGCGGTCGACGCGCTCGTGATCGCCGCCCCCGACCACTGGCACGCCCCGGCCACGATCTTGGCCTGTGCTGCTGGCAAAAACGTTTACGTCGAGAAGCCGGCCAGCCACAACGCGGCCGAAGGGGAGCTGATGATCTCGGCCGCCCGCAAGCACCAAAAGGTCGTGCAGCTTGGCACGCAGCGGCGCAGTTGGCCGGCGATCCGCGAAGCGGTCGAAAAAGTACGCGGCGGCGCGGTCGGCAACGTGAAGCTCGCCCGCACCTGGTATTTCAACGCCCGCCCGAGCATCGGCCACGGCAAGCAAGTGGCGCCTCCGGCCGGCTTCGATTGGGCCCTCTGGCAAGGCCCAGCCCCCGAGCGCCCCTACCAAGACAACCTGCAGCCCTACAACTGGCACTGGTTCTGGCACTGGGGCACGGGCGAGCTCTGCAACAACGGCGTCCATATGATCGACATTTGCCGCTGGGGCCTCGGCGTCGACTATCCGCAATCGGTCTCCTCGATCGGCGGCAAGTATGCCCACGACGACGACAACGAAACGCCTGACACGAACACGGCCACCTTCGACTTTGGCGGGCGAGCGATCACCTGGGAATGCCGCAACTGGTCGCCGCACACCAAGCTCGACCCGCAGTACGACCTGGCGTTCTTTGGCGACAAAGGCACGCTGGCCATCGACGGCGACGGCTACGTGATCCTCGACCTGGCCGGCAAGGAGCTCGCCAAACAGCGCGGCGACCAAGGCACGGCGATCCACCTCCAGAACTTTCTTTCCGCAGTCCGCGGCGACGATGCCCCGCACGCCGAGATCGAAGAGGGCCACAAGAGCACCCTGCTGTGCCACCTGGGCAACATCGCCTACCGCGTGGGCCGCACGCTGAAGACCGATCCCGTGAACGGACACATCATGGGCGATGACGACGCCCAGAAGCTGTGGTCGCGCGAGTACCGCGACGGTTGGGCGCCGCAGGTGTGAGTTGGGGTGCGGTCGTCGTAGCCCGCACACTCTGTGTGCGGAATGCCGAAGCGGAGTAAACCGAATCTACGAGCGCTGCAGCCACGCGCCACGACGCGCGAGCGCCGCTTCAGCATTCGGCACACGGAGTATGCCGGCTACTTTTGCAAGCCTGGCGCCGCGCGGAACTTTGTCACCTCGGCGCCGTCGGCGGTGTTCCAGACCCGCACTTCGCCGTCGAAGCCGCCGGTGGCCAGCCGCGAGGTGGCGGGGCACACGGCCAGCGAGTAGATCCACTCGTTGTGCCCCTGGAAGGCCTGCTCCTGGCTGCGGTCGTCGAGCTTGAAGCGGCGGGCCGTTTTGTCGGCGCTGGCGGCGTAGAGCCGGTCGCCGACGAGCCGCAACTTGTAGACCTCGTGGCCGAAGCCGCCGATCTCGGCAGCCTTCTCGCCATTCTCGAGGTTCCACACGTGGATCGATTTGGCCCGCCCCGAGGTGTAGGCCTGTTTGCCGTCGGGGCTGAAGGCGATGCCATAGGCCTGGTCGCCGTAGCCGGGATAGGTGACGAGCGATTCTCCCTTCACCGCGTCGAAGATCTTGCTTGTCTTGTCGCGGCTGGCCGTGCCGAGTTTCGTGCCGTCGGCGCTCCAGGCCACGGCCATCACCCAATCGGCGTGGTCCTCGATCAGCCGCTCCTGCTTGCCGGAGGCGACGTCGAAGATCCGCACCGAGCGATCCGCTCCGCCGGCGGCCAGCTTGTCGCCGGCCGGATTGAAGGCGACGTCGAAGGCCACGTCCGGCATCGTGGCCAGGTCATGCACGAGCTCGCCCGATTCGGGGCGGAAGAGCTTCACCTCGCCGAGTTGGCCGGGGTTGCCGCTAGCGGCGGCCAACAGCTTGCCGTCGGGGCTGTAGGCCAGGCCATAGGTGCGCTGGGCGACGTTCGGGATGCGGCGGAGCAGCTTCCCGTCGGCCGGATTCCAAATCGTGATCTCGTGATAACCCCCGACGGCCAATTCGCGGCCTTCGGGATGAAACGCGAGCGCCGTGATCGGCACCGCCACGGTGTAAGCCTCGGGGGCTGCGGGATGAGCTGCCTTCGGCAGAAATGACGAGAGGGCCGCCTTGGGATCGGGCCCGTCGAACTTCGCCCCTTGCTCGATCCAGCGGCGCACGAGCGCAATCTGCTCGGCAGGCAGCGGATCGGCGTCCTTGGGCATCCGCTCTTCCGACTCGGTCGACTCGATCAGCCGCAATAGCTCGCTCTCATCGGGGACGCCGGCGGTCACCGCCGGTGCTTCGCTGCCCCCCGCGCGCGACAGCAGTTCGAACGTGTGCAGCTGATAGTCCCCCTTGGGCTCCTGCGCGCCGTGACAGGCCAGGCAGTTCTTGGCCAAGATTGGCGCCACGTCGCGCACGAAGCTGACCTCGCCGGCAGGCTGAGGCGGCGTCTCGGTCTTCTCCTCGTCGGCTCGAACAACCGATCCGGCGAAAAGCAACAGCGCAACGAGACCACACCGCAACACGCAACGGCTCATGGCAAACACTCACAAGGCGGGAATTCAGGCGGGAATTCTTCACCGCAGAGGACGCGGAGGACACAGAGAGGAAAGAGACAGAATTGAACCACAAAGACACCAAGACACGAAGCAAACAATTCTTTGTGCCTTCGTGTCTTAGTGGTCCAATCTCTAGCTCTTCTCTGCGTCCTCCGCGTCCTCTGCGGTGAGAACATGAATGGCAGGGTTACTTGTAGTCGGCGGGGGTAAGGCCTTTGGCGGCGCCGTTGAACTTAAAGGGGCGGGGCTGGAAGTCGCCGACGATCGCCACCTCGGTCTTTTCCGGAATCTGGTCCTCGAGCCCCACGGCCCACAGGCTGGCGTTCACCAGCAGCCGTCGCACGCCTTCGCTCAGCAGGTCTTGCGAGGCGCCCATCGTCGTCGTGAAGACGCGGGCACTCTTGCCCGACGGGGTCTTATAGGTCTTGACCCAGGCGACCGGCATCAGCGGCTCGTTCTGCTTGCCGGCCGCGGGAGCGTCGGTGGGGTGCATCCCTTCGAGCACCTGCCCCAGCACGAGCGGCTGGCTGTCGCCCGGCAGGGGGAGCGTGACGCCGTAGACGTCGGTCGGCCCCCAAATGTCCCCGTCGGCGATGCCGCGCAGAATCGGGTGGTCGGCCTGGCCTGGGGCGACGAGGCCCCGCGTGCTCTGCGAGCCGTGGTGGCCGTGGTGGTTGATCCAGGTTTCTCCCAGCACCTGGCGGCCGAAGCCGCCGTCTTGGTTGTCCCAGGAGAACCGTTTGTAGGTGGGGCTCTTCTTCAGGTTGAAGCCGTGCGTCGCCGTGCGCAGGCCGATTACCGGCCGGCCCGACTCTAGGTAGTCGACCACGTGCTTCATCTGGGCGTCCGGCAGGTCGCGAAACCGCGTGAACAGGATCAGCAGATCGGCCTTGTCGAGCGCTTCGAGCCCCGGAATATTGTCGCTGCGGTTCGGGTTGATCGTGCCGTCCTCGTCGATGGCGAACAGCACGGTGCATTTAAAGCCCTGCTTGGCCAATTGCTTGGCCAACTGCGGCAGCGCCTCTTCCGAGCGGTACTCCTCGTCGCCGCTCACCAGCACCACGTTCTTCCCCTTGCCGGGGCCCTCTTTCCCTTCGATCACGATCCAGGGATCGGCGGCCAGGGCGAACCCCGTGGTGCACAAAGTCAGGGCAATTGCACTCAGCACGGAGACGCGGAAACGCTTCATCATGGGCTGGAATACCTGAGCTAGGAGGGAGTGTCGGCGGAGTGGGCCCCCTGGGCCAGCCTCCCCAGTATAGCCATCCCAACTCAGCGCCGCACCACCTGCCCGGCATGCAAGGCAGCCTGCATTTCCCCCAGCTGGCGACCCCCGATTGCCCCCGTGGAGGACGCGTCGTCATCGCTCCTCGATGAACACCTCGAGCCGGCCGGACCGCGCCGCTTCGAGGACGGCTTCGTGATCGCGTTCGCTCTGATCGGCGTAGGCCACCGAGAATTCGACGAGGGCCTTGTCGAACTTGTCGCTCTTGCCCAAGTAGCCGCTAATCTTGGCAGGTTCGCCCGAACGCGCATGCGCGTGGGCCAAAGTCCAGCCGCAGAGTTCGGCATACTGCAACATCACGCGGGGCGTGAACAGTTCGACCATGGGCTTGATTTTCATGTCTTTGAGCTGACGCACGTAGAAGTGCCGGCCGGCCTCCCCCTCGGTCCAGCCCAGAAACAGATCGCTGGCCGACTGCATCATCCGGCAGCCATGCACGATCCGCTGGCCGTCGTTGGCGTGCAGGCTCTTGCCCGCGTAGGCGGCTAAGACCGAAGGGCGCGCCTGCTTGAATTGCAGGAACAGGGGATCGTGTTCGCCCGCCATGAGGAGCAGGATTCCGCAGAACGTGCCAACGCTGCCGACGCCCACCACCTTGATGGCGAAGTCCTTGAGCGTGTACCGATCCAACAGGAAACGGCGGTCTTCCTGCAAAGATTCCCGGTAGTGCGCGAAGGCCTTGTGCACGAGGGCGGCCTGCTCCTCGTGTCCCTTTTCCCGGGGATGATAGATGAGGGGCGGGTTCTCCTTGATGGCCGGCGCGAATCCCTCCGTGGTCACCAACTCAGGAAACTGATGCTCCAGGACGCTGTTTTCCCGCGCTTTCGCCAGACGTTTGCGCACCCGCGCCGAAGCCTCTTCATCCTCGATCATCGTGAGGACCGTCTCGACGTCGATGCTCGCGTACCACACATCGAGCACCGCCATCTCGCTGTATTCGGCCATGCGCTCCCGGTACGACTGCACGCACTTGAGCACTGCGTCGCGGGCCGTGCTCTCGCCGAACTGGTTGTCGCGGCACGCGAGTACGAAGCTGGTCGTAAGACGCTTCACGTCCCACTCCCAGGGGGCAGGCAGGGTTTCGTCCAGGTCGTTGATGTCGAAGATCACGCGCCGTTCCGGCGTCGCATACGCGCCGAAATTCAGCAGGTGGCAATCGCCGCAGGCCTGCACGCGCAGCCCGCTGCTCGGCGTGCCGGCCAGGTCCGCCGCCATCTGGAGCGCCGCCCCCCGATAGAAGGTAAACGGGCTCTGAATCATCCGCCCATGACGAATCGGCAGCAGCTCCGGAATGCGCCCCTTGTTCGACTCTTCCATCAACAGAACCGGATCCGGCCGATTGCTGGGCGCTTGCCAAACGGCATGCTCGTGGCGCGGGCATTTCTCCCGCAGGCTTTTACCCAACGCGTAGAGCTCCTCGCGCGTCGGATGCGATTGCAGCGACGGGCTCGTCGCGACAGGAGAGGTCGCGTTGCGTTTCTTTGCCATAGGTCATGCTGCGAAAGGGATGTCGCGCCGCGATTGCCACGCCCCGAGGCGCCCGCCAAACCCGCCGAGGTTCGATCGAGGCCGCGCTCATCGACCGCTCCGATCTTCGTGAACGGTCAAGTGACTCACGGAAGATTCGAGGAGTTGTCCGCGTGAGGCGTCGGTTGTTGGCGCCCCGGTCGCGCGCCCTCCAGCGACTCCGGCGACTCCGGCGACCGACGAGAGAAGGATGCCTACCTATCCTAGTTACGGCGTCGTGAGCGAAGCAACCGGGAGGCGACATCTTCCGTCACCCCCCTCCCTACCGCGCGCTCCGTCCGCCGACGGGAACCGCCCGCGCGGCGGTTTTTGGCCCGCATTTCGTCGGCTGCGGCGCACTCGCTCCCGGCGGAGCCGCCGCCGTCCAGCAGATGATTCGCCCTGGACGGCGGCTGGCGACCGCCCCTATCCTTCTCTCCAGCGGCCGCCGCACGCCGGCTTGCCGCGGCCGGCAGCAAGCCGCGGCCTTCACCGGACCCGCGACCTGCTGACCGCCGCTGCCCCACGAACTCTGATTTCCTCGGCCCCCGTGAGAGCGACCTTGGCTGTGCCTGAAGTGCTGACTCCGCCCCCCGCTGCCGAGCGGCGGGGAGTGCCCATTCCTGAGTACGGCCCCGCCTTTCCGGCGCCCGAGCTGCCTTACCTGCCGCGCGATCCCCGCTCGTACAACCCGCCGATCGGCCTCATCGGCTGCGGCGGCATCACCAGCCACCACCTCACGGCCTATCGCGCCGCGGGCTACCGCGTGGTCGCCCTCTGCGACGCCAACCTCGAGCGTGCCCGGCAGCGGCAGTCCGAGTTCTATCCCGAGGCCGAGGTCATCGAAGACTACCGCGTGCTGCTCAAGCGCGACGATATCGAGGTGCTCGACATCGCCACCCACCCGGCGCTGCGGGCGCTCATGATCGAGCACGGGTTGAGTGCCCGCAAACATATCCTGAGCCAGAAGCCGTTCGTGCTCGACCTCGATTTCGGCGAGCGCATGGTCGAACTGGCCGCCCGTCAAGGCGTGCGCCTGGCGGTGAACCAGAACGGCCGCTGGGCCCCCCACTTCAGCTACATCCGCGAAGCGGTCCGCGCGGGGCTCACGGGCGAGCTCTCGGGCGTCCACACGCGCGTGCATTGGGACCACAATTGGGTGGCCGGCACCGAGTTCGACCGCGTGAAGCACCTGATCCTCTACGACTTTGCGGTACACTGGTTCGATTTCCTGACAACGCTCATGGGCAAGCGCAAGCCGACGCGCGTGTTTTCTTCGATCGCGCGGGCCGCGGGGCAGCGGGCGGCGCCGGCGCTCTTGGGCCAGGCGGTCGTGGAATACGAAGGGGCCCAGGCGTCGCTCGTCTTCGACGGCAACACGCACTTCGGCGCGCTCGACTCGGTCTACGTCAACGGCACGCTCGGCACGCTCACCGCCAGCGGCCCCGACAGCAAGCTGCAGCAAGTGACGCTCTACAATGCCCAAGGTCACGCCTCGCCCGAGCTGCAAGGCTGCTGGTTCCCCGACGGCTTCCACGGCACGATGGGCGAGCTGCTGCTGGCGATCGAAGAGGGGCGCGAGCCGACGCACAGCGCGGCCAACAACCTAGAAAGCCTGGCGCTGGTGTTCGCGGCGGTGGCGTCGGCGGAGACGGGGCAGGCGGTTGTGCCGGGAAGCGTGCGGCAGATGAGCGGGTAGGCTTGGCCGGTAGCTGGTAGCTGGTAGCCAGTAGCCGGTAGCCGGTAGCAAGTAGGTTATGCTTCAGCATAACGACGCCGCGCGGCACCTTTGGTTGATCCGATTTCGTTAGCGCCGGCAGTCCAGGACGGCGCGCGTCAGTCGACAAAGCGCTCGTGCGACAGGGGCAACGCGGGCAACGGCCACCCATTGAGTTCGGGCGCGATTGGCGGAGCGCCCGGCGTGGCGGCTGGGCGTTGAGCGCTGGACGCCTGCGGTTTCTGCGGATGAAGGAACGGATCGAGCTCGGCTCGTCCAATCCGCGCCTCGGGGAACCATCGCAGAGCCTGCGCGGCCTCGTCGCTTGGCTTCCAAAGGGTGATGCTGTCGATCGCCTCGTCGCCAAACAGCCGGCGCAGCCAATTCACGCGGGCGAGCGCGGGGTCTCCGGGAGCGAGTCCCATCGCCTGCGCGGCGAGCGTGGAACTCGAGAACGCGGCCACTCCGTCTTGCTCGAGCGCACGTCGAATGGACCGACGCTCGAGCACGATGTGTCGTTCCCATGCCAACAGCGCGCAGAGCAACGCGACGAACCCTAGCGCCCCTCGCAGCGAGATTGCCAGTCGTCGTTTACTGGGCGGGCGCTGGTTCACATCACTCCTTTCGACTTCGAAACAGACGCTGGCTGGTCTGCACTGCGCTGCATGTCCTGTTTAGCGCTCATGGCCAGGATCGGCTGGCAGATCGCGCCCGAGTCGTGGCAACATGCGGGCATGCAACGCCGAAGCCCTCCCTCGTTGCAGGACGTTTGGGCCGCCGTCACGGCGTGCGCCGTGGCTTGCGCCGGTGTCTCTCAACTCGGCTTTGGCGGCGAGTCGAGCGCGCTGGCTCGCCTGTTGGCTTTCGCATCGCTCTTCGCCCTGCCGTCGGGCATTGTCACCGCAGTGGTTTGCCTTGCCAAGGAGTGGCGCGACGGTCTGTTCGCTGGGCTCGTCTGTTGGCTGGGGCTCTTGATCGGCGTTGAGACGCTGGCGTTGCGTTTTGGGACTCTCTGCCCAGCGACTAACGGCCGTCGATCTCCAAACCTGGCACGGTCCTCCGCAAACGGGCGAGTCCTTCCGCGGTGACGTGCGGGCAGTGCATCAGGCGCAGCTCGCGGAGTGCGGCCAGTTTCTCGAGATGTGCGAGGCCGCGGTCGGTGATTTGCACGTTGTTCCCCAGGTCCAGTCGCTCGAGCAATAACATCTCGGCGACGCTCGCCAGCCCTTCGTCGGTGACAACCGCGTCCGATAGATTGAGCCCCCTGAGGTGCGCGCGGCAGGCGAGCGGGCGCAAAGGAACCCCGGTGGTTTGCGAGTAAGAAAGATCGAGCTCCTCGAGGTTGGACAGGCCCGCTAGCTTCGCCACGCAGGCGTCGTCGATCCATGTCTCGTCGAGCGTGAGCCGCTTCAGGGAACGCATGGCGCCAATGCAATCCATTGCCCGGAGCGACAGACGCACGCGACGGATCTTGAGCTCCTCGAGACTCCGCAACTGGGGCAGCAGGCACGCCTGTTGCTCGCTGAGGCCGCCCTCGATGTGGAGGACCGCCAACCGGGGCAAATCGGCCAAGCAAGCCACGTTCGGGCGCGTCGCCCGGCCGTGCTCGAGAATGTACCGAACCTCAACGACCTGCGGCGGGCTCCAGTACCGATCCACGAAGGAGTCGTGGCGTCGCTTCGCAATTTGCCAATCGCCGGGCGCGACTCGCTGATAGTCGTAGAGGGCATAGCCTCCGCCGGCGTGCACCGCCGCCACGGCCCGCCACTGGCGCCGCGCCCGCTGCACCGGCACGCCGACGAACGCGCAGACGATGGCGATGAGCGTCGTCGTCAATAGAATGGTTCGCAGGGTGAAGGTTTTCGGCGGCCGCATAGCGGGTCATCGCTCCGCAGAATCGCGCGGCGCGGGTGGGGCTGCAGTTGCGGGTCGATCCCTGTATAGAGAAGCCACGAGCCGACCGTCTTCGCGATAAACGCCCACCCAGCGATCATCTTGGCGGATGATCAGGAGACGGGGTCGCGCCGGGATCTGACCTGTGTAAACCTTGGCCGTGCCATCGCCGAACGATGCGCCTCCGCCGTGCGGCGTGTGAATCGAGATGCCTGGGGATGACGAAATCTGTCCCCAGCGTTCGAATGTGCCGCCGGCGGTAATGACGATCGAGTCCGTCAGTTCGGCCGGGAACGACCTCACTTCAGCCAGCGACGGGTCGTCGAGCCACGCGACCAGTTGCTCATCCGTTGGCAGTTGCGACTTGAGTGACCAGTCGGGCAAGCCGCGCTCCGCCACGAGTTCGGCAATCCGCTGGTTATAGGCCTCGGCGTAGCCGCGCGTGCTGAAACTGTGCCGGGTGGAGAAGCCGGTGGCGCGATCGACCTCGGTTCCGAAGATCAGATCGTCTTGCACGCGGATGTTATGGTCCGTGTACACGACTGCGGATTGGTTCTGCCAATCCCGTTCCGCGGCGGCTCGCCCGCGGTTGTGCATCAGCCGGAAGATCTGCCCGCGAAACGCAAAGGGCGCCGCGCCGGCTCCTGCCACGAGCGCGAAGGCGACCAGCCACCGCGGCCAAGACCGAACCGTCGCGGCCAGCGGCGGTCGTCCGCACAGCCGGTGCGCGACCTGGGCCAGGCCCTCCAGGGCCATGGCGATCAAGAGGAACAGAGGAGCAAGCACGATCGTGCCGAGCGCCATTTGGCCGAGATCGATTTGCTTGGGCACGACGGTAGGCATGGTTCCGGCCGCCAAGAACGCGGTGAAAACGCAGTACCACGCGACAACAACCCGCCGCTCGCGCCAGGGGCGCGTGTCGAAGAGCAACGACAGCATGAGCGGCGCCGGCCAGAGAAACGGCATCGCCTCCCAGGCGGGATCGATGGGTGGAAATCCCCGCTGCCCAATCGCCGGCGCACAGAGCAGGCCGTAGCCGATGACGCCGAGCGTGAGCGTGGCCGCCGTGAAGTCACCCGCAGGCGAGCCCAGGGGCGTCGAAGAACCAGGAGAACCCGTGACAGCGTCGGCCATGGCACACACACTCCCAAACTGGATTCTCCTCTGCGCCAAGAGAAGCGCCCAGTCCGAGTAAATCAGGGCAGGTCGCTCCCAATCGCTTGGATCGCCTGCTCCGCAGCTTTGCGAATGCGCGGGCTGCGGTCTTGGCGGCTGCAGCGCTCGATTTCCGGGAGGGCCCCCCGCGCCGTGGGACCAAGCTTGCCGAGGGTCTGCAGCGCGAAATCGCGATACGATTCATCCTCGTGCGACAGGACGCCGGCGAGGGTGGGGATCGCCTTCGCAGCGTGCGGTCCGCAGTGCGCGAGGGTCGCCATCGCCCAATGCCAAGTGTCGGGCCCCTCCTCGAGTAGTCCAGGCGGCTCGAAGTAGACCGCCGACGGCCGCTTTCCCAGGGCCCCGATCAGCACGTCGACCGCCGCCGGCACGTCGACCTTCAAAGTCACGAGCGACATGGCGGCGACCGTCCGCACGGTGACATTGTCATCGTCCAGGCGCTCCCGCACGGCGTCGATCGCCTCGCGCGGCAGCGGCCCCGGCAGCCGGCCCAGGCCGTCAACCGCCAGCCAGCGCGTCAGCGGGTCGTCGACGCGGCTCCACGCGATCAGCAGGCGAATTCCCTCGTCACGCTCGTCTTGAATGCGGGCCAGGGCGACCGCGGCGCGCGTGCGGGCGAAGCGTTCGTTGGCCTGATCGCCGCCGACGATCTCGCGCAGCCGCGGCACGGCCGACTGGCCATGCTTTCCCAAGCTGCCCAGCGCGTCGAGAAACCGGCACTGGCGTCTCAAGTCCGCCCGTTGCTCTAGTTCGAGCAAGGTCTGGGCAAGCTCGCGGCCCGCCTGTTCGCTGCTCGCGGCCGCTCGTGAGAGGGCGGACAGGGCTCGTCGGCGAACGGCCGAGTCCGCGTGGTCGACAGCCATGACCAGCAATTGCGCCTGCCGCCGATCCCCTTGGCCGTTGGCAATGGCCGCGATTACGGCCTCGAAGCCTCGATCCGGCGGTTCGTCGGCGCGGGCAAGCCCGAGGGGCGGCAGCGCGCTTCCGAGGGCGCACAGGAGGAAGCCCACGACCAACAGGCGATTGCAAGGAGCCGGCATACGAGGAGGGTGGAGGATAGACCGCTCTCAAAGCTAGGTATGGACCATGCCCGCGCTCAAGTAGACGAGCATCCCCAGAATCGCGATGACCACAACAACACATTCGAGGAGAGACAATTCACGACCGAATACCAGCCAGAGCAGCTTCCGCAGGATTCCTATCATTCCAGCGAACGCCGACTGCTGGTTACGGGTTGTTCGCGCACTGCCGACCGAGCGGCGAGTTACGTGGAGTTTTGGGGCAACGGGTCGAGCCAGTCAGTCATCTTTGCTTCGGCTCGCGGAGACCCTCTCCAGCGTAGACTTCAGATAGCCCTCCTGCCACTGGCCATCGGCGGTGGCTTGGTCTAGGGAGACGCTCGTTCCGTAAAGCTGGGCCTCCTTCAGCGACGGGTTGCTCGCGAGCGTCTGCCAGCCGGCTTGCGTCACGGCCGAGCTGCCAGTGAGCCAGAGTGTTTGGAGCTTGGGCATTCGGGCTATCTCCATGCAGCCGGCGTCTGTGACTGGGCAGCCGCGAACGTCGAGGCTTTGCATGTACGGGCAGTTCGCACGGATTGCCGCGAGCGCTGCGTCGTCGAGGTGCGTCGCGCCTTGGGCCTCGAATTGGAACGTCTTCGGCAGGTGCATCCGCCGCAGTCCGCCTGCCGAAATGTCGCAGCGAACGATGCCCACGCGGCAAACGCGAATCGGCCCCGACCCTAGGAATGCATCGTCGCAGCCCGTGCAGTCGCGAAAGATCAGGTTGATCAGCCGCGAGTCGCACTCCCCCAAACGCTCCAAGGCGCGAGGCTCGAGCGTGCAGCCCCAAAACGCTATCGAACGGAGCTTCGGCAGTTCAAGCAGCGGCTCAATGTGGGCGGCGGTGACCCGCTGACCCCAGTAGTCGACGCCGGCAATCCGCAGCAGGTACGGAAGTTCCGCCTGCTCGGCGTGTCGGATGGATTTTTCACCGGTCCACCGCAATACCTGCCCGCCTAACGCGTACACCTGCAAAGCCGCCTGCCGCTCCCGCCACCGCGGCAACGCCCAGCGAGCCCCCAGACTGGCGGCGACGGCGCAGAGGGCGACCAAGAGAAGAAGCGTCAGAACGCTGAAGCGCAACTTAGGCATGCAAGCGAACCGCCAGCGACCTCCACGTATTAGCTTGCGCCACTACGCGGCGTAGCCTGGTTTAGTTCGGCCCGCGAAGTCCCGGCCCCCTACTCCGCTTTCACCGAGCGCACATCGTGATACTTCCCCAGCTCCGGCCGCTCGAGCCGGCTCACGCGGCCGCCGGGCCAGTGGACTTCCAGCCACTCCACTTCCTTGGCGTCTCCCAGGCCGAAGTGGACCCGGCCCGAGTGTTGGCAGAGCGTGCTGTGGCCGCTGGCGAGCACCGCCACGAACTGGCGGTCAGGCGTCTTGCAGAGGATCTTCGCCCCTTGCGGAGAAAGCCCGCCCCCCAGCTCGTAGGCCTGCAGGCCGATCCAATTGAGCTGCGTGGGCCATTCGTTGCGCATGACATGGAACACGTGCCGGCCGTTTTTCCAGTCGGATTCCTCGAACACCAGGTCGACCCGCCCGTCGCCGTCGACGTCGTCCGAGAGCGCCGAGCGGCAGTCCGCTTCCGAGGCCACGCCCATCAGGTAGGCGACGTTGGCGAACGCCCCCTCGCCCCGGTGGAACCAGAGTACATCGTGCTCGAAGCCGTTCCAAGAAATCTGCTTCGTGCGGACGTCGAACAGCACCTTGGAGAACAGCTGATCGAGCTCGGCGCTCTCCTTGGAGCTGCCGGAGTAGATGTCGTGCGTCCAGTAAGTGGTGCAGTAGTCGCGGCAGCTCTTGCCCGAGGTGTGGCCGTTGCAGACGAAGATCTCCTGGCGGCCGTCGTTGTCGGCGTCGAACGTCGTGCAGCCCCACGACCAGCCGGTGCGGGCGATCTGGTCGGAGAAGGGGGCCGGCGTGAAGCCTCCCTTGCCGTCGGCCAGCAGCGTGCGGTTGCCGTAGCCCATGCCGGGGCGGGCCTTGGTGTGTGCGGCCAAGTCGTCGCGGCCGACGCCCAGCCGCTCCAGCCGGCGGGCCGTGGTCGAGCTCATGCCGATCACGTAGATGTCGAGCAGCCCGTCGTCGTTGTAGTCGCCAAACGTATGGGCCATGCCGAAGGCGTCGAGATCAGGCACGGCTGTGCCGGTCACATCGCGGAAGTGCCCCTGGCCGTCGCCGTAGTACAGGTCGTAGCCGGCGAAGTCGTTGACCGTGACCAGGTCGAGCAGGCCGTCGCCGTTGAGGTCGGCCAGCGAACTGCTGAAGTTGCGGCGGAACCGTTTGGCGTCGAGCCCCGAGCCGGGCGTGCCGTCGACGAAGTGCCCCTGGCCGTCTCCCAGCAACAGATAGCCGGGAAAGCCGTCGTTGGCGTCGTAGTAGGGGGTCGGCATGTTGCCCGCGGCGTAGGCCGGCTTGTATTGGCCAATCCAGAGATCGAGATCGCCATCGCGGTCGACGTCGCCCGCGGTTACGCCGGTGGGCAGGATCAGCTTCTCCGGAAGCGCGATCGGCAGCGCTGGGGAGGTGAACTTGCCCTGGGCATCAGCCAAGTAGACCCGCGGCAGTCCGACGGAGAGCGCAAGCAGCAGATCGTCGCGGCCGTCACCGTTGAAATCGGCGAACAGTCCGGCGCACGCGCGCGAAATGTCTTGCGTGTCGGCCACGAGCGGCTCTTCGCGCCAGCGCACGCTACCGTCGGCCTGCAGCTCGTTCCAGTAAACGCGATTGAACGAGCCCGACACGAAGTCGGTGCGGCCGTCGCGGTTGAGGTCTTGGGCCAGGAACGGATGCGGCGTGCCCGGCGCCGCGCGATTGCTGGGATCGATCTTGTATTCGAACTTGGCGATCTCGCGAAACGCCGGCTCCCCCACGCGGCGCAGCAAGTGTGCGTTGCGAATGGCAATCGACTGCGGAATCGGCATCTCCTTGCCGCCGGCGGCGGTGCGCTCCCAGACGACGTTCAGATCGCCGCGCACGACCACGCGCTCCTTTGCTTCGGGCCGCGCCAGGTGAGCCACGAAGGCCACGACGCTCGTGGCTTGTTTGTCGGCCGTGGGGGGGACGAAGGTCGAGTGGTGGAACTCCGCCTCCTCGAGCTTGTAGCCGGCGGCGACCAGGGCGTCGAGCTGCTGGACGAACTCCTCGCGCGTGTACGTTTTGTCGTCGCCGCTGAAGGCCACGCGCTCGATGTCCCACTGCCACTTTTCGGCCGGGGCGCCGGCCGGAACGACGAGTTCCTGCAGCACCGCCGTCCTCACCACGCCCAGGCGGTCGTCGCCTGCACGAATGCGGTCCCACAGATCGATGAAGTAGTCCTCATAGCGCTGGGCAAGGACCTCGTCGCGCCAGAGGCTGCCGTCGAGTTGGTCGCGCTTGACGAGCAGCGCGGCGGCGACGGGGCTCGTGACGCGCGGCGAGGCGGCGGCTGGGGGAGCGCCGGTTGGAGACGTGCCGGAAGAGCCGGCGGGGTTGACCGCGGTCGACGGCTGTTGGGCGGAGTTCGAACAGCCACCCGCGCCCAGGCAAATCAACACACCGATCAGCGCCGCGAGCCGTGCGGCGAGAAAATCGCAATGGAGACGCATCGAGCAGGGTTCCGATCCAAGGAGACGAACCGACCGTGGGTCTGTGCGCCTCTTCTCTCTCCGACCGAATCCCGGAGGTCACTCGCGGGCCGCCTAGTAGAACTTTCCGATAATAAGCTGTGGCCTGAGCCGCCGCAACGAGGGCCATCAACTCGGACGGCGCCGGCTGGCCTAGTGGCGGTCTCGGCGTTGCGCCGCCAGGAAGAGATACAAGCCGCCCGCCACCCCGACCCCGAACACCGTGTAAGCCCCGGCGGTCGCGGTCAGGGCTTCGCGGGGAGAGTTCAGGCGATCAAGGCGGACCCAGCGCAGGGCCGGCAGTCCCGCCACGCCCGCGTCGGCGGCCGCCGGCGCCAGCTCGAGCACGCTCGGCAGATCCGCGCGCATGAGCAGGGCGACGCTGGCCGCGGATGCCGCAAAGCCGAACCAGAAATGGCGTCGGGGTCCGCCGAGCCATGCCTGTAGAAATCCATACACGATGCACGCCTGGGTGAAGGAGCCCGCGAGATAGGCCCATTTGGCGTTCGGATGCCGGAGGCTGAGCACCGCCAGCGCGGCGGCGGCGGCGATCAGGAGCCAGCGGAAGAGAGAACCCAGGGTCATGGAGCGTTTCTGTCGACAGGGACCTGGATCTCGCCCAGGTCGTTCTGGCCGGGCCGGACCGTGAAGCGGGCGAGGCCGCGCTTCCACTCGACCGCCGTTCCTGCGAGCTTGGCTTGCCGAATATAGCCGGTTGAGGGCCGCCAGACGCGAAAGGTGTGTTCGCCGACCGGAAGATCGCGGATCTCGAAGCGGCCATCCGCCCCGGTGACGGCGCCGTAGGGGTGAGGCTGAACGACCAGGTGGGCGTGTGGGTGATCATGGAGGTTGCAGACGATGGATTGCCAGCCAGGGTCAGCAAACTTAAAACGCCACACTTCTCCGGGCGCCATGGTGAATCCTGTCGGAGAACGGTCGGGACGTGGATTCTGCGCAACGTGTTGGATCGCATCCGCATTCTTCACAACCAGCGGCTGATTCGTCCGCAGGAAGACCAGGTCGGGCACGAATCGAGAATCGCGGATCTCGATCGTCCGCTCCTCGGTCCTTCGCTTCTCCGCTTCGTACCGCGGATGGATGGAGAGCTTCCGGTCCTTAACGGGCTCGAGATAGACCGCGATGCCGGAAATGCCCTGCGGCTCGGCCGCCTCGTCGCCGGTGGACTCGGTTACGAACCGACCGGTGAGCGTCCCCCAGGCGTTGTCTTCGGCTGCGGACGAGCGCGCGGCAATGATCGCAGGAAGCAGAAGCGCGAGAGCACTTAAGAACAACAAGCGCGATTCCAATCTCCGCGCGGCTGCCCCCCGTGACTCACGGGGGGCTAATGAAGGCTGAGCGCGGCAAGCTGCCATTAGCCCCCGGCGAGTCGCCGGGGGAACGTGCGCACGACGATGCCGTTCCACGTTTCGTTCGCAGGATCTCAAACGCGTCCACATCTCGTCGACCCCTGCGCGCTTACGGTCACTTCACCCCCAAGCCATCCACCCAAATCACCAGCGGCGGCGCGCCCTACGAGTCGAAGCCGAGTTCGATGGCTCGCGCCTCGGCCAATCGCCCTTCGGCCGTCCAGTCAGCGTCGCCGGCTAGCGGGATCGAAAAGTAGGTCCAACCTTCGCGGGCTTCGGTGTACTTCGTTTGGCTCAACTGGTCGCGCTGAGGGGCGAGCCGCAACGCCGAGTCGCCGGCCCCCAGCACCGTCACCAAGGGGTTCAGGTTCTGCCAGCCGGGAATGTCTTCGTTGCGGGTCTTGAGCCAGAACACGAGGTGCGTCTTCCCTGCGAGCGACACAGGCGCGGGCGGAGTGTAGCGCAGCCACACTCGATCACCGCCGTACGGCTCGATGCGTGCCCGCAGCGAGGAGCGGCCGATGAGCTTGGCCTGCTCGTCGTCGGCGAACTTGGCCTGGCAACCGTCGCCGTGGCAGGTCCACGCCCCGTGGGCGCCCTCGGTTCCTTGCTCCGGCAGATCCTCGACCACGTAGAGGTCGCGCCACGCCAAGTCGGAGAGAGCGCCGTTGTCGATCGTGAGCGCCAAACGTTGGAACCCCGGTTCACTCAGCGTGAAGCTGGCCGTCTTGCCGCCAGCGAGGACCGAGCCCAGCCGCCAACGGAAGTTGAGCGGCCGGCCGGCAGGATCGGTGCTTTCCGAGGCGTCGAACTTGGCGGGACCGCCGACGACCGCGACATCCGGCCCGTGGAGCACGGCCTTCGGGGGCTGCGTGACCGCTGGATCGGCGGGCCGCTGCACCAGCCGCACCACGTTGGCTTCCAGGTGGACGTCCCCCAGCTTGTTGTCGGCAAAGCGGTTGGCCGCCAGGTCGATCATCTCGGCGTGCTGCAGAAAGATGCCCCAGCGGTTGCGCTCGAGCGTGTTCTGCTCGATGATCCAGTGAAACGCCTTCCAGGTTTGCCCCATCGACTCCAGGTCGCCGATCGCGGCGATGCCGGCGCCGTTGTTGCCGACGCAGGTGTTGCCGCGCACGATCGTGTGGCTCGAGGGACCGGCCATGAAGACGATGCCGGCGTGTCCTTCGCCCGGTAGATGCGGCGAGTTGTGCATGCCGTCGGGCAGGCCGTTGTACGAGGCCTCGTTCCCTTCGACGACGGTTTGGTCGGAGGCGCCCAGCCAAAAGCCGTAGCTGCCGTGGTTGGCCTTGTTCTTCCGCCACACGTTGCGCGGCGACCAGGCCTCCACGCAGTTGTTGTTGGCGTACGAACAGTCGTTCTCTTCGAACAGGTTGCCGGTGCTCACCCAGCCGTTGAGCACGCGCACGAAGATGCCGTCGCCGCCGTGGGTGCAGTCGTTGCCCACCAAGTGATTGTCGTTCGAGCCGCTTTCCATGAGCACGCACGTGGAATCGCGGGCATGCACCTCGCCGGGGTCCTTGCGCAGGCCGTAGCTGAGGTCGTTCTTCCGCACGATGTTGCGGCAGGCGGTCCAGAACTTCAAACAGGTGTTCGAGGTGTGCGAAAAGTCGTTGTTCTCGAGCACGTTGTCGTCGCTGTCGACCAGCACGCAGGCGTCCCACACGCGGTTGGCCTTGTTGCCGCGGAGCGTGCTCTTGGTCACCTTTTCGAGCACGATGCCGCCGCGGCGTCCTTGCTCGCCCCAGCCGAAGGCCGGGTCGTGGAAGTTGTCGGAGAAGTCGCAGTTCTCGACGGTCCAATCACTCGCGTTGCGCAGGTGGAGCCCGTTCTCCCAACCGCGGGCTTTCACATTCTTGAGCGTGACGCCCGACACCCCCTCGGCGAACACGCCGTCGCCAGTGAAGGTTTTGGGATCGCCCTCGGTGTGTCCAACGACGCTCGCCCCTTGGCCGTCGATCGTGATGTTCGAGGCCGCGATCACGAGCGGGCCGTAGGTGCGGTTCGGGTCGAGCTTGGTGCTTTCCTTGATCACCAGTGGCTCAGGCGGCGCGGCTTGGGCCTCGCCCGAGGCCGCCAGCGCAGCCCCCAAGAAGCAGGATGCCAGACGGAGCAAGAAAGCCCGACAATAGCCGGGATCGGGTTGGCAGCGCGGAGCGGCGTGCGGGTGCATGGGAAGGGCCTCTGTGTTGGGCGGGCTGGCGCCCGCGGCCAAATGCTCTGAACCTCTGGAGGCCGAGTGTACCAGCCCGGAGAGGGGGCGGCAAAAAACCAGCGGAGCAGCAGTCTCCACCGGTCAGCTAGCGTCGGCAACGTTAGGCTCAGGTCCCAAGAAGCCGTAACTTTCCTAGTCCGCATCTTGGATGGGGTTGGCACCTTGTGGCACGACCGCAAACGCGCCCCAGGCAGGCTCAAGCGGCAAACTCGACTGCGACGAAGTTACCGAACAGCACTCCTTCTGCGCCCACCGCTCGCTCTGCATTCGACCCGTCGTATGGCCACAGCACCCACCGTTCGCTCGAATCGCCGCCGCAGCGTCTTCGGGGGCGCCGGCACGATCATCGCCGATATCGGCGGCCTGGTGATCGATTGGGTGATGGCGCTCGGCAGCCTGGGCATGTTCGGCCTGCGGTTGGTTTCCTGGCTCCTGTTCCATCTCCCGCGGCGCGAAACGCTGCTCCCCAGCTTCTACCAGATCGGCGTGCTCAGCCTGCCTGTGGTGGCCCTCACGGGGCTGTTCATCGGAATGGTGCTGGCGGCGCAGAGTTATGCCCAATTCCGGCTGATGAATCTGGAGACGCGGCTGGGCGCGGTGATCAATATGTCGCTCGTGCGCGAGTTGGGCCCCGTGCTCGCCGCCACGATGTTGGCCGGCCGCGTGGGCAGCGCCATGGCCGCGGAACTCGGCACGATGCGCGTCACCGAGCAGATCGATGCCCTGGTGAGCATGGGCGCGAACCCGATCCACTACCTCGTGGTGCCGCGGTTCTTGGCCTGCCTGGTGCTCATTCCCACGCTGACGATCATGGCCGATTTCATGGGCGTGGTCGGCGGCTATGGCTACAGCGTTTATATCCTCGGCATCGATCAGCACTACTACTGGGAGAACTCGAAGCAATTCGTGGGCGCTTTCGATCTGTTCTTCGGGATCTTCAAGAGCCTGTTCTTCGGCGCTGCGATCGCCGTGATCAGTTGCCACCGCGGGTTCCATTGCCGGCCGGGCGCCGAAGGCGTGGGGCAAGCGGCGACGGGCGCCTTCGTCCACTCGTTCGTCACGATCCTCTGGCTCGACCTGGTGATCGGGATCGTGCTCGATACCTTCTACACGATCATGTGGCCCGAAACGCGGTCGCTGGTCTGAACCATGGTGAAGCAGGCCGCCAAACCCGCCGGAAGCGACGAACCGCTGCTGGAAACGCGCGGGCTGTTCGTTTCGTTTGGCCGGCAGCCAGTTCTGCGCGACCTGAACTTGCAGATCCCGCGTGGGCAAACGCTGGCGATCATCGGCGAGAGCGGTTGCGGCAAAACGGTGCTGCTCAAAACGCTGATCGGCCTGGTGCGTCCCACACGCGGCAAGGTGGAGTTCGACGGCCGCGATCTGAGCACGCTCAACGAAAAAGAGCTCACAAAGCAGCGCGTGCGGTTCGGCTTCGTGTTCCAGGGGGCGGCTCTGTTCGACAGCATGACCGTGGCGCAGAACGTAGCCTTTCCGCTGCGGCAACACACGCAAACGCCCCCCAAGGAGGTCGAGCGGATCGTGCTCGAGCGTCTGGCCGAGGTAGGCCTTCCGCCGTCGATCGTCACCAAGAAACCGGCCGAGCTTTCGGGCGGCATGCGGAAGCGCGTGGGCTTGGCGCGGGCGCTCGCGCTCGACCCCGAGGTGATCCTCTACGACGAACCGACGACAGGGCTCGATCCAATCATGAGCGACGTGATCAACGAGCTCATCCTCCGTAGCCGGCAGCGCTATCCGGTGACGAGCGTCGTGGTGACGCACGACATGCACACGGCCCGCAAGGTGGCCGACCGCGTGATCATGGTCTATCCGCTCGCGCGGCTGAAGCCGGATGAATCGCAGATGCTCTTCGATGGCACGCCGGAACAGATCGAGCGCGTGGGCGAGCGACGGGTGACGCAGTTCGTGCGCGGCGAGGCCGGCGAGCGTTTGATGGAAATGCGGGAACAAGCAGGGAGCTAAGAGGAGGCCGGGAGCTGGGAGCCAGGAGCTGGGAGTGCATTTGCTCCTAGCTCCCAGCTCTCGGCTCGCGGCTCGAGGAGCCGATCCATGGACGAACGCGTCGTACAGTTCCGCGTCGGGGTGATGGTGATCGCCTCCATCGTGATTTCCGTCGTGCTCGTCGCCCTGTTCGGAGAACTGCCCCAGTTCGTGCAAAGCGGGTACACGCTCAACATCCGCTTCGAGCGCGCCCCAGGCGTGGCCGCCGACACCCCGGTCCGCAGCCGCGGGCTCTTGATCGGCCGCGTCACCGCCGTCAGGCTGGCCGACGACAACAGCTACGTGCTGGTCACCGTGCGGATCGACAACGACGTGAAACTGCAGCGCAACTCGGTGTGCCGCATCGTCCGCTCGGTGCTGGGCGACACGGTGATCGAGTTCGAGCCCGGCCCTCCAGAAAAATCACCGCCCCAATCGGTCAGCGGCAAGCTCCAGGTGCAAACCGTGCAGCTCAAGCAGGACCAGTTTCTGCAAGAAGGCGACACGATCGAAGGTTCGGTCCGCCCCGATCCGCTCGAGAGTGTGACCAGCATCGAGGGAGACCTACGCGACGCAATCGACTCGATCGGCAAGGCCAGCGTCGAAGTGCGCGATCTAGCGCATCGCCTGAACGACTCGCTCGGCAAGAACCAGGAGCAACTCACCCGCATCGTCAACAAGACCGAGCTGGCCCTCGACAGCTTCCAGCAAGCGATGACGGGCGTGAACGAGGTGATGAACGATCCACAGTTCCGCGAGTCGCTGAAGAACGGCTTGCGACAACTCCCCGACGCGCTGGTCGACATCCGCCAAGGGATTGCCGACATGCGGACCGTGCTGCAGTTGGCCGACACCAACCTGCGCAACATCGAGGGTTTCACGCGGCCACTGGGGCAGAAGGGACCGCAATTGGTCGACAATCTCGACCGCACGGTTGCTCGGCTCGACGCGATGTTTGCCCAGTTCGTGCAGTTCGGCAAGACGCTCAATTCGAGCGAAGGGACGATCGGCAAGCTCCTCAACGACCCCACGCTGTTCAACAACGTGAACCAGGTGGTGTGCAACGTCCGCGAAATGACGGTCCGCCTACGGCCGATTCTCGACGACGTGCGCGTGATCACCGACAAGTTGGCCCGCCACCCGGAGCGGATCGGGGTGAAAGGGGCGCTCGAGAACAGGCCGGGGATCAAGTAGCTCCTGGCGAGCGCTTCCGGCACGACGCGCCCGAAGTTGATATTCTCGGGGAGCGCACCAGGGCGGCGCGTTGTCGCCTGCTGCCGCCAGGCTCCTGAGACTCAGGCATGTTCCGCGTCGAAGACCGCGATCGCGCGTGCGAATTCATTCTGCGCCAGGGCGCTGCTGACGCGCGCGTCACGGCTGGCGCCGCGGTGGGCTCGCTCGCCCTGGGGCCTGGCGACCGGTGGTCGGACCTCGACCTCACATTCGCCGTCGCGGACGAGTGCTCGATCTTCGACGTTCTCGAGGATTGGACGCGCGCGATCCAGCGTGAGCTCGCCGCGGCGCACCTCTTCGATCTGCCGAGCGGCCCTTCGATCTATCGCGTGTTCTTGCTGCCGGGCTGTTTGCAGGTCGACCTGTCGTTCACGCCGGCCTCGGCCTTCGGGGCCACGGGGCCCAAGTTCAAGTTGCTGTTCGGCGCCGCCGTCGATCGGCCGCACCTGCAACCCCCCACCGCGCGCGAGCTGTTGGGCCACGGCGTGCATCATGTGGTGCGTGCGCGGGTGTGTCTCGAGCGCGAGCGCCTTTGGCAAGCCGAATACTGGATCAGCAGTGCCCGTGGCTGCGCGCTGAGCCTGGCCTGCCTTCGCCGCGGGCTGCCCGCAGTGCATGGCCGAGGCCTCGACGACCTGCCGGACGAAGTGCTGGCCCAATTTGCCGCGGGCTTTGCGGCTTCGCTCGAGCGGTCCGAATTGCTGCGGGCTCTCGGCGCCTTGGTCCAAGGATTGTTGCGCGAAGCAGGCGAAGCCACGGACTTGGCCGCAATCGTCGAAGCCCCGTTGCAAGACCTGCTCTCTCAGGATCTTTGACGTTTTGAGGCCCGCCGGCAGAGCCTACCCCCTGAACCTGCGGCCAACTAGAATGGTCGATTCTTGGGCCGCGGTCACTCCAGCGGCCGAATTCCCGCCATCCCGTCAATTGCCCCATGTTCGAGTCCGTCAAGACCGCCCCGCCCGACGCCATTCTCGGCCTGGCCGACGCCTTTCGCGCCGATCCGCACCCCGGCAAGATCAACCTCAGCGTCGGCTCCTACAAAGACGAGTCAGGCATCACGCCGATCATGCAGTGCGTGAAGCAGGCCGAGGAGCGGCTGCTGCGCGACGAGCGCTCGAAGGACTACATGAGCATTCAGGGCTCGGCGGCCTATGGCCAGGCCGTGCAAGAGCTGCTGTTCGGATCGCAGCACGAGGCGGTGGCGAGTAAACGCCTCGCGGTGGCGCAAACGCCTGGCGGCACGGCCGCCCTGCGCGTGGCCGCCGATTTCCTGGCTAAGCAGTTTCCGCAGGCCACCGTGTGGGTCAGCGATCCGACTTGGCCCAACCACCCCGGCATCTTCCAGGCCGCCGGCTTGGCAGTGCGGACCTATCCCTACTTCGACAAGGCCACCAACGGCCTAGCCTGGGACGCGCTCAAAGCCGCGCTCTCAGGCGTGTCGGCGGGCGATGTGGTGGTGCTCCACGGCTGCTGCCACAACCCCACCGGCATCGACCCCACCGCCGAGCAATGGCGCGAACTGGCCGAGCTGCTCCGCGAGCGCCGAGCACTGCCGCTCTTGGATTTCGCGTACCAAGGGCTCGCCGAAGGGCTCGAGGAAGACGCCTTAGCGCTGCGCGTGCTCGCGCAACCTGGCACGGAGCTGCTGGTGGCCAGTTCGTTCTCGAAGAATTTTGGCCTCTATAACGAACGCGTGGGCGCGCTGACGGCCGTCTGCCGCGACGCCGCCACCGCCGAGGCCGTGCTCAGCCAGCTTAAAAGCTGCATTCGCGTAAACTATTCGAACCCGCCCTCGCACGGCGGCGCAATCGTGAGCACGGTGCTCACCGACCTTGCGCTGCGCAAGCAATGGGAGCAGGAACTGGCCGATCTGCGGGGCCGAATCGCCAAGATGCGGCGGTTGTTCGTCGACACGCTTGCGAAGCACGGCGTGCGGCAGGATTTCTCGTTCATCGAGCGGCAACGCGGCATGTTCTCGTTCTCGGGGCTCACGCCGCTGCAGGTCGACGAACTGCGGAAGACGCACGGCGTCTACGTCGTCGGCTCGGGGCGCATCAACGTGGCCGGCATGACTACGAGCAACATGGATGCGCTGTGCGAGGCCGTGGCGGCCGTGCTGTAGGGTCGGACTGCGGAGCAACAGCAGGGTCCCCCAAGAGGTCGCGATGCGTCTGCGCCCACGCTTCAGCCTACGCACGCTGCTCGTCGCACTTTCGCTGCTGAGCATCCTGCTGGGAATCGCCGGGCGCTGGTGGTGGGAAGATCGCCGGCAGCGAGCTCTCGTGGAGCAGTGCCTTGAGTTGCTAGCGGCGGAGGGGCACGTGCAAGTCACCCAGCGCGGACACGACGAAGTGTTTCTCGGATTCTCCGGCAATCTCTCCCTTTCTTCAGCACATGCGCTGTGCACTGCGAAATACGTGAAGTGCGTCGAAATCAACACCCCCCTGCCCGCCGACGCGGCCGCCGCCCTGCGCGACGGCTTCGTGCAGGCTGATCCGCCAAGCGTTGCGCCTACCATGTGGGGTCGCGCGGACTACGGCCGCTTTGCACGGTTCGTCGAGGATCGGGGAGGAAAAGTTCCGCCGAAGCCATCGAGCGCGGCTGAGTGAAGCGACAAGCGCTCACGCAACTGGTTGATGAGGAATGAAGAACGGCCCTGGCGCAGGCGCTATTCCGGCGTGTCGCTCTGGATCGGTCGTCGCATTCGAGCGAATCCAACCGTGATTGATCCACTCAGGGTCGCCACTCCCAGCAGACAGAAGTCGTCCGTCAGTTTCTTCGCGCTCAGCGCATGCTCCTCATCGAGTTGGGTCAAAGTGGTTACCGAGATTACTTGCCCCCCTCCTAAGTCTTCCGATTCGAGCGCAAACACGGGCGGCATGCCGACGACGAAGAAGCCGCAACGCACCAAGAACACGGTCGCGGCGAAGCCAAACGAAAACGCCGCCTTGCGGCCGTAGAGGAATACCCGCGAGGCGGCAGCTGTAGCGAGCAACAGCACTACCACGGTGCCACCGACCACCCACCATCGATTGGCGTTCACAAGGGCCAAGCTGACGACCGCAGCGACGGCGACCGCCGCAAAGAGCCAACGGAGTGAGAATCGCATGCGCCCATCCTTCGCCTAATACTTCGCCACTTCCCTCGCCCCCGCCTCCGGCCGCACCGCCTTCAGCACCTCTTGGGCCTGCATCGTCATCAGCCGCAGATCGCTGCCGATCGCGATGAACTGCATCCCCTGCTCGGCGCGCTGCAGGGCAGACTTCGTGTCCATGGTGTGCATGCCCGTTGGCGTGCCGGTCTTCTTGCCGGCGTCGACGATCCGCTGCAAGGTCCGCTCGAACTCCTCGTCGCTGGCCTCGCTGCCGTCGGCGCGGCGCATGTTGGCCCGCAGATCGACCGGGCCCACGAAGATGGCGTCGACCCCCGGCAGGGCGTAGATCGCTTCGGCGTTGTCCACTCCCTGCGGGCTTTCGGTTTGAAGAATTACCAGGATCTCGTCGTTCGCTTTCTTGAAGTACTCCGCGCTCGTTGTGGCGAAGTTCAGCGAGGCCATGCCCCCCCCCAGACTGCGATTGCCCACCGGCGGGTACTTGGCCGCCGCGATCGCCACGCGGGCCTGCTCCACGGTGTTGACCATCGGGACCACGATGCCCCAGGCCCCCGCGTCGAGCACGCGCTTGATGTAGTCGTGGCTCCCCTGCGGCACGCGCGCGAGCGGCACGCCGCCCGCGTCGGCGATGGCGGCGAAGATCATGGCCGCCTGCGACCAGTCGATGGCCGAGTGCTCCATGTCGAGCGTGAGCCAGTCCCAGCCCATCCGGGCCAGGACTCGCGTGGCATAGAGGTCGCCCAGGGAAAGCCAGGTGCCGAAGCTCGGTTTGCCGGACTGCAAAATGCCTTTGACGGGATTCGTCCGCACGGTGCAAAGCTTTCGTTAGAGGGGAGGGATGGGTGTCGCAGGCAGGTGATCGGAGGATAAGCGCCGCGGCGACTGGTGGTTGCGGCCTGCTAGCACTCGCACCGTACAGCGCGCGGACCCCGCCAGCAAGCCGCCACTGCCGTTGACACATTCGCCGGGCGGGGGCTAGAGTCCGCCTTACCCAGATTCCGCGGCGCCGCCCCTCTCGCGGGGTGCGGCAGGCCCGTGAGCCGCGAGCGCGATCCACGACACCCGCTTGAGGACCCCGCCCTTGCGATTCAACCGCTTGTCAGCCCCGGCCCTCCCGTTCGACGCCGGGGTTCCTCCGGCCGATTCGCAGCTCGAGTCCGCGGTCTTCGCCCGGCAAGAAGACGGCCCGGTGGCGGTCTTCGCCCCGCTCCACTATGAGCCAGGCTACGCTTATCCCCTGCTAATCTGGCTGCACGGCCCGGGGCTCGACGAGCGCCAACTCCGCCGGGTGATGCCGCTCGTGAGCATGCGCAACTACGCGGCGGTGGCCCCCCGCGCCCCCGGCGTCGGCCCTGGCGGCAGCCGCTACTGGCCCCAGTCCGACGACGCCATCGACGAGGCCGAGGCCTGCGTCTGGCAGGCCCTGGCGGCCGCCGAGAACCGCTTCCAGGTCCATCGCTCGCGGCGGTTCCTGGTCGGTTACGGCTGCGGCGGCACGATGGCGGTGCGGTTGGCGCTGCGCCACCCCGACCGCTTTGCCGGCGCGGCCACGCTGGGCGGCCCGCTCCCCACCGGGGGCGCACCCTTCGCCCGGCTCGACGAGCTACGGCAGGTGCCGCTGCTCATCGCGGCCGGCTGCGAGAGCGACGACTACGACAGCCAGCAGGTCTGCCGCGATCTGCGGTTGGTCCACTCGGCCGGCATGAACGTCACGCTCCGCCATTATCCGTGCGGCCAAGAGTTGATCCCCGAGATGCTGGGCGATCTGAACCGCTGGCTGATGGAGCAGGTAACGGGCTCGGCGCCGCAAGCGGCGCAGGCAACTCATTAGCCCCCCGTGAGTCACGGGGGGAGAAAGCGCGCTTGCGGCAACTCTGGGGAAGGGCTGCGCTCGCTGGCCGCCGAGCGCAGCGATTAGCCTTGCCGGCTCACCATCGCGCTGATCCAAGTGGGGGCAAAGGGCGAAGTGCAGCCCTTGGAGACTGGGTAGTCTCGATAGAGCCCCAGCTTCTCGCCGATCGCGATCGCCCGTGTGCGATGTTCGGAGAAGTGGATGCCGATCTCGGCCAGGCAGGCGTTCATCGTCCACTGCACCACGGGAGCGGCGCTGCCCATTTCAGCCTCGATGCGGTCGAGCAGCGCGACGAGCTCGAGCCCCTCCGGGCTCTTCGCCACGCGTCCGGCGGTCAGCCGCCAGCCGGCACGGGCAGCCATGGGGTCGCCGGAAGTCATCCACCGTTGGCGCAGCGATTCCTTGTCGGGATGCTCCTTCACCACGTAGGAGTGGAGCCAATCCGCCACCTGCACGAAGGTCGCCGACCGCACCATACGCTCCAGTTCGTCGGCCGACAGATCTTGCGGCTTGATCAGCAGCGTCGCCAAGAGTCGAGCCTCGACGTTGTCGGTTGCCCAAAGCGCGAGGGCCAACTCGTGGTTGGTCTTGATTTGATTCGCCAAGGCGCGGACGTCGCCGAGCTTGACGCCAAACTGGTTGTCGCCGGCGCCCTGCTTGACGTTGTGGGCGCGCATTCTCTCGTTGCCGAGCGCTTCAAGCTGCGCGAGGATTTCCTTGACTTGGGGGGCGGGCTTGGAGGCGGCGGACTTTTTTGCGACGCTTGCCGCCTTGGGCTTCGGCGCCTTCTTGGTGGACTGCTTCTTTGCCATTGTTGCTGCAGGAAGAGGATCGGTGAGGGCCGGCATTTCGCTGGCCCGGGGCCGGTCGCGTCGTGCGTAACTGCAGGCGGCATTTTACCACGGCCGCTGGACGATTCCTCGGGGTACGACGCTGACTCAGTGCGGCCGAAAAGAGATTCAACAATCGTAGCCGGCCGGCCAATCCTGCCCTTGCCGAAGCGGCGCATTGCGCGGCCAAGACAGGAATGGTAGGATGCCGCGCATGGATGCACCTCGCACACGCCGCAGCCTGGCCGACGTGATGGTCTCGCTGTCGATGACCTGCGCCGCGGTGGCCTTGATCCGCTTGCTGGTGGTCTTGCCGACCAACTACCGCCCGGGAGTCCCCGCCGCACTCCTGCTCGCGTTGCTCTATTGGCCAGGCGTGATTGCTACGACGGTGGCCGCGACGGCGACTTGCGTGGCAGGTTGGCGCAGAGCGTTGCGCTGGGCCGCTCTCGCGCTCGCAGGCTCAGCCGTCCTGCTGCCACTGTGGGTCCTGCTGCTGACACTTTGGCAGCGCTAGCGCATTGAGGTTTCGCGTCGCTGACGGCGGGTCTGGTATCGTACGGGGATGCAAAAAGAGCCCCCCGCCTCGCGAACGTCACTGCAAGATGTCCTGGCCGCCACTACGGCCTGCGCGATAACGCTGGCGGCGATAATCGCAACGTCCGGCAACGGGCCCCCCAAGCCGCGGGCCGAATGGTTCGTTGCTGCGTGCATGGCGATGCTGATCCCAGCCGGAATCTTCGCGTCGCTCATCTGTCTGACGGTCGGTTGGCGGAGCGGGCTGAAGTTCGGCGCCGCAGGATGGTTGTTGATGGTCGCACTGACGTGTCTGCTCACCGGAGCGCACGTTTCGTGTCAAGCAATGGGCTAGTGCTGCGTCACAGGTAGGAGTTCGGGTTGCCCTCCGATACTAGCCCGCAGCGCAAGCAAGGGAGAGCCACGTCTCCCTGGTCGAGCCTCGCGGACCCCTGCACGGGCCGGACAGCAATTTCGGCCAGCGCGCCCGCGGGGCTTCCGTCCCTTGCTTGCGCTGCGGGCTAGTGTGGCACAGCCCGAAAACAAGCGGTGACGCAGCACTAGCTGCGGCGAGGAGCGGCCTGCCATGCGACGAAAGGGCGCTTCGATGACGGCGTGCAAGCGTCACCTAGGACGAAATCGCCGAGCGTAGCCCAGCAGGCCCAAGGCGCCGAAGCCCAAGAGGACGAAGGTCGATGGCTCCGGCACGACCAAGTTCGCCGCGACCATGTTGGCCATCATGAAATCGCCCAACTCGGCCGGATCCGGCTCGCCTCCGGTGAAGGCCGAGTTCGGCAGGTGAACTTCATCGTACCCACCCGTGTACTTGTAGTACTCGAAGCGCCGGACAATCGACTCCTGGTTGTCGATGGGAACATCTGGCGGCTGCAGGGCGTCGATGCTGTCATCGGAGAGCAGTTCCCACTCGGTCTCGACTTCCGACGGCAACTGCGGCGCCACGCTGGGGTGCAGAGGGTCGAGATTGTTGGGATCGTAGGAGATCAGCTGGTCGAGCTCTGCCGGTCCCGCCAGTTCGGTGGTGAACACCTTCACCCACACGGCGTCGCCATGCATTTCGGCCGGCGGCGGGGGCGGCGGCACGATGGCCATCTGCACCGCGGCAGGGTTGCCGCCCACCGGAGGCGCGAAGTTCCAGGTGGTCTGCGGCACCGCCAGCGGCGTTGGGCTGATGCGGTTCAGGTTTTGGTCGAGCCAGTAGAAGCCCGACCTGGTCGCCTGCGAAGGGGTAGAGAACCCGAAGTGCTCGGCCCCCTGCACGTTCACCGCGTAGTGGCCGTTGGTGCTGAACACACTCGGAGCCGGCGTAAGGTAGGGGGGATTCGCGCCAAAGCTGTAGCCGCTGAACACCAGCTTGGTTCCGCCGGCGTAGTCGGTCTTCGTAAGGTTCTGGAAGTGGCACGGGTAAGTACTCGACACGTCGACGCTCGTCAGCCCGTCGAGGTCCAATTCGGCGCCGTAGACGTTCTGTCCGGTGTCGTTGAAGACGTCGAAGTTCGACATGGTGCCTTGAATGCCGATCGGACCGGCCAACACTGGCCCGGACGCCAGCCCGGCGAAACAGGCCGCGGCCAGGCATAACTTTGCCACACGGGTGTTCATCATCGTTTTTCAACTCCGCGAGTTTCACTGAACGTTCGTTGGGCGCCGACCCCTGCCGGGGCGGCCTCGAAGTAAAGGCAAAACCGATACCAGCATCCGCCACTCGCGCCGCCAGAATTCCGGCCGGGTCGAACGATAAGCCGGCGGAGCTCGCTCGAAGTGGCAGAGCACAAGAGACTTGCGCGCGGCGCGAAGGATGTCGAAATGCCTCGATGAGCTTCCGCGGCGCCCGGCGGGCGCCCTCGGGCGTCTAGGGGAAACCTGCGCGATATGCCCAAAATCCGCGCGCTGCGAGCGGTCTCGCACTGTTCCGAAACGCCGGCGGGCAGCAGGGAGGAATCCCCGCGAACTGCCCGTCCCGCATCGCGAAACTGTTATTGCCCTCTTGGCGCGGGCCGGCTAGTTTCCGCGGGCGGGCAACCTCGCTTCGATCATCTGGCCCTCGGGTATGCCCATGTTGTTCCGCGATGGCGATTTCGGCGCCAGTTCCTTCGGCCTAGGGGCGGCGGCACTCCTGGCGACCCTCGCATCCGGTCTGCTCGTAGGCACGTCCTGGCCGCACACGCCGCTGCACGCCACTGCGACCGACTCGGGACCGAACCTGGTGACGGCCACCGGCCGGCTCGACGACCAGGTGGAGGGCTTCTTCGCCCTCGATTTCACGACCGGCAACCTTCGCGGCGCCGCGATCAATCCTCGCAGCGGCCGCTTCACGGCCCAGTTCCAACGCAACGTGCTGGCCGATCTGGGCTTGGCTGACGTTAGGCATCCGCAGTTCCTATTGGTCACCGGCCATCTCGACTTCCAGTCGTCTGCCGTCCCGAGAGCCCAAACGGTGCTCTACGTCACCGAAACGACGAGCGGCCAAACGGCCGCCTATGCCATCCCCTGGAACCCCTCGACCGCTAGGTTGCCAACGGCGATCACCGGACAGTTCGTCCTGTTGGACCGGATGCGCGTGCGGGAGGGCAGCCTTGGGAAGTAAACCTTAGGCCGCGATACGCAACCTTTCGGGGGCGACGAGCGATTCGTCCAGCTTCACGAGCGAATGGATGTTGCCCGTCACTGGGCTGGCTTCGCAGCGGCCGTCGGCGTGCGACACGATCATCGGCATGCCTGAGGTCGGCGTGAGCATGGTGGAGAGCACGTGCCCGTCGATCTGCGCCCCCGGCTGCACGGTGAGCCGATAGCGGCCCAAAATCGTAGCCAGCGCGAGCTTGATCGTGGTCAGCGCCAAGGTCGCCCCCAGGCACATCCGCGGCCCCGCCCCAAAGGGCAGGTAGGCGTAGGGCGATGGCTTGATCGAACGCCAACGGTCGGGCACGAAGCAATCGGGATCTTCGAACAGGTCCGGCCGGTGGTGGGTGAGATACTGGCTGAAGACCACGACCGTGGCGCGGCCCAGCTTGAGCGGGCCGAGCTGCGCGGGTTCCACCGTCAGCCGCTGCGAATACGCGCTCGGCGTGAGCACGCGCAGACTCTCATCGACCACGCGCTGCAACACCGGCAATTGATCGAGTTGCTCGAGCGCAGGCGGGTCGCCGGCCAAGGGCGCGAGCTCGCCGTGCAGCTCGCGCATCGCCTGCGGATGCTGCGCAAGGAGAAAGAGGGCCCACGAGAGCGAGTTGGTGGTCGTGAGGTGGGCGGCGCCGTAGAGGATGGCGGCCTGGCCGATGAGTTCGGCGTCGGTCATGCCGTGGCCCTCGTCGTCGTAGGCCCGCAGCAAGAGCGAGAGGACGTCGGACCCCGTGGCCCCGGCCGCGCGCTTGAGCTCGATCATCTTCACGATGCGGGCTTCCACCTGTTCGGCGATGCCGAGCAGCCGCACGTAGTCTTCCTGCTGGTGCTCGACCGGCACGAGCGCTGCCACGCCCAGGCGGTGATTCTGCTCGACCCATTCCTCCATCAGGTGACCGACCTCGAAAGCGATCTCAGGCTGGTCGAGGCCGAAGAGGATCGCGCTCGTCACGCGGAGCATGAACTGCTTCATGTCGGCGAAGATGTTGCGGACCTGGCCGGGGCGCCAGGCGGAGAGCATTTCTTCGACGAGCTCGACGAGTTGACCGTGGTAGCCGGCGATGGCCTTCCGCTGAAAAGGACCGATGACCATGCGGCGGTGCCGCTTGTGCTCCTGGCCGTTCATGCTCAGGAGGCCGCTGGTCACGCGCCGCTGGGCCGAGTTGCGGGGACCGGCGATGGCGAAGAACCGCGAGTGGAAAGTCTCGGTGTCGGTCAGCACCTGCTGGTTGAGCTCGGGGCTGAAGACGAAGGCGATCCGCTGCCGTCCTTCTTCGAGCGCGGCCACGTCGCCATGTTGGCGGTGGAGCGCCCGCATGCAGGCTAAGGGGTCGGCCGGAAAATCGAGCAGCCGGCCGGGGGTGATGGGCAGAACGGACATAGTCGGCGAATCCTTTCGCCAAGGGGGCCGGAGCACGCGAGCGGCCAAGGCCTTCGTGGCCGGCCGCCCGTCTGCTGGGCCGTCAAGTTTACCAGCGCGGCCAGGCGCCCCCCAACGCCATTGCCGGGGCCCTGAGTTCGGCCATCTTAGCGAGGCGGAAAATGAGGCCAAAAAGCCGTTGAACCCCGCCCCAGAAACCCTTACAATAAGGGGCTTGCGGCGTAGCGCCAGCTTCAGACCATGGCCGCCGCTTTTGGACCGTTTTCGTTGGGAGATTGCGTCGCCATGACCATGGACAAGAGCCTCCGCGTTCGCCGGGGGATGATTCGTTCCCGCAACGTGCTCACCCGCGCCGAACGGATTCAGAAGCTGCAGGAATCCGACAAGTGGCAGGAAGGCCGCAGCCCCCTCGGCTTGCCGAAGGTGCGGGTGGTCAAGATCTCCATGAAGAAGAAAAAGGTCAAGAAGGCCGAAGAAGGCGATGCCGCGGCCGCTCCCGCCGCTGCTGGCGCCAAGAAGAAGTAGGCCGCGGCCCAGTCGGCTCGCGGATTTTGGCCTTGGGGCGCGTGGGTACAGCGCATGCGCGTGCGTCTGGAATATGGCCGCACCGGGCTCGAAGTCGAGCTGCCCGACAACCGGGTCACCCGGACCTTGGCCTACAAGCAGGCTCCGCCCCTGCCCGATCCGCAGGGGGAATTGCTCCGCTGCCTTGCCGTTCCCACCGGCACGCCCCCTTTGGCTGAGCTTGCCCGGGGGCGCAAAAGCGCCTGCATTCTGATCTGCGACATCACGCGGCCCGTGCCCAACGAGTTGATCCTCAGCCCGCTGCTGGCAACGCTCGAATCCGCCGGCATCCCGCGCGACCAGATCACGATCCTCATCGCCACGGGTCTGCATCGCCCCAACGAAGGGGATGAGCTCGTGGAGCTCGTCGGGCCGCGGATCGCCGCCATCTATCGGGTCGAGAATCACTTCGGCCAAGAGCTCGGTCAGCACGTCTACCTGGGCGAGAGCCCGCGCGGCGTGCCGATCTGGATCGACCGCCGCTACGTGGAAGCGGATCTCAAGATCGCCACCGGGCTGATCGAGCCCCACTTGATGGCCGGCTTTTCCGGCGGCCGCAAGCTCATCTGCCCCGGCATCGCCGCCCTGGAGACCGTGAAGGTTTGGCACGGGCCGCAGTTCCTCGAGCATCCCAAGGCGGATTGCGGTTTTCTCGACGGCAATCCGGTCCATGAGGAAAACACTTGGATCGGCCGCCACACCGGCTGCGACTTCATCGTCAACGTGGTGATCGACTCGGCCCGCCGGCCGCTCAAGTTCGTGGCGGGCGACATGGAGGCCGCGTTCCTCGAAGGTGTCGAGTTCGTGCGGCAGGTGGTCGTCGACACGGTGGCTGAGCCCGTCGACGTCGTGGTGACGAGCTCGGCCGGTTATCCGCTCGACACGACCTTCTATCAAACGGTGAAGGGAATGACGGGCGCCCTGCCGATCGTGAAGCAGGGGGGCACGATCATCGTGGCCGCCAGCATCACCGAAGGAATCGGCAGCCCGCAGTTCGAAAGCCTGTTCCGCGAACACGCCACGCTGGAGGGCTTCGTCGAGCGAATCCTGGAAAAGGACTACTTCGTGATGGACCAGTGGCAGCTCGAAGAGCTGGCCAAGGTCCGCCGCAAGGCCCGCGTGAAGGTGGTGACCGACGGCCTACCGGCCGACGTGCTCAACGGGCTCTTCGTCGAGGCGGCCGGGAGCGTGGAGCAGGCCGTGGCCGAGTCGCTAGCCGAGTACGGGCCGAAGGCGACGTTGGCGGTGATCCCCAAGGGGCCCTACGTGCTGGCCCAAGTCGGTTGACGCGGCGCGGCGTCTGGCGACGATTAACGGCGGGGCCCGTGCCGAGGGAAGACCGATGATCGCCAGTGAAGCCGCCATGTTTCCCCGTCTCGAGGCGAGCGAGCTCGAGCAGTTGCGCCGCCTCGCGCAAACACGCCGCTTTGCCGCGGGAGACCTGCTGTTCGCTGCCGGCCAGGCGGAGATCGACTTTCACGTAGTTGTGGCGGGCCAAGTGGAAGTGATCAATCCCGTCGACGGCGATCGCGTCGTTGCGCGGCACGGCCCCGGCGAATTCGTGGGCGACATCGATTTGCTCACGGGGCGTCCGGTGATCGTGCTCGCCCGCAGTCGCGGCGACAGCGAAACGCTCGTGGTGGCGCATGCCGAGTTTCGCGGACTGCTCAATCGACTGCCGAGCCTGGGCGAAAAACTGATGGCGGCCTTTACTTTGCGGCGCGAGATTCTCGCGGAGTCGGGCGCTTTGGGCCTGCGCGTCGTCGGCTCGAGCCAATGCCCCGATACGAACCTGGTGCGGGAGTTCCTGCACAAGAACTTCGTTCCCTTCGTTTGGTACGATCCCGAAACGCCGGCCGGGAAGCAGGTGTTTGCGGAACTCGGCGCGCCGCGCAAGACGCCGGCCATTCAGTGCGGCGATGGGCAGGTGCTCCTGAATCCGTCGCTCCGCGACTTGGCCAAGTCGGCCGGAGTGTGGAAGCATTGCCCCGAGCAAGAGGTCGACTTGACGATCGTGGGCGCCGGGCCGGCCGGAATCACCACGGCAGTCTATGCCGCTTCCGAAGGGCTGCGGACGCTGTTGCTCGATCGCCTTGGACCCGGCGGTCAGGCGGGCGGATCTTCGCGCATCGAAAACTTCATCGGCTTTCCAGCGGGGCTTAGCGGGGCCGATCTCGCCACGCGCGGCGTGCTGCAGTTGCTCAAGTTCGGCGCGCAGATCGTAACTCCGGTGTCGGTCGACCGCAT
Organism: Pirellulales bacterium; assembly: GCA_044221365.1. Lineage (GTDB taxonomy): Bacteria > Planctomycetota > Planctomycetia > Pirellulales > JBGAPH01 > JBGAPH01. The sequence goes on from JBGAPH010000012.1 coordinate 118,368, forward strand.
CCTCCCAGCCGACTCACCCGCGGAGCGCCACGTGCTCGAGCTGGATTGTGGCCAAAAGATCCACAGCCGCGTTGTCTTGCTGGCGGCGGGCGTGCGTTGGCGTCGGCTCGAAGCGCCCGGCGCGAGCCGCTTCGAGCGGACCGGCGTGTTCTATGCCTGCACCACGGTCGAAGCGCATCTCTTCGACAAGCAGGACGTAGCGGTCGTGGGCGCGGGCAACTCCGCTGGCCAGGCGGTGATGTTCCTCGCCGAGTGTTGCCGCACACGCACCGTCCACATGCTCGTGCGCCGCACCCTGGGCCCCGGCATGTCTTCGTACCTGGCGCAGCGAATCCGGGATGCCGCCAACGTGGTTGTGCATGAATACACAGAGATCGCCGAGGTGCGCGGCGGCGACCACGTGGAAACGATCGTGGCCGAGCACAACCAAACGCACGAGCGCAGCGACATGCCGGTGGGGGCGGTATTCGTGTTCATCGGCGCCGAGCCCGCCTGCGATTGGCTGCCCGCCCAACTCGCGCGCGACGGCCTCGGCTACGTGCTCACCGGCGCCGATGTAGTGAAGGCGGGCCGTTGGCTGCGCACGGACCGCGACCCCTGTCCCCTCGAAACGAGCCTGCCTGGCATTCTGGCGGCGGGGGACATTCGAGCCGGATCAACGAAGCGCGTCGGCTTCGCCGTGGGAGACGGCTCGCTCGCGGTGACCTGCGCGCACCGGCTGTTGTCGCTGGGAAGCTGACGCACGCTCCTACGTCAGCGACGCCAACTCGCCGTTGCTCGGCGCCGCCGTGAGCGCCTTCGGCCCCTCCGGCGTCATGGCGATCGTGTGCTCGAAGTGAGCGCTCGGTTTGCCGTCGACGGTGACCTGCGTCCAGTGGTCGGGCAGGCCTTTGACGCGCTTCGTGCCCATGTTGACCATCGGCTCGACCGCGATGACCAGGCCGGGCTCGAGGCGGAAGTCTCCGTTGCGGCGCAGGCCCCCGGAAACGAAGTTCGGCACTTGGGGCTCTTCGTGCATCTCGCGGCCGATGCCGTGGCCGACGAAGTTCTCGACGACGCTGAAGCCGGCCTCGCGCACGTACTGGGCCATCCGCTCGGCCACCTCGCTCCAAAGGCGGCGCTTGCCCATTTCCTCGATGGCGAGGTCCAGAACGCCCTTGGTCACCTCGAGAAGCTTGGCCACTTCGGGGGCGACCTTGCCCACCGGGTGCGTGATCGCTGCGTCGCCGCACCAGCCACCGAGCTTGCAGCCGGTGTCGATGCTGACTACGTCCCCTTCCTTGAGCTTCCGCGGACCCGGAATGCCATGCACCACCTCTTCATTCACGGAGATGCAGGTGGCCGCCGGAAAGGGCGTTTTGCCGGGCACGCCCTTGAACAGGGGAATCGCGCCGCACTTGGCGAAGTGCTCGTCAATCGTGGCGTCGATCTCGGCGGTGGTGACACCGGGGCGCACGAGTTCGGCGGCGAGCTGGTGGGCCTGCCAGACCACGAGGCCCGCCTTGCGCATGAGGGCGATTTCGCGGGGAGAACGAAGAATATGCACGCGAAGGACCGGGAAAGTACGAGGAAAACTGGGGGGAGGCGCCCAAGGGAACCGGCCGCAAGAGGCACGAACGCGGGCCAGCCAGGAGGCTAGGCGTCGGCCGGCTTAGGGCCCCGAGCGTCGAGGGCGGCCTTGATGCGGCCGAACACCTCGTCGGGCGTGCCCACTCCATCAATTGAGTATAGGATATTGCGCCGCTGGTAGTAATCCAACAGCGGGGCCGTTTCCTGCCAGTAGCTGTGCATGCGCCGGCGGATGATCTCGGGCGTGTCGTCGCCCCGTTGCCGCTGGGCAAGGCGACGCACGACCTCGTCTTCGTCGACCTTGAGCTCGATCACGGCGTCGAGCGGGGCGCCCATCTCGGCCAGAAACTCGTCGAGGGCCTGGGCCTGACCGAGCGTGCGCGGAAACCCGTCGAACAGGCAGCCGTTCTGGCAGTCTCCCTCTTCCAGCCGTGCGCCCACGATCTGGAGCACGATCGGGTCGGGCACGAGCTGCCCGCGGGTCATATAGCGTTGGGCGAGCCGGCCCAGCCGCGTGCTCTCGGAGATTGCCTCGCGGAGCAGATCGCCCGTGGACACGTGGGGAATGCCGAAGTACTTCAGCAGCCGCTGCGACTGCGTGCCTTTGCCGACGCCGGGGGGGCCAATGAAGATGATCCGCATGACATTCCCGGCTCTGCCTTGGCGCGCCGCACGCTGGGCGGCTGGCAACGAAGGCCCCTTGAGGGCGGCGTGTTTCCCCGCGCGTTAGCTTTTTTCCAGCAGTCCGCTGTATTCACGCATCACGAGGTGGCTGTCGATCTTCTGCACCAGATCGAACGCCACGCTCACGGCGATCAACAAGCCCGTGCCGCCGTAGAAGCTGGCGATCATCGGACTGACGTTGAGAGCGCTCGACACGATCGTCGGCAAAACGGCCACGAGCGCCAAGAACCCGGCCCCCACGTAGGTGATCCGCGCCATCACTTTTTCCAGGTAGTCGGCCGTCCGCTTGCCAGGCCGGTAGCCGGGAATGAAGGCGCCGTAGTTCTTCAGGTTTTCTGCGACCTCGGTCGGGTTGAACGTGATCGCCGTCCAAAAGTAGCAGAAGAAGTAGATCAAGGCGACGTACAGTACGTTGTAGAAATAGGACGAGCCGCGTTGGAACGACTGGTCGAGCTGGTTGAACACTTCGTTCGGATAACTGCTGTTCAGAGCGCGGAAGATCATCTGCGGAAACATGAGCAGGCTGCTGGCGAAGATGATCGGCATCACGCCGGCCTGATTCACCCGCAAGGGCAGGTACTCGCGAGTGCCGCCGAAGACGCGGCGTCCGCGGACGTGCTTGGCGCTCTGCGTGGGAATTCGCCGCTGGCCTTGCGTGATGAAGACCACGCCCGCCACCACGGCCACGAACAACACGGCCATGAGAATTAGGGTTTCAATGCCGTGCTTGCCGCTGCCGCCGCCCCCCAGGGCGAGCTCCGTTTGCCGCAGCAGCTCGATGCCGGCCCCCGGCATCTGGGCCAGAATGCCGGCCATGATCAGCAGGCTGATGCCGTTGCCGATGCCGAACTCATCGATCTGCTCGCCGAGCCACATCAGAAACACCGTGCCGGCGGTCATGATCATCACCGCCACGACCTGCCAGGAAAAGTAGATGTGGCCCGAAGCCGGATTGATGAAGTTCTGATGGACCAGGTTGAACTGCGTGAGGAAGCCCAGGTAGAACCAGCTTTGCCCCAAACAGAGGATGACCGTGGCGTAGCGGGTGTACTCGTTGATCTTCTTGCGGCCCGCCTCGCCTTCCTTTTGCAGCCGCTCGAGCGGCCCCCACACACTGGCCAGCAACTGGAAGATAATGGAGGCGGAAATATAGGGCATGATGCCCAGGCCGAAGATCGTGGCGTTGCTGATCTGGCTGGCGCTGAACACGGCCACGGCGTTGAGCACGTCGGCCAAGCCGCCTTGCGACTGCTGCGAGAAGGCCGTCATTTCGGCCTGGTCGATGATCGGCAGCGTGATCTGATAGCCGATGCGGTAGATTCCGAGCAGGCCGAGGGTGAGCAGAATCTTTCTGCGCAGCTCGGGGATGGTGAAGATGACGCGGATCTTTTCCCACATGGCGAAGATTCTCTCGTGCGAAGGGCGCCGGCCGCGGCCGGCAACGCGCAGGGCAAACCGCGGAACTCAAACAGTTTAGCGGCCGGCGCAAGCCGGGGATATGCCTATCCTTCGGTGGGGGCGGGCAACCCCGGCGCCGAAAGGAGCACGACCTTGCCGCCGGCCTGCTCGATCTTCTGGCGAGCCGAGGCGCTGAAGCGGTGAGCCGAAACGGTGAGCTTTTTCTTGAGCTCGCCGTCTCCCAACACCTTGAGCAGGTCGTAGCGGCCTTTAGCCAGGCCCAACTTGCGAATGGCCTCGAGCGTCACTTCGGCGCCCGCGTCGAAGGCCGCCTCGAGGTCGCTCACGTTCACCACGGCTACGCTCTTGGCGAAGCGGTTGTTGAAGCCGCGCTTGGGAATGCGCCGCACCAGGGGCATCTGGCCGCCCTGGAAAATAGACGCGGCCGCCCAGCCGGCCAACTGTCCCTGGCCCTTGTTGCCGCGGCCAGCCGTCTTGCCGTGCCCCGACCCGGGACCGCGGCCGACGCGGGTGCGCTTCTTGTTCTTATGGATGCCGCGATTGACGTCGTCGAGCCTCATGACAGCGCTACTCCTCGCAGCCGCTCCACCTCGCCGGCGGCCCGCAGTTGCAACAGGGCCTTGATCGTGGCCTTGACCAGGTTGGTTGGATTGTTCGAGCCGAAGCTCTTCGTGAGGATGTTGTGGATCCCGGCCGCCTCGCAAACCGCCCGCACCGCAGCCCCCGCGATGACGCCCGTGCCCGGGCTGGCGGGGAGCAGCACGATTTCGGCGGCGCCGTAGTTGGCCTTCACCGCGTGCGGAATCGTGCCGTCGATGATCGGCACCGGCACCATGTTGCGGGTGCCATCCTTCACGGCCTTCTCGTAGGCCTGGGGAACTTCGTTGGCCTTGCCGTAGCCGCAACCCACGCGCCCGCGGCCGTCGCCCACGACCACCAGGGCGGCGAAGCTGAAGCGCCGACCGCCTTTGACCACCGCGGCGCAGCGCTTGATCTTGATCGTTTTGTCGATCACTTCGCCGCGGTTTGATTCGGATGCCACTTGCGTATCCTCGGAAAGATCTCAGTCGGTTGATTTCTGCGCGCCCATGACGGCCGGCCGCATCACGCTAGAACGAAAGTCCCGCTTCGCGCGCCGCACTGGCCAGGGCCGACACGCGGCCGTGATACTTCGACGAGCCGCGGTCGAAGCAGACCTCCTTCACGCCGGCGGCGAGCGCCCGCTCGGCCACCAGCTTGCCAATCTTCTGGGCAGCGTCGCAGTTGCCGCCGTAACCTTCGCGGAGCGATGGTTCGGCGGTGCTGGCGGCGGCCAACGTGCGGCCAGTCGAGTCGTCGATCACCTGCGCGTAAATGTGCTGCAAGCTGCGGAATACGCTCAGCCGCGGACGATCGCCCGTGCCACGGGCCTTCTTGCGGACGCGAAACGCCCGGCGCGCCCGCTGCTGATCGAGATGACGATGATAGTTCACGGCTCGTTTCCTTCGCTTTCCTCGGCGCCAGCGCGGGTGCTCCCGGCGGCTGCGGGGGTTTACTTCGTCATGGCCTTGCCAGCCTTGCGGCGCACCACCTCGCCGTCGTAACGCACGCCCTTGCCTTTGTACGGCTCAGGCTTGCGGACGGCGCGGACCTCGGCGGCAAACTGGCCAACCTGTTGCTTGTCGATGCCCTTGATCACCACGTGCGTCTGGTCGGGACAGGTGACCTTGAGCCCTTCGGGAATGGGCAAATGCACCTCGTTGGCGAAGCCCACTCGCAACTGCAGGGTGTTCTTCTGAATGGCGGCCAGGTAGCCGACGCCCACGATTTCCAGCTTCTTTTCGTAACCTTGCGTGACGCCGACCATCATGTTGCTGAGCATGGCGCGGGTCAGCCCGTGCAGCGACTTGGCCAACCGCTCATCGTTCGCGCGGGTGACGGTCACCTGCTTGCCCCCCTCGTCGTAGGCGACCTTCACCAAGCGATGCGGGGCGAACGTGAGCGCGCCAAGCGGCCCCTCGACCTTGACGCCGTCGGCGGTCACTCCCACCTTGACGCCGCCGGGCACCGCGACGGGCAATCTTCCGATCCTGGACATGCTTCGAACCCTTCGCTCTCTCGAGACCGCCTTCTTTACAGGCGTCCTAACCGCTTACCACAGCTCGCACAACACTTCGCCGCCCAGCTTCTGTTTCCGCGCTTCGCGATCGCTCATCACGCCGCTCGAGGTGCTGAGAATCGAGATTCCCAGTCCGTTGAGCACGGGGCGGAGCTCGGCCGAGCGGCTGTAGATACGGCGGCCCGGTTTGCTCACACGGCGAATGTGGCGAATCACGCGCTCGCCATTGGGGCCGTACTTCAGATCGAGCCGCAGGTGCTTGACCGGCGACATCTCGACCTCGGCCCAGTCCCAAATGTAGCCTTCGCGCTTCAGCACTTCGGCCAGGCCGCGCTTCACTTTCGATACCGGCATTTCGACGAACGGCCGCTCCACGCGCACAGCGTTGCGGATCCGGGTCAACATGTCGGCAATGGGGTCGGTCATCATGGTCTTGGGGTCCCCGTTACCAACTAGCCTTGCGCACGCCTGGAATCAGGCCATCGTCAGCCAACTTGCGGAAGCAGATCCGGCAGGTGCCGAATTTGCGATAGACGGCCCGCGGACGCCCGCAGAGCTTGCACCGCCGCACCGCCCGCGTGGAAAACTTGGGCTTTCGCGCGGATGCGGCAATTTTCGACTTGCTCGCCATGGAATCTCCCGACGGCCCGCGGGCCGCCCGTTCATCGGACTCTGGATCGTGCTAGTTGTGTGGTTAGCCGGCCGCCCGCTGCGACGACTCGGTTTTGAAGGGAATGCCCAGCCCTTTCAGCAGCTCGCGTGATTCGTCATCGGCCTGGGCGCCCTTGATGACAATGGTCACATTCATGCCCTGCGGACGCGTGAACTTGTCGGGATTCAACTCCGGAAACACCAATTGCTCGGCCAACCCCAGGCTGTAATTCCCGTGGCCATCGAAGGCGTCGGGGTTCAGGCCGCGGAAGTCGCGCACCCGCGGCAAGGCCAGCGAAATCAACCGATCCAGGAACTCGAACATCCGCCGGCCCCGCAAGGTCACCTTGCAGCCGATGGGCATGTTCTCCCGCAGCCGGAAGGCCGAAATGGCTTTCCGCGACTTGGTCACAAGCGGCTTCTGACCAGAAATCTGCGTCAGCGCCGCCACCGCGTCTTCCAGGTGCTTCTTTTCCGTCACGGCGCTGCCAACGCCCATGTTCACCACCACTTTGTCCAACCGGGGCAGCGCGAGGCGATTGGTGCGGCCGAGCGTCTTGCCCAAGGCCGGCAACAGTTCTTTTTCGTAGCGTTCTTGCAACCGCGGCGTCATGATCGGACAGTCGGGTACGAGGGAAGGAAAATCGAAAGGGAAGCGGCCTACTTCGACGCCAGCTTCGCCCGCGACGCACGAGCGGGGGCGATTTGCCCGATGCCTGCGCCGCACTTCTTGCAATATCGTTCCTTAGCGCCGTCGGCCAGGAGCCGGGCGCCCGTGCGGGCCGCCTTGTTGCAGCGCTCGCAGACCAGCATTACGTTCGACCAGGAAACGGGCATCTCCTTGGAGAGGCGTCCGCCCTGGGGATTCTTGGGACCACGGCGGATGTGTTTCCACACCCGATTGATTCCCTCGACGACCACCTTTTGCTCCTCGCGGAGCACGCGGATCACCTTGCCGCGGGTCGGCTGATCGGGGGAACCGCTGTCGGCGCCCGTAATGATTTCGACCGTGTCACCAACTCGAATGTGCATCAGACCACCTCCGCCGCCAGGCTCACGATCTTCATGAAGCTCCGCTCCCGCAGCTCACGGGCGACCGCGCCGAAGATGCGCGTGCCGCGCGGGTTGCCATCGTTGTCGACGATCACCACCGCGTTGCTGTCGAACCGCACATAGCTGCCGTCCGCGCGGCGCGACGGCTGGCGGGTGCGCACGATCACGGCCCGCACCACCGCCTTCTTCTTGATGTCGCTGCCGGGAATCACGCTCTTGACGCTGCAAATGATGACGTCGCCCAAGCTGGCCGTGCGGCGCTTCGAGCCGCCCAGCACCTTGATGCACATCACCTCTTTGGCGCCTGTGTTGTCGGCCACGCCCAGCCGAGACTGCATTTGAATCATGACGAACTCCGTGGTCCGCAGGCTTGCCAAGCACGCCGGTCGCTCGACCGGTCGGCCCGCCCGCTACTGACCGGCCTCCGAATGGGCTTCCCGCGAAGCGGCCTTGAGCGCGGCCAAGTCGACCGCGCGGCTCTTCGACACGATCCGCACCAACTCCCAGCGCTTGCTCCGCGAACGCGGCCGGCACTCGCGAATCTCCACCGTGTCACCCTGGTGCGACTCCTCGTTCTCGTCGTGCACGACGCACACCGTGCGGGCACGCAGGAACTTGCCGTATTTGGGGTGACGCACCAAACGTGGAATCTCCACGCGACGGCTCTTGGCCATCTTGTCGCCGGTGACGACGCCGATTTCAACTCGCTTGGGCATATCGTTCGACAGTCCTGGGACTCGCCGCCGGGGGCCTACTTGGCCGCAGCCAGAGTGCGCTGGGTTTGGATAGTCTTGACGCGCGCGATCAACCGCCGCTGCTTCCGCAGTTCGCTCGGGGTTTCGAGCCGCTCCGTCTGGGCCTTGAGCCGCAGGTGGAACAGGCTCTCCGCCGCCTCCTTCAGCGTGAGCTGCAATTGCTCATCGCTCATGTCGCGCAGTTCGTGGGCCTTGCTCATGATCGCTTCTTCACTTCGCTAAAACGGGGCTCGGGGTCGCTTGCTGCTAGGCCGTGCGGCGGCGGACGAACCGCACCCGCACCGGCATCTTGTGCGCCAGCCGCGCGAAGCAGATCCGCGCCGCCTCTTCGGTCACGCCGCCGATTTCGTAGAGCACCGTGCCCGGCTTGATCACCGCGGCCCAGTACTCCGGCTCGCCCTTGCCCTTACCCATGCGGGTTTCGAGCGGGATCGAGGTGATCGACTTGTGCGGGAACACGCGCACGTACAACCGACCGTCCGTGCGGAGGTACTGCTGCGCCGCGATGCGCCCGGCCTCGATGGTGCCGGCGCTGAGCCAGCCCGGCTGCATGGCCTGCAAGCCGAAGTCACCAAAGACGACGCGGTTGCCGCGGGTGGCGTTACCTCTTATACGTCCTCTTTGGCTTTTTCGATGCTTGACCCTCTTGGGCATCAGCGCCATTGGTCTGATCCTCTTCGAACATTCCCTGGTTGATCCACACCTGTACGCCGATGTTGCCTTGGGCAGTCGCCGCTTCGGTGAACCCGTAATCGATCTTCGCCCGCAGCGTCGAGAGGGGCATGGCGCCGGCGATTTGCTTCTCGCAGCGCGACATTTCGGCCCCGCCCAACCTCCCCGACAACTGCACCTTGATTCCCTTGGCCCCTCCGTCCATCGACTGCTCGACGGCCCGCTTCATGCAGCGGCGGAAACTGGCCCGCTTGCTGAGCTGCTCGGCGATGTCCTCGGCGACGAGCTGAGCCTGAATCTCGGGGCGATTGACTTCTTCGATCTTGATGTTGATCCGCCGGCCGATCAGCCCCTGCAGCTCATCCTGCAGTCGCTCGACCTCTTGCCCCTTGCGGCCGATCACCACGCCGGGACGAGCGGTGTGCATGATCACCTTGACCTCGTCGCGGGTGCGCTCGATCTCGATCTTGGGGATCCCGGCGAACTTGTATTTGCCCTTGACGTACTTGCGCAGCTTGTGGTCTTCGACCAGCAAGTCGGCGAATTCTTGCTTCGAGGCGTACCAGCGGCTCTTCCAGCCCAGGGTGATGCCCGTACGGAATCCGGTCGGATTGACTTTCTGACCCATGGTTCGGCCTGTCTTGACTTGGTCGAGCCGCTGCTGGCGGCGAATGCGGTTGAACGAAAGAGTCGGCGCCTCTAGGAGAGCGAGTCGACCTCGACTTGAATGTGGGCGGTGCGACGCTTGATCGTGAACGCCATGCCTCGGGCACGCGGCCGCACGCGCTTGAACATTGGGCCGCCGTCGACGCGGACGTCGCTGATGACGAGCGAGGCCACCTCGGCCCGCTGGTCCTCGGCGTTGCCCAGGGCGCTCTTCAGCACCTTCTCGAGCAGCCGGGCGCCGCGCTGCGGCTGATAGCGAAGCAGCTCGAGCGCCTCGTCGGCGAACTTGCCGCGAATCAGGTCGGCCATCGGACGCACCTTGCGGGCGCTGATCCGTGCGAAGCGGTGAGTGGCGCGAAATGCCATGATCGGTCTTCCTTCCGGCTTACTTCTTGCCGCCCTTGCCGCCGTGTCCGCGGAAAGTGCGGGTAGGAGCGAACTCGCCCAACTTGTGCCCGACCATGTCCTCGGTCACGAACACCTTCAGGTGCAACTTGCCGTTATGCACCATGAACGTGTGCCCGACGAACTCGGGAATGATCGTGCAACGACGGGCCCAGGTCTTGATGGGCTCCTTGGCGCCGCGTTCGACCAGCTTCTCGACCTTCTCGTACAAACGAGGGTCGACAAACGGTCCTTTCTTGAGCGAACGTCCCATGTCGGGTTACCGGTGCTGTGCTCTGTTGGAATCGATGCCGCCCGAGGGCCAGCCGCAGCCAGCCCGCAAAGCGGTTACTTGATCTTCAATTGTCCGTAGCGGCGTGACTTGCGGCGGCGGATGATCGACGTGCTCGACGGCTTCCGCGGCTTGCGAGTGCCGCCGCCCTTGGCCGACTTGCCAGTCGGGCTCACGGGGTGACGACCGCCCTTGGTGCGGCCCTCACCACCACCGTGCGGATGGTCGATCGGGTTCATGGCCGTGCCGCGAACATGCGGCCGCCAGCCGAGCCAGCGATTGCGGCCGGCCTTGCCGATCTGGATGTTCATGTGGTCGGCGTTGCCCACCTTGCCGATGGTCGCCCGACAAGCAGCCGGAATACGCCGAATTTCGCCGCTCGGCAGGGTGATCTGCGCCCAGTCGGCGTCGCGAGCGGCGAGCACCGCGCTCGAGCCAGCCGAACGACAGAGCCGGGCGCCGCAGCCAGGCTGCAGCTCCAAATTGTGGATCGCAGTACCGAGAGGAATGTTCCGCAGCGGCAGGCAATTGCCCACGCTCGGCGGCGCATCCGGACCGCTCTCGACTTGAACGCCGGCCACGAGCCCCTCGGGGGCAATGATGTAGCGCTTCTCGCCGTCCACGTAGTGCAGCAGAGCGATGCGGGCATTGCGATTCGGGTCGTATTGAATCGAATGCACCTTGGCAGGGATCCCGTCTTTGTTGCGACGGAAATCGACCAGCCGGTACATCTGCTTGTGGCCGCCGCCCCGGTGCCGGGACGTGATCTTGCCCTGATTGTTTCGGCCGGAGGTGCGTCGTTGGGGCCGCAGCAGCGACTTCTCTGGCTTTGCGCCGGGCGTCAACTCAGCGAAATCGCTGACGCTGGCGCCGCGCCGGCCGGGCGAGGTCGGATTGTACTTACGAATTCCCATGATGCGTTCGTTTCAGGCGAAAGTGTTTCTGGCGACGGGCGATCGACAATGCGGTCTAGAAGAAGTCGATGCGATGTTCCGGATCGAGCGTCACGATCGCCTTCTTCCAACTCTTGGTCATGCCCGAGCGGAACCGCGTGCGGCGCCGCTTGCCTTTGCGGTTCTGCGTGTTGACCCGCAGCACCTTGACTTCGAACAACTCTTCGATGGCCTTGCGCACGTCCAGCTTCGTGGCCATACGGCTGACCTCGAACGAGTAGGCGTTCTGCCGCGTGGAGCGGTGAACGCCCTTCTCCGTCACCAAGGGGCGCAACACCACTTGATGCGGAGCGAGCAACGGATTGAGCGTGGGGGCGGGAGCTACCGGCGGCATCGCTGCGAAACTCCTACTGGGCGGCGGCGGACGACTCGCCCGCCATCCGCGACTTGATCACATCCAAAGCCGCCTTGGTGACGAGCAGGCGGCGCGGCCGCAACACCACATAGGCGTTGAGATCGCCGACGGGCGAAACCTCGACCTGGTCGATATTGCGGGCGCTCTTGTACACATTAGCGTCGTGCGCGGCGGTGGCCACGAGCAAGCTCGAGCCGGTGCAGCCGATGGCCTTGAGGATCGCGGCCATTTCCTTGGTCTTCGGAGCGGCGAAGCTCAGTTCGTCGATCACCGTCACCTGACCGTCGGCGATCTTCGAGGCCAACGCCATCCGCGTGGCCGCCTGCACCGCCTTGCGCGGCAGACGGAAATACCAATCGCGCGGACGCTTGGCGAAGATGTGGCCGCCGCCCCGGCGAATGCCGCTGCGACGACTGCCGGCGCGGGCATTGCCCGTCCCCTTTTGGCGATACATCTTCTTGGTCGATCCACGCACTTCGGCGCGGCTCTTCGACTTAGCTGTGCCCAGCCGAAGGTTCGACTGGTACATGACCACCACGTCGTGCAGCAACTGCTTATTGATTTTGGGCGCGAGCACGGCCGGATCGATGTCGTATTTACCGACCTCGCGACCCGTGCGATCGACGATCTGCAAACTAGCCATGACTGCGAAATCCCTTGCCGGCGAGCCAAGCCCCAGAGGCGGCCCGCCACGAGCCCCTAGAGTTTGTTCGTTTGCCGAATGACCACGTAGCCGCCATTGGGCCCCGGCACCGCGCCGCGAACGAGCAGCAGGTTGTTTTCGGCGTCGACGCGCACCACGCGGAGATTCCGCATCGTGCAGTTCTCGTTGCCGTAGTGGCCGGCCATCTTCTTATTCTTGAAGGTGCGGGCCGGCGAGGTGTTGCAGCCCGTGGAGCCGGGATGGCGATGCACCTTCTTCACGCCGTGCGAGGCCCGCTGGCCGCCGAACTTCCAGCGCTTGATCACACCCGAGAAGCCGCGGCCCTTACTGACGCCCGAGACGTCGACGGACTTCACCTCAGCAAAGACCTCGACGGTGAGCTGCTGCCCCACCGAAAGCCCCTCGGTGGCGCCGCGGAACTCCTTGACGAACGACTGCGGCTCGCAGTCAGCCTTCGAGGGGAGCTCGACGCCGGCCTGAACCAGCCGACGAGAACGCTTGCTGTCGAGCTTGGCCACCTGGCCACGCTCGCTGCGGCTGGCCAGACGGCGGGGCTTGTCGAGAAAGCCCACCTGCACAGCCTCGACCCCATCGCGATCCACGGTGCGCAACTGCAGCACGCGGCAGGGGCCGGCCTGAATGACCGTGACCGGCACGACGTTGCCGGCCCCATCAAATACTTGCGTCATCCCGACCTTGCGGCCGAGCAGTCCTGCTGGCATAGCTGGCATTTCCCGTGGTCAGTTGCGAGCCGGGAGACAACGGCCAACAGGCCGCCGCTTACCCGACGTGCTTCCGATGCATAGGGCTCTCTGGTGAATGCGTCCGAATCAGATGCGCCGCTTAGCGCTTGCTCGACGCCTTGATCTTGATGTCCACACCCGCCGGCAGGCTGAGCTTGTTCAGCGCCTCGATCGTCTTGGCGGTCGCCTGGACGATGTCGATCAGCCGCTTGTGGGTGCGGATCTCAAATTGCTGGCGGGCCTTCTTGTCGACGTGGGGACTCGACAGCACGGTGTAGCGCTCGATCCGCGTGGGCAGGGGAATGGGCCCATGCACCTCGGAGTTCGTGCGCTTGGCCGTATCGACGATCTCGGCCGCGCTCTGGTCGAGCACCGAGTGGTCGTAGGCCTCCATGCGAATGCGAATCGTATCCTGCGTGATGCCGGCCACGGTCGTTGCGGGCTCCCGCGGCCCGGGAGGCCGCCACTAGCAATCAAGGGTTGGTCGTTCGGTCGCCCCTGGTTGGGCGAATCAATGAATATAGAGATGGGCCCAGAAAGCGTCAACGCCCAGTGGCGGGAAAAATGCGCGTTCGACGTGGCCGGCGGCGCGGGATCAGAGGGCCCTCGACGAGCGGCCCCCGCAAGAGCCCTAAACTCTTCCCAGATTTCCAGCAACTGCCGGGCCTAAGCTAGGGCCGCGGTCAGGGCGTCGACCAGGTCGCCTAGGCCGGCCGCCTCGCCATTTTCGCCGCGGTCAGAGCCCACAAGATAAGCCTGCCATCCGGCGGACTGAGCCCCCGCCAGATCGTTGTGGGCATCATCCCCCACCATCAGCAGCGCCGCAGGCGGCAGGCCCAAACGGGCCTCGATCGCCTCGAAGAAGGGCCGGGCAGGCTTACGCCAACCCAGCGCCGCCGAATCGAACACGGCGTCGGCCGCAACGACCTGGAGATCGGCGCAGCCACGGACCACGCCGTGGAGTCGCTCATCGAAGTTCGAGCCGATCGCCAGCCGTAGTCCCAGCCCCTGTAGCGCCGCCAACGCCGGCGGCACATCGGCAAAAGCCCTCCAGTGCTCGCTCTGCGAGAAGTGCCGCCAGAGCGACTCGAACAGTTGCTCGCTCGGCTCGGCCGCGGGAAATACCTCGGCCACGATCTCGGCCCACCGCGCGCGTTCACGGTCCGGAGAAGTCCGCAGGCCATGGTGCTCGCGGTCCAGCTTCTCCTGGCGGGCAAAGGCTTTGCGGAACCGCGCCGCCGCCTCCTCGGCGGAGAGCTCGTGCCCAAAGCGCCGGCCGGCCAGCCGATACGCCTCGGCCGCCGCCGGCACCGGCCGCATCAGCGTGTCGACGAGATCGAACACGACGCCGCGCACCTGCGACCATTCGATCGGCCGAGCGGCGGTTTCCAGGGGGCTGATGGCAGTCATCAGAGAGGTCAACTGGCTTGCGCGGCATGAAACAGATGGGCCGTCACCGCCAGCCCTAGGGCCGCCAGGACGCAGGCGACCACGAGCGCCAGCGACCAGGGGGGGGTGGTTGGCTCCGGATCCCCACGTTCCAGCCGGCGGATGAACCGCGCGTGCTCTCCAGCGGCCACCAGTGTGGCGATCACGCCGGCCAGCACGAGCCCGGTCCCCACCCAGAGCGAAACGGAATGGTGCGGCGCCGCCACGGGCGCCTCGCGACCGGCGGCCACGGCATGCGTCGCCGCGAGCTCGCGGAGAAAGAGCCCAAACCGCGCCACTACAAAGCCAAAGCCCATCATCGCCAACCCAGTGCGGATCCAAGCCAACAGGGTGCGCTCGGCCGCCAGCCGGACGCGCGGGTCGACGGCGCCGGTTCGAGGCGGTTCAGGCTGGCTGGAGCAGGAACTCATCGCGGTCGCCTTAGCCGAACCGCAGCCAATCGGCCAACCGTCCCAGGTCGAGGCCGATCACATAGATCATCAGACCGAGGATGAAGAACAGGCCGGCGTAGCTGAGCACCGTCATCACCCGTTCGCTGGCCGGCTTGCCGCGGATGCCTTCGTACAAGAGGAACATCATGTGCCCGCCGTCGAGCACCGGGATCGGCAGGAAGTTGACGACCGCCAGATTCGCGCTGAGCATCGTGAGGAACAGCAGCAGTTGGGGCAAACCGGCCGAGGCCGCCGAGCCGGCGGTCACCGCAATCGAACCGGGGCCTCCCAGCAAATCGGCCGAGATTTGGCGGCTTCCCAACGCGCGCAAGAACATCACCACTTGCCCTGCGGCGGCCCAGGTTTCCCGCACACCGAGCCGAAACGCCTCGCCCCAGGAGACCGCGACGCGGGTGTCGTTCAGCGATTCGAACACGAACCCGCGATGCGGGTTGAACCAGGCCGGGTTGACGCGCGGCGTGAGTTCCGGCTCGCGCGATTTGCCGCCGCTCTGCAGCGTGAACTTCACCTGCACGTCCGGCGGAAGATTCTGCAAGTTGTCGATGAAGGCCGGCCAGCGGGGCTGCTCCGCGTCGAACTCGAGCGGCTTGGCGGTGCCGGGGCGCTGTTCCTTCGTTGCCGGATCGACATAGGGCAGCACGCGGACGCTCACCACGCGGTCGCCTGGAATTACGCCGGCGCTTGCTGCCGCGCTGTTCGGCTCGACTGCACTCACCAGGGCATCGACCGTGTAGGCGAGGCCCAACTGGGGGACCGAAACGGCGGCCGCCGAGTCTTCGAACCAGTCGACCCGATCGACGCTCAAGGTCTTTTCGAGCGGCGTCTTCTGTTCGCCCCGCTCGAGCGCGAGCCGGACTTCGGTGGCTGCGGAACGGGCCAGCCGCTGCGGCCAAGACAAAGGATCTCCCACCGGCTGCCCATCGACAGCCGTGATGCGATCCCCAGGGAGCAAGCCTGCCTTGGCAGCAGGGGATCCTTGGCGCACCGCCTTGATGGGTCCCATGGTCATCACCAGGCCGAAGTCGCGCATCGGGTTGGGGGCCACGCTCGCCGTGACGCGCTCGGGCGCGCTCTTGTTCCCTTCCTCCACCTTGCGTTCGGCGGTGACCTCGATCGGCTGATCGAACTTGGCCGCGAGCGCGGCCACCCAATCGCGATAGTCGCGGATTTCACGGCCGTCGGCGCCGATGAGACGATCGCCTCCCTTGAAGACCTCGGCCTGCCCTGCCGGCGAGAACGGCAGCGTTGGCTCCGCTTCGAAGAGCGTGGTGCTCGACGGGGGCACGGCGCCGATCGTGGGCCGGCCGACCCCCTTTTTCTTGGGATCGGGGTAAACGGTCACCCAGAATGGGTCCTGCGAGCCGTCGCGTTCGACCTTCAGCTTCAGACCGTCGTCGAGGTTGCCCAGAGCAACGCCGGCGAACAGATCGGCGAACCGCAGGTGCGGATCTTCCTGGCCCTCCTCGCCGATCTGCAGAATCCGGTCCCCCGGCTGAAAACCGGCCCGCCAGGCGGCGTCTCCGGGAGTCACCGACGAGACGCCGCAAACGGTGTACTTGACCCCCATCTTGTAGGCCACCGTGGCGAAGAGCACGGCGAACAGCAGGTTCATGATCACGCCGGCCGAAATGATGGCCATCCGCTCCGGCACGCTCTGCGCCAGATAACTTCGGGGATCTAGGGGCTCAGCGAGCGGCTCGCTCTCCACCGGCGGGGCAGACTCGCTGGCCGTCGGCACGTCGGACCCGGCGGGCACTTTGAGCTTCGAACGCTCGATCTCCTGCGCCTGCCGCGAGGGATTGTCGTCCTGCCCAAGCATCTTCACATAGCCGCCCAATGGCACGAGACCGATGCCGTATTCCGTTTCGCCCCACTTGAAGCTGAACAGCTTGAGCCCGGCGACATCGAAGCCGAGATAGAACTTCTCGCACTTCACGCCGCAGGCCTTGGCGACGAGGAAGTGGCCCAACTCATGGACAAAGATCACCGCCCCCAGGGCGAAGGCCGCCTTGAGAATCGTCAGCCAAGTGCCCGGATCGAGAAACCAGGGCGTGGCGGCCAGGATCAGGTGCAAATCCAACGCGCTACCTCCTCGCGAGCCCAGCGATCCAACCGCAACAGGTCGGACAGGCTTGGGTTCGGGTCGAAATCATGATGTTCCAAGACGCTGCGGCAGGCCGGCACGATCTCCGTAAACGGCAGCTCTTCGGCCAGAAAACCAGCCACGGCGGCCTCATTGGCCGCATTCAGCACCGCCCCGGCGGTGCCCCCGGCCCCCGCCACTTCCAGCCCCAAATCAATGGCCGGAAACCGCTCGCGGTCGGGCGGCTCAAACTCCAGGTCGAACGCTTGCGACCAATCGAGCCGCCGCGCGGGCCCCGGAGTTCGTTCGGGATAGGTCAGGGCATATTGGATCGGCAAGCGCATATCGGGCGGACTCATTTGGGCGATCACCGAACCGTCGACAAATTCTACCAACGAATGGACCACCGACTGCGGATGGATTACGACATCGATCTGTTCGGGACTCAGGCCAAACAGCCAACGGGCCTCGATGATCTCGAGCGCCTTGTTCATCAGCGTGGCCGAATCGACCGTAATCTTCCGCCCCATCCGCCAAGTTGGGTGCCGCAGCGCCTCGTCGACGGTGACCGCCGCCAGTTGCTCGGCGCTATACCCTCGAAAGGGACCGCCGCTGGCCGTCAGGATCACGCGCCGGACCTCGCCATGCCCCCCCGTTTGCAGGGCTTGGAAGACCGCGCTGTGCTCGCTGTCGACCGGCAGCAGCGACCCGCCGTGGCTGCGGGCAAGCCGCATCACGAGCGGCCCGCCCATCACCAGGGTTTCTTTGTTCGCTAGGGCAACCCGTTTGCCGGCCTCGAGCGCGGCCCAGGTGCTTTCGAGCCCACAACTTCCTACGATCGCCGCCACGACGATGTCGATTTCGGGCCGCCGCACGAGCTCGGTCAGCGCGGCGCTGCCCAAGCGTACATCCGTTCCTGGCGGCAGGCTCGCCAGAATCACCGGGTCTGGCACGGGGCCGGCGCCCACGACAATCTGTGGCCCGAACTTTGCGGCCTGTTCCGCCAAGAGCGGCCAATTCGAGTGCCCTGAGAGCGCGACGGCGCGAAAGCGCCCCGCCGAGGCCTGAATCACCTCCAGGGTGCTGCGGCCGATGCTGCCGGTTGAGCCGAGGACAGCGACGTTGCTCACAAAGCCTTCCGCGCGGCGAGGGTCGAACCGATTGCGACGCTTGCCCGCTCCGCGGTCGCGGGGGCAACGGAGCATGGCCGTAATTCGTGCATTTACAGGAGTTTACGCCGGAATTCTAAGGCTTCTCGCCAGGGCTGACAACCCGGCTTAGGTCTGCGGTCCCGGCGGCCTCGACGTGTATAATGAGGTCTACGTGGCTCGCCCGGTCGGCGGATCAGTCGATTGCCTGGGCGCTTCCCCACGCCGGCCTCGTGCTCCCTTCGCCCGCCGCGCCGTTCCCCGAGCGCTCACGGGCCGACTTCCTCTCCCTCTTGGAAAGCAGCACCGCGGATGGACAAGCGCAGCGAATCGCCCCGCCGGAACTCGGAGCGCAAGAATCTGACCTCCGGGGCCAACGTGGTCTGGTACCTGGTGGCGATCGGCCTCACGACCTTGCTCGTGGTGTCTCTCCTGGCCCGCCCCGCGCAGTTCACGATTCCCTACAGCGACCTGGCCGAGTTGCTCCGCAAGATGAAGACGGAGGAAGACAAAGCCTTTGTCGACGTCCCCGAGAGTTCGGGGCGCACGGCCCGCTACTCCCGGCCGAGCGAGATCGTGATCGATCAAACCGAGGTCACGGGGCGCATCCACCGGGAATTGGTCGAGCCAAACGCGGCCAAACAAACCGATGAGCCGGTGCGCTTCTCGACCGACATCCTGGCCCTCGACTGGGCCAACGACAACGTGCGGCAACTGCTCGACGGCAGCAAGCTCCGCTACCGCGTCGCCGCCGGGCCAAGCCCGCTGCGGAATTGGATTCCGATGCTGGTGCTCAGCGGCCTGATCCTGCTGATCTTCTTTGTGATGATGCGCCGCCTGGGAGGCGCGGGCTCGCCGATGGCCTTCGGCCGCAGTCGGGGGAAGATGTATGCCCAGGAAGACCTGGGGGTAAGCTTTGACGACGTGGCCGGCATCGACGAGGCGGTCGAGGAGCTCCGCGAGGTCGTCGAGTTCTTGAAGACGCCGGAAAAGTACCAAACGCTCGGCGGCCGAATTCCCAAGGGAGTGCTGCTCGTGGGGCCCCCCGGCACCGGCAAGACGCTGCTCGCCAAGGCGATCGCCGGCGAGGCGGGCGTCCCCTTCTTCGGTCTCTCGGGCTCCGACTTCGTCGAGATGTTCGTCGGCGTCGGCGCCGCGCGGGTGCGCGACACCTTCCAGCAGGCCGCCAGCAAGGCCCCCTGCATCATCTTCATCGACGAGCTCGACGCCCTGGGCAAAACCCGCGGCACGAGCGTGGTCGGCGGGCACGATGAGCGCGAGCAAACGCTGAACGCCCTGCTCGTGGAGATGGACGGGTTCGATTCGAATTCCGGCGTCATCGTGATGGCGGCCACCAACCGCCCTGAAACGCTCGATCCGGCGCTGCTGCGCCCTGGCCGCTTCGACCGGCACGTGCTCGTCGATCGCCCCGACGTGCGGGGGCGCGAACAGATTCTCAAGGTCCACGTGCAGAACGTGAAGCTCGACGAGTCGGTTGTGCTCAAGGAAGTGGCCGCGATCACCTCGGGCTTCGTGGGCGCCGATCTGGCGAACCTGGTGAACGAGGCCGCGCTGTTGGCCGCCCGCAAGGGGAAATCGGCCGTCGGCATGCCGGAGTTCAACGAAGGCGTGGAGCGAGTGACGGCCGGCCTCGAGAAGAAGCAGCGGATCATTCACGAGGACGAAAAGCAGCGCGTGGCCTACCACGAGAGCGGCCATGCTCTGGTGGCCTACAGCCTGCCGAACACTGATCCGGTGCATAAAGTCTCCATCATTCCGCGCGGCCTGGCGGCGCTGGGCTACACCATGCAGCGGCCCGAAGGGGATCGATACCTGATGACACAGGGCGAGCTCGAGAGCCGCATCCAGGTGCTCTTGGCAGGCACGATCGCCGAGGAGCTGATCTTCGACGACGTGTCGACCGGCGCTCAAAACGACCTCGAGCGGGCGAGCGAGCTTGCCCGCAGCATGGTGATGGACTTCGGCATGAGCCGAATGGGTCGGATCAACTACCGCAAGAGCGGCCGCAGCGCCTTCTTGGCCACGGCCGACATGCCGCGCGAGCACGAGTACAGCGAAGCGACCGCCCGCGAGATCGACCAGGAGGTGAAGCGGATCATCGACGAGTCGATCGTGAAGGTCCGGCACATCCTCGAATCGCGCCGCGCCGCCCTGATCGCCATTTCGATGCGGCTGATCGAAAAGGAAACGGTCGATTCGGGCGAACTGCGACAGTTGATGGAAGAGAACGCCAGAACGCCGCTGATCGTGCCGGGAACGACGGGAGAGCGGCGACGCGTGGCCAGCGAAGGAGAGACAGGAGTGGCCCGCGAAGAGGGCGGGGCCGTTGGCGGCTAGTGTTCCAGGCGCAGCGCGCCTGCGCGGGTGCACAAGAGCCCCCAAAGAGGGTGTCGGAGGTTAGTCCAGAGGGCGCGAAGCGCTGGCCAGGGTTAATTGCCCGAAACGCGCGCTTTGAGCCCCGCTAGGGGCGATCGAGACCTGCCAGCGCAGCCCTTTCTTGCTTCGACCCAGCGTGTCTGCTCCACTGGCTCGCTCCTAGGCAACTTCGATCGTGGAGCGCGCCGCATGCTCGACGCCGCCGTCATCGACCGGTTCCTCACCGCCGCCAGCGCCCCGCTCGACAGCGGGCACGCCTCCGGGACGCTCGACGTAGCGAACGCCCTCTTAGCCGCGCACCCTGACCTCGCAGCGGCCAACATCTACACCGCCGCCGTGCTCGGTGACGCCGACTCCGTAGAGCGCTTCGTCGCCGCCGATCCCGCGCTCGCTGCCGCGCCTGGCGGCCCGCACGGCTGGGACGCCCTCACCTATCTCTGCTTCTCGCGCTACCTGCGGCTCGATCCTACCCGCTCCGACGGCTTCGTCCGCGCGGCGACGGCCCTGCTCGACGCCGGCGCGAGCGCGAGCACCGGCTTCTACGAGCCGAGTCATCAACCGAATCCCTGCTTCGAGAGCGTGCTCTACGGCGCCGCCGGCGTCGCCCATCACGCGGGCCTCACGCAGCTCCTGCTCGAGCGCGGCGCTGACCCGAACGATGGCGAGGTCGCCTACCACGCCCCCGAAACCGACGACAACCGGGCGATCGAAGCGCTGCTCGAATCGGGCCGCCTGAACGCGCTCAGCCTGGCCACCATGCTGCTGCGGAAGTGCGACTGGCACGATCAGCCAGGCGTGGCCCTGCTGCTCGATCACGGGGCCGATCCCAATGCCGACACGTACTGGCACAAGACGGCGCTCGCGCAGGCGGTCCTGCGCGACAACTCGCTGGCGATCGTCACGCTGCTGGCAGAGCACGGCGCCGACCCCAACAAGTCTCATGGCACGCCGAACGCCGCGAGCCTTGCGGCCCGCCGGGGACGGGCCGACGTGCTCGCGCTCTTCGCTGCGCGCGGGTTCGACCTCGAGCTGTCGCGGCTCGAACGCCTGCTGGCCGCTTGTGCCCAGCGCGACGCGGCAGCGGCCCAGGCGATGGCTGCGCGCGACCCGGCGCTGCTCGCGGAGTTGGCGGCCGACGGCGGGACGATCCTGGCCTGCTTCGCCGGCGTCGGCAACACCGCCGGTGTGCAGGCGATCTTGGACCTGGGCGTCGGTCCCAGCGCGCTCTACGCCGAAGGAGACGGCTATTGGGGCGTGGCCCCGAACAGCACGGCGCTGCATGTGGCGGCCTGGCGCACGCGGCCGGCGGCGGTGCGACTACTGCTCGAACGAGGAGCCCCGGTCAACGCCATCGACGCCGAGCGCCGAACTCCACTCATGCTGGCCGTTCGCGGCTGCGTCGACTCACATTGGACGGGCCTCCGCACGCCTGAGCATGTCGCCGCGCTGTTGGCCGCTGGGGCTTCTACGCGCGGCGTCGAATACCCCTGCGGCTACGCCGAGGTCGACAAGCTGCTCGAGCAGCACGAGGCAGGCGCTTAGCGCGCAGGGGCGAACGGAGCACACAAGCGCCGAGGGCCCGCCCGGCGACGTTCTTCTTGGCAAGCCCCCCCCGGGGCCCTTGCCGCGCGAGGACGGGGCAAACCCCGCCGCTCGTCAACCGGACGTCTCGTTTGACGCAACCTTAGTTAGTACTGCGAGCCCGACTGATACCACGACTCCCAGGCGTTCATCTGCTGATACGCCCGGCCGCGAATGTTGATGAAGTTCTGTACGTTGCGCCAGCCGCCGCGCACGAAGTCGCCCTGCGGGCGGGTGAAGTAGGGTCCGCCGGGGACCGAAGGGGTGCCGATGCGGACATCGGTCACGGGGTCGTGGCTGTAGTAGGAACGGCGGAAGGCCCAACTCGGCGGCGCTGGGGGAGCGCAGCAGGCAGGTTGCTCGGCCAAGGTCGGCGCGGCGAGCGCCGCCAAAAAAGCGGTCGACAAGAGGATGCGTTTCATGGTTGTGGGGAGACGGACGAGGAGAGGAGAGAGAAGAGGCGTCCGTGCGAGGAGTCAAACTGGCCGCTCGACGACGGGGATCGCCAGCGGTGGTTGGTTGGTTGGCAAGCGCATGGGCTGGGGGCTCGCTTCGCTCGACCCCAGGCACACGTGTTCTGAATTGCTTGGGCTAGGGTTGCTCCACCGGGTGTTCGACCATCAGCTCGCCGCGCTGGGGATCGTAGACATAGCGATCTCCCTCCGGCAGTTTGGGCAGTTGGATCTGATTGAAGCCAATGATCTTCTGCATGAACTCGTCGTGCGACTTCGGCTTCTCGCCGTGCTCCGCTTCGTACAAGTTCATGGCGTGGGTAATCTGATCGAAGACGAGCTTTTGCTCGATTTGGAACTTCGCGGCAAAGGTGGCGCTCAGGTAGCCGCCCCCTTGCAGGCTGCGGCCCTTGATGCCGACGCCCGCTTGGGCCTTTTCGCGCACCGGCTCGGCAGGCGCCGCGGGGGCGGGCGGCGGCGTTTGCGTAGTGACGGGGGGCGGCGGCGGGGGCGCTTCGTCGATGGCGACGCCGAAGGCGCCGGGGTTCACTCCGCGGCGGGGGGCGGGCGGCGCGGTCGCGCTGTCGCAACCCACTGCGGATGCGGCGACGGCAAGAATCGTGGTGGCTACGAATGCTCGCATGCGTGTGCTCCTTGCGCCGGGGACGGCAGGGGTAAACCCCGCTGCTCGCTCTCTTGGTTCGCTATCCGCCCAGGTCAAACTGCCACGATTGCATCTCCGCCAGCACGTCGCGACGGGTGAGGTCGAAGTGCAGCGGCGACAAAGTCACTTCGCCGGCCGCCAGGGCCGTCAGGTCGCTTTCGGCGTCCGTCGGCCGCGGCGGTGGATCGTTCGTGGCCCAGTAGTAGGTTCTTCCCCGCGGGTCGACGCGCCGCTCGAAGTGCTCGCCATAGCGGGCCACCCCCATCGGCAACACGCGCAGCCGCGGCTGCGCCATGGCCACCGCCTGTGTAGGCAGGTTCAAGTTGTAGAGTTGCGGTCGCGGCCCCTTCTGGGCCAGGATTTGTCCGATGATGCGGGTCGCCAAGGCGGCCGCCCGGTCGAAATCTGCCTGCGGGTCGTACTCGAGCGACACCGCGACGCTGGTGATCTCGAAAAACGCCCCTTCGACGGCCGCGGCCACCGTGCCGGAGTAGAGCACGTTGATGCCGGCGTTCAGGCCGCCATTCATTCCGCTGACGACGAGGTCGGGCCTGCGCGGGCAGAACTCGAAGATGCCCAGCTTCACGCAGTCGGCGGGGCTCCCTTCCACAGCCCAGCCGCGCCGCCGCTTCCCCTCGAACACCTCCTTGGCCACGAGCGGCGTAAGGAAGGTGATCGAGTGGCCGACGCCGCTCTGCTCCGTGGCGGGCGCCACAACGACGACATCGCCCAGAGAACGCAACTGATGTTCCAGGGCCGTGAGCCCGGGCGCATAGATGCCGTCGTCGTTCGTCAGCAGGATCAACACAGGGGCAGCGCCTTCCGTTCCACAGGCATAACCGGACCAGCGCTTAGTATAGTGACGGCGCGATGGGCCAACAACGAAACGACGCGCAAGCGGCGGCGGCATGACACGTTGCGGCGAAACGGCGGCCGCTGAGTCGAGAGAGCGGCGTCCGCCTCGGTCGGTCAAGCGGCGCGGTGCTATCCGAACGGCGACTTGCCTGCTCGCCCCGCCCCGCAATGTTGACGAATCGCCACGCACGTCGCCCATTGGCGACACTGCTCAAGCGTGGGGCGCCGGTTCGCCCCCGCGTCCGAAGGCCGCCAGCAGCAGCCTGCCCTTGTGCAGCCAATAGGCCTCCGTTGGCCCCAGGGCGCCTCCGGCGGCCGCGCGCGGATACCAGGCGATTGCCCGCTTCGGATCGCGGCCCAGTTCCGCCAGGTCGACTACCGCCGTCCCGCGTTCGCCATGCCTGAGCGCCGTGGTTACGAGGTGACGTTCGCCGAAGAACGTGCCCAGTTTCTCCGGACGTAGGTCGGAGCAACCCTGCGCCTCGAGCAGGGGACGCAACGTTTCCCACGCCGTCTGCGCTTGCTCGTCGAACGGACTCTC
Organism: Pirellulales bacterium; assembly: GCA_044221365.1. GTDB lineage: Bacteria > Planctomycetota > Planctomycetia > Pirellulales > JBGAPH01 > JBGAPH01. The sequence continues at coordinate 142,948 of JBGAPH010000012.1, forward strand.
GGCGATCTCCTCGTGTTCGGCCTGCCAGCCGGCGAAGAGGGCATAGATGTCGGCTACGGGCAGTTCCGTCGGATCGACGGCGAACGCCCACGTGATCGGTCCCACCAGGCCGACGCCGCTGCGCTCGCCCGTCGGGAGATGGTAGGTGTAGCGAAACAGAAAGCTTTCCACCGGCTGCTCGAATCCGGGCCAGGGCTGCCGACGCTCGTCGAGCAGTTCGAGTTCCGTCGGGGGCATGCCGATTTGGCTCGGCTCCGCCAGCCAGACCGCCAGGCGGCCTTCCGCCCGCGCGACAGGCGACTTGAACTCGGCAGGCGCTTGTTCGAGGCGGCCCAACTGCTCGAGATACGCGAGCGCCGCTCCGCGCGCGACCGGCTCGGCCGTCAGCGCCAGCAGCGCCTCGAACCCGGCCTTTTCTCCGAGCGCCGCCAGCGCGGCGGCGGCTTCCACGCGCAGTCGCCGGTGGGGCAACTCGACCGCCTGAAAGAGCTTGCCGGTGAACACCGGGTCCTGGAGCAGCCGAGCCGTGTGGATGAGGCTGATGGCCAGGCCGAGCGATTCGGCGACCTGGATCCGCCGCGCCGCGGCGTCGGCCGGCAGCGGCCCGTCGGCCGCCGTGCCCAGCCGCTCCACAAGGCGACCCAAGAGTTGGGCGAGCGCGCCTGCCTTGGCGGCCGCAGGATGCGGGCGAACACGCCCGCGACTAAAGAGATAGTTGGCCAGGTCGAGCACCGCCGCCGCGAGGGCTGGCTCGGCCAAGGCGTCGAGCAACCGGGGAAACAGAGGCGCGGCATCGTACTCGGCGAGTTGAAAGAGGGGTGCGACGGCCACCAGGGCATCGCGTGCGGCCCGCGGCGGATCACTCGCGGCCAAATCGGCAAAGGCCGCGAGCGCGGGCCCATCCGCCGACCGCGCCAACAACGAGAGCAGCGGTCCCCGCATCGCGTTGGTTGCGGCCAGAGCGGAATAGAGCGCAACCACTTGCTCGCGAGCCTGAGGAGGCAATGCCTTGCGCTCCACGGCCCTGCGGTCGTGCAGCCAGGCCTGCGCCAGGCGGGCCACGACAGCGCTCCAGAGCCGCTCGTCGCGCTCGCCGGCCGCGGCGGACGCGATCAGCTCGGCCAGCAACTCCACGAGGCGCGCCGCATCAAGGGCAGCGGTGGCGGGCTCTCGAAGCTGGCGGGCAACAGCGTTCAATCGTTCGTTCGGCATCAGGGCGAGGCATCTCTCGGTACGCAAAAATGTCGATGGGGCGACGCGCGGGAGGCGGCAAACGGCGCGGGCGCGGCTGCCGGGCGAAGAATCGACCTTGACGCAAAGTGCAGAGAACCATTTGAATACGCCCCAGCAGCGGGCCGCAAGCAGCGCCCGAGCCTACGACCCTGCATCAATAACCTTCCGCCTCCGCTGTCCGCGAGTCGCCCGAACGAAGCGGCCGGCCGCAGAGGCCTGTGAATTGCAAGGACTGTTCGGCTTCCCCTTACGAGCGCCCAAGGGAAGTCAGTCTGTTTCGCGTTAGCGGGGCGCTCCACATCGAGGAGCCAAGGAAATGGCAACCAAGAAGGCTGCGACCAAGACCCGTACGACCGCCAAGCGTTCGCCGAAGAAGAAGACGGTGAAGCGGGCGACGAAGAAGGCCGTGAAGACCGCCAAGCGGTCGACGAAGAAGAAGGCCGCTCGCTAGCTTGCGAACGCACGCGCTGACCGGATTGGCCAGCCCCTGAGATACGACGAGAAAGGCCGGTTCGTCGCGCCCGCTCGGGCTCGACGAACCGGCCTGCAGTTTTTTGGTCCTCCCCCGAGCCCTCCCCCTTGGGCCTCCTTCACTCTCGACGGGCCGCAGGCGGCAACTCCGACCGCGCCCAGAGGTTAGGGCACTTCGCCACCGGCGCCCGCAGGCCGTTCTCCCCGCCCCCTGCCGCCCGAGAGCGTTGACGAAAGTGTTGCAGCCAGATAGGTTTAATGTAGAAAAACAGGTCTCGGAAGCTGACCGCGCAGCCCCTTCCCCAATGCAGCGCGGCACTGTCATTGGAATTAGGGAATTGAGTAGTCAAGAAACCGCCGACCAGGCCCTGCCGGCAGAGGCCTCGAGTTTCGATCATCTGGGGCTTTCGGCCAGCATGCTGGAGACGCTGCGGAGCGTCGAGTATCTTGCGCCCACTCCTATTCAGGCTGGCTTGATTCCCAAGGCGCTGACGGGCGCCGATCTCATGGGTCAGGCCCGCACGGGAACCGGTAAGACCGCCGCCTTTGGCATCCCGATTCTCGAGCGGCTCGAGCCGCACAAGAGCGGCCAAGGCCCGCAAGCCCTGGTGCTCGTGCCCACACGTGAACTGGCCGTTCAGGTGCGGGGCGAGATCGACAAGCTCTCGCAAGGCAAGAAGGTCCACTCGATCGCGATCTACGGCGGCAAGCCGATCAAGCAGCAGATCGACAAGCTCCGCCGCGGCGCCGACGTGATCATCGGCACGCCGGGGCGCGTGCTCGACCATATGTCGCGGGGCACGTTGTCTTTGGCCGATCTGCGCATGGTCGTGCTCGACGAAGCCGATCGCATGCTCGACATCGGCTTTCGCCCCGACATCGAAAAGATTCTCAAGCGCTGTCCCGCTTCGCGGCAAACGCTGCTGCTCAGCGCAACCGTGCCGCCGCCTGTGGAGCGCCTCGCGCATCGCTACATGCGCGATCCGGAGATCCTCAACTTCTCCCCCAGCGACATTTCCTCCGACACGATCGAGCAGTTCTACTTCACGGTCGACCCGGAGCGCAAATTCGATTTGCTCGAGCGGCTGCTCAAGCGCGAGCAACCCCGCCAGGCGATCATCTTCTGCCGCACCAAACGCGGCACCGACAAGGTGCACCTGCGGCTCTCGAAACGCTTCACCGACGTGGCCTGCATCCACGGCGACTTGCAGCAACGGGCCCGCGACCGCGTGATGGCCGGCTTTCGCGAAGGGGCGGTCAAGGTGCTCGTGGCCACCGACGTCGTCGGCCGCGGCATCGACGTCTCGAGCATTTCGCACATCATCAACTACGACATCCCGCAGTTCTGCGACGACTACGTCCACCGCGTGGGCCGCACCGGCCGGATGGGACGCGAAGGCGTGGCCTACACCTTCGTCACGCCCGAGGAAGGGAGCGAGCTGACGCGGATCGAAATGAGGATCGACCGTCTGCTTCGCCGCGACGAGATTTCCGACTTCGAGGCCTGCGCTGCGCGTGTGGCGCGGCCAGCCAATGGTGAGGCTGCTGACCTCGAGGCGCCCGGCGCCGCTGACACCGAAGCATCCGAAGCGGAGCCCGCCGCCCCAGCGCCCGCTGGACCGCGCCCCATGTCGGCCCGCCGTGGCCGACGGCATCGCCGGGCGCTCTAGGGCCGGGCTACGCGTTCAAAGGGCTGGCGGAACGATCGTCGCCAGGGGCTTCGCCCTCAGCCGGCCCGTAAGCAGCGCAACCATTGTGTGGGGTTACTTCGTGTGGCTCGCTGCCCGCTAATCTCGATCGCTGGCTGGCTCGTCTTCTGCCTGGCCATGGGCGCCACGGCTTGCGGACCTGCGCCGGCTGCAAAGCCGCCGGCGGCGCAATCCGCCGCCCCGGTCGTTCAACCCGCCGCATCGCTGCCGACAAGTCCCCCGCGCAAGGACCTGAGCGACCTGCTCGAGCCCCCCGCCGCGGCCTCTCCATCTCGATCTCCCAAGGCGCCTACGCTCGATGCCCCCGATCTCCTGGCGAACATCGACGATCGCAAGGTCGCAGCCGAAGGCATTCGCCGCCTGACGGGCCGGCGGCTCGTGCTCTACACCGACCTGCCCGCCCGCCGCGAGATCGAGGAGCTGCCGGAGCTGTTCGACCAGGCTTTCCCGCAGTGGTGCGCGTTCTTCGGCGTCGATCCGGCCAACGCAGCCGATTGGCAAGCGGTCGGCTGTCTGATGAGCGACAAGGCCCGCTTCGAGCGCGCCGGCTTGCTCCCCAATGCTCTGCCCCCCTTCGCCAACGGCTATTCGGTCGGCCGCTGCTTGTGGCTCTACGACCAAACAAGCCCCTACTATCGCCGGCATTTGTTGCTGCACGAGGGGGTGCACGCCTTCATGGACACGCTGCTCCCTGCCGGCGGCCCCCCCTGGTATGTCGAGGGGCTTGCCGAGCTCCTCGGCACGCACTCCTGGCAAGACGGCCGCCTGGAACTGGGCATCTTCCCGGCCAGCGCCGACGACGTGCCGCGGCTCGGCCGCGTGGAGATGATTCAAAAGGCGCTCGCCGCCGGCAAGGCGCTGAATCTCACCCAGGTTCTGGCGTTCGGTCCGCGGGCGCATCTCGAGGTCGAGCCCTACGCCTGGTGCTGGGCGGCGACGGCGCTGCTCGACCGTTCCCCCGACACCCACGCCGCGTTTCGCGAAGTCGTTCGGGCGGCGCAGAAAGACCGCGTGCCGCGCGACCTCGCCGCGCTCGACCCGCGCGGCGGCCTCCAGCTTGCCGAGCGCTGGCAGCTTTTCGTGGCGGATCTCGACTATGGCTACGATTTCGAGCGCATGCAGACCGACCTGAGCCCGGCGACCGGGAAGTTCGTCGCCGCGCCGCGGCAGGTGAGCGTGCGGGCGGACCGTGGCTGGCAGAACTCGGGGCTGCGGGTGGAGGCCGGGCGCCACTACCGCATCGCTTCGCGGGGCCGCTTCCAGATTGCGGCCGAGCGCGAGCAGCCACCGAGCAAGCCAGCCGTTTGGTGGTCGGAGCCCGGCGGGGTGACGCTGCGCTATTATCGCGGCCGGCCCCTGGGAGAATTGTTGGCCGCGATTCGTCCCGATGATTTCAACGTCGAGCGCGAGTTGACGCCGCTTGCGCAGCCTCAGCCCGTGGGATTGGGGGGCGAGTTTACGCCGCCCCGCTCAGGCACGCTGTTCTTCAAACTCAACGACGCCCCCGGCCAGTTGGCCGACAACGCCGGCGAGGTCGAGGTCGAAGTCTCGCCTGCGCCGTAGCGCGTTTTACGCGGCGTCGAGCGGCCGCAGCCGCGGCACGCGAATCTTATGGCCGCGGATCGCCCCGTGCCGGGCCTGCAGTTCCAGGAAGCGATACCCCAGGAACTCGTAGAGCTCGGGCGGGGGATCGAGCCGCCGCCACTTGTCGACGAGCACCGCCATCGCCGCGTCGTAGGCTGCCTGCGACGTGCTATGGGCATAGCAGCGGCCGGGGTGCCGGCGCAGATCGCCGTCGAACGCCGGGCTGATGTGCCACAGCTCATGGACGACTGTGATCAGCTTTTCGTCGAGCGGAAGATCGAGAAACCGCGGCAGGTAGAATCGCAGCACGTAGAGAAACTCGCGCCCGGATTGATCGACCAGGCGATCGATGGTCCAGGTGCGGCCGCGGCGGCGCGTCGTCAGGCTTCCTTGCTCGAACCGCAGGGGCGTGAGGGTGGCCTGGATGCCGTGCTGCACCGGTTGCCGGGTCTGGCAGAAGCCCAGGGCCACGCGGTCGAAATCGATGTGCCGCAGATCGGGCAAGCGGCGGCAGAAGTCGTCGCACAGCCGGCGCATGGCGGCCGTGAAGTCGAATCCCCTGGGCTCCTTGCCGCGCACCATGCCCAACCCTCCGGCGAGCCTTGACAGCGGCCGACGGCGGACGGCCGCTGGTTTCGTAGTCTAACCTGCCTGCGCGGGGGGCTACGACTTGGCCGACGCCGCGTCGAACTGCGGAGCCTGCGAGCGTTCGGCCACGCGATCGCGCACGCCGACGAACTCGAGGATGGCCCGCGTGCCGGCGTCGCCCAATCGCGGCTTGGCCAGCCGCATGATGCGGGTGTAGCCGCCCGGCCGATCGGCGAAGCGCGGGCCGATCTTGTCGAACAGGATGGCCACGGCCTGCTTATCGCCGAGCAATTGCAGCGCGCGGCGGCGGGCGGAGACAACGGGCGCCATGGCGGCGGCCCACTTCCGCCACTGTTCGCTTTGCCGCCATTTCTTCCACTCTTCCGAGTTCCGCGCGGCCGTGGTGCCCAACCGCGAGGCCTCTTCTTGGGCAGTCAGCGACCGGCGGGCGATGGTGATGCAGCGCTCCACGAGGGGCCGCACTTCCTTGGCCTTCTCGAGCGTGGTGATGATACGGCCCGGCACCTTGGGCTTGTTGTCGTCGAACTCGGCGTCCCGCTCCGTGAGGAACAAGGCCGAAGCCAGATTGCGGAAGAGCGCCCGGCGGTGGCTGGGGGAGCGCCCGAGCACGCGGCCGCGTTTTCTGTGTCTCATGATCGCACCAAGGTCTTCAGGTCAGGCGATGAAGGGAAGGGACCGCGCGGCCCGCAGGCTACACGCCTGAGAACGCCGAGGGCCGCATTCCCAGCCGCAAACCGATGTCAGCCAGCTTCTCCTTGACCTCGGCCAGCGTGGTCTCGCCAAAATTGCGGACCTCGAGCAGTTGGTCTTCGGAGCGCGACACCAGATCGCGAACGGTGTGAATGTTTTCCGATTCCAGGCAATTCGACGCCCGCACCGAGAGCTTGAGCTCGGCCAGGCTCATGTTGAGCTTGCCTTCGACCGAGGGATCGAGCCCCGACAGGCCGCGGCCGGCCGAGTGGATGCGCGAGCCGAGTTCGGCGTACTGCACGAACGGATTCAAGTGCTTGCGGAGGATCTTGGCCGATTCAACCAGCGCCATCTCGGGGCCGATCGAACCGTTGGTCCAGATCTCGAGCGTCAACTTGTCGTAGTTGGTCTTCTGGCCGACACGGGTCTCTTCGATCTCGTAGCGAACCCGCACCACCGGACTGAACACCGCGTCGATCGGGATGATGCCGATCTCCTGGCCGCCGGCCGAGTGCTCGACCGCCGGCACATAGCCCCGGCCGTTCTCGACCACCATTTCCACTTCGAACGGGGTGTCGGTCGAGAGGTTGGCGATCACCAGGTCCTTGTTGATCACCTCAACGGTCTCATCGGTGAGCACGTCGGCGCCGGTCACTGGCCCCTTGGTCTTCTTCTCGATGCGGATGACCTTCGTCGAGTCGGTGTAGTTTTTCACCACGAGCGACTTGATGTTGAGCACCACGTCGGTCATGTCTTCGACCACGCCCGGCAGCGTGGTGAACTCGTGCTGCGAGCCATGCACCTTGATCTGGGTGACGGCGCTCCCCTCCAGGCTGGAGAGCAGAATCCGCCGCAGACTATTGCCTACGGTGACGCCGAAGCCGCGCTCGAACGGCTCGGCGATGAACTTGCCGTAATAGTGCGACAGCGACGCACGGTCGCAGGTGACCAAACTGGGAAGCTCGAGTCCCCGCCAACGAATGTGCATTTCATATCTCCCAACACTTGCCCCGAGCCCCCGCCGGACGCCGCACGCGCTGCCAAGCCCCACCAAGGCCCGGCGGCCGCGGCTACTTGGAGCACAACTCGATGATCAACTGCGCCTGCACCGGAATCGACACGTCGTCGGCCGCCGGCAAACGCAACACCCGGCCTTCGGGCACGTTCTCATTGCTCACGCTCAAGAAATCGGGCACCTGCCGCTGATTCTCAGCGGCGTTGGCGTGCGCAAGCTGCAAGCTGTTTGGACGGTTCTTGACGCGAATCAAGTCGCCCGGACGCACCAGGTAGCTGGGGATGTCGACGCGGTGCCCGTTGACGGTGACGTGCCCGTGGCACACCATCTGACGAGCCTGCGGGCGCGACTGGCCCCAACCCAGGCGATGCACGATGTTGTCGAGCCGCCGCTCGAGCAGGGTCATCAGCACTTCGCCCGTATTCCCGCGCGAGCGCTCGGCCTCCGCAAAGTACACGCGGAACTGCCGCTCGAGCACGCCGTAGTAGTGCTTCACCTTCTGCTTTTCGCGCAGGTGCAGGCCGTAGTCGGTCTGCTTGCCGCGGCGGTACTGGTGCATGCCCGGCGCGCTTTCGCGGCGTTCGAAGGCGCACTTGGGCGTATCGCAGCGCGAACGCCCGAGAAACAGCTTCAGGCCATCGCGACGGCAAAGTCCGGCAGACGGATCCCGGTATAGCGAAGCCATGGATTCAGCTACGTTCCAACGTTGAAGTGCTGACTGGCAAACGATCGCCGCCCGCGATCAGCCCCAAGAAGGCCGACAGGCGGCAGGCGGCCGGCGGTTGCACGCAGCAGCTCTTCGGCGGGACAGCAGCCGTTGTGCGGCAGCGGCGTCACGTCTTCGATCGACTTGATGTTCAACCCGGCGGCCTGCAGGGCGGTGATGGCGCTTTCACGGCCACTGCCGGGGCCCTTGACCTTTACGTCCACTTCCTTGACGCCGAACTTGATGGCCTTCTCGGCGCACTGCTGCGCGGCGCATTGGCCGGCGAACGGCGTGCTCTTGCGGCTCCCTTTGAAGCCGCTCGTGCCGGCGCTCGACCAACACAGGGCATCCCCCTTGGTGTCGGTGATCGTGACCGTGGTGTTGTTGAACGTGGCCTTGATGTGCGCCACGCCCACCGTCACGTTCCGCCGTGTCTTGCGGCGCTTGCTGCCGCTGCTGCTGCTACTGGTGGCCACCGCTCGTACGTCTCCTGAATCTCTGAGCGGCCGCGAGCGCTGCTGCGGCCAAAGTCTGGTCAGCCCAAGCGGCCCCAATCAGGCCGCCTCGCAGGCTACTTGAGGTCCTTCACGCCCTTCTTGCCGGCCACCGTCTTCTTGGGGCCCTTCCGCGTGCGGGCGTTGGTGCGAGTCCGCTGGCCGCGAACCGGCAAGCCGCGGCGATGCCGGATGCCGCGATAGCAGTTGATGTCCTTAAGCCGCGAAATGTTCTGCGCCAACTGACGCCGCAGTTGCCCCTCGACCGTGTAGTCCTTGTCGAGCAGAGCCGCCACGCGGGCCACTTCGTCTTCGTGCAGTTCGCGGGCGTGCGCATGCGGATCGATGCCCGCCTTGTGGCACAGCTCGCGCGCCGTCTGCGGACCAACGCCGTACAGATAGGTCAGCGAGACCCAGGTCGGCTTGTCCGGCGGAATGTCAACGCCCAAAAGACGGGGCATGAATCACTAGCTCCTTCAACGCAGAACCACATTGCGCGCGGGCAACCAGCCTTCGCGCACGGCCCGAACGAAACGCTAACCTTGCCGCTGCTTATGGCGCGGATTCTCGCAGACGACGAACACCACCCCGCGGCGGCGCACGACCTTGCACTTTTCGCAAATCCTTTTGACGCTTGCGCGAACCTTCATTACAGCGACGCTCGGACGAGGGTGTTCGGATGATGCAAAGCGAATCAGTATAAGGAGAACGCAGCAGTCTCTGCAAGGGCCGTCGGCACGATTTTTGTGTCGCCGACGCTGCGATCACTAAACCGGCCAGGGAACACAGCTTGCGACCAAATCGCCGGCGTAGCTGACGCCCGCCAACTAGTGCTGCGTCACAGCTAGAAGTTCGGGTTGCCCCTCCGATACTAGCCCGCAGCGCAAGCAAGGGAGAGCCACGTTTCCCTGGCCGAGCCTCGCAGACCCCTGCACGGGCCGGGCGGCATTTTCGGCCAGCGCGC